>NZ_RZNH01000011.1 GCF_013141825.1 Marinifilum caeruleilacunae
GGGAGCTTACTTAAAGATTAATTGAAGCTTTCTTAATTTAAAATATATAGGTTTATTACGATGATTGTATTGTAGGAGATTTCTAAGARWGGTCATTCGAATRACAACGTAGAAATCATATTTAATCATTAAAAATCCTAAAAATCAGTGTCTAAAAKATGGAAATTGATCAGGRCACAGATTGTATATGATGTGTTTGATTGTTTATGATTTTGAAGTAGAGGTATYAGGTATAATTATAAACATTGKGAGCTTACTTAAAGATTAATTGAAGCTTTCTTAATTTAAAATATATAGGTTTATTACGATGATTGTATTGTAGGAGATTTCTAAGAAAGGTCATTCGAATRACAACGTAGAAATCATATTTAATCATTAAAAATCCTAAAAATCAGAATCAGCGTCTAAAAATGGAAAAAGATAAAAATATAGAATTGCGATCGGACGAAGTTAAAGAGATATTGGGAAGAGTTCCAAACTGGATTATTCGCAGTGGAACCACCCTGTTTTTTGTAATTATTATCGCAATTATTTTTGGGTCCTACTTTTTCAGGTATCCTGATATTATCAATTCACGATTGGTTTTAACTACACTAAATCCTCCGGCAGAATTGGTTGCACGCTCGAACGGAAAAATACAAGAACTCTACATCAAGGATAACCAGGAAGTAAAAGAAGGTAGTTTGTTGGCTATTATTGAAAATCCGGCCTTTAACGAGGATATATTTGAACTAAAAGACAAATTGGAGTCCTTTCAAGGGCATATTACCGGTGCTCAAAATGTCGATGCTCAAGTTATCGAAGGAACTTTCCGATTGGGTGAGGTGCAATCTTACTACAATATTTTCCTAAAATCATGTGTCGACTATCAACGATTTTTTGAGCTGGAGTACTATGACAAAAAGATAGAATCCTATCGAAAACAGATCAGGCAGTACAACATGTTTTACGATCGTCAGTACCAGCAAAAGAAAATTCTGGAAAGTGAATTGGCCATTTCAAAAACACAATACAATCGTGACTCTTCACTTTATCAGAGAGGTGTAATTGCCCAGCAAAACTTTCAGAACTCCAAGAAAAAGTACCTGGAGAGTTCCTACGCTTTTCATGGGGCTCGATCGGCTTTGGCTAATACGCAAATCAACATTTCAAATGTAGAACAACAAATTATCGATCTTGAATTGAAGAAGGAGAGCGAAAGAAAAGACCTGCAAAATTTAATGATTCAATCTTTCGATCAGCTCAAAGCACAAATTGATATCTGGGAACAGAAATACCTGATAAAGACTCCGATTGACGGCAAAGTAACCTTCAATAAATTTTGGAGCTCAAATCAGAATGTAAAAAGTGGTGAAAGGGTTTTTACGGTTCTTCCGATGGATTCTACAAAAATCATCGCAAGAGTAGAGCTGGGAATGAGAGATGCCGGTAAAGTTAAAGTCGGTCAACGAGTGAATATAAAACTCGATAATTATTCTTATCTTGAATATGGGATGCTGGAAGGAAGAGTACAATCGATCTCTAAAGTACCGGAAAATCAGAAGTATGCTCTGGATGTTGACCTATCTAACGGACTGGTAACCAACATCGGAACCGAGTTAAATTTCGCACAGGATAGTGAAGGTGATGCCGAAATTATTACCGAAGATCTAAGATTACTACAAAGAATTTTTAATCCAATTCGTGCTCTGCTAAAAGAAAGATTGTAAGTTCCACGCCCGAAATAAAAAATTCGGAAGATGAAAGAACTTGCAGTAGGTATTGATATAGGTGGCACGCACACGGTTTTCGGACTGGTAGATCAGTCGGGAAATTGCTTGGTGCAGGATAAAATCTACACCAAAGAATTCGATACCTTTTCGGATTTTTTAATCACCCTATCGGATCAGATTAAAAAACTTCAACTTCCCAATAAAGAGAGTTTTAAACTTAGTGGAATAGGTGTTGGTGCACCCAACGCCAACTACATGAATGGAACCATAGAAAATGCTTCCAATTTAATTTGGGAGGGTGTTCTTCCTCTTGGCAATCTTCTTCAAAGAAATTTTAATCTTCCTGTTAAAATAACCAACGATGCCAATGCCTCGGCAATGGCCGAAATGCTTTATGGAGGAGCCAAAGGGATGAAAAATTTTATTGTTTTAACCCTCGGAACCGGTTTAGGCAGTGGCATTGTTGTGGATAGTAAAGTGGTGTATGGACACTCTGGTTTTGCCGGAGAATTGGGACATATTATTGCCAGGCCGGAAGGCCGACAATGCGGATGTGGCCGCTACGGTTGTTTAGAGACCTATGTATCGGCTACGGGAATTAAAAGAACTGTGAGCAAGCTGTTGGCCAAATACTCTTTTAAAAGTGATCTTAGAGGCATTCCTTTTAATCGAATGAGTGCAAAAAAATTGGCAGATGCCGCTTATCGAGGTGATGAAATTGCTATTGAATCTTTCGAATATACCGGCAAAATTTTAGGCATAGCATTGGCCAATGTTGTTGCCATAAATAATCCCCAGGCAATTTTCCTTGCAGGTGGATTATCAAAGGCAGGCGATCTCATTCTAAAACCCACACAACACCACATGGAAGAAAACCTTCTGTCGGTTTACAAAGGCAAAACAATTTTATCGATTAGTAAGGTGAAGGGAAATTCGGGAATTTTAGGTTCTGCTGCCATGATATGGAATCTTATCTAATAATTTGTAGCTTTGGCCTTTACATATGAACCAAGCTATTGTGTATTAAATGCGTATAAGATTAGTAGTTATTTTTTTATTTGTTGGAATATCAGTGGGTTACGCACAAAATCATATTGAGCCTTTTCATACTCGTAACCTCAGTCCATTGATTCATTTTTTTGGTATCCCTAATCAAAATGGGGGAGAAGTCTTACAAAAGAAAGACTTTGTTTTTGGCAATTATTTGAACATTGCGAACAATGCAACGCTTTCCCGTTTACAGGAAGAAACAGTGTATCTCGATGGAGAAATGTACCGTAACGATATTATTTTGCGTTATGGATTGTTCGATAAATTGGAAGTCGAATTAAGTGTACCATTGGTGAGACATTCGAGTGGCTTAATGGATCCATTTATTACGGGCTGGCACAATACTTTTGGTTTGCCTGCAAAGGGTAGAGATGAGATGGAAAACTATAAGCTTACCTATCTTTACCAGGAGAACGAGACTACCTATGTGCTCATGAATGAAGGAAAGTTAGACATTGGTGATATTGCCCTTCGACTGACCACACCTCTGCTTCAAAACGACAAGCATCTGCTTTCGCTCTCGACATTTGTAAAGTTTTCGACAGGTGAGAAGAGTCAGCTTATTGGCAGTGGAACCAACGACCTAGGATTCAATCTTTCGGGAAGACTTTTAAATGATAGAGCCGATAGAGGTTTTACCTGGTTTTATTCAGGTGGATATATGCGCATTGGATCGGGAGCGGTTTTAGACGATTTCCTAAGTCGTGATATTTTATTTGGAAGCCTGGGTTCAGCCTATCGCATCAATCAGAAATGGATTCCGAAAGTACAACTCGATTTTCATTCAGGCTTTTACAAAGAATCTGCCACAAGGCAATTGGGAAAAGAGTCGATACAGTTGATTATTGGAACCGACTACTATATCTCAAAGAAATTGAATTTGTCTGCTTCCTTTTCGGAAGACCTCATTGTAAACACAGCGCCCGATTTCGTTTTGCAATTCGGCGTTTCATATAAACTTTAACTACCTAAACATGAGCATTATTGGAAATATTATTTGGATTATTTTTGGGGGAATATTCATTTTCTTCGAATACCTTATTGCCGGATTATTAATGTGTTTCACCATTGTAGGCATTCCTTTTGGAATTAAAATTATGCAACTTTCGGTATTGGGATTGGCTCCTTTCGGACAAAAAGTAGAATACAACGAACATGCAGGTGGCTGCCTGAGTATCATTTTAAATGTAATTTGGATATTTATTGGTGGAATTTGGATTGCCTTAACTCATGTTCTGTTTGCCCTGCTATTTGCCATTACAATTATTGGAATTCCTTTTGCAACTCAGCATATCAAACTGGCAGGATTTGCATTAACACCATTCGGAAAAAGTATTCGATAGCATAAAAACCAAACTGCTATAAAAAGAAATATCCCGGCCGGAGAGGCACGGGATTTTCACAAAATACTTAAACAACAAACACTAACATAAACGTTCCTTAACGCGTATGGAGAGCAAATGTGAGAAAAATATTTTGGAAATGAAAATCCTTCAAGACTTATAATGTCAAAAATATCAAATACTTACACCGAAAACGTTTGAATAGACCTTATTTATTTTCAATTTAAATACCAAAGAGTCTTTTTTTGATTCGAAAAAGCAAATTGCTCCACGTGGAACATTCGTTTTTTCATTTTTATTTCATTTTCAGATAGTTTGCAAAAACAACACCTTTGCCTTTTTCTCATATCTTTGCATTTTGAACACAAAACTGCACAAATTTGAATCCTCTTAAGAAACTTGCTGGTGAAACAGCTATTTACGGCGTAAGCTCCATTGTGGGTCGATTTTTAAATTGGTTACTGGTACCTTTGTACACTTATATTTTTCACCCGGCAGAGTTTGGAATTGTTGCCTATTTGCTGTCATATGTGGCCTTGTTCCTGGTCTTACTCACCTTTGGAATGGAAACTGGCTACTTCCGTTTTGCCAACAAAGAAGGCAAAGCCGATATCACCTTTACAACAGGATTCCTAAGCTTAATTGCATCAAGCCTTATTTTTTGGATTCTTGTCTTGATCTTTCTGAATCCTTTGTCGGCCCATATGAACATATCGGATCACAAGGAATATATACTACTATTGGCAGCAACACTTGGTCTGGATGCCATAACAGCCTTGCCTTTTGCCAAACTACGATTGCAAAACAGGGCATTTCGTTATGCAGGCTTAAAGCTGATTAATATCTTCACCAATCTGGGAATCAACCTATTTTTCCTGGTGTTGTGTCCTTGGATTCATAAAAACTTTCCAGGAGTACCTATTGAAAAAATCTGGAATCCTAATATTGGAGTTGGATACATTTTTATCGCTTTTTGCGCAGCATCTGTTGTAAATTTTGTATTGTTACTGCCCGATTTTAAATCGGTAAAATTCAGGATGGATTGGTCTCTGCTTAAAGAAATTTTATCCTATTCATGGCCAATACTCATTGTAAGCATCTGTGGTCAAATCAATTTGAATTTAGATAAAATGCTGATGCCTGATTTAATTCCCGCATCGAAAGATCCTATGTATCAGACCGGGATATATGCAGCCAATTACAAGTTGGCCGTGATCATGACACTTTTTATCCAGGCATTCAGGTATGCATTCGAGCCCTTCTTTTTCTCACAGGCCAAGCAGGAAAATTCAAAACAGGTTTATGCCGATGTGCTCAAGTACTTCACCCTTTTTTGTTTGTTGATTTTCCTTGGCGTGATGTTTTATATAGACATTGTTAAGCTCCTGATCAAATCGAACTATCACGAAGGTTTAAGTATTGTTCCTTATGTACTGCTTGCCAACCTGTTCTTTGGGGTATTCTTTTCACTTTCTTTGTGGTATAAGTTAAGCGATAAAACAAGATACGGAGCTATAATGGCAATCATTGGCTCAGTCATCACAATCATTCTCAACATTATTTTGGTTCCACGAATTGGATACCAGGGAGCAGCATATGCGGTTTTCATCTGCTTTGCTATCATGATGATTGTATCCTATCTATTGGGGCAAAAGTACTACCCTGTGCCTTACGACATCAAGCGCATCCTGTTCTATTTTGTTTTCGCAATGTTTCTTTTTGCAATTGCCACACAAATTAAAATCGAAAACCAATGGTTAAAAATGCTTGCAAAAACTCCTTTATTGCTTGCTTTTATTGGTCTTGTAATTCAGCAGGAGAAATTATGGGAACCCATTAAAAGAACACTTAAACTGAAATAATTTCGAGCAGGCTTAATCCCGAAATTACCTTTCATAAGAGAGATGAAAAATGTATCTTAGCGAATCGTTAAAATAGTGCATAAAACCTCTAAATATTAACAAATGAAAGTTAAGATCGTTAATAAATCGAATCACGATTTACCAAAATACAGCACCGAGTTATCGGCAGGAATGGACCTAAGAGCCAACCTAAAAGAGCCTGTTTTTCTAAAATCATTGGAAAGAAAATTAATTCCAACGGGTTTGTTTATTGAATTGCCAGCAGGTTATGAAGCCCAAATTCGTCCACGTAGTGGTATGGCTCTAAAGGAAGGAATCTCAGTATTGAATACGCCGGGAACAATCGATGCAGACTACCGTGGAGAAATAGGTGTAATTTTGGTTAACCTTTCGAACCAGGTGGTTGAAATTAAGAATGGTGACAGAATTTGCCAAATGGTGATTGCCGCTCATGAAACTGTGCAGTGGGATGCTGTTGAAGAGTTGGAAGTTTCGGAAAGAGGAGCAGGTGGTTTTGGTCACACAGGCAAAGCCTAATCGTTAAAAAACATTAATTCGGATTGATTATCAAGCCTAAATCTTAATTTTGATCCGAATTTTATTTAATTTAAACATTACTACTACAGATTATCAGCAATGAAAATTATTGTACCTATGGCAGGTATGGGGAAGCGTATGCGCCCTCACACCTTAACGGTGCCTAAACCGTTAATTCCTATTGCAGGAAAACCTATTGTTCAACGTTTGGTTGAAGAAATTGCGAAAGTATCGAATGAAAGCATTGAAGAAATAGCTTTTATTATTGGTGATTTTGGCAAGGAAGTTGAGAACCAGTTGTGCGAAATTGCTACCAATATTGGTGCAAAATCGAGCATTTATTATCAGGATGAAGCATTGGGAACTGCGCATGCAATTCACTGTGCAGCAGAATCACTTTCTGGTCGTGTAGTTGTTGCTTTCGCAGATACTTTATTTAAAGCCGATTTTGTGCTGGATGCCGAAGCTGATAGTGTAATTTGGGTACAGAAAGTAGAAGATCCATCGGCATTTGGTGTGGTAAAGCTGGATGCAGAGAATAGAATTACCGATTTTGTTGAAAAGCCTCAGGAATTTGTTTCTGATTTGGCCATTATCGGAATTTATTACTTTAAAGATGGTGAAAACTTAAGAAGTGAATTAGAGTATTTGTTAGACAATAAAATCGTTGTTAACGGAGAATACCAGTTAACCGATGCATTGGAAAACATGAAAAATAAAGGCTTGGTATTTAAACCAGGTCAGGTAATTGAATGGATGGATTGTGGTAACAAAGACGCAACAGTTCACACCAATCAAAGAATTTTGGAATATCACAAAGAAGATGAGTTGGTTTGCGATTCATCAATTATCGAAAATTCCATTGTAATTCCTCCATGTTATATCGGAGAGAATGTAAAAATTGAAAACTCTATTGTTGGTCCTCACGTATCAGTAGGATCGGGTACAATAGTTAGTAATACATTGGTTCGCAACACCATTGTTCAGCGAAATTCAAACCTGGAACACCTAAACCTTGAAAACTCAATGATTGGAAATCATGTTGACATTCAGGGAGATGTTTCGGAACTAAACGTTGGCGATTTTGCGAGCTTTTCAAAATAGTTAAAAGGATGAAGGCGGGAAGAAAATTATTATTGGCAATGATGCTTGGAACTTCCATTATGTGTGGAATTCCTTCTCATGCAAAGAATTTAAAATCAACGAAGAAAGACAAACTTCAGAAAGAAGTAAAGCTTACTGAAGAACAAAAACTAAAATTCGATTTTGCTTTTGCGGAGGCAACCAAAGCCATTTTGCTTGGCGAAATTGAGAAGGGGATTTCTTTGTATCATTCCTGCCTTAAACTTGATCCTACAAGTGCTGTTGTAAGGTACGAATTGGCAAATATTTATTTGAGCAAGGAGAACTACAACAGCGCACTTGAATTGTCTCGTGGTGCTGTAGCCCAGCAACCTCGTAACCTTTGGTATCAGATTCAATTGGCCAACATTTACCAGAAAAAAGGCATGATCGATCATGCCTGCAAGGTATATGAAGAGTTGATAGAAATGTACCCTGACAGAAACGATTTCTTTTACCTGCAAGCAGCTTTGTACGCTTCGGTTGAAAAGTTTGAAGAAGCCGTAGAGGTGTATGATCGTTTAGAGAAAAAGGAAGGAATACAAGAAGGTGTTTCTCTCGAAAAAGAGAGACTTTTTATTCAAATGGGAGATAAAAAATCGGCTTATGCCGAAATTCAGAAGTTGATTAAAAAATTCCCATACCGTGCCGATTTTTACGGAATGTTGGCCGATTTGTACCTGGCCGATAACGAAGAAGAAAAAGCCTTTAAACAGTACCAGGAAATATTAAAAATAGACCCTGACAATGGATTGGTTCATTTTTACCTGGCCGATTTTTACAGGAAAAAAGGCGAGACTGAAAAGGCAAATGAATCATTGGCAAAAGCTTTTGCACAAGAAGAAATACAAGCCGATCAGAAAATCCAATACCTGATTGCCATGCTTATGGCTCCGGATCAACCCGAATTATCCGACGACTATTTAAAATCTTTATTGGACACTTTGGTAGATATTCATCCTGGACATGTTCGTGTTCATGCGTTGTATGCCGATTTCTTAAGAAAGAGAAAAGACAACGAAGGTGCAAAATACCATTTGGAAAGAGTACTCGAAGATGATAAATCGAACTACGTAGTTTGGGAAGAACTCTTACTGATTCATAATGAATTGTTGGATTTTGAAGGGATGCTAAAAGTAAGTTCTGAAGCCTTAACTTACTTTCCAAGTCAACCTTTGCTGTACATTTTTAAGGGTGTTGCAGCAGCTCAAAAGAACGATTTTAAAACAGCGATCAATGCTTTCGAAAACGGAATGATCTATGTTGGCGATAATATTCGATTAAAAATTCAGTTCAGAACCTATATGGGCGATGCTTATTATCAGAAAGGCGATGCCGAAAAAGCATTCAAATCATATGATGAAGTTTTGTTGTATGAACCGAATAATGTGATTGTTCTTAACAACTACAGTTACTACCTTTCGGTGAGAGGAGAGCAACTTGAAAAAGCCAAAGAAATGAGCTCGAAATGCATCGAATTAGAAGCTGAAAATCCGACCTACCTTGATACGCATGCATGGGTGCTTTATCGTTTAGGCGAGTACAAAGAGGCCCGAACTACAATGGAAAAAGCACTTCAGTTTGGAGGCGACGACTCAGCAGTTCAGGTAGAACATTACGGTGATATCTTGTACAGATTGGGCGAAGGAGAGAAGGCTTTAGAAGAATGGAAAAAAGCATTGGAATTGGGTGAAGGCTCAGAATACCTTGCCGAAAAGGTTAAAACAGGAACAATTCCTGAAGAAAAGAAAGATGAAGAGTAAATTAAATTCAAAATTATACCTGGGAGCCATGGTTTTAATCATGGCTTTTATTCAGTTTTCGTGTAAAACAAGCTACGAACTTGGCGTGATAAAGGCCAAACCAATGTCTGATGCAAAACTCTATCGACATATGATAGACAGTAGCCTGCATTATAATACATTGTTCGTAAAAAAATTCTCTGCCAACTATTCGGTTGAAGGGGTAAAAAAGAGTTTCAAAGGTGCAATCAAGATTCAAAAAGATAGCCTGATTTGGATTTCTATTACCGCTCCGGTTGGGGGTTTAGAAGTTGCTAGATTAATGATTAGTCAGGATTCGGTAAAGATGATTGACCGAATGAAAAAGACCTACTTTGTTGATGATTACGACTTTTTTAGGGAAAAATTGAATGTAGATCTTAATTTTGAATCACTGCAGGCCATCCTTACCAACTCAGTTTTCCAGGCCACAAATGGTGAAAAGGAAAAATCATTTATTCGTGGATTTAATGGGAGAATCGTTGATAACATGTATGTATTTACCTCCGAAAAATCGCGAAAAGTAGATCGTAAACTTAGAAAAGACAAACTTAAAAAGCTTACGCGATTTGGTTATCAGAGAGTTGAAATTGATCCTTCATTAATGCGAATTACCGATGTTTTAGTAAGAGATTTCGACGACGCCCGGGATGTGAGTGTAAAGTATCGCGATTTTAAAATGTTCGAAGATAGAAAGTTTCCACAGCGATTGAGTTTCGAGGTGGTTGATCCGAAACATTTATTATCTTGTAGTGTTAAATTTAATAAGATTGCTTTCGACGAAAAACTGAAATTTTCCTTTAAAATTTCCAGCAAGTACGAAAGAATATATCCGTAAACGAAATGATAGGCGTTTCCAAAAAAAGATTTTCTGTTATCACTCTGTATGTATTGGTTTTACTGATCAGTTTATCGGTAGATGCTTTTTCGCAGACCAGTATGTCAACACTTAAAAAAAGAAAAGAGCAGAACGAAAAAGACATCGCCTACACCAATACGCTCATTAATAACACGGTAAAAAATAAGAAAGTGAGTTTGGGACGATTGAATTTGTTGAATCAAAGAATTCGATCGAGGCAAGCTCTCATTAATTCCATTGAAGCAGAAATCTCCCATATCGGAAGTCAAATTCGACAAAAACAAAACGATATTTCAAAGCTCGAAGATGAGCTGGATAAATTAAAGAAGCAGTATGCCAAGGTGATTGTTTATGCGCATAAGCAAAAAAATTCCTACGAAAAATTAATGTTTTTGCTATCGTCAAAAGATTTTAACCAGGCATATAAACGATACAAATACCTACAGCAATTTTCAGAATACAGCCGAAAACAAGGCAAAACCATTGGTGAAAAGAAAGATTCACTAGCAGCTAAAATTGTAGAACTAAACAAAGTTAAAGGCGAGAAGGAAGAACTGTTGGCCCAAAAAACCGACGAAAACAAAAAATTATCGGCAGAAAAGTCACAACAGTCGGCATTGGTTCAAAACCTTAAGAAGCGTGAAAAACAATTGCGCGATGATTTAAGAAAACAGAAAAGGTACGCTCAAAAGCTGCAAAAAGAAATTCAAAAAATTATTGAACGCCAGGCTCGATTGGCTAAAAAATCAAGCAAATCTGCAGGCAAATATGCGATAACCCCAGAGGATAAAACACTCTCTTTATCATTCGATAAAAACAAAGGAAAATTACCTTGGCCTACTAAAACAGGATTTATTTCGGAAAAATTTGGAGAACATCCACATCCGGTTTTGAAACATGTTACCGTTCGTAACGATGGAGTAAATATCACAACAGACTCAAAATCGGATTGCCGATCGGTTTTTAAAGGAGAGGTAACACACATTCTTTCCATGCCTGGATTAAACAATGTTGTGATTATTCGCCATGGAGAGTTTTTCTCAGTATATTCTAACCTGGCTACAGTAAATGTAAAGAAAGGCGATCTAGTTCAATCGAAAGAAAAGATTGGAGTAGTATATACTGATAGTTCTCAAGATCAGACAGTTCTTAAGTTTCAATTGTGGAAAGGTAGCACCAAATTGAATCCTGCTCAGTGGTTGTATCGTAACTAATTTAATTACGTACAGGTAAGAAATGGAAAATAATCGGGATATTTTTATTGCGAAACTCGATCGTTTTATTCGCAAATATTATCAGAATTTACTCTTGCGTGGAGTTCTGTTGTGTCTCGTATTGTTCTTGTCTTACTTTTTTCTCATTTCTTTTTCCGAATACAATTTATACCTTTCGGTTAAGGTTCGAACAATCCTTGTTATCTTTTCGATAATTTTTATTCTATTCCTGGGATATCAATTTTTAATACGCCCAATAGTTGGCTTGTTAAAAATTGGCCAGCGAATTTCTTACCGACAAGCCATTCAAATTATATCTGAACATTTTCCGGAACTTCAGGATAAATTAATTAATACGCTTGAATTAACCGAGCAGGCTTCGGAATTAAAAGACAAAGAAAATTCATTGCTTCTTGCAAGCATCAATCAAAGAATCGATTCGGTAAAATTAGTTCCTTTTCGAAGAGCAGTTTCTTTTAAGACCAATTACAAGTATTTGAAATACCTGGTCGCGGTTTTTGGTTTACTGATTTTGGTTCACTTTTTAATTCCCGATATGTACTCCAACAGTACGGAAAGACTCGTGAATTTTAATACCAAATATGCTCCTCCTGCCGATTTTTCATTCCATTTGGACGATTGGTCGGGCAGAGCGGTTAAAGGCTCTGATTTCTCCTTAAAAGTGCATACCGAAGGAAAATACATTCCGAAGGAAGTTTACCTGATAACTGATAATTCAAGGTTTTTACTGAAGAAGGAAAAATCTGGAAAATTCAGCTACTTGTTTAGAAATATCAATTCGAACATTTCATTTCGACTGCAATCGGGAAAGGTAATTTCAGAAAATTTTCAAATAAAGGTAATTTCCAAGCCAGGCATTAAAAATTTTTCTATTTCGATCAAATCGCCACCTTATACGAAATTGCCCTTACAGGTCGAAAAAAACATCGGAGATGTCAGTGTGCCAGCGGGTTCCGATTTAGAGTGGAAGTTTGAAACAGAGCTCTCAAGTGCAGGAGAATTGATTTTTTCTGATTCTCTGAATCCTACACCAGTAATTTTAGAAGGAAATGTGCTGAAATTTTCGCGGAAAATCAGTGAAAAGAATTCTTATAGAGTATTTCTAACAAACGACGAATTTGATAGAGAATCTTATGCCCAATATCATATTGATGTGATTCCTGATTTGTACCCTCAAATTAAAATTGCAAGCATTCAGGATTCAATTATTGAATCGGGATATTATTTTCGAGGACAAATAAAAGATGATTACGGATTCTCAAAATTGAGATTTGTGTACCAGGCCGAAAATTTATCACCAACCTATATTCCGATTTCGGTAAATCAAAATTTAAGTTCACAGGAGTTTTTCTTTTCATTTGATTTTTCTTCAGAAAATTTTCAGGAGGGAAGCAATGTCAAATATCATTTCGAAGTTTTCGATAACGATGCAATTAATGGCGCCAAAAAAGCAAGCTCGCAACAATTCAATTATTACATTCCCGATTCAAAACAACTTTACGATTTAAACGCAGCTGTACAGGATAGCATCGGAAGTAAAATCAGTAAAGGAATTCAGTTGAGTGAATCCATACAAGAGGATATTTTGCGGATGCAAAAAAATGCGTTGGACGGATCGGCCGAAAAATGGCAACAAGAGCAGCTTCTAAATCAAATAGGAGATAAGAAGAAGCAACTGGACGAATTGTTGCAAGAAGTAATGCAGGAGAACCAACGAAAGAATCGGTTGATGAACTCTTCGGGAATGGATGATCCTGTGCTGATGGACAAGCAAAAGCAGATTGAAGAATTGCTTGAAAAAGTAATGGATCCTGAACTTCAGAAATTGTTTGAAGAGTTCAATAAACTGGCTGATGATATGAAATCTGAGGACATCAACAAGCTTGGAAATCAATTAAAAATGTCGATGAATGATTTTCAAAAACAGTTGGATAGAAACTTACAACTTCTGGAAAGGTATGAAATAGAAGTTCGCGTACAACAGCTAAGCGACAGAATACAGAAACTGGCCGATGAACAGGAAAATGCTGCAGATAACAAACGCAGAGATAGTGAAAAATTAAAAGAAATTCAGCAGAGCGGAAAGGAAAAATGGGATGAGCTTACACAAGATTTAAAAGATGTTTTAGATCAAAACTCAGCCATTCAAAAACCTTATGATTTCGATGAAGATATCAGTGATCAGCAAAAGGAAATTAATGATCTGATTAAAGAATCGACAGACTTAATTCAAAACAGCAAGACAGGAAAAGGCGCAAAGAATATGAAAAAAACCTCTGCGAAACAGCGGAAGTTGGCGCAAAAATTAAATGATAACATCTCTAATAGCACTGCGGCTCAAATTACCGAAGACATTGGTAATTTGATCCGACTGATGAACAATTTGATCGAATTCTCATTCCAGCAGGAAGATGTGTTAAATGCTTTTAAAAGAATTGGATATTTGAACCCAATTTATGCCGAAATGATAGAAGAACAGGGCGAGTTGAAAGAAGAGTATAAGCTCATTCAGGATTCATTGCTTGCCTTATCATCCAGATCGCCGCAAGTGGCATCGTTGGTGGGAAATAGAATATTTAACATCGAAAATGAACTGGAAAATGTGATTACGGAAGCCAGTGAAAGAAGAAAAGTTCAGGCCGCAACAGGGCAACAAAAAGTATTGACCGACGTTAATGAATTAAGCGTATTTCTATCAGAAGCCTTAAATCAGATGATGGAGCAAATGGCAAATGCAATGCCAGGCGATCAGTTGGGAGACAAGAAAAATGGCCAAGCTTCCTTTCCCGGACTAAAATCTCAGCAACAATCTCTAAAAAAGATGTTGGAAGAATTAATTTCTGATATGAAAAATGGAAATGTAGAAAATGGTTCAAAAGAGAAGTTAGGAAAGTTTTTGCAAAGACAGGAAATGTATCGTCAAAATTTGAACGAAATGCTTCAAAAAGGTGGTTTGGGGAACGAAAGTGAAAAAATCTTACGTGAAGTAACCAAAATGCTTGACCAAATGGAGTCGGACATTTCTAATTTTTCGATAAATTCGTCAATGATATTTCGCCAAAATCGTATTTTTTCAAAATTATTAGAGGCCGAAAATGCCCATAGAGAAAAAGATTTTGATAAGAAACGTGAAAGTAAATCAGGAAATATTATAAAATTGAGTAACCCTAGAGAAATATTTGAGTATAAAAGAGTACGAAGCGATTTTGAAGGAGTATTTTATGACTCAAATGTCAAAATGTTCGACTATTATAATAAGTTGTACTTAGATTATATGATAAAACTAAATAATGACTAAATCTGATAACTTGTTGGTATTTCCATCTGAACTAGAAAACATAAGTAGGGTTGAAAGATTGATAGACGATATTTCATCTTCCTACAATTTAAGCTCTGAAATTTATGGTAAAATTTCGGTAGCAATCATTGAGGCTGTAAACAATGCTATTCTGCATGGTAATCGATTAGATGTTTCTAAAAATGTCAAAGTCGAGTTCAATATCGATGAAGAAGCTATTCAGTTTATTATTGAAGATGAAGGATCTGGCTTTGATTACGAAAATATTCCTGATCCAACCTTACCTGAGAACATCGAAAAAACTCATGGTAGAGGAATTTTCTTAATGAATCACCTTGCTGATGATATTGAATTTTGCGAAAATGGCGCCTTGGTTGATATGAAATTTAGATTTGCTTAAATGTTGATTACATATAATTCGTGTGAAACAGAAATTCCCGCGATTGATCAAAAACGCATAAGCGATTGGGTCAATCGCGTTGTCGTAAATAATGGTGGAGAAATAGGGGAGATTAACTACTATTTCTGTTCCGATGATTACTTACTGGAAATGAATCGTGAACACCTAAACCACGATTATTACACAGATATTATCACCTTCGATTACACAGTTGCCAATATCATTTCCGGTGACCTTTTTATTAGTGTTGATACGGTTCGTGACAACGCTACCGAATACAAATGCGAATATTTAGAAGAACTTCATCGTGTCATTATACATGGTGTACTTCATTTGTTGGGAATCGACGATAAAACAGATGAAGATCAGGCCATCATGACACAAAAGGAGGATGAATCATTAGCATTACTTTCCAAGATTGATTAAATTTGTGAAATTTTTTAATTTATTTTGCTGAATAACAAGCAATTAGAAATGTTTTTAGTTTTCTAGTGTTTTGATATTCAGTAGATTAGTGTAAAATATTTATCTTTGTAGATAAATAAGGAATAAAGAATACAAATATCTGATTATAGTATGTTGCCTAAGTATGATGTAATAGTAGTAGGAGCCGGTCACGCAGGATGTGAAGCAGCTACAGCCGCTGCAAATCTTGGTTCATCTGTTCTTTTAATCACAATGGACATGAACAAGATTGCTCAAATGTCGTGTAACCCGGCAATTGGGGGAATTGCGAAAGGTCAAATTGTTCGTGAATTGGATGCATTAGGCGGATATACCGGGATCGTTACCGATCGATCTTCCATTCAATTTCGAATGTTGAATCGTTCAAAAGGTCCGGCAATGTGGAGCCCGAGAGCCCAATGCGATAGAATGATTTTCTCTGCAGAATGGAGAAAAATTGTTGAAAATACCGATAACCTGGACATGTGGCAGGATGCTGTAGTTGCAATTATTGTAGAAGATGGCATTGTAAAAGGGGTAAAAACCAAACTTGGAATTGATATATTAGCTGAAACCGTAGTTCTAACCAATGGAACTTTCCTTAACGGATTAATGCACATTGGTAGAAAACAGGAAACCGGTGGCCGATCGGCCGAACCAGCATCTTTTGGTATCAGCGAACAATTAAAATCATTTGGCTTCGAAGTAGGACGAATGAAAACCGGTACACCTGCTCGATTAGATGGAAGAACCATCGATTTTTCTGTAATGAGAGAACAGGGTGGTGAAGAAGGTTTCTACCAGTTTTCATACTTAAAAGATCATGTAGACAAAACACTTCGCCAGCGACCATGTTATATTACCTATACCAATCCGGAAGTACACGATAATTTGCGTGAAGGATTTGAAGATTCGCCAATGTACAATGGAACCATTCAGAGTACAGGTCCAAGATATTGTCCGAGTATTGAATCCAAACTTTCAACATTTGCAGAAAAGAACGAACATTTATTATTCCTGGAACCCGAAGGGGAACATACCCACGAATATTACATCAATGGATTCTCATCAAGTTTGCCTTGGGATGTTCAGTTAAAAGCTTTGCAAAAAGTTCCTGGTTTGGAAAATGTGAAAATGTACCGACCTGGATATGCAATCGAGTATGATTATTTTGATCCAACTCAATTGTATCACACACTGGAAACCAAAATTATTTCCAAACTGTATTTTGCAGGTCAGATTAACGGAACAACAGGTTACGAAGAAGCTGGCGCTCAAGGAATGATTGCCGGAATAAATGCAGCTTTATCGGTACAGGGAAAATCAGAATTTACCCTTAAACGAGATGAAGCATATATTGGTGTATTAATCGACGACCTTGTAACAAAAGGAGTAGATGAACCATATCGTATGTTTACCTCTCGAGCCGAATATAGAATTTTGCTACGCCAGGATGATGCAGATGTGAGATTAACACCTAAAGCATTTGAGTTGGGATTGGCTGAACAGGAGAGAATGGATCTTCTCGAAGAGAAGATTTTCTACAGAGATAAACTATACAATTTCTGTAAAGAGTTTAGTTGTAAACCAAAATTCTTAAATCCTGTTTTGGAAAAATTGGGAACAAGTCCACTTAAACAAGGTGTAAAATTATATGATATTATTTTACGTCCTCAAGTAGGCATTCACGATTTGATCGAGGATGTTACTCCTTTAAAAGAGGTGATCGAAGAGATCCCAAACAGAAGAGATGAAATTATAGAAGCAGCTGAGGTCCTAATTAAATACAGCGGTTATATCGATCGTGAAAAATTGATAGCCGATAAGCTAACGCGTTTGGAAAATATCGATATAAAAGGTAGATTTGATTATATGACTTTACAGTCCTTATCGACCGAAGCCAGACAGAAGTTGGATAAGATTCAACCCCAGACAATAGGGCAGGCATCACGAATTTCTGGTGTGTCGCCAAGTGATATAAACGTTCTTTTGGTACTTATGGGACGATAATGTTCCACGTGGAACCAAGGAGTATTTTTCAAAAGTTTACTCCTTAAAACGCCCGAAATCGATCTCCTTGTTTCAAACAAAGCGATAGTTTCGGGCCTTTTTGTAAGTGTATTTGTACTCTTAAATTCTCTAACATGAAAGATCAAAATTTTAAAATATCGGGTAAAATTGTAGATGTTATTTCACGAGAAATCGTTTCGGGTGAAATTAAAGTGGTTGACGGAAGAATAGATTCCATACTGCCAAAAGAAGATGTTCCCAACCGATATATTTTGCCTGGACTGGTCGATTCACATATGCATATCGAAAGTTCATTGTTAATTCCAAGTCGATTTGCGGCCGAAGCGGTAAAGTGTGGAACTCTGGGTTTGGTGACCGATCCTCATGAAATTGCAAATGTGCTGGGCGAAATTGGCGTGGACTTCATGATTAATGATGCAAAGAAGGTTCCATTGGAAATCAAGTTTGGAGTGCCTTCTTGTGTGCCAGCAACAGAACATGAAACTTCCGGTTTTGTTTTGGATAGTAATATTGTTGAAAGTTTGCTCAAGAGAGAAGAGGTAGTTTGCCTGGCAGAGGTAATGGATTTTGTGGGCGTGGTAGAGGAAGATTTAGAAGTGCTCAAAAAAATTGTTGCCTGTAAAAAATTAGGAAAAAAGATAGATGGTCATGCACCAGGATTAAAGGGTGCAGATTTGAAAAAATATGTTGCAGCTGGCATTTCTGCCGATCATGAGTGTTCAACTTTAGAAGAGGCCTTAGATAAGATTGCTTTGGGCATGATGATCCAAATTAGAGAAGGAAGCGCTGCTCGGGATTTTGATGCACTGAGTTCCTTACTCGAAACACATCCTGAAAAAGTGATGCTGTGTACCGACGATTTGCATCCTGATGATATGGCCGAGGATGGTCATATCGATTACCTAATTAAAAAAGGATTGGCAAAAGGATATGATCTATTTAATTTATTACGAGCTGCCAGTTACAATCCAATTCATCATTACGGATTGGATTTGGGTTTGCTTCAAAAAGGGGATTCTGCGGATTTTATTCTTGTAGACAATTTGGATTCATTTGATGTTATCGAGTCGTATCGAAAAGGAGAGTGTATCTATAAAAATGGCAAAGCATCATTCGAAGTTCACAACGAAATTTTATTGAATAATTTTAGTCGTAAGGCAATCTGCTTGTCAGACTTAAAAGTCCAACCAAAGAATGGTAAGATTAAAGTTATGGTGGCAAAGGATGGTGATCTGATTACCGACTCCATTTTATGCGATCCAAAAATTGAAGATTCAAATTTGGTTGCTGACGTTGACAATGATCTATTAAAAATGGTTGTGATGAGTCGTTACGATAATGGCAAACCGGTGGTAGGTTTTGTAAAAGGCTTTGGATTTAAGAAAGGAGCCATTGCAGAAAGTATTGCCCACGACAGTCATAATATTATTGCCATTGGTACGAGCGATGAAGAATTGATTCATGCAATAAATACCCTGATTGATTTAAAAGGTGGAATTGTTGCTGTGAATAATGGAGATTCAAAATTTGTAAAACTCGAAGTAGCCGGATTGATGTCTAATAAAACAGGAGAGGAGTTGATTCAGGATTATTCAGAGCTTAGGGATTTTGCTTCGGCACTTGGATCCGATTTTGAATCGCCATTCATGACACTTGCATTTATGTCTCTCCTGGTGATTCCAAAATTAAAATTATCTGATAAGGGATTGTTCGATGTAGACCAATTTAAAGTAGTAGATTTATTCGCCAACGATTAGTAATTCTCTGTACAAGTATCGATGATTAAAAACAAAAACATTGACCATTTAAAATCTCTGATTTCAGCCTTGCCTGAAGAACCTGGTGTATACCAATTTTTCGACGAGAACAATACCATTATTTATGTGGGTAAGGCGAAAAGATTAAAGCGTAGGGTAGCTTCATATTTTAACAAGGTGCATGATAATGCAAAGACCAATATCATGGTTCGGAAAATATCTGAAATCAGGCATATTGTTGTAAATACAGAAGAAGATGCATTGCTTTTGGAAAATAATCTGATAAAAAAGCATCAACCACGGTACAATGTTTTATTAAAAGATGATAAATCTTTTCCATGGATTTGCATCAAGAAAGAAAATTTTCCACGTGTCTTTGTTACCCGTAACCTTGTAAAAGATGGTTCTGAATATTTTGGTCCGTACACAAGTGTTAAAATGGTAAAGACACTAATGGATATGATTCGTTCCTTATATAAATTGAGAACTTGTAATCTAAACTTAAACCAGGAGGCAATATTGAATGGTAAATTTAAAGTGTGCCTGGAATATCATATTGGAAATTGTAAGGCACCTTGTGTTGGAAAAATCAGTCAGGAGGAGTACAATGAAACCATACAGGCAATTCGAAATATCCTGAAAGGGAATATTCGTATGGTGACTTCTCATCTTAAAAGTAAAATGACAGATTTGGCTGAAGAATTTAAGTTTGAAGAGGCGCATATCATTAAAGAGAAGCTTGAACTACTGGATAAATATCAAAGCAAATCTACCATTGTAAATCCATCGATTAACAATATAGATGTATACTCAATTCTTGAAGATGAAGAGTCAGCATATGTCAATTTTTTAAAGGTTGTAAATGGCGCCATTATACAGGCGCATACAATTGAGCTAAAAAAGAAAATAGAAGAGAGCAAGGAAGATTTACTACTTCTCGCAATAACAGAAATCAGACAGAAAATTTTTAGTACTGCAAAAGAAATCCTGGTTCCTTTCGATATCGATTTGCCATATAGTGGTGTAAAATGCTTGGTTCCTCAACGTGGCGACAAGCGAAAATTACTGGACCTGTCGCTTCGTAATGTCAAATATTACCGTCTCGAGAAGTTAAAGCAGGGGGAAAAATCGAGAAAGCAATCTCATTCTGATAGAATTCTGGAACGAATGAAAAATGATTTGCGATTGAAAGACCTACCGGTTCATATTGAATGTTTCGATAATTCGAATATACAAGGAACAAATCCTGTTGCGTCTTGTGTTGTATTTAGAAATGCCCGACCTTATAAAAAAGATTATCGACATTTTAATATAAAAACAGTAGTTGGGGCAAACGACTTTGCCTCTATGGAAGAAATTATATATCGTAGGTACAAAAGATTATTGGAGGAAAATCAAACACTGCCGCAATTAATTGTAATTGATGGAGGGAAAGGACAGTTAGGTGCTGCTTTAAATAGTTTGGGGAAATTAGATTTACGCGGGAAAATATCAGTAATTGGTATTGCAAAGAAATTAGAGGAGATTTATTTTCCTGGTGATCCTTATCCTTTGTATCTGGATAAGAATTCGGAGACATTGAAAACCATACAGCATTTAAGAAATGAATCGCATAGATTTGCCATTACATTTCATCGACAAAAGCGTTCGAAAGCTTTTGTTGGTTCTGAATTGGATCGGATCGAAGGAATTGGTCCTAAATCCGTTCAAAAGTTAATTCAAAGGTTTAAGTCGGTTGATAATGTGAAGAAGGCCACAATAAATGAAATTTCTGCTGAAATTGGAAATTCTAAAGCATTAAGTGTCTGGAAATATTTTCATTAAGAATGTTTATCTAAATAGAATTACAGCCTGTAATTTACTCCTTATCAAACAGTTATCAGCATAAATAATTTTAAAAAAATAACTGATATAGCTCTTTAGAGCTTATATTATTAAAGTATAAGTCTAAATTAATTGAGTTAATATTGTTGTAGATCAATGTGTTAATGTGGTTTGTACCTTTTATTGTATTTAGGAAGTCTTCAAATTGGTCATTTTTAATGCAATTGCCTGTTATGTCCAGCTCTGTAATCAAGCCTTTCTCTACTCTCATTTCAATTTCAAGAATTTTACCGGAAGGGTAAGTACAAAGTTTTTCAAAATTGTAATTGGGCGAATACCCATAGTTCCATTCCCAGGTGAGAAATTTCTCTGACCTTATTTTTTCAATAGCATTTATATCTTCTTGCGAAAAAGTGAATGGTTTTGAGTTTGGATAAGTGTTTTCAAATTCCTTGATCACCAGCTCGGCGAAATTTGAAATTGTAATGGAGGAGGACAGGTAATCTGTAATATTGGTTACGCGGCTTCTAATGGATCTTACGCCTCTGTCTTTAAACTTTAAAGGATTCACCTTTAAAAGTTGATTTAAGCGCTTTAAATCGCTCGAAAATAGCATTGTGCCATGCTGCATTACTTTGTTCTTGTATACATGGGATGCATTGCCCGAAAACTTTTTTCCATCAATGGTCAAATCGCTTTTTCCCTCGAATTTTGCGTTTACATTAAGTTTTTGCAGGGCATTAATTATGGGCTGACTATAAGCTTTAAAATCAACCAATTTTCCCTTTTCGCCTTTTTTAATCAGGCAGTAGTTCAGGTTTCCAAAATCATGATAAACTGTTCCGCCACCCGATAGCCTGCGAACCACCGGAATATTTTCAGCATTTACCCGATCAAGATTAATTTCGGCCAGGGTGTTTTGATGTTTTCCCACCACCAGAGAATCCTGATTGATGTACAGAAAAAAGAAATCTTCATCGTAATTTTTCAGAAGGTATTCTTCGCAGGCTAAATTAAAATAAGGATCGTTGGAATTGCTGATGAAATAATTCATGATTTTGATTTTGTTTTCTAATCACAAATATCATTATTATTTATGAAAGATATTAATTTAGACTTAATTTTGACAAGCTGATTTTATTGAACATGTCATCGATTTCATCAATGAATCTCAAGCAGACTGGCTTATCTTTAAAATCTGATAGAAGGAACTCACCTTAAATATAAACATCTTAATAAATATTTAGTTATGCGAGTTGTAATACAACGAGTAAGTAAAGCCTCTGTAACAGTTGAAAATGAAATTGTTGGACAAATTGGCGAAGGCCTGATGATTCTGGTAGGAATTGAAAATGAAGATACGAAGGAAGACGCAAACTGGTTGAGCAAGAAGATCTGTAATCTTAGAATTTTTGATGATGAAGATGGAGTCATGAACAAATCCTTGCTTGATGTAAAGGGAAATATACTAACTGTTAGTCAGTTTACCTTACATGCCAAAACCAAAAAGGGCAACCGACCATCCTATATTGCCGCGGCAAAGCCTGATATTTCGGTTCCTTTGTACGAATATTTTGTGAAAGAATTAGAACGCGAATCGGGTACAAAAGTGCAAACCGGAAAATTTGGTGCTCATATGGAAGTAGCCCTTGTGAACGATGGACCGGTAACCATTATTATCGATACCAAAAACAAAGAATAAATGGAAGACTTAACGATAAAACAAGCCCAAAAAAAGGTAGACGATTGGATTAAAAAATATGGAGTTCGATATTTCAACGAACTTACCAATATGGCAATTCTAACCGAAGAGGTGGGAGAGGTTGCCCGTATCATCTCCAGAAAGTATGGCGAACAATCCTTCAAAGAAAAGGATAAGGATGTTGATTTAGCCGATGAAATGGCAGATGTACTTTGGGTTTTGATTTGCCTGGCCAATCAGACTGGGGTCGATTTAAATGAGGCCCTGGTCAAAAATCTCGAAAAGAAAACAAATCGCGACTCGAATCGCCACAAACAAAACACGAAACTTTCTACTGATTAATGAAATAAGATCAAAAACGGGCACAAAAAACTGTTTTTTTATATAGTTTTGTGACTTTACGAAGAGTACTGAAAAGTACGAAATGGAAAAATCAGCGAAGAAATTCGCAACCGGTTAAAAATTAATTAATTACATTTTTGAAACTTCAAAAAATGAAGAAAAACATTTTAGAGATCTTGAAAACGTACAATCTTGAATTGAACGATCAGGAAGTAGCAAATCAGGTTAAAGAGATTATTGCTTCTGATTTTGATTCATTGTACAGTGTAGAGAATTTAAAGAAAAACTTTTCGTTAATCGATCTAACAACTTTAAATTCTACAGATACACACGAAAGAGCCAAAAGTTTTGCAGATAATGTAAACAACTTCCGGAATGATTTTGACATGCCAAATGTTGCTGCCATCTGTGTATACCCATACCAGGTGCCAACATTAAATGAAAACTTAAAAGCAGAAGGAGTAAATATTGCTTCTGTGGCCGGTGTTTTCCCATCTTCACAATCATACATTGAAGTTAAGGCATTAGAATGTAAAATGGCTGTAGAAAAAGGAGCCGACGAAATTGATATCGTGATTTCGATAGGAGCTTTCCTGGCTGGCGATTATCAAACTGTATTCGATGAGATTGTAGCTCAGAAAGAAGCATGTGGAAAAGGGCACCTGAAAGTGATTTTGGAAACAGGCGAGTTGAAAACTGCAACTAACATCAGAACCGCGTCGATTTTGGCGATGGAAGCTGGAGCAGATTTTATTAAAACATCAACAGGTAAGGTTCCTGTTAATGCGACGCTTGAAGCAGCTCATATCATGACTCAGGCAATTGCCGAGTATCATGAGAAAACAGGTCGTATGGTTGGTTTCAAACCAGCAGGAGGAATCTCTACTGCGAAAGATGCAATTGAGTTCTATTCCATCTCGAATCGCAACCTTGGTGAGAAATGGTTGAACAATGAGTACCTAAGAATAGGTGCTTCGAGTTTGGCAAACAACCTGCTTAGCGAAATTCACAAAATTGAAACAGGAGAAGAAAAAACCATCACATATTTTTAATAATGTGAATATTATTTATCAAAAAGTCGGAAAAAGTTTCCGACTTTTTGCGTTAAATACAATCAAAATTATTTAACTTCACAATATTATTGATAATTAAAGCATACTACTTTCAATTTACATAGATGTATAAAGAAAGCTCAGAACATCTTCGAATACGAATTAAAGAATTGGAGGCCGAATTAAAGAGTGTAAAACAATCATTTGGCGCCAAGTCTGGTTTGGTGAAGCATTTACTAAGAAATGCAAAAAGCCAGACTCAGGAATACCTATCTGTAATTGATACTAATTTTACTGTTGTAGAGGTAAACAGGAACCGATTGAATCAAATTGGTAAAAAGAGAAGCGAGATTATAGGAGAAAAATGTCATAAAGTATTTTATGATTTAGATGATGTTTGTGAAGAATGTGTTGTTAAGGAAGTTATTAAGGCTAAAAAATCGGATCGATTCCTAAAATCATTTGAATTTAACAATACAATTAAATTTGAGGAAAAAACCATTAGTCCGATTGTAAACGAAGAGGGACTTGTTGAAAGACTTGTAATTGAAAGTAAAGATATCACCGGGTATTATCAGCTGGTTGACAAGGTAGGACAGAGAGAAGAGTTCTTTAAAAATATATTTGAATCGGCAGGAGATGCATTCTTAATTCACGATTCAAAGGGTAATATCCTCGATTTTGGCTCAAAATTACCAGTTCTTCTAGGTTACAATGAGTTGGAATTTAGAAATTTATCGGTTCACGAGATTGATGATCCTGAAAAGTCGATGGAATTTAGCATCAGGCAACAGCAAATGAAAGATAAAGATCATCTTTTATTCGAAACCGAATTAATAAAAAAAACAGGCGAGAGAATACCGGTTGAAGTAAGTGCAACACTAATTCCATTGCACGGGCAAAGAATCTTCTTTGTCTCGATTCGTAACCTGGAGAAAAGAAAAAAGGCCGAAGAAAACCTAAAAGTAAGCGAGAAGCGATTTAGAACTTTGGTTGAAAATGCTCCTGATCTGATCATGCGATTCGACAAGGAATACAAACACTTGTTTGTGAACTCGGCAACCAAACCTTTGCTAAATATTGAACCAGAGGAATTTATAGGGAAAACCCACGAGGATCTTGGCTTTCCGGAACACATGTGTAAGTTTTGGGAAGAGGAGATGAACAAGGTTTTTGAAACTTCCGAATTAAGCGTTGTGGAATTCTCCTTTCATATCGATGGGGAAGAGAAGTATTTCGATTGGCAGCTTATTCCAGAGTTCGATGAAAATGGAAATACCGAAACCATAATGGCTGTTGCCAGGGATATTACAGCTCGTAAATTGAATGAAAAAGCCCTTGAAGAGGCCGTCAAAACCAAGGATAAATTCTTTTCAATCATTGCCCACGATTTAAAAAATCCGTTTAATGCAATGCTGCCAATCGTGCATATCTTAAAGGAGAATCATGCCGATATGCAGCGTGAACAGCTCACCGAAATGATTAATCTGATCGATTCTTCGGTGAAGCAGGAGTACAGTTTGTTAAAAAATTTATTGGAATGGGCGCGTGCCCAAACGGGAGGATTAAAACTTAAACCCGAAAAAATAAAAGTTCGCGAATTGGTCGATTCTAATCTCTTACTTCACAGGGCAAAAGCTGAAAGTAAAAGAATTGAAGTAAAAGTTCAGGAATCGACACAGATAGATGTGCTTGCAGACAAATACATGACCGAAACAGTGATCAGAAACCTGCTTTCGAATGCTTTGAAATTTACCAATATCGGAGGTATCATCAATGTAAACATTGCCGAGATGAATGGCGATATTTATTGTAGTATCCAGGATAATGGCATTGGAATCAGTATTGAAAATCAGGAAAAGTTATTCCGCATCGATACCAATTACAATCGACTGGGAACACAGGATGAAACCGGAACTGGCCTGGGTTTGATACTCTGCAAGGAATTTGTCGAAAAAAATGGCGGAACAATTGCCGTTGAAAGCGAAGTAGGAGTAGGGAGCAACTTTACCTTTAGCTTGCCAAAAGCTCCATAATTACTTCGTTCTCGAAATGGTATATTCTACCAATTCCTGTAAAGATTTATTGGTCTCAGATTCAGGGAATTCTGATAGAATTTCTAAAGATTTTTGTTTGTACTCAAGCATTTTATCGCGAGTGTAATCAATGCCACCTTTCTCTTTCACAAACTGAATCAGTTCATTTACCTTATCAGAATTTTTGTTGTGCTTTCTAATAATTTTTAAAGCCCATTTTCTCTCCTTTTCGGATACATTACGCAGTACATAAATCAGCGGAAGCGTTAGCTTTTTTTCTTTGATATCATTACCGGTAGGTTTGCCAATATTACCCTGCTTTTCGTAATCAAACAGGTCATCTTTCATTTGAAAAGCTACGCCAAGGTACTCTCCAAACTTTTTTAATTTTTCTTGTTGTTCCAGATTCGCACCAACCGATAAAGCACCCAGTTGAGTACAGGAAGCAATTAAACTCGCCGTTTTTTTATAGATAATATCAAAGTATACCTCTTCGGTAATATCAAGCTTACGCGATTTTTCTAGCTGTAGAAGCTCTCCTTCACTCATTTCTCTAACAGCATCTGAAACCACCTGTAGTTGCTCATACTCCTTATTTTCGAGTGCAACCAGCAACCCTTTCGACAAAAGAAAATCGCCAACCAAAACGGCTGCTTTCGACTTCCACAAAGCATTGATCGAAAAAAAGCCTCTTCTTTCGTAGGCTTCGTCAACAACATCGTCGTGTATTAAGGTGGCAGTATGCAATAATTGAGTTAAGGCAGCAGCAGTATAGGTCGATTCTTGAATTTCGCCCAGCAATTTGGCACTTAAAAAAGTAAGAATAGGCCTTACCTCTTTTCCTTTTCGCTTGATAATGTAATTATTAATAATGTCTAATAACCTTACCTTCGTCTTCATCGATTCCTTAAAGTAGGAATCAAACTGCTTCATTTCCTTCTCGATAGGAGATTTTATAATGCTAATACTGCTTCTTTTCAAACTCATAGAAACCAAAGTTAACAATTTAAACTACTCATGAAACTGTCTTTGTATCTAAAATTTTCGGATACGAATATCCCGTTTTTATTAAGACTACAAATAAATTATCTACAAAACGAGAAATTTAAATATTTCGATATGATTATAGCATTCATTCACGAATATATTTATATATTTGCATTTGATAATTTACGTGATAATCTTAGTGTATGAAAATTAAAGAATTAGAACCTGAAAAACTGGAACAGGCGGCCAATATGCTAAAGGCAATCGCCCATCCAATGAGAATTGCAATTTTAGGTTATCTGGAAGATGGCAAGAAGCTGACGGTGACTGAAATTCATGAATTATTAAAAATAGAACAATCTACAACTTCTCATCATTTGGGAATTTTAAAGGATAAAGGTGTTCTTTCATCAAAACGAGAAGGAAAAAACACTTATTATTTCCTAAAGCACTGTAGTTTGAGTAATATTGTTGATTGTATCAGCAATTGCACACATGGATAAGAAATAAAAACCGGCTCAAACCGGTTTTTTTATTATATAAACAATGACAAAGATTAGATTAACAAAAGAGTTCCATTTTGAGATGGCACACGCCCTGTGGAACTATGATGGATTGTGTAAAAACATTCATGGTCATTCTTACATTTTATTTGTAACCGTAATTGGGGAACCCATTAGCGACAAAACAAATCCAAAATTGGGAATGGTAATGGATTTTGGAGATTTGAAAGCGATTGTAGCAGAGGAGATTGTTGATCAACTGGATCATGCTTTGGTACTTAGTAAGGATACCCCAAATATCGATCAACTGAATATTCCACAAATGTTCGATCGTTTTTTTGTGATGGATTACCAGCCAACCTGCGAAAATATGATTGCCGATTTTGCAGAAAGAATTAAGAAAAGACTTCCAAAGGGAGTGGAACTTCATTCGTTAAAACTGCACGAAACCGCAACTTCTTTTGCAGAGTGGTATGCCTCAGACAATCAATAGTTAAAGAAGATATCATTTGAACCCGGAAATATATCCGGGTTTTTTTATGCTCAAAATTTAAGAATGAATTGATTCCTATCTCATATCTTGTATTTTTGTGTAACGGATAGCTTCACTATTCACATGTTAAACAAAAACAGTTCTTATCTTATGCACTCATCAGCAAGTAATTCCGGCAAAAAACTATTCTTATTAGATGCTTTTGCCTTGATATACCGATCATACTACGCATTTATTAAAAATCCAAGATTTACCTCTACAGGGATTAATTCTTCGGCCATGCTGGGCTTTACCAATACGCTTTTAGAGGTTCTCGAAAAGGAAAAACCTTCGCATATTGCGGTCGTATTCGATCCTGCCGGACCAACATTCCGACACGAGATGTTCAAGGAATACAAGGCACAACGTCCGCCAATGCCTGAAGATCTTCGCAAGTCTATTCCATACATCAAGCGTATTATACAGGGGTTTAATATTCCCGAGCTGGATGTGGAAGGATTCGAAGCCGACGATGTGATAGGAACCCTGGCAAAAAAGGCCGAAAAAGAGGGATTTACCACATACATGATGACGCCCGATAAGGATTACGCCCAATTGGTGAGCGAAAATATTTTCATGTACAAACCAAAACGATCGGGCAAAGAAGTTGAGGTATGGGGAATTCCTGAAGTGAAAGAAAACTTTGGTGTGGATCATCCCGATCAAATTATCGACTATCTGGGTTTAATGGGCGATTCGGCCGATAACATTCCAGGTTGTCCGGGTATTGGTCCAAAGACTGCACAGAAATTGATCGGATTGTATAAATCCATAGATGGTCTCTATGAGAATACCGATCAGTTAAAAGGAAAACAGAAAGAAAAAATTGTAGCCTCAGAAGAGCAGGTTCGTTTTTCGAGAGAGCTGGCAAAAATTGCATTGAATGCTCCAATAGATTTCGACGAAGAAAAATTTAAACTGATAGATTTCGATGAAGCTAACTTGAGAGCCGTTTTTAAGGAATTGGAATTTTTCACCCTTGCCGAACGTGTCTTCAAAAATCAGGGCGATCTTTTCACTGCTCAGACTGAAAAATCTACGGACAGTGATTCGACAGAAGAAAAAGAAGTGATTCTCAGAGACATAAACACTTTAAGTTCTAAGTTTTTTGTGCTTGATAATGAGGAGGTAAGGGCCGATTTGAAAGCAGAATTGTGTATTCAGAAAGAGTTTGCTTTTAGAACAATTTTATCCGATTCCGATCCAAACACCTCAAAATTAAGAGGAATGTGCTTCTCATTTCAGAGTGACAAGTCTTTTTTTGTTCCCTTTCCGGAAAATTTGGAAGAAGCCAAAAAAGTTGCCCAGGAATTCAAATACATTTTCGAAGATGAGAAAATTGTAAAAATAGGGCACGATTGTAAAAAAGACATTTTGGCACTTGCATGGTTGGGTTGTGAAGTGAAAGCTCCAATTTTTGATACCATGATTGCCCATTACCTGATTCAGCCGGAATTGAAACACGAATTTTCATTCGTTGCCCATTCTGTTTTGAATTACAATGTGATCCAGGAAGAGGAGAAGGGGAAAGGCAAAAAAGCTCAATTGAGTCTGATGTTGGAAGAAGAACCCGTAAAGCACGATCAGTATTGCGAAGAGGTTGTATTGGCTTTAGAGCTGAAATCGGAGCTTGAAAAGCAAATGGAGACCAATGGGCTGGCCAAGTTGTTTAATGAGGTGGAAATGCCTCTTATGAGCCTTCTGGCCGATATGGAATTCAATGGTGTATCATTAGATGTTCCAACCTTACATGATTACGCAAAAGTACTCAACGAAGAGGTGAATGGAATCGAGGCCGAAATTAAGGAAATGGCTGATGCAGAGTTCAATGTTGCTTCACCAAAACAGTTGGGTGAGATCCTGTTCGAGAAAATGGAACTGGACAGCAAGGCGAAGAAAACCAAATCGGGCCAATACTCAACTTCAGAGGCCGTATTAACAAAACTTAAGGGCAAACACGAAATCATTCAAAAGATTTTGGATTTCAGATCTTTGAAAAAGTTGATATCAACTTATGTAGAAGCTTTGCCAACCTATATCAATAAGGCATCAGGTAAAATTCATACCTCCTTTAATCAGGCGGAAGCCGCAACCGGACGATTGAGTTCTACAAATCCAAACTTACAGAACATCCCAATTCGAACAGAGCAGGGAAGATACATTCGTAAAGCATTTATTCCTTCGACAGAAGAGCATGTTTTCCTTTCTGCCGATTACTCGCAGGTTGAGTTGCGATTAATGGCACACATGAGTAAGGATCAGAACATGATTGATGCCTTTAATCACGCAGCCGATTTCCACCAGGCAACGGCCGCAAAAATATACAAATTGCCAATCGAAGAGGTGAGTAAGGATATGAGATCTCGTGCAAAAACTGCAAACTTTGGGATCATTTATGGTATTTCAGCCTGGGGATTGGCCGAACGTCTTGACATTTCGAGAAAAGAAGGAAAAGAGCTAAAAGATGGATATTTTGAGTCTTATCCTGAAGTAAAAACTTTTATGGATGCCAGCATTGAGAAAGCACGTGAGGACGAGTTTGTCGAAACACTAATGGGGCGACGCAGGTATTTGAAAGATATCAACTCGAGCAATGCCATTGTACGCGGTGTAGCAGAAAGAAATGCCATTAATGCACCAATTCAGGGCTCGGCTGCCGATGTTATTAAAATTGCCATGATCAACATCGACAAGCGCATGAAAAAGGAGGGAATGAAATCGAAAATGATCATTCAGGTGCATGATGAATTGAACTTCGATTGTCTGAAATCGGAACTGGAGCAGATGAAAGTCATTCTTCGCGAAGAGATGGAAAATGCAGTACAACTTTCCGTACCACTTACCGTGGATATGGGAGTAGGAGAGAACTGGTTGGAAGCACATTAATCTTAGATCATGTTTGATAGAATCGAGAAGGTGCAAAAGTCAGATTATCAGGAAATTGCAAGGCTTTGGGAAGCATCGGTTCGTGCAACACATCATTTTCTGAAAGAGGAAGATATCGCCTACTTTAAACCCTTAATTCTGAATGTATATTTGGATGCGGTCGAATTGCGATGCCTAAAAAATGAAAGCAAGGAAATTATTGGTTTTCTGGGTGTGGCTGAGCAAAATCTGGAAATGTTGTTCATTCATCCCGATGCCAGGGGAAAAGGAGTGGGAAAGGAGCTTTTGCACTATTCCATTAAAAATTTGGATGTACGTAAAGTAGATGTAAATGAGGACAATGAACAAGCCATAGGTTTTTACGAAAAATTTGGTTTTGAAACCTACAAAAGATCTGAACTTGATGCTTCTGGAAAACCATATCCCATCTTGCATATGAAATTGAAATAAATAGCAATCATACACAGAAAAAGCTCATTCTTCCATCGAAAGAATGAGCTTTTTTTAGTATCAATTATCGCCATGTAACTGATTGATTAAAAAATTAAATTTGATCTAAGAGGTCCCAATATCTAATACTGAAACCCTATATCTATTCTCTTAATCTATTTTTGACTACTGGCAAAGGCTTATGATAGAATGTATAGCTGCCAATTGCATATGAACAGTAAAGTATTCTTAAAAATCGCGTACCTTAGAATGTAAAAATACCGCCCATGAACAAAGACTTTCAAATCATAAACCTTACACCCGAAAATATAGCTGAATATGGTGTTTGCGGATACAAGGATGTAAAAAAGCACAAAGAATTAAGAAATAAAATTGATTGGTTTAAAGAGTATTACCCCAAAGGATTGAGAATTAAAGCATTGATATTGGAAGATGGCTCGTACCAGGGAATGTTGGAATATATTCCGGGAGAATTTGCTCACAGACCAGTAAATGCAAAAAACTACCAATTTATTCACTGTGTTTTTGTAGGATTTAAAAAGGAATTCAAACAAAAAGGATATGCTTCAGCCTTACTAAAAGAATGTATCGAGGAAGCAAAAGCGAGCAGCATGAAAGGAGTTGCAGTTGTGAGCAGAAAAGGCTCTTTTATGTGCGATAATAAAATATTCCTGAAACATGGGTTTGAAGTAGTAGATAAGGCTATGCCTGATTTTCAGCTTTTGGCTCTTCGTTTTAACGAAAGATCAAGCCTCCCAAGCTTTAAAAATCATATTTCCGATCTCGCACCAATAAAAGAAGAAGGTTTAATTATTATGCGATCAGTGCAATGTCCTTATACCGAAAAAAATGTGAATGCAATTCTAAAAACTGCCAAACAAAAGTATAATTTATCAGCTCAGCTGATCGATTTAAAAGATTCTGTAGCAGTTCAGAAATCACCTTGTGCTTTTGGATCATTTTGCATTCTCTATAATGGTGAAATAATCACTCATCATCCAATCAGTAACAAACGATTCGAAAATATTATGAACAAAATTATCAATTAAATTGAAACTTATGAAAGCGATTGTAATAGTATTGTGTTTAGTAACACTTGGAGTTTCGGGCTATGCCCAAAAAGTTGATTTATTGGCCTCTGATACTCAAATGGAAGAAGTAAATGCAAATTACAAAAAGTCCGATTACAAAGGAATTAAATCATTACGAGTTGAACCTTCGGCTGCAAAAACCGAAGCAAGGTTTATTGCACTGAAATCAGTTGATTTTAAAGATGGCATTATTGAAGTGGATGTAGTTGGCAAGCGTGCTGAAAGTGCTGGAGCCATGGCCAGAGGTTTTGTTGGTGTGGCATTTCATGTGAACGAGGACAACTCAAAATTTGAATGTTTTTACATTCGTCCAACCAATGGGAGAGCCAAGGATCAAATGCGTCGTAATCATTCGGTACAATACATTAGTTACCCCGATTACCCTTGGCATAAATTAAGAAAAGAAACGCCCGGAAAGTATGAAACTTATGCCGATTTGCAGGAAGGAGTTTGGACTAAATTAAAAATTAAGGTTAAGGGCAGTAAAGCAGTTTTGTATGTAAATGGGGTAGAGCAAGCTACTTTAATTGTTAATGACCTAAAACATGGAGAAAAGGCTGGTAAAATTGGCTTGTGGGTAGGACCAGGAACGGAGGCTTACTTTGCGAATTTAAAACTTACGAATCAATAATTTGTGAATGCCATTCTCAGGCAGAATAATTTCAAATTCTACCAAAGAAAAAGCTCATTCTTCCATCGAAAGAATGAGCTTTTTTAATATCAATTATAAGCTATGAGCTTACTTATTTATTGCATGTAATCCTATGCTGCCGTCTAAAATACCAGCATATTCGTTATTGCTTTCAAGAACTTCGATGGCACGAAGCAAAGTTTTATCTTCGCGCAAGCCAAATTCAATACCCCCTTTTTGGTAATGATATCTTTTCACGATTTCGTGAGCCAGGAGCTCTTTTAATTCATCTTTGAATCTCTCGATATCTCGATCTAAATTAGGAGCTAATTTCGCCTCTAAGGCGGCAAATTCATCGGTAGAGATGCTAAAGTTCTTCTCTTCTTTTGCTGATTTTTTCAACGCCTTAATAATCTCAGTGCTTTCCGATTTGTAGGTAAAATCCTCTTTCGATTTCACATAGGCAACAAATTCTTTAAACAACTCATCGCTCACTTCAAACTCTTTTGCTGAAGCAATGCTTTCGTTAGTATTTGCATAAAGGGTTGCAAAATCGAAGAACATGAAATTGCGGATCAGGTTTACACTTAAAACGCTATAGGTTTCAGGTTTAATTTTAATATCAGGAAGAATTCCACCGCCATCGTACACCAAACGACCATTTTTAGTCTGATATTCAGTAATTAATGAGTCAGCAATTTTACCAACGCTGCCGTCATCATTTCTGTTGCTGTAATCCAATGCCTGAATGCATCGTCCACTTGGAATGTAATATTTGGCCGTAGTTACCTTTAATTTGGTGTTGTAGGTAAGGTTTCTTGTCGTTTGAACCAATCCTTTACCAAAAGTTCTGTTTCCAAGCACAACGCCTCTGTCAAGGTCTTGAATGGCGCCCGAAACAATTTCCGAAGCCGAAGCCGAACCTCTGTTCACCAATACGGCAATTGGAATTTCAGCATCAACAGGCGACTTGGTAGCTTTGTAACTTTTGTCCCATTTCGAAACTTTTCCTTTGGTACTCACAATTTCTTCACCTTTATCTACAAAAAGGTTGGTAATGTCGATAGCCTGATCCAGTAAACCACCCGGATTTCCTCTTAAATCCAGCACAATAGACTTGGCATTTTGTTCTTTTAATGCTTTCAATGCTTCTTTTACTTCTCCTGCCGATTTGTTGGTGAACTGATTCAAGTGAATGTATCCAATAGAGTCGGTTACCATTCCGTAGTAAGGAACCGATTTCAGCTGAATTTTCTCACGAACCAGCTTTTTCTCCATTGTTTTTTTCACACCCGGTCGTTTAATTTTGATGGTAAGCGGAACATTTGGCTGCCCTTTCAGAAGGTTACTAACATCGTCAGTACTTTTGCCTTTTGTCGATGTACCGTTGATTTCCAACATTACATCTCCAGCTCTTAAACCGGCTTTATAAGCAGGAAAACCTTCGTAAGGCTCTGCAATTATAACTTCATCCTTGCGTTTGCTGATAAGAGCTCCAATTCCGGCATACTCACCGGTGGTCATCAATTTAAAGTCTTCAATTTCCGATTCTGAAATGTAGGTTGTGTAAGGATCAAGAGTTTTTAGCATCGCATCCATACTCTTTTTCACCAAATCACCCGGATCGATTTCGTCTACATAAAACAAGTTCAGCTCTCTGAACATGGTGTAGTAAATATTCAGGTTTTTACTAATTTCAAAATTTCTCTCGTCCCTGCTGAACCCGAAGAATGCGGCACTACAAAACAGTAGAATCGCCAACATCCATATGGCTCCTCTTTTTCCTTGAAGCTTCATATATTTCTTTTTTAATTGATATTTTTAATTAACCCTTGCGGAGATATTCCAATCACAAACGAATCGCTTTGTCGTTTAAATTTTATTAGTAGGTAATAACAAATATAAGTAATCCCTTTGGAAATATAGTGCCTTTAACATTTGTTAACCCTATTGCCTTGAATTACAATGATTGTGCCACTACGATTTCTTACATCAATACGCTCTATACTTAAAAATGTTCAGAAAGAAGAATGTGAAATGCAATTATGGCACCGGATCGTGACCATGACCACCCCAGGGATGACAAGAAAAAATTCGCTTGATGGCAAGATAAGAGCCTTTAAATGGTCCGTGTTTTTTTAAAGCTTGAATGGCATAGGAAGAACAGGTAGGAGTGTACCTGCAAGCAGAGGGTGTAAGGGGAGAAATAAAATACTGATAAAACTTAATTGGCAGAATCATGATGAACAGAGCCGCCTGTTTCAGTAGGTTTAGAATGTTTTTCATATTCTCTTGGAATGCGTTCGATCGCTCTTTTTAGTTGCTCTTCCATTTCTTTGCTTTCCAGTATTTTTTTAGGAAGATAAACAATCATAAAGGCAAGCTGAACATTTTTTTTCTCTAATTCTTCGTATAGCTTGTGCTTATTTAAACGGTAAATTTCCCGAATTCGTCGCTTTAAAAGATTCCTTTTTACCGCGTGTTTAAAATTTCGTTTCGATACAGTTATGGCAACCTGTGCCGGGTAATCTGAGTGAAGCTCGGCAGCTTTCCAAACCACTCGAAACGGATAACAGGTAAATCCGTTTCCTTCGGAAAATAGTTTGCCAATAAGAATCTTATGGGTAAGTCTTTCAGCTTTTTCAAAAGTAAAACGTGTTTTACGTGTCATTCTGTTTGGGATTATACTACAAAAATCGACAAAAAAAGGGGAAATCAAATTCCCCTTCCTCATTTTTTATGTTCTTACAGACTACTTGTCTTTATTGTCTTTGTTAAATTTCTTGATGAATTGATCCAAAGCCATGGTCATTGAAGGAGCCTGAGGCATTGGAGCTTGAATATCAAGTCTCAATTTAGCATCGTTCACTGCTTTTGATGTAGCAGGACCAAATGCTGCAATAATTGTATTGTTCTGTTCAAAATCTGGGAAGTTTTGTAACAATGAAGCAATACCTGAAGGGCTATAGAAAGCCAAAATATCGTAGTTTACATCTGCCAAATCAGACAAATCGCTACTTACCGTACGATACAAAATTGCTTTCGTATACTTGATTTTGCTTTTATCAAGTAGAGCAGGGATTGACTGCTTATGAATATCTGAAAGTGGAATCAGGAATTTTTCTGATTTGTGCTTTACGATGATATCCATTAATTCTTCGAAACGCTTTTCACCAAAAAAGATCTTACGTTTTCTGTAAACAATGTACTTTTGAAGATAGAATGCAGTCGACTCAGAAATACAAAAATACTTCATGTCATCAGGAACAGTAATTCTTAATTCCTCACAAACTCTGAAGAAGTGATCGATGGCTGTACGACTAGTGAAAATAACAGCTGTATGATCCAGAATATTGATTCTTTCCTGTCTAAATTCCTTGGTTGAAACACCTTCTACTTGAATAAAAGGGCGAAAATCAATCTTTAAATTGTATTTTTCAGCCAAATCAAAATAAGGGGACTTTTCAGTTTGGGGCTTAGGTTGTGATACCAGTATAGTCTTGATTCTCAAAACACTAGAGTTTAGTTCAACAATTCATTACACCGCCTTATACCAATGATATTAACAGTTTGTAAATCACAAGTAAGGGCAAAATTTCCAAGGCACAAAGGTACAAAATCATATAAAATATTGAAACATGTTTGCGAAATAATATTTTAATCCCTCGAAAGAGGCGCAATAAATAAAATATTATGCCAAGAACTAAACCCGTGTTTAGCAGGAAATATGCGGCATATTCGGCAATGAAAGGAACACTTAATGTAACTGGTAAAAGAAAAATTCCAAGGTTCTTGTTGTAGATGAAAACAGTATGCAAATACTCTTTTCCTTCTTTTACTCCATCAAAAATATAGGCAATGGTTCTAAGTACGATAAATTTTCCCAGGTAAATTAAGAGTAATCCTGCCAGGGCGATTAAAAAGCTTAGAATACTGGTTTCAACACCGGTATCGGAATAGATAAATTTGTAGTAAAGAACTGCAAAAAAGGAAATGTTGATAAAAAACAGACCGTTTAGAAAAATACTTCCTCGAAGGTTTCTCATGTTTTTTTCCAAAAACAGATTGTTGGAAACCTGGTAATTTAAAATTGAATCGATCAATCTTTGCAGGTATTTGCTGAAAGAAAATCGAATTACTGCCATCAAAATCACGATAAACAAGCTAACGCCTACCATCCAATCGCTCTGGCTTCTTGCAATTAATTTTCCTTCATTGCTCAGAGGTCTTGGTACAATGCTGTCTGCAGATTGTAAAACAGTAGTATCAGCAGCAATAGAATCCTGTAATACGAATTGACCTGAGTTTACTGTATCAAGTAATACAGTATCAGATACTTGATTGTTTGCAGTCAGGAGTAGGGGTCGACTGACCTTTTTTTCTGCATTTCTTTTTAGGTATACCTTAGATATGGAACGAATAGCACCGCTTTGGTCAACTGTAATTTTCCCATTATTTAAGCTTTTGAACTTAAAATTAATTTGTAGAGGAGAAATCTGAAATGCCGTTGTATCAACGGAAGAGATTGATGAGTTGATGAAAGCCATTATAATTCGTGTACCATTACCACTAGTACAAAGATAATTTTATTTTTTGGAGCGCTTACAAGATGCATAAGAAAGCCCGTAAAATTATTACGGGCTCTTTTTATTTTTTATTTGCAAAGTCTTATAAATCCTCGTATCCAATTAAACGCTTCTTTCGAAGTGTTTCTTTTTCAGTAGCATTCAGTTTTGTATCACTTCTCAGAACCTCTTTTTCCCATGATCCATACATTGGGTTAGGAAGAACGATAAATTTTCCCCCGAACTCATCCTTCATTGCATCTACTTTAGCGAAGCCATAGTTTTCCGATCTGTCTTCAAGAATTTCATCGAAATCGCCAATATTATCACCTGCTAGAATTAGAATTTCATGTGTTTCACTCACTTTATTTCTTCTCTCGGTTTTAATGCTTGTATTGCTTTTAAGTAGGATATGGTCTTTATCGGCGAAAGGAAAGCCAAGTTCCTTCAGGTTTTGTAAAGTTTTTTTTGTGGCCGAAGTATCACGATTCGAAATGTAAAAAGTTTCGACTCCTTTCGATTCGGCATATTTTAAAAATTCCAACGAACCGGGAGTTGCCTGTGCTTTTGCCATATCGGTCCACTCTTTCCATGCTTTGGGTGTAAATGTTTTTCCTGTTCTGATGGAATTTGTTTCGAACGGACTGTTATCCAATACCGTTTCATCAATATCAACCACAACAGCTTTTGCCTTGCTGCCCGAGTAGCTTTCCAATTGCTTGTCTAAGGATAATTTGGCAGCATTAAATGCCTGGTAGTATAAAGCTCTGCATTCAGAAGCTCTTTGGTACCAAAGGGTAGCCATAACCAGGTGTTCATTCGGATTTGTTACTTCCTTTTTGGTTTGTGTGCTGTTTTGACAGGATATCAAGCTAGATAGAATCACTAGCGAAAAAAAGATTTTTCTCATCTGATTTTGTGTTATAATTTTACTTCTTCACCCTGGAAGGAGTGAATTTGAAATATCCGGAAAGGAAAAATAAATGGTTACAAGCGCTATTTACAATTGTTTTTCAGGATTTTTTTTGGATAAAAAACCTAAGGATAAACTCTAAATAGATTCTTAAATTCGAAGATAATAAAAAATAGCTGTAACATTTCGAATATGTTGTGCGTCCTAGAAATGAAACTGGCCTAAATGAACACTGTAGAGTACAATACAAGCGTAGACAAGTATGCCGATGGCATGTTTCGCTTTATCCTCAAAAACATTAAAGATGAGGATAAAGCGCGAGATATTGTACAAGATAGTTTCGAGAAATTGTGGAGAAATATCGACAATGTAAATTATCAGAAAGTAAAGTCGTATTTGTTCACAACTGCTTATCATACCATGATTGATTTGATAAGAAGAGAGAAAAGAAAAGAAGATTTTGAGAATGTTAATGTAAAAGAATATTCACATTCCGAACAGTACAGCGATTTAAAAGAGGTATTGAATATTGCCCTCGAAAAACTGTCTGATATACAACGTTCGGTTATACTACTTCGCGATTACGAAGGTTATTCTTATGCAGAAATTGCCAAGATTACAGATTTAACTGAATCGCAGGTGAAAGTATACATTTACAGGGCAAGAAAAAATCTTAAAAATTTTATAGGAAGTATAGAAACATTGGTGTAGCTAGATTGAAGATGAGAATAATAGACAGATACAATTACGAAGAATTCTTTCTTGATTATTTGGAAGGGAACCTAAGTGATTCAGAAGTAAAAAACCTGGAGCGCTTCCTTTCTGATCATCCTGATTTAAAGGAGGAATTGGACGAAATGCGTCTGGTTGTAGTAGAGGAGGAGGCGATTGAATTCGATAAATCTGCATTGAAACAAATTCCTTTCGAAAATGATTTTGATGAGTTTTGTGTGGCCAAATTAGAGGGCGACCTTGAAAAAGAAGAAGAGCTGGCCTTTAGCAATTATTTAAACAGCAATTTAATTGAAAAAGCACAATACCAGCTATACGAAAAAACAAAGCTTAGCGCCGATTTGGAGATTCTTTATCCCGATAAGGAGGAGCTGAGAAGAAAAGACCGTAAGATCATTCCATACTGGTTGCTTTCGGGAGTTGGAATCGCAGCTTCAGTTCTGGTTTTATTTACGGTGTGGAACACATCAATTTCCGATAAAGATGCAGAACAATTATCAGGCAATAAAGTGGCCTATATCGATACGGTAAAAAAGATCGAAATAAAGCCATCGGATGAGGCGAAAAGATTGGAAGAACTGGTGAAAAATACCGGAACAAAACCTGCAGAGGCAAACAGCACAAATTTGGACAAGGCTGAACCTGAAACTGCAGCTGTTAAAACCCCGGTAAAAGTGGTTCAAGCAGAAAATCCAATTGTAGCTGAAAAGCCTGCAGAACAAATTGCAGAAAACTCTAAATCAGAGCCAGAAAAAATTAGTCTTCCGGAAGTGACCCAAACTACAGCACTTGAAATATTGGCCAATGCTGAAATTGCAGAACACCAGATTGAAAGTTCGGAACAGGAAGAAGAAATGGCTGAAGTTGTTGCCAGCAACAGTGGATTAAACAATTTGGGCATGTCTTGGAAATCGAGTGTAAAGGAAAAAAAGAAAAACAATTCATTACTATATGCAGTGGCTAAAGCAGGAGTTGATAAACTTGGAGCCATTGCCGGAAAGAAAGTTCAATTAGAAAAACAATACGATTCGGAGACAGAAAAAACGCGCGTTAACTTCAATACCAAAGGGATAGGCTTTTCTACATCAATAAAATAAATTTTTGCTGTAACAAATAAGCCACTGAATCGTCATACCCATAGAATTACCTAAAAACATTGTTATGAAGAAATTACTTTTACTGTATTTTGCACTGGCTATAGGTTTCGGTGCATACGCTCAGAATACGATCGATACTTTAAAAACAGATACTCTTAAGAAGAAAAAAGTTTTGATTAAGGACAGTTGGTCGGATAAAAAAGAAAAAGAGAAGGTTAAAACCAAAGATACACACACGTGGCAAAGAACTGTAAGTAAGGATACGATGAAAGTTCAGTTCATGAACAAAGATGTTGTAAAAGCCGTTGAGGTTGATGGAGGCGCAAAAATAAAGGTGGGTAAAATTGGAAAATTTGCTTACCAGGAAGATCGAGATACGACCAAAATTAGAATCGGCGGCAAGCAGATTAACATTATTGATGGTTGGCACGGAACCAGGGTAAAAATCGAAAGAGTTCACCCTTGGGATCCCGATCAGGATAAATTCTTTATGGAAAAAGAGCCTGATTTTAGAGGACACTGGGCCGGTTTCGAAATGGGTGTAAACGGTTTTTCAAATGAGGATTATTCCATGTATACTTACGATTTTATGGAACTGGATATGGCCAAATCAATCGCTGTAAACCTGAATTTCCTTCAGTACGATATCAGTTTACAAAAAGAAAGAAATACCATTGGTTTGGTAACGGGTTTGGGATTGGAATGGAACAACTATCGTTTCGATAATGATATTACCCTGCAAAAAGTGAATGGAGTAATTCAACCATTGGATCTGGATCCAAACTGGAGAGTGAAAAAAACAAAACTGACAACTCTTTACCTTACCGTTCCTTTGTTAATGGAGTTTCAGATTCCTGTGAAGTACAAGAGAAGAAGAGTGCACATGTCGGCCGGTGTAATTGGAGGTTTGCGCCTGGGTTCACATACCAAAATTAAGCACAGTGGCGATAAGGTAAAAGATCATGATGACTTTAAACTAAAGACTTTACGTTATGCTGCCCATGCAAGAATTGGTTATCGTTCCTTAAACTTTTTTGCCACTTATGGCCTTACAGAACTGTTTGAAAGTAACAAAGGACCAGATTTAACACCATTTACAGTTGGGATCACATTGATTAGTTTTTAAAACTTAATTGAAGATATGATTAAACAGCCAGATTTTTAGGAATCTGGCTGTTTTTATATTGTTTCGATTCCATTTTGACCAATATTGATTTTTTTAGCATAAAATAGTATATTTGATGCATGAAAAAATTCCCCCTTACTATATTACTATCACTTTGTTTCATCTTTTCGGGCTTTGCAAACCTCGAAACTCAAATGAGTCTGGATAGTTTGCAAAAGCGATACGGAGCAACCGCCGGTCAAGAAAAGTTGGAAACCCTCTTAATGCTTAGTAAAACCTATTGGAATATCGATCCTGCCCAGGGAATCGACCTGGCAAAACATGCACTAGGAGTGGCTCAAACTCTCGAAAACGAAGAGAACATGTTAAAAGCAATGTACTATTTAGGGATTGCTTACCATATCGATAACCAATTGGATAACTCCTTGGACTATTTGTTGCAGGCACATCATTATGCTCAAACTCACGATTTTTTAAAAGAGTTGGCCGATATTTCGGTTGAGCTTGCAACGGTTTATAACGAGACAAATCGTTTAAACAAATCCTATTCACACACCATACAGGCTTCGGGCATTTATGAAGAGTTAAAAGATGTTGAAGGAATTGCAAACTGTCAGAATTTACTAGGGCTTTATTACAAGGCAATTAAAGAATACAATCAGGCTGGAATCCACTTCGAGAATGCGTTGAAAGCAGCGAAGCAACTCGAGAAAAAATCCTTAATCAATTCAGTATTGAATGATTTGGGTTCCATGTATGCCGAAATTGGAGATACCGAAAAGGCCATTGCTACCTACCAGGAAGCTCCTTTTCACAAATCGCGGGAAGCAAACTACAAAAGTGGATCGTTTGAGCTGCAATTGGCAAACTTATACATACAGGAAGGGGAGTTGTCGAGTGCAAAAAAACATCTCGATAACGGTAATTCTATAGCCTTACAACTAAAATCAAAAAGGTTGTACAGGGACTACTACCGTACATTGGCCGATTACCAGTTAAAAAAAGGAAACCAGACCGAATCGGTTCTTGCTTTTCAAAAACTATTGCAATACCAGGATTCTATTGCCGACGAAAAGTTGAGCAATAAGATAGAGGAGTTGGATTCTCGCCATGCTATGAGCATAAAAAACCAGGAAAACCAGGTGTTAAGAGATGAAAACCAGGAACAACAATTGAAAATTACCCGTCAGTATATAGTGGGACTTTTGATTTTAATGGTGTTTATCCTGGCCATTTTTATCCTGATTATCAGGTATAGAAATAATTTGAAAGACAATGAATTGCTTCACCTTAAAAACAGTTTGGTTCATCAGCACCAGGAGGAGTTGATTGAGGCCATGAAGCGAATTAAAATCAGTGAAGATAAACTTCGCGTGGCCAACGATACCAAAGATAAAATGTTCTCGCTAATTGCCCACGATTTACGCGGCGCAATAGGGAATATCAGCAACGGTTTAAGAATGTACCTTGGTGAAGAAGATTTAAACCTAACAGATCAGGACAAAGAGGAGTTCTTGCAGGCCTTGTTCCATTCATCGGATAATGCCTATGAGCTTTTGGAAAACCTTCTTTTCTGGGCCAAAAATCAAACTTCAACCCTTTCGGCAAACAAACAGATGGTTGATGCTTGCTCCATTATCAATTCCAATATCGGATTACTGAGCGATTTGGCTAAGATCAAATCCATTAACCTGTTTACCTCAGAAAACCCAAGTATAGAGGTTTTTGTGGATTGGAACATGATTAATACAGTGTTGCGAAACCTGATTTCCAATGCGATTAAATTCACCAATAAAGGCGGAAATGTAGAGATCAAATCTGAAATAGGTCAGTACTTTATAAAAATATCGGTAATTGATGATGGTATTGGGATGTTGCCAGACCAGATCGATAATATTTACGATGGCAAAACAACCGATGGAACAGCTGCCGAAAAAGGAACTGGTTTGGGACTTACCTTGTGCCGCGATTTCCTGATTAAAAATCATGGTAAAATGATTGTAAGCAGTGTAATAGATAAAGGAAGTACATTCGCATTTATTATTCCAAGGCGACCAATGAACCAGGAAAAATATTTGGAATTAGTCGAAAAAGAACCACTTCTTTTCTTGATTAATAATTAAATTTAGAGCTGAAATACACATAGCTTAAACTAAATTTAGATACTAATGAGATTATTACTGATCAGTAATTCAACAAATCCTGGTGAAGAATACCTGGATTATCCAAAGCACAATATCAAAGAGTTTTTAGGAGAAAAACCAGTAAAAGCATTGTTTATTCCTTATGCTGGGGTAACTGTTTCTTTCGATGATTATGAAGCAAAAGTAAAGGAAAGATTCAACGAAGTAGGACACGATGTGGTTTCTATTCATCGTTTCGAAAATCCAGTTAAGGCAGTTGAAGAAGCCGAAGCAATTGTTGTTGGTGGCGGTAGCACCTGGAACCTGCTTCATTTAATTCACAAATACAACCTTACCGAGCCAATTCGCAATAAGGTGATTAACGAGAAAGCGCCATATATTGGTTGGAGTGCAGGATCAAATTTAACTTGTCCTACCATTAAAACCACCAATGATATGCCTATAATCGATCCAATGGGATTCGATGCATTAAACCTGATTCCTTTCCAGATTAATCCTCATTACCTTGATAAAAATCCGGAAGGACATGGGGGAGAAACCCGCGAAGATCGTATCAATGAATTCATGGTCTTGAACCCTGATGTGTATATTGCAGGATTGCGCGAAGCAACCATGTTCCTGGTTGAGGACAACAAGATAAAACTGATAGGTGACAGACAATGCCGTATTTTTAAGAATGGTATTGAAACCTATGAGTTAAGTGCTAATGACGATTTTAACTTCTTATTGAAGTAAAAAAATAAACAGTTTACAAGAAGCGGGTGGTTCAAAATCATCCGCTTTTTTTATAGCCTAAACCCTGAAGATTCCCGAATTTCGGATCACAAACTGCGCTAAATGGAAAATCACAATATTTTATTTCTACCTTTGTGGCCGAAATAAAAGCAAAACTTACAAAAACTCATGGACTTACTCTCTTCGGCTTATTTTGTTCTTTTCCTGATTGTTGCAATCGGATTTATTGTTGGTAACATCAAAATCAAAGGCATTTCTTTAGATGTATCGGCAGTTATTTTCGTAGCCCTGGTGTTTGGCCATTATGGGGTAAGCATTCCTGCAGATATTCAAAAAATTGGTTTAACGCTCTTCATTTTTACCATAGGAATTCAGGCCGGACCAGGTTTTTTCGAATCCTTTAAGAAAAATGGGAGGGAGCTTATTGTTTTGGCCTTTATTTTGGTAGGTAGCGCCTCTGTTTTAACCATTACTTTGGCACTGATTTTTAAGGTTGATACCGCTATTGCCATTGGTTTGCTTACCGGATCTTTAACCAGTACACCAGGTCTGGCAGCAGCCATTGAATCAACTCAATCGCCAATGGCCTCAATTGGTTATGGTATCGCTTATCCTTTTGGTGTAATTGGTGTCATCCTTTTTGTAAGGATGTATCCAAAGATTTTTAAAGTTGATATCAATCAGGAAGCGAAAAAACTGGAAGATGAGGCTCAGCAAAATTTCCCCGAGCTATTCAATAAGAATTTTCTGGTGGAAAATGAGAATATTATCGGCAGAAGCATTAAAGAATTAAAGATTAGATCCTTCACCCAAGCCAATATTTCCCGAATTATGCACAGGGGAGAAACCATTGTTCCATCGCCTGAAACCATACTCGAAAAAGGAGATATCGTAAAATTAATTGGAACCGAACAAGCTTTGGAACGAGCCAAAATGCTGATTGGGGAAGAGACCGAAGAGAAGATTCCTTTGAGTCGCGATTATGTAGTAGAATCGGTTCTCGTGACCAACAAACAGGTGGTAAATAAAACCATTGGACAATTGAATGTATTGGCCAATTACAATGCCAGAATCACACGAATCAGAAGGGCGGGAATTGATATGGTGGCCAGCTCGAAATCTGAAATCCGCTTTGGCGATAAATTGGTGGTAGCTTGCGGAACGGGTAACATCAAAAATGTGCGCCACCTGTTTGGAAACGACAGCAAGAAACTATCCGATACCGACTTTTTCCCAATTGCAACAGGAATTGTGTTGGGGGTATTGGTAGGGAAACTCAAAATTTCCTTTTCAGATGATTTTACCTTTAGCCTTGGCCTAACTGGTGGTGTGTTAATGGTTGCCCTGATTTTAAGTAGAATTGGTAAAACAGGACCCATTTTATGGACCATGTCTGGATCATCGAATCAATTGCTGCGCCAGTTGGGATTACTGATGTTTTTGGCCGTGGTTGGAACCAGTGCAGGTGCTCATTTGGTGCAGACATTCCAGGAATCAGGCTTGACCTTATTTGCTATAGGTGTTGGAATTACGCTGTTTCCTATGGTTATCACCACCATAATTGGTCATTTTGTTTTAAAAATGAACATTCTAAACTTGCTGGGTGCCTTAACCGGAAGTATGACCAGTACGCCAGGTTTGGCAGCTGTCGATGGCATGTCTGATTCCAGTGCCCAATCCATTGCCTATGCAACTGTATATCCCATTGCAATGGTATTTTTAATTGTTTGTGTTCAGATTTTAAGTTTGATATAAAAAAATCCGTCAGTAAATGACGGATTTCCTATATTTTAAAAGTCTACTTCAACAACAATTGGACAGTGGTCGGAGTGAACAACATTGGCAAGAATTGAGGCTCCTTTTAGCTTCTCCTGCAAGCTTTCACTAATCATGTGATAATCGATTCTCCATCCCAGGTTTTTGCCCCTGGAGCCAGCTCTGTAACTCCACCAACTGTATTTGTCGGGCGATTGATCGAAAACACGGAAGGTATCGATAAAACCACTATCGATAAAATTGCCAATCCACTCTCTCTCTTCCGGTAAGAAACCCGAAACACCTTTTTTCTTTTCTGGTTTACTGATATCAATTTCTTTGTGGCAAATGTTATAATCACCGCCAATAATTAGGTTTGGACGTTCCTTTTTCAACTCATTGATATAGTCCTGAAAATAAGCCAACCATTCCATTTTATAATCCTGTCTTGGACCTCCGGCCGTTCCGGATGGATGATAGGTGCTAAAAACCGAAATGTCTCCAAAATCGGCTCTTATTGCTCTACCTTCAATATCGTATTTTTCGTTGTTTACCCCAGTAACAATAGCATCTGGTTTTTCTTTGCTTAAAATGCCAACACCGCTATAGCCTTTCTTTTCGGCCGAGAACCAATAGCAGTGATATCCCAATTCCTCGAACAAGTGACTTTCGATCTGCTCAGGCTGGGCTTTGGTTTCCTGAATCAAAAGAATATCAGGATTTTCCTCTTTTAACCAACCAATAAGGTCTTTTCCCAATGCGGCACGTATGCCATTTACATTGTAGCTAATTATTTTTTTCATATTGATATCGTGAGTTTGTGTATTTGTAAGAGTGTAATTTCGAATTGTAATTTTAGGATTTTAGACAATTGTGGCAAAACGATCATATTTCCTTAAAACGGATTTTGCAATGATGAATTACAAATCTACAAAATTACAAATACACAAATTTACAAAATAACACTTTCTCAAAATGTGCTCTTTTACTTAAAATCAACTATTTTTGTACAAAAACACAGATACATTGAAAGAAGGACTGGTAATAAAATCGACAGGAAGTTGGTATACTGTTAAGACCAACGACGGAGAAGTGCACAATTGCCGTATTAAAGGGCGATTTAGGATGGAGGGAATCAGAACCACCAATCCAATTGCAGTGGGCGATAGAGTAGATTTCGAAGAGGATAAAGAATCGAAAGTGGTTGTGAATATTCACGATCGTAAGAATTACATCATCAGAAAATCTTCTAATCTTTCCAAGCACAGCCAGATCATTGCTTCCAATGTAGACCATGCTTATTTAATTGTAACGGTAAATTATCCGCTTACCACCACCACTTTTATCGATAGATTTTTAGCAGCAGCCGAAGCCTATCGAATTCCGGTAAGCTTAATTTTTAATAAGATTGACCGATATCGTCCCAATGATATGGACCGATTGAATGAACTCAAAGGCATTTACGAAAAGATTGGTTACAAATGCTATGAGATATCAGCCAAAAATGGAACTCACTTGGATATCATAAAAGATGCTTTGAAAGATCATATCAATCTTCTTTCGGGGCATTCTGGTGTGGGAAAATCAACACTGATTAATGCAATTCAGCCAGGTTTGGACCTAAAAACCGGGGAAATTTCTGAGGCACACTCGCAAGGAAAGCACACCACCACTTTTTCGGAAATGTTCGAGCTCGATTTTGGAGGTTACATTATCGATACGCCGGGAATTAGAGGCTTTGGAACCATCGATATGGAAAAAGAGGAAATGTCGCACTTTTTCCCTGAAATTTTTGAAACATCCCAAAACTGCCAGTTCAACAACTGCAGTCACATCCATGAGCCAAAATGCGCAGTAAAAGCTGCGGTAGAAGCTGGTGAAATTAGCATTACCCGTTACGAAAGTTACCTGGGCATGATCATGGAAGATGAGGATAGTAAATACAGAATTTAAGTAATTTACTTTTAAGAAAAGAATAGCATTCAGCACGTATCGATTACGTGCTTTTTTCATAAGGCAATCGCCGATAAGAACCACAAAAATGGCAAAAGTACTGAAGCCGGAAGAATTCCTTAAGTTGGGAAAAACACTTCCAATGATAGATGTAAGAACACCTGCAGAGTTTGAGGAAGGACACATTCCAGGCGCACTAAATATTCCAATTTTTACAAATGCCGAAAGGGTTTTGGTGGGAACCAAGTACAAACGTGCCAGTAAAGATTCAGCAGTGCTTTTGGGACTGGAATTGGTGGGCCCAAAGCTGGCAAAGTTTGTAAGGATGGCGAAGAAATTTGCACCACAGAAGGAGATTATGGTGCATTGCTGGCGTGGAGGAATGCGCAGTGGCAGTATGGCCTGGTTATTCGAAACAGCAGGTTTTAAAGTGCATTTGCTAGAAGGTGGATACAAAGCCTATAGAAGATACATTCGTCAGCAATTCACCGAAAGGTCGGAATTGGTTGTACTTGGTGGGATGACCGGAAGTGGAAAAACCGAGGTGCTGCACGAGATGAAGAAGCAAGGTGCACAAATCCTCGATTTGGAAGGTATTGCCCATCATAAAGGATCTGTATTTGGTTCATTGGGACAAACCGATCAGCCTAATAATGAGAATTTTGAAAATCTTCTGGCTAAGGTGTGGCTGGATTTGGATCCGAATCGTCCAATTTGGGTCGAAGATGAAAGCAAATCAATCGGTTCGGTATGGATCAATGATGCTTTGTATCATCGCATGCGCCAAACTGATGTCATCAAAATACTACTTCCAAAATCCGAAAGGATAAAAAGATTGGTACAGGAATATGCCTGTTTTGACGCTGATGTTTTGGCCCACATGATCTCGAAAATAGGGAAGAGATTGGGCGGTTTAAATGTAAAATTAGCTTCTGAAAGCCTTGAGAAGGGTGATTATGCAACGGTAGCCGATATTACTTTGAATTATTACGATAAGGCCTATAAACACGGATTATCGAAGCGAGAAGGTCAAACCATCCATATTTTAGAATTGGAAAAAGACAATCCGACAGAAAATGCCAGAAAGGTACTTGCCTACTACAATTCGTTAAAAAAATAGACTACTCAATCACACAAGTAATGGTGATATCAACTTGTTTGCCAACCAACACACCACTGGAAGGCCCAAGTTTGTAATCCTGGCGGTTTACTTTTAGTTTTCCGGTAAAGGTTTTACGCGAGTAATTGAAAATAATTTCAGCCTCCTGTCTCTCTCCATGCATGCTAAGAGTGCCAGTTACCTTGTAGCTCATACCAGTACTTGTTACCGATTTTGATCGAAAACAAATTTCAGGATAGGTCTCCACATCAAAATACTTGGGACCTTTCAGCACAGCATCCCTCTTTTTCATCCGCGTGTCCAATGTTGCAGCGTCGATACAAACATCAAAACTGGCTGCTGAAATGTTTTTAGGATCGAAATTTACACTGCCGGTCATTCCGCTAAAATTGCCTTTTACTTTATTGGCACCCAGGTTGGCCACACGAAATTCGATATTGGATTTATCGCTGATAATATTCTGTGATGAGCATAAAAATTGAAACGCACCCATCAAAACCGCTAAGAACATCAATCTCTTCATCATATTTTATGCTTTTATGGAGTTCGTAAATGGAAAAAGCTTAAGGCTTTCACTTATAAACAAATATACTCCATAATCCTTGATCAATACAAAACTAATTTTTGCTTTTGTAAAATAGACGACACTTGGCTTTTGAAGGAGGAGATATATTTTTTCGCCTGACTGATAAGATTTATTTCGATTTGTCGTTACCTTTATCAGAAACCATTCTGAAATTACATTGGACTTTTACCTTAAAAACCGAAACTGGAAATACCATTTTTTAATTGTAGCAGTTCTAATTATTGCTGTTTCAATTCTGTACACCAATAGTTTGGTAGAGAAATTGGCACACGAAGAGGCCAAAAAGGTGGAATTGTGGGCGTTTGGATTGCAAAAATTGGAGCTAAATACTGATCAGGATGTAGAACTCATTAATCGCTTACTAGAGCAGAATGAAACCATTCCTGTCATCCTTACCGATGAAGAGGAGAATATTATTGACTACAGGCACATTACAGTAAACCCGGATCGGGAAGAAGAAATACTTAGGAATTATATTACAGAACTAAAAGATGAAGGGAACTTCATAGAAATTCAACTGGTTAATAGTAAGAATTACATCTATTACGACAGTTCTAACATTCTAAAACGTTTGGCCTGGTATCCATTTGTGCAATTGGGAGCCATAGTTACCTTTATCATTATTGCATTTCTGGCCTTTTCTTATTCGAAATCGGCCGAACAAAACAGGGTTTGGGTAGGTATGTCGAAAGAAACTGCCCACCAGTTGGGAACGCCAATAAGCTCCTTAATGGCATGGATGGAGTTAATGAAATCTGGAAATCCAAATCCAGCCATGGTAGAAGAGATGTCGAAAGATGTGACTCGACTGGAGGTGATTGCCGAACGATTCTCGAAAATTGGATCGAAACCCATTCTAAAAAATCAGGATGTAAGAGAGATTTTAGAAAGTAGTATCGAATACCTGAAGAAGAGAACATCTGGTAAAATTGATTTTATTTTTACAAGTACTGATCTCAAATCTGTCAAACTTCCTTTAAATAAAGAATTGTTTTCCTGGGTAATCGAAAATCTAACAAAAAATGCAGTTGATGCAATGGAAGGCAGAGGAGAATTGCGTTTTTCGTTAAGCGCAGGCAAAGAAAAAATGGTTTTGGATATTAAAGATACCGGGAAAGGCATTGCCAAAAGTCAGTTTAAAACCGTGTTTAAACCTGGCTATACCTCAAAGAAGAGAGGTTGGGGACTGGGCTTGTCATTGGCCAAAAGAATTATAGAAAATTACCACGACGGAAAAATATTTGTAGCCAGTTCTGAATTGGGAAAAGGAACTGTTTTTAGAATTATTTTACCCCTAAAGTGAAATATCTGGTTTTCAAATCTTCCGAAAAGTTTTGAAACCAAAAAAGATCTCCTTATTTTTGCAGCCCGTTTTTAGGCGGTATGGCAGTTTGTTTGCCTGTTTGGCATCAGTAATTGCTTGAAATTGACAAAAAAGATGTATTTTTTTGTGAATTCGTAAGATTAATTTTTATACTTTTGCAAAGTTTTATTTGAATATTTTGGAATATCCAACAAAATATACGATTCCTTTTAAGGGTTTAAAGGATGGTTTACATGAATTTGATTTCAAAGTAAATCAGGAGTTCTTTACCTATTTTCAGGAAGAAGATGTTTACCAGGGCGAGGCTGATGTGAAAGTCAGTTTCAATAAAAAAACTTTGGTAACCACTCTGAAATTTGAATTGAAAGGAAAGTTAAACGCAGCCTGCGACAGATGTTTGGAAGAGCTGGAAATTGAAGTTGAGGGTGAAAATTCTCTTCATTTGAAATTTGGCGAAGAACACGAAGAGCTGGCAGATGATGTAATTGTTCTTGCAGAATCGGAAAACGAGATCAATGTAGCTCAATACATCTACGAGCTGTTTACACTAAGCTTACCATTAAGCTTTGTGCATCCTGATGATGAGGATGGAAACAGCACTTGTAATGAAAAAATGATTCAAAAATTGAATGACCTCTCGGTGAATGAGGAAGAGAAGATTGACCCGAGATGGAATGATTTAAGAAAATTGATTGATAATAACTAGTTAAATAGGTTGAAAAATGGCACATCCAAAACACAGAACGTCGAAGCAGAGAAGAAATAAGAGAAGAAGTCATCTTAGAACAACTCCTGCTACTTTAGCATCTTGCTCAAATTGCGGAGCAACTGTTAAATATCACACTGTTTGCCCTGAGTGCGGTTATTACAGAGGCAAATTAGCTATTGAAAAAGAAGTTACAGCATAACCTGAGTACAATTAATCAGGTTTGAAGCTATATTAATTTGCTCCTCAGAATATTCTCAGGGGCAAATTTGCGTTATGCATGATTCTTCTTGCTATTACCCAACTTGTTGAGTTTGCTGTTTTGAGATTAAGCAGCAAATTCAGTGTTTAGATAGAGAAAAATCTGTATACTTGTAAGCTGAATTATCTGATGAAGAACACTAAGTAAGCTTAAACAATGTCAAAAATTAATGCAGTTATAACAGGAGTTGGGGCTTATGTTCCCGACTACATTCTTACCAACGAGGAGTTGAGTACCATGGTTGATACAACCGATGAGTGGATCATGACTCGTATTGGTATTAAAGAGAGAAGAATTCTAAAAGGTGAAGAGCAAGGATCTTCAGAATTAGGAGTAAGAGCTGTTAAGCAGTTGCTTGAAAAAACAGGAACTTCTCCTGAAGAAGTTGACTTGGTGATTTGTGCAACAGTAACTCCTGATATGCAATTCCCTGCTACAGCAAACATTATTAGCGATAAAGTTGGAATTAATAATGCATTTAGTTTTGATTTGAATGCAGGTTGTTCAGGATTCCTTTATGCTTTAGCTACAGGAACTAAGTATGTTCAATCAGGAATGTATAAGAAGGTTGTAATTATTGGAGCAGAGAAAATGTCTTCAATTGTGGATTACACAGACCGTCAGACTTGTGCAATTTTTGGGGATGGTTCTGCAGCAGTTCTTTTGGAACCAACTACCGAAAATGTAGGTGTTATGGACGAAATTCTTCGCACGCAAGGATTTGGTCGCAAGCATTTGCACCAAAAAGCAGGTGGTTCTTGCAAACCAGCAACACACGAAACTGTTGACGCTCGCGAGCACTTCATCTATCAGGAAGGAAATCACGTATTCAAACATGCTGTTTCTAATATGGCTGATGTTTCTGTTGAAATGATGGAAAAACACAACATGACAGCTGACGACCTTGCATGGTTGGTACCACACCAGGCAAATAACCGTATTATCGAAGCTACAGCAAAAAGAATGGGCTTGGCTAAGGAAAAGGTGATGATTAACATCGAAAAATACGGAAACACAACTTCTGCTACTATTCCATTGTGTTTATGGGAGTGGGAGGATCAATTGAAAAAAGGAGATAATATTATTCTATCAGGATTTGGAGCAGGTTTTACCTGGGGCTCTATTCTATTGAAATGGGGTTACGATCCAAAATAGAAAAGATATTATTACATGATATTAAAAAAGGCTTCCAAAACGGGAGCCTTTTTTTGGTTTCAAACATGTGTTTTAAATGGGATTTCTGCCTCAAATTTTTATATTTGTATGGTCCACGAACATAGGTGCTGTAGAATGGAAAATAAAACCAGCTTATTCTGATTAAAAATATGTAAACAGTTTCAATGATTTGGGTAAAAAAATCGTGAAAACTGATGTTCTGTTTTAGATATTTTTAATGGAAGCAAGCTTTAAGGAATGTTCGTATACTTTTTTAATAAAAATTGAGTTGATATAAGATGTTAACTCAGGACAAGCAAAACTTTGAATTCAATAATTTGAAATGTTTGTCCCTATCAATACGATTTCAAACATGTTTAGTAAAAAAGATAAAATGAGCAGAAACAACGACGTACAACAAACAGGACACAACATGATAAATGAGGGCACATCCATTACAGGAGATGTTAAGGCATCAAGAGATATTCGAATTGATGGTTTATTGAATGGAAAAATGGAAGTGAATGGAAAAGTCGTGATTGGAAACTCCGGTAAGATTGAAGGTGACGTAAATTGTAAAACCATTGATGTATCGGGTAGAGTAGAAGGTAATATTATCGCATCGGAGATGGTAAACCTAAAATCCACCGCTTTAATCCTTGGTAACATTACTACTGATAAGATTTCGGTTGAACCAGGTGCAAAATTCACAGGTTCATGTAAAATGGGTGAAGCAGCACCTACAAAGGATGAAAAGAAAAAATAATCCTGAAAAAGATAAAAAAAAGAAACAGCTAAGCTCTGCAATTAAATATTCGGGCTTAGCCTTTCAAATGATTGTAGTGATTCTGGTGGTTTTATACGCAGGTATAAAACTGGACGAATACCTACAAAAAGAATTCCCCTTATTTACATTTATAGGAGCAATACTTGGTGTTTTTCTGGCATTGTATTTTGCAGTTAAGGATTTCATCAAGATGAAGTAAAACAATTTTATGGATAAAAAATACAGATCATACATTTATAAGTTAGGTTTCATTTCTGTGATTCTTTTAATAGGGTCGCTTGCTTTGTTTTTAACAGTGCTAAAAACATGGTTCAATTACTTTTTTCCTTTCGTGATTTTGTATTTTTTCCTCTTCAATTCCATTCAGCATTATAAATTGTTAAAGGTTTCGAAGAGTGATCCAAGGGTTTTCCATACAAATTACATGGCCTGGTTTGGAATAAAAATGTTCCTTAACTTAAGCTTTGTAATCGTTTACGCCTTATTGAACAAGGCGCAGGCAGTGGGTTTTATATTGTTTTTTGCTTTTTGCTATGTGGTATATACCACCTTCGAAGTAATTGCACTTTCTAAGACTTTGAGGTCTGATAATATTAAATAGACCAAAAAAGTTTTCTGGAGAACTTTTTTTATTAAATTTGAGGGACAAAAATCAAGCATGGTGAATTTTTTACAATACCAGGCTGATAAAAATAGTCTATTGACAATTTAAATAACAGATTGAATAGTTCTGATTTTTGAAAAGATCTATTCTTTGCAAGTGATGTAAGTATGAAAAACATTCATCGATTACTACTAATCGTCTTCTTTATTGCCAGCGCCGCTACCGCGTTTGCTTCTGATGAACATGACAAGCATGCTCACCACGATACTCACAAAAAAGAAAAATTTCAAGCAGGAGAATTTATTATGGATCACATTGCCGATGCTTACGATTGGCATATTTTTTCCATAGGTGATTTCCATGCATCAATTCCGCTGCCTGTAATACTTGTTTCGGAGCAATCAGGATTTAACATGTTCATGTCAAGTAAATTTTATCATGGACACAGCGCTTATAAAGGATTCTATATTGCGCAGGAAGGCGAATTTAAAGGAAAAGTTGTCGAAAAAATCAATGGTCAGGAAGTACGTCCATTCGATATCTCTATGACAAAGAATGTTGTTGCAATGCTTATAAGTATGATGATCCTGCTATGGATTTTCATTTCGGTTGCAAAAGCTTATACAAGAAGAAAAGGTCAGGCTCCAAAAGGTCTTCAATCGGTGATGGAACCAATCATCATCTTTGTTCGCGACGAGATTGCAAAACCTGCCATTGGCGAGAAAAATTATGAGAGATTTATGCCATTCCTATTAACCATTTTCTTCTTTATCTGGTTGAACAATTTAATGGGCTTGGTACCACTCTTCCCAGGAGGAGCGAATGTAACCGGTAATATCACCGTTACAATGGTATTGGCTTTGTTTACGTTTATTATAACAACTTTTAGTGGCAACAAGAATTACTGGGTTCATATTTTTAATACACCTGGAGTACCATGGTGGTTAAAGTTTCCGGTACCTTTAATGCCAGTTGTAGAGTTTATGGGGATGATTACAAAGCCGATTGTACTGATGGTCCGTTTGTTTGCCAACATCACGGCAGGTCACATGATTGTGCTGGCATTTGTTAGTTTGATCTTTATTTTTGGAGAAAAAGGAGCAGCTGCAGGCTTTGGAACATCTGTATTCTCAGTCGCCTTTATTGTCTTCATGGATATATTGGAATTGCTTGTTGCCTTAATTCAAGCATTTGTATTTACGCTTCTTTCTGCGCTTTACTTCGGTATGGCCACAGAAGAACATCATTAAGAATTTTCAACTCCTTAAAAGGAGCTATTTATAGTTTTTTAATCATTAAATAAAAACACTATGATTACATTATCAATTCTTCTTCAGGCTGCAGCTACTATGGGTGTTGCTAAAATGGGTGCTGCATTAGGAGCTGGTTTGGCTGCTATCGGTGCTGGTCTAGGTATCGGTAAAATTGGGGGTTCTGCTCTTGAGAGTATTGCTCGTCAGCCAGAAGCATCTGGAGATATTCGTACAAACATGATTGTAGCTGCTGCACTTATTGAAGGTGCTGCTTTCTTTGCGATCATCATTTGTTTGTTAATCGTATTGTAAGAACTTTACGAAACTAATCCACAATTTGCCAAGAAGGGATTGCCTGAGGCAAATTGTGGTAACAATTGATTATTAAAATCCACCGGAAGGTGAAAAAAATAGAATAATATGGGTTTATTATCATTTGAATTAGGAACTTTTATATGGATGTTTTTGGCCTTTGCCATTGTACTTTTTATCCTTAAAAAGTTTGCCTGGAAACCGATATTGAATGCCTTAAAAGAGCGTGAAGAATCGATTGAAGATGCATTACGTTCTGCTGATCGTGCCAAAGAAGAAATGGCTGAATTGCAAGCCGACAACGAAAGAATTCTTCAGGAGGCAAGAAAAGAGCGCGAAGCAATGCTTAAAGAGGCAAAAGAAATGAGTTCTAAGATCGTAAATGAAGCAAAGCAAAAAGCAAGTCAGGAAGCTGATAAGCTGGTTGAATCAGCAAGAGCGAACATTGAAAGCGAAAAAGCTGCTGCATTAAACGAAATTAAAGCTCAGGTTGCTAACCTGTCGGTAGAAATAGCCGAGAAGGTTCTTCGTCAGCAATTTGCAGAAGATCAGCAACAAAAAGATTACTTCAAGAAATTAATGGACGAAGTAAAATTGAATTAGTAACCCGAAATTCCCGATACTTATCGGAACGGGAGAGTTAATGAGATTCAAATCTCACATCTCTTATCTAACAAAAACAATATGAACGAAAGTAAAATCTCGGTTCGATATGCCAAAGCTTTTTTCGAATTAGGAAAAGAGAAAAACATGATCGAAACTTTTATTTCAGATATTAAAATTGTTGATGATCTGATTAAGGAAAGTTCTGATTTTTGGTTGATGATTGAAAGTCCTGTAGTGAAAACTCTTCAAAAAAGAGAGGCAGTGAAGCAGATATTTTCTGGTAAAATTGATGCGATGACACTGAATTTCCTTGATTTGGTTTTGCAAAACAGAAGAGAGATCTACATCAAAGATATTTCCAGAAATTTCCTTGCCCTTTGCAGAAAAGACATGGGAATTTTGTCGGCAATTCTGACATCGACAACAAAGGTTGAAGAGGCCAACAAGCAGAAAATATCTGATCTACTTGAAAAATCTTTCAAATCTAAAATTGAATTAACGGAAGTTATCGATGAAGATATCATTGGAGGTTTCGTGATTCGCGTGGAAGATCAGCAATTGGATGCCTCGGTGGCAAATCAATTGAATCAAATCAAACGAGAATTACTAACAAATAGAATTAGCTAAAGGCAAAAGCCAGTAGCTAAAAACTTATTGAGAATATAAATCAGTCTAATAAGAATTAAATATGGCTAGCATTAAACCTGCAGAAGTTTCGGAAATTCTAAAGCAGCAATTAGAAGGATTAAAAACCGAAGCAGAACTGGAAGAAGTCGGTACCGTATTGCAAGTGGGTGATGGTATCGCCCGCATTTACGGATTATCGCATGTTGAATCAAACGAATTGATCGAATTCCAAAATGGTGTATTGGGTATTGTTTTAAACCTTGAGGAAGACAATATTGGTGCAGTACTTTTGGGAGAATCACAAGGTATTAAAGAAGGCGACGTAGTAAAACGTACCAAGCGTATTGCCTCAATCAATGTTGGTGAAGGCATGTTGGGTCGTGTGATCAATACCATTGGTGAACCGATCGATGGTAAAGGTGAAATTACAGGAACTACTTACGAAATGCCATTGGAACGTAAAGCTCCAGGGGTAATTTATCGTCAGCCTGTAAACGAACCTCTACAAACCGGTATTAAAGCAATCGATGCAATGATTCCTATTGGTCGTGGTCAGCGTGAGTTAATCATTGGTGACCGTCAGACTGGTAAAACTGCAATTGCAATTGATACCATTATCAATCAGAAAGAATTTTACGACAAAGGTGAGCCTGTATACTGTATTTATGTTGCAGTAGGACAAAAAGGTTCAACCGTTGCGAATATTGCCAGAACTCTTGAAGAAAACGGAGCGATGGCTTATACTACAATTGTATCTGCAACCGCATCAGATCCGGCTGCATTGCAATTCTACGCTCCATTTGCAGGAGCATCTATTGGTGAGTTCTTCCGTGATACAGGTCGTCCTGCATTGATCATTTATGATGATTTATCGAAGCAGGCTGTATCTTATCGTGAAGTATCACTATTGCTTCGTCGTCCACCAGGACGTGAGGCTTATCCAGGAGACGTATTCTACCTTCACTCAAGATTATTGGAGCGTGCCGCTAAGGTGATCAATTCTGATGAAATTGCTCGTCAGATGAATGATCTTCCTGAGAGTTTGAAGAACGCTAAGGATGAAAATGGAGAATCAATTATTAAAGGTGGTGGTTCATTAACTGCACTTCCAATTATTGAGACCCAGGCGGGTGACGTTTCTGCATATATCCCAACCAACGTAATTTCGATTACCGATGGTCAGATTTTCCTGGAATCAGACTTATTCAACGCTGGTATTCGTCCTGCAATTAACGTAGGTATTTCGGTATCGCGTGTGGGTGGTTCGGCTCAGATTAAATCGATGAAGAAAGTTGCCGGTACCTTGAAACTTGACCAGGCACAGTATCGTGAATTGGAGGCATTTGCCAAGTTTGGTTCTGATATGGATGCTGCAACTCTTGCTGTACTGAACAAAGGTGCGAAGAACGTTGAAATCCTGAAGCAGGGACAATACTCACCATTCACTGTAGATAAGCAGGTTGCGATTCTATATTGTGGAACACAGGGATTATTGAGAAATGTACCTGTTGAGAAGGTGAAAGAATTTGAGAATGATTTCCTTCAGTTCATGGAGTTGAAACACAAAGAAGTGTTGAACGAACTTGGAACAGGTAAATATACCAAAGAAGCTCAGGATATCATGCGCAAAGTAGCTGAAGAAGTAGCTGCAAAGTATAAATAATTATCAATTAACAATTATCAATTCGTAGTATGCATGGCTTTATTACGAATTGTTAATTTCTAATTACTAATTGAATCAGATGGCTAATTTAAAAGAAATTCGTACACGTATTTCGTCGGTTCAGAAAACCAAACAGGTGACTGCAGCGATGAAAATGGTTTCTGCTGCTAAATTGAAAAAAGCACAGGATGCCATTGTACAAATTCGTCCCTATGCCGATAAATTGCATGAGATTCTTTCGAATCTTACAGGAAGCTTAAATCCTGATGACAATTTGTATGGTGTAGAACGAAGAGCCGATAGAATATTATTGATCGCAATTACTTCGAACAAAGGACTTTGTGGTGCTTTTAATTCAAATGTAATTAAGCAGGTAAATGTTCTGACCGAAGGAATTTATGCCGATCAAAATGAGAAAGGACATGTTGATGTACTTTGTATTGGTAAGCAGGCGAACGAAATATTAAAGAAGACTCATAAGGTAATTGGCGAACGCAACAGTTTGTACGATGATTTGAGCTTTTTAAATGTTGCGAAACTTGCTGAATCAATCATGGCTGAATTCGTAGAAGGCAAATACGATAAAGTAGAATTGGTGTATAACCAATTTAAAAATGCCGGAGTTCAGATCCTTACAACAGAACAATTCTTGCCTGTTCAACAAGAAGAGGAAGAGAATCATGTTCAGGCAGAGTACATTTTCGAGCCAAATAAAGAAGAGATTGTTCAGGATTTGATTCCTAAATCGCTTAAAACGCAATTCTTTAAAGCAATGTTGGATTCTTTTGCTTCGGAGCACGGTGCTCGTATGACTGCGATGCATAAAGCAACCGATAATGCATCTGACTTGCTGCAAGATTTGAACCTGACATACAACAAAGCTCGTCAGGCTGCAATTACCAACGAAATTTTGGAGATTGTATCGGGAGCGAATGCTCTCGCTCAGTAAAGCCAAAAAAGTGGCTTAAAACTGATAAAAAGACCATATTTAAAAGATTTATATTGCTGCAAAGCCTCATCCATTTTGATGAGGCTTTTTTTATGCTTGAAATGATCAATGCAATCTACCAGTAAATATTTTATTTCATCTCTAATTCAATCTTCTTATTTTTTTACTAGATTTGCATGTTCAAACATATGTACAAATGGAATTAAAAATAGATCATAAAAGCCCCATACCTTTACATGCACAAGTGGAAATATTGCTTCGTAAGCTGATTGAAATGCCAGAATATCAGAAAGGTGGATTACTACCAAAAGAAGTTGATTTGGCCAAGAAACTTGGAATTTCGAGAAACACATTGCGCCAGGCAACGAATAAACTGGAATACGAAGGATTGCTAATTCGTAAAAAAGGAATTGGAACCAAGGTGGCCGAAAAGAGGATTACCACCAATTTGGATAATTGGTTGAGTTTTACCCAGGAGATGTCGGAAAAAGGTGTTGGTTTTAAGAACTATGCTGTCGAGGTAAAATGGGTTAAGGCAGATGAAAAACTAGCCAATTTCTTTGAGGTGGAATTGGGTACTGAAGTCTTATCTCTTTGCAGATTAAGAGGTGCTGCCGATGGTCCATTTGTCTACTTCGAAAGTTATTTTCATCCACGAATCCAAATGACAGGCAATGAGGATTTCTCGCGACCATTGTACGAAATTTTGGAGAACGATTACCATATTATTCCAACAACATCCAAAGAAAACCTAAAGGCAAGATCGGCATCTGCCATTACTGCAGAACGATTGGCCATCAAAAAAGGAGAGCCTGTTATGGTGCGTGAAAGATTTGTTTCCGATCCGGGAGGAAGGCCCATAGAATACAATATTGGTTTCTACAATGCCGAGAAGTTTACCTATTCAATCACCATTACCCGTTAAATGATACCTTATGGACACGAAACAATATGCAATAGGTGTAGATGTAGGTGGAAGCCATATCAGTTCTAAAAGCTATGATTTGACTGAAAAAATATTGTTGGATAATTCATTTCGAAGCATCAAAATTGACCATTCGGGAAGCAAAGTGGAAATTCTAAATCGGATGGTAGAACTTCTGAGTCCGGCTTTAAAGGATATCGAAAGGGAAAATCTGGCAGGAATTGGTTTTGCCATGCCTGGTCCATTTGACTATGTGAATGGAATAGCCTTATTTTCAGGCGAAAATGCCAAGTTTGTTCATTTGAACGAGGTAAATATCCGAAAAGAATTAAGTGAGAGACTTGAGATTGAAGAAGAAAAAATTCGATTTATTAACGATGCAACTGCTTTTGCAATAGGAGAGTACTTTAACGGAGGCTTGCAAAATACTGCAAAAAGCCTGGCCATTACATTGGGCACTGGCTTTGGGTCGGCATTTCTTTCCAATGGCATTCCGGTAATTACAGAAGATACTGTTCCAAAAGAAGGTTGCTTGTGGCACTTGCCTTTCGAAACTGGCATTGCCGACGATTACTTTTCGACCAGAGGTCTGGTAAACCGATTCGAGGCCATTGCAAAACAAAAGGTGGAAGGAGTAAAGCAAATTGCTGATATGGCAAGCACTCATTCATTGGCTCAGGATTTATTTAATGATTTTGGAATGAAACTGGCCCAGTTTTTAAGCCCCTGGATCAGAAGTTTTGAGGTAGAATCTGTGGTGATTGGTGGAAACATTTCCAAAGCCTTCCCTTTGTTTCAGAATTCGCTGCAGGATGAATTCCAAAAGCAAGGCGTTCAGCTAAAAACAGGATCATCTCAACTTCTGGAAGATGCTGCATTTATTGGATCTGCAATGCTGTTGAATGAAGAATTTTATTCCTCTGTTAAAGCTCAGTTGAAATACATGTAAAGCCTAATTTTTAGAAAATAAAGAGACTGTGATGATCAATTTTTTGCGCACGAACATATGTTCAAACATATCAACAAATAAAATTAAAGTTTTCCTGATATCAGGTTTAATGATATTGACTCTATCCTGTGAGAGCCAGATTGAGCCAATCGAACTTGTGAATCCCAATATTGGAACAGCACACAGCAGGTGGTTTTTCTATACCCCGGCAGCATTGCCATTTGGAATGGCAAAACCGGCACCAAGTACCAATGGTCATTATGGAAATAAATGGGGCTGGGAAGCTGTAGGATATGATGACAGACATACTTCTATCGAAGGATTTGTGAATGCTCACGAGTTTCAAATTGGTGGAATTTCGCTAATGCCAACATGTGGGGTGTTGAAAACCATTCCCGGAAAACTAGACAATCCTGAAGAGGGCTATCGTTCCCGTTTTAGCAAAGAAAATGAAATTGCCAAACCCGGCTACTACAGTGTTGTGCTCGATGATTACCAGGTGAAAGTGGAGCTTACTGCATCGAAACGGGTAGCTTTTCACCGGTATACTTTTCCCGAAAAAACCGATGCCCATCTTATTTTTGATATTGGCAGACGACAAGGCGAGAGTGGCGCTGTAATTGACGCAATGGTGAATTGGACTTCTGCCAATACCATTGAAGGATGGGTGAGAACAGAACCCGAATATGTAAAGAAATATCAAAAAGGAGCCTACATTGACATCTTCTTCTCAGCAAAAATCAACAAAGAAATTAAAGATCATGGTGTTTTTAGAAATGATTCAATTATGGTCAATGCAAACCAGCTTTCAGGAATTGGATCTGGTGCATATGCCTCTTTTAAAACAAAAGAATCGGAAGTTGTCGAAGTACAAGTAGCTCTTTCCTACACTTCCATCGATAATGCCAGGGAGAGCCTGGAGGCCGAATCAACTTCTTTTGATAAAGCAAGAAAATCGGCCGAGGAAATCTGGAATCATGAATTGAGCAAAATACAGGTTCGTGGTGGTTCTCATCAGGATCAGATCAAATTCTATACTGGCCTGTATCATGCTTTACTGGGAAGAGGATTGGCCAGTGATGCAAACGGTGCTTACCCTAAAAATGATGGTTCGATTGGTCAGATTCCTTTGGATAAAGACGGAAAACCACAATTCAACTTTTACAATACAGATGCGGTTTGGGGCGCATTTTGGAACCTGAGTCAATTGTGGACCCTGGCTTGGCCCGAATATTACAACGACTTTGTGCAATCTCATCTGCTGGTTTATCAGGATACAGGTTGGCTGGGCGATGGTTTGGCCAATAGTCGATATGTTTCCGGGGTGGGGACCAATTTTGTGGGTTTGATTATCGCTTCGGCATACAATTGCGGAATTCGAAACCATGATATTGATTTGGCTTTCGAAGCGGCACTTAAGAATGAGCTGGAGTGGAACAACCGACCTTATGGAGCCGGAAAACTGGATGTGAAAAGCTTTGTTGAACTGGGTTTCATTCCCCACCAGGAGGAGTGGGCAGATATTCCCGAAGCCAATGCATTTTCGGCATCTCATGTGCTGGAATATTCGTTTAGTGCACATGCGGTGGCCAATTTTGCCAAAGCACTTGGTAAAGAGAGTGAACACAAGCAATTGGAACAGCTTTCGCATGGATGGAAAAAGATTTTTAATCCGGCAACAGGATTTATCCACCCCAAAGATGCAGGGGGAAAGTTCATTTCCAATTTTGATCCAATGCAAGCTTGGAGAGGATTCCAGGAAGGAAATTCATGGCAGTACAGTTTCTATGTACCACATGATATTGAAGAGTTGGTTGAAAAAATTGGAGAAATAGAATTCAACCAACGCCTGGATTCCATATTTCTTTCGTCGAGAGAAATGGCTTTTGGAGGAGGAAAGGAAATTGATGCCTTTGCCGGAGTTGAAACTTTGTACAATCATGGCAATCAGCCTAGTTTGCATATTCCCTGGTTGTACAATTTTTCGGGTCAGCCAGAGAAAAGCCAATACTGGACACGCATGATTTGCAATGAGTTCTATGGAACGGATCCAATTCATGGATATGGTTATGGACAAGATGAAGATCAGGGTCAATTGGGAGCCTGGTTTGTGATGGCTTCTATTGGTTTGTTCGACGTGGCAGGCCTGACTCATGAAAATCCAAGCATGCAAATTGGAAGTCCTGCCTTCGATGAAATTAACATTCACTTAAATCAGGATTATTACCCTGGCAAGAAAATCCAAATCAGGCAAACGAATCATTCGGCTGAAAACCTGTTGGTGGAATCGGTAAAATTAAATGGAAAACCATTCAGCAAGCTATCAATTCCTTTTCAGGATTTGGTGAAGGGAGCAAGTCTGGAAATCAGGAAAAAATCAAAAAAATAATTGATATCAACATGAAAAGTAGGATAATGTTACTATGGCTTGCCATTGCAACAATGGCTTGTACGCAGCAAACGAAAGTGAGCAAGGAATTGAAACAATCCATTCAAAAAAATGAGAGCTTCGAATATGTGAAGAAAAGAGCATTGGAGGTTGTAAAAACAGGCTTTAATGCTGGAGATGGTTATGGTGAAGTGTGGATTCGCGATTACAATACATTCATTGAACTCTCAGCCGAAGTGTATGCACAAGAGGAACTAAAGGAAAACTTGCGTGTATTTTTCCGTTTGCAAGGTGATGATGGAAATATCATAGACGGATTTATTCCCAAAGAAAAAGCGGTTGATGTTGATGGTGGATACACCTATATCTACAACGATTTGGAACCTACCTATTGCGGACATAAAAACACGGTAGAAACCGATCATGAAGCCTCTTTGATTCAGGCTGTTTACAAGTATGTTCAGAAAACAGGCGACAAGGCATTTTTGCTTGAAAAAATTGGAGACAAAAGTGTTATTGATCGATTGGAATGGTCATTGGAGTTTTTACGAAATCACCGCTGGAGCAAAGAGCATGGAATGATTTTCGGAGCCACAACTTCCGATTGGGGAGATGTTCAACATTGTCATCCCTGGGGAGTATACATTACAGAAGATACCAAGTATTGTGTGGATATTTACGACAATGCCATGTTCCTAATTGCCATTGATAATTTAATGGATCTGGATCCTTCCAAATCCGAGAAGTGGCAAGAAAGAAGAGACCAATTGGCTAAAAACACAATGAAACATTTATGGGATGAGGAAAACCAGAAATTCATTCCTCATGTCTATCTCGATGGTTCCCCATTTCCTGAAAACTTTAAGGAAAATGAGATCTACTACCATGGAGGAACAGCCATTGCCATTGAAGCTGGTTTACTGTCAAAAGATCAAATTAAAACCGCTCTGGAGAAAATGATTTCCAACGTAAAAGCCTCAGGTGCTGGTTCCATTGGTCTAACCATGTATCCGCCATATCCGGAAGGGTATTTTGAGAACAAAGGAATGTATCCTTACGGATATCAAAACGGAGGCGACTGGACCTGGTTTGGAGGCAGGATGATTCAACAACTGGTGCACTATGGTTTCTACCAGGAAGCCTACGAAAACTTACTTCCAATGACTGATAGAGTGATGCAGAATAAAGGCTTTTACGAATGGTACACGGTAAAAAATGAGCCAACTGGTTCGGGCACCTTTCGTGGATCGGCAGGAGTGCTCTACAAAGCAATTGAAATGTTAGAAGATGCAGTTGAAAAATAGAACGGTAATGGAGAAAAGAAAATCAGAGCAATATCTGCTTCCTCTTCAAAGGAAAGAGACTGAAAAAGGAAAATACGATTTGTATCCATCTCTTAAAATAGAAGATGGGAAAATTGAAGTGGGATACAAGAAGCTGGTTCAGGAGTTAAAGCACGAAAAGTGCATCATTATCGATGGATATGTTGGTGTTTTCTATTATGAAATGAAAGATCAAATCAACACTGAATTCGAAAAGCTGGGCAAAAAAGTACAGTGGACCGATGTGTCTGAGTGCATGAAACCCGAATCGAAGATTGATGAGCTGATTGAGCCATTTTTAGGTGGCGATAATCCAATTTTTGGAACAAGGGCAAGCATTTCACTTCATGATTTTTTCGATCAGCGAAAGCTGAATTCTACAGCTGAGAATTTGAATGCCGATGTGAATATTATTTACGGTCCTGGAGCTTCTTTGTGCAATTGGAAAGGCAAATTGATCTATATTGATTTGCCAAAGAATGAGCTGCAATTTAGAGCTCGTGCGCAAAGCATTTGCAATTTAGGAGCAAGTGTTCCATTCGAGATCAAACCCATGTACAAACGCTTCTATTTTGTCGATTGGATTGTTCTGAATGAACACAAACAAAAACTACTTCCTGAAATTGATTTTGTAATTGATGAACAACGCCTGGATGTAATCACCTGGATGAGGGGAGTTGATTTGAGAGATGGATTACAAAATATGGCAAACAATATCTTTCGCGTTCGCCCCTGGTTCGAGCCGGGTGCGTGGGGAGGACAATGGGCCATGAATAAAATAGATGGACTGAACAAAGAGGTGGTAAACTATGCATGGTCCTTCGAACTGATTGTTCCCGAAAATGGCCTGCTTTTCGAAAGTGGAGGAAACTTGCTTGAGATATCCTTCGATTGCATCATGTATCAGGAAAGCGAAGCAGTTATGGGAAAACACTCAAAGCAGTTCGGATATGAGTTCCCAATCCGATTCGACTTTCTGGATACTTTTGATGGAGGGAACCTCTCCATCCAATGTCACCCGCAAACAGAATATATCCAAAAACATTTTGGCGAGAGCTTTACACAGGAAGAAACCTATTATATACTCGATGCGGGGAAAGATGCAAAATGTTACCTGGGTTTTCAGGAAGATATTGATCCTAAAAAATTTGAGGCCGATTTACAATTCAGCTTCGAAAACAAAAAGGCAATTGATATCACCAAACATGTACAAATCCATGACTCCAGGAAGCATGATTTGTTCCTGATTCCTCCAGGAACCATACATGGGTCGGGAATCGATAACCTGGTACTTGAAATCAGCACAACACCATACATCTTCACCTTTAAAATGTACGATTGGCTGCGCGTGGATTTCGATGGGAAACCTCGTCCGATAAATGTTGAAAGAGGCATGGAAAACCTTTGTTTCGATCGCAAAGGAGAGTATGTACAAGAGAAGTTGATCTCTCATCCTTATCTTCTGAATGAAGGCTTGGATTGGAAGCAATATCACCTACCAACACATGAAAAACATACTTACGATGTACACAGGTATCATTTGCTTACAGAAGTAGAAATTGATACCGAAAACCGCTGTAATGTTCTTTCGCTTGTAGAAGGCCAGAGCATTGTGGTTGAAAGCAAAAATGGAATGCGCCAACGCTTCAACTATGCTGAAACCTTTGTAATTCCTGCTGCAGCTGGCTCTTATAAAATCATTAACGAGTCGGAAGAAGAAATCATGCTGGTAAAAGCTTTTATGAAATAATTATTTGCCCAAAATAGATCTAAAATGAAGAAACTTAGCTTAATAATAACCTTGGCTAGCCTGATAATATCATCCTGTACTTCCCCTCAAAAAACCATATGGAAGATTGGTGAGAATGACAATTCAGGTGCCGAGTTTGCCTTATCCAATCATGGGTATAAGGATTATATTGCAAACGATTTTGGTTGGGAAGACAAATATTTCCTGGTTGGAAAATCGGAAGAAAAGAAAGATTGGCCATACATCATTCCGGGAATTAGCGATACCTGGGGAGGAACCTACGGAACATCAGGCTGGAGATCCAGCACTTTAAATATTCTGTTTGGTATCGATAAATTACCAAAATCGGGAGAGTGGAAACTAACTGTTGACGTGCTGGATTGTAACTCTGAAGATTTGCCGCTTTTTAAGATTACTGTAAATGGTAAATCGTGGAAATATCGTTTGCCAGCAATGAATAAAAATTCCAAAATTGATGTTTCACCAATAGATTCATCGGAATATCTGATTGAAATTCCTTTGTCGAATGAAATTATGAAAGAAGGGGGAAATGAAATTTCTCTAAGTACGATTGAAGGTTCATGGATCAAGTTCGATCAAATTAAATTGGAAGGACCAGGAAAGGCAGAACTTCGTCAGGCAAATTCAATTCACTTGCGTGATGTTTCGGCTGCAGATTATGAACTGGAATTAGATGGAAAATCGTACCAGGCATTGCTTGTTGATCTTGAACATTTATCGGGCAAACCAGAGCTGAAAGTGTTCTTGGATGGAGAAGAAATCTTTACTGAATTTGTTGAAAAAGGAAGATATCAGTTTGAAGCTCCAATGCCATCGGTTCAAAGCAAAATGAAAAGCAAGTATAGCATTTATGTAGATGAAAAGGAGGTTGAATCTGGCGAAATAGATCGAATGCCTTGCGACACGATAACACCTGCAGAATATGTTGATACAAAAATGGGAGCGGGGCATTCTCGCTGGATGATTGCACCCGGACCTTGGATGCCCTTTAGTATGGTGAAATTGAGTCCGGATAATCAAAACGCCGCCTGGCAGGGAGGATATGAACCAAATTTTGAATCGATTGGTTGCTTTAGCCACATTCATGAATGGACCATTGCCGGCTTGGGAATGATGCCAACTAATGGGCCACTGCAAATTAAGGTGGGAGATCAGATGGATCCGGATAGTGGATATCGATCAAGAATCGATAAATCGACAGAAGAAGCTCCTTTGGGCTATTATCGTGTGGATTTGAGCGATTATAACATTACGGCAGAACTTACTTCTACAACCCGATGTGGATTCCAGAGATATACTTTCCCGGATTCTTTGGAAAACAGAATCTTAATCGATTTGCAAATTCCTTGTGAATATACTTACCAGAATAAGGAAGTTGAACTGAAACAGGTGAATGAATATCGAATTGAAGGCTTTTCGCACCAGTTAACCGAAAATACCTGGGCTGGCGGAATCGATCAGGAATACACCATTTACTTTGTGATTGAGTTCGATCAGCCAATTCATAAAATGGGAACATGGATTAATGATATAGTGTCAGATTCAAAATCCATCCGAGCAAAAGAGGTAAAAGATACAGGTTGTTTTGTTGAGTTTGATACTAATGCACAAAAGCAGGTACAAGTTCGAACCGGAATTTCATATGTGAGCATAAAAAATGCTGGAGAAAACCTTAAAAAGGAGATCAGTGATCCGTTCGGTTGGAGTTTTGAAGCTGTTCGAAATTACCATGTATCGGAATGGAACAAACTGATGGGGCGAGTGAAGATTTCGACCCATGACAGAACTGAGAAAAAGCGTTTTTACAATGCCACGTATCGTTCCATTTGTAGCCGAAATATTTTCTCGGATGTAAACGGAGAATGGCGCGATGCCGATGAGAAAATCAGGAGAATGAAAGATCCTTCTTCACCAGCACTGGGTTGCGATGCATTCTGGAACACCTTCTGGAATTTAAATCAGTTTTGGAACCTTATTACACCAGAATGGAGCAACCGTTGGGTAAAATCGCAACTGGCCATGTACGATGCTAATGGCTGGTTGGCCAAAGGACCTGCAGGAATGGAGTATGTTCCGGTAATGGTAGCTGAGCACGAAATTCCTCTAATTGTTGGTGCTTACCAAATGGGAATTCGCGATTATGATGTTGAGAAAGCATACCAGGCGGTAAGAAAGATGCAAACTACTCCGGCCCGAAAAGTGGGTGGCGGATTTGCAGGCAACCGTGATTTAGTCACTTATCTGAAGCATGGATATGTGCCTTATGATGAAGGCCGTTTCTCCAATTCACTGGAATACTCATACGATGATTGGACGGTGTCGCAATTTGCAAAAGCGCTTGGCAAAACATCCGATTATCAAATGTTTTTAAAGCGAGGATATAACTGGCGAAATGTAATTGATAAAGACATGGGATATGCCAGAATGAAGGATGCTAAAGGCAATTGGAAAGAAGATTTTGATCCGTATCAATCGGGTGCAAACCACCATTACGTGGAAGGGAATTCCTGGCAGTTGACCTATTTTGTGCCCCAGGATGTTCCTGCACTGGCTAAAGCCATTGGAAAAGAGCGATTTATAAAACGATTGGATTGGGGATTTACCGAGAGTGATAAAACCCGTTTCAACGGAATGAATGATCAGTATTGGAACTATCCGGTGATGCAGGGAAATCAACAATCCATGCACTTTGCATTCTTATTTAATTGGGTTGGAAAACCATGGTTAACGCAAAAGTGGAGCCGTGCAATCATCGATAGATATTACGGAATAGGCGTTTCCAATGCTTATTTGGGCGATGAGGATCAGGGACAAATGAGTGGCTGGTTGGTGATGGCCTCTTTAGGATTGTTCCAAACCGATGGAGGTTGTAGTACAGAACCCGTTTATGAAATTGCAAGTCCGCTTTACGAAAAGGTAGAAATAGATTTGGGCCGCCAATTCGGAAGAGGCGAAAAGTTTGTGATTGAAGCGAAAAATGCCTCACGACTCAACAAATACGTGCAATCTGCAAACTTAAATGGCGAGACTTTACAAGACTTTAAATTTCCTGCAAGGGAACTGTTAAAAGGAGGGAAGTTGGAGTTAGAAATGGGGCCTGAGCCGAATAAGAATTGGGGAGTTATTGAACAATAAAAAAACATTAACGAGATGAAAAGGATAAAAATTCTAATTGTAAGTTTGCTAATAAGCTTAACAGGAATTACTCAGCATAAAATTACACCTGCCAGTCCTGAATATTATGCAATGGATCGGGAAGATATCCATTTTGATGATCAACAGGTGCTTTTGGTCAACTATCGTGGTTTTGTATCGCCTCAGCAGTATAGTGTTACCCAGTTTACCAATGTGCAGTTTGAACCCATAGAGGCACACAAATATCAATTTAACTTGAATTTTTATGATAAGGACACAAAACGTCTAATCGAGGATGATGTACCGACCAAATGGAAATCGTGGATTGATGATGGTAAAAGTTACGATCCATTAGGTTCTAATTTTCGACCCAATTCACCATCCATTATGGTAACACAAGATGAAAAATGGCAACCTAACCAATATTATCGTTCGGCCACATTTCATAAAGAATATAACAACACTTGGGTGAGTTTTGGAGCAAAAAGCTGGACCAGTGTAGCCAATAATGATGATGAGGTTTTTATCAAATTGCAATTGAGCAACAGGAATTCAAAGAATCTTGAGATGACCCTGATTCCAAACCAGATTGCTGAACACCTGTATTGCTCTTTTAGAGAAGGCAATACAACGGCAAAACAAATAGATGCTTTTACCATTGGAAGTGAAGTGGCTCATGCAAGAGTTTCTTCATCCATCAAGGAAATTAGTGATAAAGGTTTTGAGATATCGATACCAGCTGGAAAAACGAAAACCTACTTTTTTGCCATTAAATTTTACCAGCCGGATCAATCAGAACCTGCAATTGTTCAAAATGATATCAAAGAACGAATGGAGGTGGCTGATCAAAAAACAAGAGAGATGCTTGCCTGGGCTTACAATCAATTACCTCAACTCTCTTCTGCAAACCAGGAATTGGTGGAGTATTACTACCGATGCATGTTATCAGTAATGATGTGTCGATATGAAAACCCAAACTACATTACAGACGTGTTTTGGGCAGTTGGTACCTGGCCATTTACCATTAGTTGGGATAATTCATATTCTTCAGATGTACTTGCAATGCTCGAACCGGAAAGCCTGAAAGGAGCAATTTTAACCGATTTTGAACATGTAAAAATGAAACGTACCTATGTGGGCTGGAACGGCGCTTTTTGGGATAATTTATACATACAGGAGCCTTTTGCCTTGCAGGTGATGATCGAGGCTTATTTGCGTCATACAAATGACTATTCATTATTTACAACAAAAGCCTCTGGAAAATCTGTTTGGGAATGGATGCAAGGATGGGTGAATGAACTTGAAAACAATTATACCAACGATTTGGGCTTAATTGATGTAGGATATAACACCGAAAAAATCATTGAAATCAGAACTGATGGATACAATCATGTTGTTCCCATTACGAATACTTTAACCATTGATTTGTTGTATACAATGGCAGAATGGGCTGAGAGACTTGGCGATAAAAAGCTACAAGCAAAGTATTTTAAGAATGCAAAAAAACTGGAAACTTTGGTCGATAAACATCTTTGGAATCAAGAATTAGCCTGGTTTGATAATCTTTATCCTGATGGCTCAAAAACAAGCATCTGGACCTACCATTTGTTTGATATGTTGGGAGCAGATTACCTGTCTGATCAGCAATCCTATGGATTGGTTAGTCATTTGCAGGAAGGTGAGTTTCTTGGGAAATTTGGCGTTTATTCTATTGCCCGCCGCGATTCTGTCCACTGGGATTTAATTGATTCAGATTGGGGTGGAGGCGGACAATATGCCGGAATGCCTGGAAGAATATCCCGCAACTTGTATCAAAAAGGCTTCGCGGGAAAAGGTTGGGATGTGCTAAAACGCAACATCAGGTATATTGAGTATTTTCCTTACCTGCCACAAAATCCACGTATCGATACTCCGGAACAAGATCGTTCTTCAATGCCTGTACAAATAGCAGCTGGGGCAGGAATGGAGGCCGTTATTTTTGGAACATTTGGTATAAACATAGAAGGCGATACTCTTAGTATTAAACCATTTAATCACGAAGATATTGGAGAAGCTATACTTAGCAATATCAAGTTTAAGGGGAGAACCTTTGGAATTCAGTTAAACAGAAAAACATTCTTGGTATATGAGAATGATAAACTGATTGCCACCAAATTCTATGGAGAATCATTTCTGATAAAATAAAGTGTGAGCAAAATAAGGAGGTGTGATAGTTTACAGTGGATCTTCACATCTAATAATTACAAGATTAATAAATCGAATTGCCTTGTTAATCTTCTTTTAACCCAAAACTAAGCATGTTCAACTAATCTTGAAGAAAAATTAGAACATGAAGTATAACCAACCCAAATATTTAATCATAATGAATCGATTCTATTTTTTGCTTATCGCCACTTTCTTACTCTTTGGATTCACGAAAAAAGAGAAACTTCCAGCATATAAAAATGCTAAACTCGATATTGAAACACGCGTTGCCGATTTGCTGTCGCGAATGACACTTGAAGAAAAAGTGATGCAGCTGGATATGTATTCGGCTGGCGACCTGGTAATTGATGGTAGAGTAGAGCCTGTTAGAGCTGCAAAGGCATTAAATGGAATGAGTATAGGCTCGGTGCACGATTATTATCCGGAAACGGCGGTACATGCAAACGAGCTTCAAAAATACATTGTAGAAAACACGCGCTTGGGAATTCCAGCTTTGTTTATTGAAGAGGCACTACACGGTTATCAAGGTAAAAAGTCGACGGCTTTTCCTGTGCCTATCGGACTGGGAAGTATGTGGGATGTTGATTTAATGCAAAAAATAGGCAAGGTGATAGGTGCAGAAACCCGTTCGGTTGGTGTGCACATGGTATTATCGCCAGTTTTGGGCATTGGCAGGGAACCACGTTGGGGACGAGTGCAGGAAACTTATGGCGAAGATGCATATTTAGCAGCTCGAAATGGGGTAGCTATAATCAAAGGAATGCAGGGCGAAGATTTAACTGCAAATAATACAGTTGTTGCAGAACCGAAACATTTTGGGATTCATAGTATTCCGACAAAAGGATTAAATACAGGAACTGTCTATATTGGTGAACGCGAAGCTCGCAGTCACTTTTTATATGTATTCGAGAAAGCATTCAAGGAAGCAGGAGCGCTTGGTGCTATGGCCGCTTATCACGAGTGGGATGGTGTTCCTGCAGCTGGCGATCCCTGGTTGTTAAAAGAATTATTGCGCGATGAGTGGGGCTTTAAAGGATTTGTTTTGTCCGATCTTGGTGCCATAGCAAAACAGCACAACTCGCACCATACCTCTCCAACAGCCGAAGATGCGATTTTAACCTCAATTCGTTCGGGTTTGGATATGCAATTCTACGATTATACTCACGATAAATTTCAGAATACGATTATTGAAGCAGTAAAGAACGGAAGTCTTGATATGAAAGATGTTGATCGTGCCGTATCAAGCGTGTTATATGTAAAATTCCGTTTGGGATTATTCGAAAATCCATATGTAGATCCAAAACTTCAAGCCGAAAGATACCACTGCCAGGCACATCAGGATTTGGCCTTGGAATCAGCTCAAAAATCAATTACTCTATTGCAAAACAATAACAACATTTTGCCTTTTGGCGATGATGTTAAGAAAGTAACAATTGTTGGCGATATGGCCGATAAGGTATTGTTGGGTGGCTACTCTCCAAAAGAAGTGGAAGGAACCTCAATTGTTGATGCTTTTCAAGATGCTGAATATGAGGTAAATTTTGTGGATGTTGGAGTCCCAACGAACACAGCTGAGCAAATTGACTCGAAATATTTACTTAGTGAAAATGGAGAAGAAGGCCTGTTGGCAGAATATTTTAATAATTCTGATTGTGCTGGAAAGCCAGTTTTTTCAAAAGTTGAAACAAGTTTGGCGAGATATTGGCACAATTTGAGTCCCGAAGCCGGAGTTGTTGATGATAACTTCTCTGTGCGTTGGTCGGGTTACATTGTTCCACCAATAGATGGAACTTACGAGTTTTCATTAATTGCTGATGATATTGCAAGATTTTCTATCAATGGTGAGCAACTGATTGATAACTGGGACAAAGAACTAAAAAACAAGTGGACGAAGCGGAAAATTCGTTTGGAGAAAGGAAAGAAATATCCAATTGTTCTAGACTTCGCTGAATTTGATGCTTATGCAGCAGTTTTTCTTCATTGGAAAATACAACCTGAAGTATCGAATAAAGTTAGCATGTTCGAGAAAACAGTTGCAGCTGCAAAAGATGCTGATGTTGTAGTATTGGTTCTTGGCGAAAAGGAAGAGGAATGTGGGGAAGGAAAAGACCGTCAAAGCCTGGAATTGAATACCTACAGCAAACGATTATTGAATGAGCTTACAAGTGCTGGAAAACCTGTTATTTTGGTGCTTCAAAATGGTAGACCTTTGGTATTAACAGAGGAACATAAAAAGGTGGATGCCATTTTGGAAACCTGGTATGCTGGTGAGTTAAGTGGACGAGCAACAGTTGATATCCTTACCGGTAAGGTGAACCCTTCTGGTAAACTGCCAATTACCTTTCCACGCAGCGAAGGACAATTGCCAGTATTCTATAATCATCAACCTTCGGCAAATCATGATTATGTGGATGGAACGAGTAAGCCATTGTTTGCCTTTGGTCATGGATTAAATTACAGCAAGTTTGAGTATTCTGACTTGAAAATCATGAAACCAGAAATCGAGAAAACAGAAAACCAAATTGTTACAATTAAGGTGAAAAATACATCAGATAGAGATGGAACAGAAGTGGTTCAACTTTATATTACAGATACCTATAGCTCGGTGGCTACACCTGTTATGCAGTTAAGAGGATTTCAACGAGTTGATCTAAAAGCAGGCGAAGAAAAAGAGATTAGTTTTAGGCTGCTTCCCGACGATTTGGCATTGTGGAACAGAAAGATGAGACGTGTGGTTGAACCAGGTGAATTTAAAGTGAAAATAGGAGCTGCATCAGACGATATTCGTTTGGAATCGAAGTTTAGAGTGAAGTAGGCAGGAAATCCAATTGTAAGCAAAAGGAAATGGGATGTCAAATTGATCTTGACATCCCATTTTTTTATTCTTTACAGCTTGCAATGATAAAAGTGATATTTTCTCCTAACCAACAATCTCCAGCAGGCAATACCTTGTCTGAGCTTTGAAGGATTTGATACCCATTTTCATGAAGCTTATTTTCAATGTCTGCCATGTCAAAATAATGAGTCCAGAAACGATATACTTTTGGCTTGCTATCATTTTGAATCACAATGTGCTGAAACATAAGAACTTTATTTTCTGAATAATGAAAGGGTTCAGACAAACACAAGTATGGTTCAGGGCTCCAAAATCCTGTTTGGGCAGCTTCCCAGTTTTTTGTACCAATTTTTTGATCCAGGTTTCGCTCGTTGTTTACATCGAAAGCAAACACTCCACCTGGTTTCAAAGCTCTCTTAATTTTCATAAGTAGCAGCTCTTGTTCTTCGGGCAAAAGAATGCAAAAATCAGTATAGATCAATATGACCAGGTCAAACTGATTTTCAAAGTCCATTTCCAAATAATTCAAACAAATGTAACTAATGTCAAAACCTTTTACTTCTGCTTGTTCTTTGGCATAACGAATAGAATTTTCAGAAAAATCTACCCCAGTAACCTGATGACCTCGTTTTGTTAATTCCTCGGCATAAAGTCCGGGGCCACAACCCAAATCAAGAATGTGTAAATTTGAATCATTTTTGTACTCAAGTATCCAATTTAAACTTGCCTGGATTGAATCAGGTTTCCTGCTAGCTAAGTTGATCTCAGGATTTAGGTGTACTTCTAATAAATTCTTCGAAATATATGGATCGGTCCACATTTGATCTGTTCCTTTTTCATATATTTTTGGTCGATTGCTTACAGCTATAATCTTATTAACGTTCATATCTTTTACGTTTGAATGCAACAATTCCATTGCATTAAATTCTTAAATAATATAAAATTTTTGATTGAATATTGGGGTACGCAACAATAGGTACACCAATACCAATTGGTGTCTCCCCAATTCACTTTTCAGGATGAAAAGCTTTTTGATATGATACTAAAGAGCCATAAGTGGCACAAAACTAAGTATTTTATCTGTCTGCTACAAATTTGCATGAATTTTCTTTGGCACAAAAAAATCCCCACCGCAAGGTGAGGATCTTTCTACCTAATACTAACGAGCTTTTGCCCGTAGCTAATCTATTCTTTTATTTCATTAATTGCTTCACTTACGTTGATACAGTAATCGCCAATCTTTTCGCATTCCGAGAACATATCGTTGTAAATGATACCTGCCTGGTACTTGTATTTCTTCTCCTCCACATTGGCAAGGTGTTCTGTTTTTAGAGCAGTACGGTAATCGTTGATTTCACGCTCAATTTCCCATGCCTTCTTAATTCTTACTTCCGAAAACTCATTTTTCGTGTTCTCAAGCATCATGTCCAAAGCATTGTCTACCAATTCGAACATTTTATTGATATTATCGCGCAATTCCTGTGGGAACCAGGCTTTTTGCTCGCGTTTACGTTTCATCGCCTTGGCAATGTTTAAAGCAGAATCTCCAACACTCTCGATATCACTTACCATTTTAAAGTAGGCACGCACTCGTTCCGAATTTTCTTTGCTCAGGCGAGTTTCCGAAACAGAGGTCAGGAAGTTTGCAATTTCCACTTCCATATCATCACTCTCATCTTCGCGTTGAGAAATTTTATCGAAAAGCTTATTAAACGATTTATCATTGGTTTCGTTGAATGCATCTTTCGTATACCCAAACATTTTCTTGGTACTTTTTGCATACATTGAGATTTCCTTTTTGGCAAGGAAAAGTGACGCTTCAGGAGTTGATAGAGTACCAGTTTTGATGTGTTGTAGTTTGAATTCCTCTTCCACATCTTCGCGCACAGGAACCAAGGTAGTAACCACTTTCACAATGAATTTGGCAAACCATATCATAAGCAAAACATTCAGGATATTAAAACCTGTGTGGAACAAAGATAAGGTTACTGGCACAGCTGCAGCTTCGGTAAATGCATTGCCTTGTCCGAAGAAATTCTGACTTACCCAGGAAACAGACTCTAAGAAATATGGCAGTACCAATAACATCCAAATCACCCCAATCGAGTTAAAAATAAGGTGAGCACGTGCTGCACGTTTCGCCGAAGTATTGGCAATCATTGCAGCCAGGTTGGCAGTAATGGTTGTACCGATATTTTCACCCAATACCATAGCAGCTGCAATTTCGAAGCTGATCCATCCCGAATTACACATTACCAGTGTAAGTGCCATGGTTGCCGATGAGGATTGAATCAATATTGTTAGCAAAGTACCAATACCCATAAACAATAGGGTAGAAGCAAAGCCCATATCGGTATAGTTTGCTAAGAAGTTTAGGATCTCAGGATTGCTCTTGATATCAGGCATTGATGTTTTCAAAAACTGTAGGCCGATAAACAGAAGTGCAAAACCCATAATCAGCTCGCCCCAATTCTTTTTACCACGATTTTGCGAAAACAGGAATGGCAAGCCAAGACCAATTAATGGCAAGGAAATAGCACTCATACTCACTTTAAAACCCAGAATAGAGATTAACCAGGCAGTAACAGTAGTACCAATATTTGCACCCATAATCACACCTACCGATTCAACCAATGAAAGCAATCCGGCATTTACAAAACTAACTACCATTACAGTAGTTGCGGATGATGATTGAATTAAAGCAGTGATTAATACTCCAGTGAATACACCTTTTACTCGATTAGATGTCATTGCTGCGAGAATAGATCTCATTTTATCTCCAGCAACCTTTTGAAGAGCCTCGCTCATTAGTTTCATTCCGTAAAGGAATAATCCAAGAGAACCAATAAGCCTTAAAATATCGGCTATTCCATAATCCATAATAGACTAATTTTGTTTGTTTTTCAATTTGTTAGTTTGATAAGGTCGGCAAAAATAGGATATTTTGAATGTAAAGCAAATGTTAAGAAAAAGAAAAGTTAATGTTAAGAGACTAATTAGATTGGTTCGATTTAAGGATTTTTAACGATGTGATATTGTTCAGAAAATCAGCACACTATGAATATTGAAAATCGTTTTGAACCATAGGGTTGTAATTGTATTTAACGATAAATGCCCAGGAAGAAGTCGATAACAATAATGTTTTATAATTAATTGATTAAATGTCAGAAGGTTTGGTGCTTTTTGCTTAATTTTATGTCATTGCCCAAAAAGATAAAGTTCGAGATTGATATAACAGATTGTACATCTTTTGAAAAAATGATTTTAAGTCGTATTTTCGCCGAACTCTAAAGGAAACAGGGAAATAAATATTTAAGTATGTGGAATAGGATTGCAGGAATAATTCTAAGGAATAGAATTTTACTTTTGGTTGTTGTTGGGCTGGTTACTTCATTTATGGCGTACAAGGCACAGTTTGTGGAGATGTCCTATACGTATGCTGCTCTGCTTCCCGAAGACGATCCTGCATCGGTAGAATATGAGCGCTTCAAAAACACTTTCGGACAAGAAGGGAACATGATGTTCTTTGCTGTTCAGGATCCAGATTTTTATGAGCTTGAAAAATTCAACGACTGGATTGCCCTAGGTGATCGCCTGGGATCTTTAGATGGAATCGATGCAGTAGTTTCCATTGCTCACACCTGGAATATCAATAAAAACAAGGAGAAAAAGCGTTTCGAGTTTGGAACCATTTTTCCAAAACAAGTTAAAACACAGGCCGAACTCGATAGCCTGGCTGCCATTGCCGAAGCTCTTCCATTTTATCAGGGTAGCCTAATCAATAAGGAAAGCAATACCTACCTGATGGGGATTACGGTGAATGCAAAAATTATCAATTCCAAGGCACGCGAACCAATGGTTGCACAAGTTCGCGAAATTACAGATGAATTTACGGAAAAGTACGGACTGAATATGAAATATTCGGGCTTGCCATACATTCGTGTGGTTACAGCCCAAATGATTAAAGGCGAGATGAACATGTTCATTTACCTTTCGCTTTTGGTAACAGCAATTATCCTTTTCATGTTCTTCCGCTCGTTCAAGGTAGTGTTCTTCTGTATGTTGGTGGTAGGACTAAGTGTGATTTGGGCTGTTGGCTCAATGGTACTATTCGATTACAAAATTACTTTGCTTACCGCGATGCTTCCTCCACTCCTGGTGGTTATTGGAATTCCAAACTCAGTCTTCCTCATTAACAAATATCATGGCGAATACATTCGTCACAGGAATAAAATCAAGGCATTGCAAAGGGTAGTAGCAAAAATTGGGAATGCTACTTTCCTAACTAACCTGACTACAGCATCGGGTTTTGCTACTTTTATCGTGACTTCAAGTCAGATTTTAAAAGAGTTCGGTGTAATTGCCGCATTAAATATCATGGTAGTTTTCGTACTATCCTTATTACTGATTCCTATCATTTTTAGTTTCTTGGCTCCACCAGATCAGAAAGCAACCAAACACCTTGATAATAAATTAACCGTTTGGTTTGTAGGGAGATTGGAGAAGATTGTACTGAACCATAGGAGTTTGGTTTATGTTGTTGCCATTACCCTATTGGTTTTGGGAGGATTTGGAATCAGTAAAATGAAGAGTACAGGTTATATGGTTGACGACCTTCCACACGATAACGAAATTTACCAGGATCTGAAATTCTTCGAAAAGAACATGGATGGAATCATGCCTCTGGAGGTGATGATCGAAACCAAAAAGAAAGCAGGAGTTTTAAAAACTTCAACGCTGAAACGCTTGAACAAATTAAACGATTCTCTGAGAGCTTACCCGGAAATATCAGGCTCTGTCTCAATTGTTGAGGCTGCAAAATTTGCGAACCAGGCTTATTTCAACGGAAAAGAAAAATATTACAAACTGCCAAGCAATCAAACCAAAGATATTATACTGTCATACCTGGCAAAAGCCGAAACGGGAGCCGATTCCAAGGTGTTGGAAACTTTCGTAGATTCTACCCAATCTATAACCCGAATGAGTTTTAGAATGAAGGATATTGGTACCACACGCATGGCAGAAATGGAACAGAAAATTCTGGGTCATGTGAACGAGATCTTCTCCAAAGAAAAATACAATGTACATGTAACAGGATCGAGTATTGTATTCTTCAAAGGAACCCAATACCTGATTCGAAACCTGTTTTTAAGCCTTGCATTGGCCATATTCCTGATTGCCTCATTCATGGCATGGATGTTCTCATCCAAACGAATGGTGATGGTAGCCTTAATTCCAAACCTGTTGCCACTAATTGTAACGGCTGCCTTAATGGGCTATTTCGGTATACCGATAAAGGCTTCAACCATATTGGTATTTAGTATTGCCTTTGGGATTTCTGTAGATGATACCATTCACTACCTGGCCAAATATCGTCAGGAGTTAAAGGCAACCAATTGGAGCATTCGTTCTTCTGTGGTTCTGGCCCTTCGCGAAACAGGTCAGAGCATGATGTATACTTCAATTATTCTCTTCTTCGGATTTAGCATATTTGCCATGTCTGAGTTTGGTGGAACCGTTTCATTGGGCGTATTGGTGTCCATTACATTGCTTTCGGCCATGTTGTCCAACCTGGTATTGCTGCCATCATTACTACTAACGCTCGAAAAAGCAATTACCAACCGATCATTTAAAGAACCATTACTTCAAATTTTCGATGAAGAAGAAGATATCGAACTGGATGATTTGCGAATTGCCGTAATCGAAAATAAAGAAGAAGAAAAAGAAACCGCTGCTAGCTAATTTTTTATATTTTAGTGAGCTGTAAAAAATACACACTAAACTTATAGCTCACATGTATAGTTTCAAAGAACTCCAGGATAAAGTGCAGAAAGAAATTGATGGACTGGAGTTTTCAACACCACCGGAAGGTTTATTCGAACCCATGAAATACATTCTTGGGATTGGAGGAAAACGCCTTCGTCCAATATTGGTATTGCTAAGTGCCAACCTGTTTAAAGAAGACCTGACAAAAGTTTATCTGCCGGCCATTGGAATTGAGGTATTCCACAATTTTACATTGTTACACGACGATGTAATGGATAATGCTCCAATTCGTCGAAGCAAAGCTACCGTGCACGAAAAGTGGAACAGCAATGTTGCCATTCTTTCTGGCGATGCCATGTCAATTAAAGCATATCAGTACATTGTAAGTTGCGAAGATCGACACTTGCGTGATGTACTTACCGTATTTAATCAAACAGCACTTGAAGTGTGTGAAGGGCAGCAATTCGATATGGAATTCGAGGACCGAAGAGATGTTCAGATCGATGAATACTTGAATATGATTCGTCTGAAAACTGCAGTTTTACTCGGAGGAAGTTTAAAAATGGGTGCCATCATGGGAGATGCAGATCCTAAGGATGCAGAACTCTTGTATCATTTTGGTGTGAACCTGGGTATGGCTTTCCAGTTACAGGATGATTACCTTGATGTATTTGGAGATGAAGAGGTATTTGGTAAAAAGATCGGGGGAGATATTCTTTGCAATAAGAAAACCTTTTTGCTGATCAAAGCATACGAAATGGCCACAGGCGAAATAAAAAGTGAATTGGAATCCTGGATTTCTGCAAAAGATTTTAATCCGAAAGAAAAAATTAATTCGGTCAGATCCATCTACGAAAAATTAGAGGTGAAAGATCAGTCGCAAGCTAAGATCGATGAGTATTTTAGCCTTTGTTTGGAGTATCTGGATAAAGTGAATATTCCGGCTGAAAAGAAATCAGAATTATACACTTTGGTGAAAAAATTGGTAAATCGTTCCGTTTAAGTGTGTTAAAATTTAAGATAAGATTCTCCTTTATTCGTAAAAAATTTTAAATTTGTCATCACGCGATATTAATGATCCAAAAATTTAATAGTAAATGTCACAAAATACAGGCAAAATTGTACAGGTAATCGGACCTGTAATCGATGTAAGTTTTGAGAAGGAAGGCGCTAAGCTTCCTGAGATTTACGATTCTCTTGAGGTCGTGATGGAAAACGGTAAAAATTTGGTAGTTGAGTGTCAACAGCACATTGGTGAAAATACTGTGCGCGCAATTGCCATGGATTCTACAGATGGTTTACGTCGTGGAATGGAAGTAATTGCAACAGGTTCTCCTATAATTATGCCTGCCGGTGATAAAATCAAAGGTAGACTTTTGAATGTTGTTGGTGAAACCATCGACGGTATTGATGCAGTAGATAAAGAAGGTGGATATCCTATTCACAGAACTCCTCCTGCTTTTGATGAGCTAAGTACCGAATCAGAAGTTTTCTACACAGGTATTAAGGTAATCGACTTGATTGAGCCATATGCAAAAGGTGGTAAAATTGGATTATTCGGTGGAGCCGGTGTAGGTAAAACCGTATTGATTCAGGAGTTGATTAATAATATTGCAATTGGACAAGATGGTTTGTCTGTATTTGCAGGAGTAGGTGAGCGTACTCGTGAGGGTAACGATTTGCTTCGAGAAATGATTGAATCGAAAGTAATCCGTTACGGTGATGAGTTCGAGGAAGACATGGAAAAAGGTGGTTGGGATCTTTCTAAAGTAGATAAAGATGCTTTGGATAAATCACAGGTATCACTGGTATTCGGTCAGATGAACGAGCCTCCTGGAGCACGTGCTCGTGTTGCATTGTCAGGACTAACAGTAGCAGAAAGTTTACGTGATGGTGATGAAAAATCAGGCGGTCGCGATATTCTTTTCTTCGTTGATAATATTTTCCGTTTTACCCAAGCAGGTTCTGAGGTATCAGCACTTTTAGGTCGTATGCCATCAGCAGTAGGTTACCAGCCAACACTTTCAACCGAAATGGGTATCATGCAGGAGCGTATTACTTCTACCAAGCGTGGATCCATTACATCGGTACAGGCAGTTTACGTACCAGCGGATGACTTGACTGACCCTGCGCCAGCAACAACATTTGCTCACCTTGATGCTACAACAGTATTGAATCGTAAGATTGCCGAGCTGGGTATTTACCCTGCGGTAGATCCATTGGATTCTACCTCTCGAATTCTTACTCCTGAAGTAGTAGGTGATGCTCACTATTCATGTGCACAGAAAGTAAAAGAGATTCTTCAGCGTTACAAAGAACTTCAGGATATCATTGCGATTCTGGGTATGGAAGAACTTTCGGAAGACGATAAGTTGGTGGTACACCGTGCGCGTCGTGTTCAGAGATTCTTGTCTCAACCATTCCACGTTGCAGAACAGTTTACTGGTCTAAAAGGATGTTTGGTATCAATCGAAGACACAATCAAAGGTTTCAACATGATTATGGATGGTGAAGTGGATCAATATCCTGAAGCAGCATTCAACCTTGTTGGTACAATTGAAGAAGCCATTGAAAAAGGTGAGAAACTACTTGCCGAAGCAGAAGCTTAATTTATTAATTATTAATGATTATTGTCTTGAAACATTGATCATTAAGCATTAAACATTAATATGCATTTAGAAATAGTAACACCGGAAAAAAGTCTTTATTCAGGCGAAGTTGTTTTGGTTCAGCTTCCTGGTAAGGATGGATCTTTCGAGATACTGAAAAATCACGCTCCAATTGTTTCTACCCTTGAAAAAGGAACCATTAAACTGAGACCTTTGGAAGGAGATGATATCTTCTTCGAAATTGGTGGAGGAGTTGTAGAATGCAAGAAAAATGTAATTTCAGTATTGGCTGATAATTAAGATGAAAACTTAATTGTAAATGATATATGAAGCCCGGATTTAATCCGGGCTTTTTTATTGGATTTATATTCATCTTTGGAATCATTGCAGGAATTGAGTAAATCGATCTGCAAAGTCTCTCGAATTGTTTATTTTTGTACCCCATAGAAGCGAAATTTTGTTGTACCTAACATCTCACATCTAGTAAAATATGCCTAAAAAATTCCTGATTATCCGCTTTAGCTCCATTGGAGATATCATTCAATGTATGACTGCCGTCGATGGAATCTTAAATCATTATCCTGATGCCGAAATACATTGGATCGCAAGAAAGGACATGTCCTCTTTTCTGGCCATGGATCAACGAATTCATAAGGTGTGGGGATTCGATCGTGAAAAGGGATTTAAAGGCCTCTTGCAGCAAGCAAAACAGCTTAAACAGGAACAATTCGATTATGTGTACGATGCGCATTCAAATATTCGCTCAATTGTTTTAAAAACCGTTTTGGTTCCACGCTGGAAACGCTGGTTTGGCATAGGTCCAAAATTTACCATGAGAAGTAAGGACAGAATCAAAAGAATTTTGCTTTTCAAATTTAGAATCGATCGCTTTCCAATGCCATTTAGAGGCATGCTCTCATTCCGAAAACCGCTCGAAAAATGGGGAATAAACGATTATTCGAAGGTGAATGAAGCTTGGCATTTCCCAGCTGAACTGAAAGAAAAAATGAATGAGCAGGTAATGGGCAAACTGAAAGGAGAGAAGGATAAACTCGTTACCCTGGTACCATCGGCTGCCTGGCAAATGAAACGCTGGCCGGTTTCTCACTGGCAAAAACTGGTGGATCTTCTGCCTGATTATCATTTTATGATTCTTGCCGGACCGGCAGATGTTTTCTGTAAAGAGATTGAAGAAGTTGCTCCGGAACGAGTACTTAACCTAAGTGGAAAAACCAACCTGTTGGAATCCTGTTACCTGGTTCAAAAATCCAATTTGGTGATATCGGGCGATACCGGATTTCTGCATGCAGCAGATAAGTTCAAAATACCTGCTCTTTCCTTAATGGGTCCAACTGCATTTGGATTTACCACTGGCGATCATATCAAAACCCTCGAAGTTGATATGAAATGTCGCCCTTGTACCAAGGATGGATCAGGCAAGTGCAAAATGAAAATTTACCAACAATGTATGGTAGATATTAGCCCAAACTGGCTTGCCGATGAGGTGAAAATGTTAATGGAATCTTAAATCAGACACAAAAGTATTTTATTTCTTCCGACTTCGTGAATTTTATGATATCTTAGATATCCAAATCAAAACAAAAATTCATGAAAAAATTAGCATTACTACTTATCGTATTGGTAGGAGTTTATACCAGTGAGACCATTGCCCAGGAAAAAGAAAAAAAAGAGTGTAAGAATGAGTGTTGCTCTAAAAAGAAGTGCGACAGCAAAAGCTTATACAGCTATAAAATGAACTCTCTGCAAGGCGAAGAGGTGAATCTGGACAAATACAAAGGAAAATTAGTTTTAGTGGTGAATACGGCAAGCAAATGCGGTTTAACTCCACAATACAAAGGTTTGGAAGCCATGTACCAAAAATACAAAGATCAAGGATTGGTAATTTTAGGTTTCCCTTGTAACCAATTTTTAGGACAGGAGCCCGGATCGGCCAAAGAAATTGGAGAGTTTTGTCAGAAAAACTATGGTGTAAGCTTCCCAATGTTCGAAAAGATTGAAGTTCGTGGCGAGAATGCCCATCCTTTATACCAAATGTTGGTGTCCGAAAAGTCCTTCAAAGGCTTTGATGATTCAGAATCCGGACAAAAATTCAAAGGCTTTTTAAGTCAGAAATTTCCTGAAATTTACGAAGGTGATGGCGTAAAATGGAACTTTACAAAATTCCTGATCGACAGAGAAGGGAAAGTAGTTCAGCGAATTGAACCCAATATCACTCCTGAGAGTATGGAAGAAGATGTGAAGAAATTATTATAAAAGAGAAGAGCTCCAAAAGGAGCTCTTTTTTATTTAAAAATGCTTGAGATCGGACCCTTTCATAACAATCCCAAGTGAGATATAATCAATAGAAAAACTATCCATTTTCGTGAATCAGTTTGACTGTTTTTTCAATCGGCTATCTTATGCAACAATTTCTTTGATATGAATTCTTTTAAACCACTCCACAAAAAGTTTCATTCCCTCTTCGAAGCTAAACTTTGGGTCGTATCCAATTAGATCTTGTGCTTTTCGAATGTTTGCAAAAGTTTGATTTACATCGCCAGCTTGCATTGGCATCCGATTGATGATGGGCCTAATGCCCGAAGTTTTTGCAATACTTTCTATCATTTCGCTCAAGCGAATTGGATAACTGTTTCCCAGGTTAATGGTTTCGAATACATTTTTATTTGCAAACAAGTATTCGCAGGTTTTCAGAATCCCATCCACAGTATCTTCTACATAGGTATAGTCGCGGGCGGTGCTGCCTTCGCCAAATACAGGAATGGCTTCTTCTTTCATCATCAGGTTTAGGAATTTATGAATGGCCAAATCGGGGCGCTGACGCGGACCAAATACGGTAAAAAACCTCATGTTTACAATATCCAAATTGTACAAGTGGTGATAAGAGTGATTTAAAAGTTCACATGCTTTTTTCGAGAAGGCATAGGGAGAAATTACATGATCCACATTCTGATCTTCGGTAAATGGAACGAGTTTATTGTTTCCGTAAACCGATGAGGAGGAGGCAAAGGCTAGTTTCTTAATGCCTCGTTTGTTCATAAAATCCAGAATGTTCCGTGTTGCACTGATATTACTGTCGATATAGCCTTGCGGATCTTCAATTGATGGTCGTACACCAGCTTTGCCTGCCAGGTGTACAATTAGGGAAACATCTTCCTGAACTCTTTGTAAAGTAGCACCCTGGCAAAGGTCCAGCTGGTAAAAGGAAAAAGCTTTGTGTCTTTTAAAGCCCTCCATATTTTCCATTTTTTGATCGATGGAGTAAAAAGGGTCGAAATTATCGATACCAACCACAGGATAGCCCACTTGTAATAATCTTTCACACAAATGAGAACCGATAAATCCGGCACAACCAGTTACAAGAATTTTCTGTTTCCTTTTATTTTCCTGTTTCATTTTCATAGATATTTTCTGAATTTCCTTCTACGATTTCTGTTTTTCCAACTGCCGAAATGGGCGTGATCAAACTCACATACTTTTTGAAATGTTCCTTGTTTCGTCTCTTTCCCGGACGCTGTTTGTTGTTGTCGAAATAATCGAGAACCTCCAGTTTGAATTTTGCCTTTTGCTGACTGGTAAACAAGTCATTCGGATGTTCGGACGACAGCACAACAAAAGGCTGTGTTTCAGGAAGAGAGTTTTGGGATTGGATCTTCCATTCTTTTACCTCTTTCCCAATTTCATATACCAATTCAATTCTGAAGTCGTGCTTTCCAATTCTGTAATAGTTGTATTTGTTGATTTCAGGCTGATTGCGAAGTGCGGCAATACTTTTAAAATTCGGATTCTGATTGAGAAGATCATCGGTAGATGGAATGATAAAAATGATGACCACAAGCATGAGTCCGACCGCATTAAGTAGCATTGCTCTCACATTTTTATTGTGCCAGCAAATGATAAGGCTAATGCATATCAACTCTGAAAGAATTGTAAACAGAACAAAGGCAGGAAGCGATATCAGCTTTGCTTTTAAAAAGATGATAAAAACACCGGCTGGAGCTGCAAATGCCGCCAAAATCAATATCCAAATGTTCATTCCAAAAAGGATTCGATCCATTTTTTTGTGCGTGTGATTTTTAAATACCAGGTAAAAATGATGAAACAACTGTCCGGCCAGCATTGCAGAAGGTATTAAAACCGGTAAAAGGTATCGATCTTTTTTCTCCGGAATAAAGGACAGGAGAATGACCGAAGAGAGTGTCCATATCAATGCAAATTTGTATTCTTTTTTTGCCTTAAAATTTTTGAGGGCATAAGGAACAAGCAAACTAGAAAAAATGGCAACTGTCCAAATTCCCGATTGAATGGGGAAGTTCCAATAGTAATAAAAAGGGCGAACATGGCGATTGATCCACGATCCTGATTCCAATTTGGCAACAGCCGCTGCCTCCTGGGCATGTGCTATTGAAATGTAAACCGGCCACCAAAAACTGATGATTGCAAAAATGATGAGACAAAGAACAACAGGTTTTACATTTTGCCTTAGTTTTTTAGGCTTGTAAATTGTAAAATAAGCAATTAGAAAGGGCAAAAGGAGAGCAAAAAATGCCACCGGACCTTTACTTAAAAAGGATAATCCTAACAAAACGCCTGCGAACGAAAACTTAATCCATAAACCTTTACTGTTATGATTATTAAAGGCGCTATGCAGAAGCCAGATGGCACCCAACATGAAACTGTGACAATAAATATCCCAGGTTCCTGTTCTGCTCATATAAAGTACATAAAAGCTGGTAATCAGCACGATGCTGTTGTTTAAAGCTTTTAGTTTATTTCCACTTAATTTTAGGCTGAACCGATACATGAAAAAGACCATCAGTGTGCCCATTATGCCTGCTGGAAATCTTAGCATGGCCAAATTTTCCATACCAAACAGGCTACCAAAAATTGCGGTAATCCAGGTGGGAAAGGGAGGCTTGGCCAATCGCAATTCCCCATTCATGGTTGGTACAAGCCAATTGCCTTTTTCAATCATTTCGCGGGCGGTAACAAAGTTTCTTGCTTCCATGATATTCACAAAGAACTCATCGTTGAAAAGAAAGAAGCTTATATAGCAGACAATGGCAAGTAAAAAGGCATGTCCATACCTGTTTTGGTCTAATCTGTTTTCAAAATTCATTGATCTTATTTTTCAGATGATAGTAAGACGTTATTTTTCCTGATTAGGATGATGTTGCGAGCGTAAACAATCATGCCAAATCCTTGTCCGATAAAAAGTACAGGATCTGTTCGATAGATTGCATAGGATAAAATCATGCATGAACCGATCATGCTAATGAGCCAGAATCCCAGGGGCAAACACGATTTTCCTTTGTGTTCGGAGTAGATCCACTGGTAAACGAATCGGAAAGTGAATATGATTTGTCCTGCCACGCCCCAAAGCAGAAGCAGAAAAGGAATTTCTTCGTTTTTGAACAGGAGAGCATAGTTCATGTCCCAGTTTTGTAAAATGCTGGCTATGGCAATTACAGGAGTCGCAAGAGCTAAAATCCTGGTAATAAAAGGCAGTGCTTTCCAGCGATTTTGTAGCTGAAGATTGCGAATGTAAATCGTATAGGCAATCATTTGTCCAAGGATAATGGCAAAATCGTTGCGCAATAATCCATACAAAAACAAGAGCCAGGAAGCCAGGATGCTTAACTGCCAGAATATGGCCGGCGAAAGCGATTTTCCGGCTTTTTCGGACTTTATCCACTGCACCAGCAAACGAGCTGAGAAAAGAGCCTGGGCTAAAAATCCTACCGAATAAAGCAAGACACTTTCCATTAGCCTTGATTCGAGATTTCGTAATTGATGTATCGTTTTTTCATCCAGCGGTAAGCAAAACAATCTTTAAAAGGACCTACCAATCGGTTGAACAAATGGTATTTTGCTTCTCCCGCAATTCGTGGGAAGTGATTCACGGGAACTTGTTTCATTTCTCCATTTTGTAGCATGATTAATGCTGGTATAAAGCGATGCATGCCTGTAAAAAATGGAATTTTCTGAGCATATTTTGTTTGCATCACTTTTAACGGACAACCTGTATCAATGGCTTTGTCTTTGGTCATGAATCGGCGAAAGCCATTGGCTATGGTCGAACTCATATTTTTCACAAAGCTATCTTGCCTGTTTCGTCGATAACCGGTAACCAGGGCATAATCATGGCGATATTCCATCAGGAAATCAAAATCGAAAGGAGAGGTTTGCAAATCAGAATCAATATAGCCTACAAACTCGGTGTCGGCATGGTCTATTCCGGCTTTAAGCGCCGCGCTTAATCCCATGTTTCTGCTTAGTTCAAGGTATTGATATCGGTCGGAACTTTTGCAAATGTTCTCAATCATCATCTGACTGTAGTCCGACGATCCATCGTTCACAAACAATACTTTGGAACGATAAGGAGATGTGGAAAAGTAAGAGTTGAATTCTTCTTTTAGCCTTACCAGGTTATCTTCCTCATTGTAAACCGGAACTACAATGGTAAGTTCAAATTTTGGATGCGATAAATTCATGATATGATCTGTTAATTCTTCTGTTCCCATTAAAAACATGGAACAAAAGTCTGTCACAGATCTAACAAAAATCTAACAGGCAGGAAATTCAAATGTGAAAGTATGTTTAAAATCCTTAAAGGAGTATTTGATATTCATTTGATAATGGTCGGCAATTTTCTTTACAATGGCCAGGCCAATTCCCGATGATTCCTTGCCCCGGTTTTCTTTGTAAAATCGATTAAAAATCTGCTCGGGTTGCTGAATGGCTTCGTCGCCAAAGTTGCTGACAGATAGTTTGTTTCCATTCAAAATGATATCCAGCTCTTTGCTTTTTGGAGAGTTTTTAATGGCATTTACCAAAATATTCTGAACCCACAAAATGGCCAAACGTTTGTCCATAAATAGCATACAGTCATTTACAGTACTCAGATTGATTTTCAGATCATATTCCTCAATTACCTCGGCATAAAAATCCAGCTTTTCCCGAATAATTTCTGTCATGCAGATTTTTTCCTCTTCGTTGAACTGTCCATGATCTATTTTAGCCAGAAGCAACAAGGCTTTCGTAATGCCAGATAAGCGGTCTGTTTCTTTATAGATATCATGAATGGAATGGATGGCAGATTCTTTTACATCACTCTCGGAAAGAAGATCCTCGCATTTGTTTCTGATAATGGCCAAAGGGGTTTGCAGTTCGTGGGCTGCATTGGCCGAAAATTCTTTGGAAGCCAGGTAATCTCTGCTCAGGCGGTCCGACATTTTTTCCAGTACCTGGTTTAAACCATCAAATTCATCGATATTGGTTTTTTCCAATACCAACCGATCAGGCGAAGCAAATGAGTATTTATTCAGAAGTTCTGAATTACGTTCGAAAACTCCCCATATTTGCCTGCTCATAATTCGAGTATAGAAAAGCAATGCCAAAAATATAATCAGCAACAAGCCGGTAATCACCAAAGTAACCTGTAAAAAGAGTTGTGGATAGGTAAAAGTTCTATGGCGATGTGTAATCAAGTAATTTGTACCATTTATCACCGAAGAAAAACGATATTCCAGGAAGTCATCCATGTGTTGATCTTCCGGATCAAACATGATTGTATCTTTGAATACCCCTTCAACCACGATGTCAGAATCAATTTCTTCAACCGTGTATATGGGAGGGATATTTGGAAAGTGGCCATGATATTTAATTACATCTACAACCTCTGTTGCGCCAATTCTTAATTCGTGCAAAGTTTCCTTACGATCTAAATAAGAAACCAGTAGTATTACGATAAGATCTATCGCAAGAAATAAGATACTGCCATACTTTAAGTAATTGCGATTAATTTTTGTAAGTAGCTTCATGTTTTATTGATTTTGCAACTTGTATCCGATTCCATGCACGGTTTTGATATAATTTTTCCCGGTATGCTTTTTAATTTTCCTTCTCAATCGGTTGATATGAGTATATATAAAATCGGAATTATCCATAAAAACAGAGTTTTCTCCCCAAACATGCTCATACAAATTCTCTTTTGTGAGCACACGGTTTTTATTCTCAAAAAAGTAGAGCAGCAAATCGAACTCTTTTCTACTAAACTCGACTGGAATTCCCGAAATTTTAATGCTGTTTAAGTAGGTATCGATTTCGATTTCTTCAAACGAAAGTGTACTCTTGTCGAAATGAGGATTCCTTCTCAGAATTACATTGATTCTTGCATTTAATTCCGACAAGTGAAAAGGTTTCACCAGGTAGTCATCAGCACCAAGATTCAATCCATCCACGCGATCTTCCAGCTTGTCGCGAGCCGAAATGATAATTACACCTGTTTGGTCCCAAATGGATTTGATAAAAGGAATGCAATCCAGACCATCCCCATCGGGCAAGCCCAAATCAAGCAAAACAATGGGATAAAACTTTTTATCGAACAAGAGTTTTCCCTCAGCAATACTGGCGGCACATACACAAGTAAAGCCCGAGGAATTCAAATAGTCGGCAACGGTTTTTTGCAGACTCAAATCATCTTCAATCAATAAAATCTCTTTATTCATGTGGCTTGCATTTAAGAAGTGGGATTCTTAGTTTGCAAATAAACGAGAATTTGCTTCAAATCTTGCCTATTTCATAAACAGATTGGCAATATCGTGACTAAAACTCCTGAATCTTACCCTCGATAAGTTGGTTAAAACCACTACACAAACCTCTTCTTTAGGGTAAACAATCATGTGTGTGGTTGCTCCAATTGAACCACCGGAATGACCATAGTAGTAGTGCCCATTATTGTCGGTACCACTGGCCCAGCCAATGCCGTATTCGGTAATAGTTCCATTTGTAGTTTTTTGCGAACGGGTCAGTTCATCAATCTGTTTCTGGTTTAGGTAACCGGCTTTGCTATGCGCTACTGCAAATCGCATAACATCTTCCGAGGTAGATAAAAATCCGCCACCGGCCCATTTAATGCTATTGTCAACATAGGCGCCGTTTACAATTTTGTTGTTCTCAATTCTCTGGTAAAACCCAGTTCTGTTCGGAATAATGCTGTCGGTATGATCGGCTATGGTATTGTGCATTTCCAACGGATCGAAAACATGCTTTTGCATATAGGCAAGAAAGTCTTCGCCCGAAGCTTTTTCAACAATTCGACTCAATAAATTCCATCCATAGCTTGAATAATGGTACTCCCTGCCGGGATATGAAATCAGCGGATCATTCTCAAAAATTTCCAGCGCATCGTTGATGCTATTGTAGTGTTTTGCACTTAAAAACTCGTTACCATTGTAATGACGAATTCCGGCCAAATGCCCAGCTACCATTCTGCTGGTAATTTTTGCCTGTTTTTTCGGAAAATCAGGAAGGTAATACTGTATGGAAGAGTCAAGCTGAAGTTTGTTTTGATCCCACAGTTGAATTAAAGCATCGGCACTTACAGGTTTCGAGATACTGCCAATTCGGAACCTTGTTTTGGCCGGATCAACTTTGGTTTGAGCTTCCAGGTTTCCATATCCGAAACCTTTGGAAAGTACATTTTTACCCTTTACCGATACGGTAATAGCAAGTCCGGGAATATTATTTTTTGCGATAAACTCATGGGTCAGTTCAATGGCTTGTTTTACCTCTGTGCTTGCTTCCTTTTTTTTACTTTGGCAGGATAAGGCTGCTAGAACAAAGACGAATGTCAGGGAAAGTTTTAAGAATTTCATAAGTATTGTTTTGGTGGATGATGACTTAAAATTATAAAAATATTCAGACATGAGTATTGCAATGATGTGACCTGTGCTATTTGTCAAATCATATCCTTTTGATTAATTTGCGAACTATAAGATCTATTATAAAAACCACAATTAATGAGTAAAATTCGCGAATATTTCGATCTGACAATGAACTTTTTGAGCCGTGGAGTTTGGAACATGCGTTTGAAAGATTTATCGGGACACCGGTATTTTTTAATCAGGCAATTGCGAATTTACCTCCTGGCAGTGAAAGGCTTTTACGAAGACAAATGCCAGTTAAGGGCATCGGCTTTGACTTTTTATTCCTTGTTATCGGTGGTTCCTGTATTGGCCATGGCATTTGGAATTGCAAAAGGTTTTGACCTGGAAGGAAAACTGGAAACGGAATTGAAAGCCAACCTGGCTGGCCAACAAGAGGTTTTAACCTGGCTGATAGAGTTTGCCAATAAAATGTTGGAAAATACCAAGGGATCCTTAATAGCTGGTTTGGGATTCGTGATTTTGTTCTGGTCTGTAATTAAGGTTTTGAGCAATATCGAGGAATCGTTTAACGATGTTTGGCGAATTAAAAAGCCCAGGTCGTGGGGAAGAAAATTCAGCGATTATACCGCTCTGATGATTTTTGCACCAATTCTATTGATTGGTTCCAGTGGTGCAACCGTAGTGCTGAAAACCATGATCGAGGAAATTACCCAGGGAAGTGGACTGATGGAAACTGTAGGGCCGGTTCTTACTTTTTTAATTCAGTTGGCACCTTTCTTTCTGGTTTGGATCTTGTTTACCTTGCTCTATACTTTCATGCCCAATACCCATGTGAAATTCAAATCGGGCTTAATTGCCGGTATCATTGCCGGAACCATTTACCAACTGTTCCAGGTGCTGTATATCGAGTTCCAGAGAATGGTAACCACTTACAATGCTGTATATGGTAGTTTTGCTGCCTTGCCGCTCTTCCTAATGTGGCTACAACTGAGTTGGCTAGTGGTGCTTTTTGGCGCAGAAATCTCTTTTGCCGAGCAGAATGTCGAAAATTACGAGTACGAAGCCGAAACTACCGAAATATCATACGATTACAAGCGATTGTTGAGCCTCTATGTTTTGAATTTAATCGTGCAGAATTTCAAACAAGATAAAAAGCCATTGTGCTCGCAGGAGATATCGCACGAATTGGAAATGCCAATCAGGTTGGTTCGGGAAATTCTGTTTAATCTCAATAATTCAGGATTGATATCGGAACTGACCACCGAAAAAGACAAACAAATGGCCTATCAGCCTGCTTTCGATATCAACGAAATGACGGTAAGTAAGGTAATTGATTTGCTTGAAAAAACAGGATCAGATAACATTCCTGTGCTGGAAACAGAAGTCTACGCCGATTTAAAGTTGATCATTGCCGAATATCGAAAATCTTTCTCGGTAGAAGGAAGAGAGATCTTGCTAAAAGACATTTAAACAATGAATAATGGTCAATTCTTAATTTGATATTAAAACCTTTATAACCTATGATCTTCATCTTCGGAGCCAACGATAAGGTGATCGAACAGCGCCAATCCTATCAGCAGGAACACTGCTACAATTGCAACAATACAACTCACTGGACTTTGGAAAAAAATGCTACCTATGCCAGCCTGTTTTTCATTTCGGTTTTTCCGATTAAAACCAGGTATATCTACTATTGTCCAATATGCAGGAATGGCAGGCAAATGGAAAAGGAAGAATATGAGAGGATGAGGTGAGATCAGTTAACAAGGAACAATTCAATCTAAAACTTACATCAAAAGACAAGTAGAGAGGTGAAGCAAGATATCTGCAGATCAAAATCATAATTGATCATATAGAATCGTAATAATCTGTGTCGAGAATATCGTTGTCTTGAAAAGAACTGCATTAATCATTATTTTTACCAGCATATAGAGATATTAAAGTATCCCAAAAGCCAAATCTGAATACCTAAATTTCAAATTGATGAACAACAAATCTGTTATCGCGATTTTTGTTTTGTGCATGCTGATGATTTCATCCTGTGCAAAAAAAGAGAAGAAAGAACTGCCTAAAATTGCCATTGCAGGATTCTGGATTGAATCCAGCACTTTTTCGCCTGCAAGGAGCGATGTGAGTGCCTTTAAGCAATTAAGAGGTGATGAAATATTCGATTACTATCCATTTTTTGGAGTGGATTCAATCCTTCGAAAGCAAGCTGATTGGGTACCAACCCTAAGAGCACGTGCCATTCCTGGCGGAATTGTTACCCGCGAAACTTACGAATCATTCGCTAAAGAGATCGTAGATAAACTAAAGGCAAACGGACCATTTGATGCCATGTTCCTGGATATTCACGGAGCAAGCAGCGTGGAAGGAATAGATGATCCGGAAGGAGATCTGATTACAAGGATTAGAGAAGTAGTTGGAACTGATTGTATGATTTCTACAAGCATGGATTTGCATGGAAATGTTACGCCTGAACTGGTAAAACATTCCGACTTGATTACCTGTTTCCGTTTGGCACCGCACGAAGATGCCATGGAGACCAGGAGAAGGGCTGTAACAAACCTTCTGGAGCGCCTGGAAAGCGGAAAAGGCAAGCCTAAATACAAAGCCTGGATTCCGGTTCCGGTTCTTTTACCGGGCGAAAAAACAAGTACCCGAATTGAACCAGGAAAAAGCTTGTATTCCAAAATCGATCCGCTAACCCAAAAAGAAGGCGTGATTGATGCTGCCATTTGGGTAGGTTATGCCTGGGGCGATGCACCAAGAAATACAGCAACCGTTACTGCTTATGGCGATAGCAAAGAAGAAGTAGCAAAAGCGGCCGAATACCTGGCCAAAAGCTTTTGGGAGGTAAGAAAAGACTTCGAATTTGTTGCTCCGGTTGCTTCACTCGATGAGAGTTTGAATAAAGCAATAAAGAGCGATAAAAAGCCATTTATCATTAGCGATATGGGTGATAACCCAACAGCCGGTGGAGCAGGTGATGTAACCTGGACACTTGCTGAGCTCTTAAAAAGACCAGAGTTTAAGAAGGCTGATGGACCTTCCTTGATTTACGCCTCGATTCCAGGGCCAAAATTCGTTGAGAAAGCGGTAAAATTGGGAGAAGGCGCAACAATTGAAGCCGAAGCAGGAGCTAATGTGGATGCTCGTTATTCAGGACCGGTTATGCTGAAAGGAAAGATTGAAAAAATCAGACATGGTGATAAACATGCCGAAACCGAAGTGGTTGTTAAGGTGGGAAGTATGTATGTAATTGTGACCAAAATCCGTAAGCCATATCATTACGAAAAAGATTTTACCAATTTGGGATTAGATCCGCGCAAGACGGATATTGTGATGGTGAAAATTGGCTATTTGGTGCCAGAACTGTACAACATGCGTGGCGATTGGCTAATGGCACTAACGCCGGGAGGAGTAGACCAGGATTTGATACGCCTGGGACACAAACGAATTAAACGTCCAATGTTCCCATTCGATGCAGATATGGAGAATCCGGATCTGTCGGCACGAATGATTCCTTTGGCGGATCAATAGAATGTAAATTTGAAAAGAAATATCTATAAATGGCAGTGCAAGTTTTTGTACTGCCTTTTTTTATGCAGATAAATCACGAAAAGGAAGTCACAAAAATAAAATTCATTTTGGTGCAGGGTATTCTTAATTTTAATCATCATATAGATATATCTAAAAACAAGATGCCATGAAACTGATACACAAGCTTCTTCTAGTTACTCTATTCTTTTCTTTTTTCTCTTTCGAACTGTATGGCCAGAGCCAATTGCTTTGGGATTTCTCTAGCAAAGCTGGTATTTATTCAACTCCTGCAATAGATGAAAGCACAGTTTACATTGGAAGCAAGGACTCATGTTTGTATGCTTTAAACAAGGAAAATGGTCGCTTAGAATGGAAATTTAAAAGCAAAGGAGAAATAAAATCTAAGGCATTGCTGTACAAAGCTTCGGTGATTTTTAATAGTAGCGATGGATTGGTGTATTCTCTTGACCAGAAAAGCGGAAAGAAGCAATGGACTTTTCAAACTGAAGGTGAAAAAAGACTGGATATGTGGGACTATTACCTGTCATCGCCTGTATATGCAAATGACAAGCTTTTTGTGGGCAGTGGCGATGGACATGTTTATGCCCTAAATCCAGCCAATGGTGAATTACTATGGAAATATAAAACAGGTGGAATTGTGCATGCAAGCCCCTTGGTGCATAAAGAAAAGGTGTATGTGGGTAGTTTTGATGGATTCTTTTATGCCTTAGATTCTAATAATGGAGAATTGGTTTGGAAATTTAATACCGTTGGCGATACTTATTTTCCCAAAGGTGAAATTCAGCGAGGAGCTGCCATCTACCAAAACTCAGTAATTTTCGGAAGCAGGGATTACAATGTTTATTCACTAAACCTGGAAACCGGCACAGGCATGTGGAATATGAAAGAGAAAGGAAGCTGGGTGATAGCACCTCCACTTGTTGTTGATGATTTGGTGTATTTTGGAACTTCTGATTCCCATAGGTTCTTTGCTTTGTCGGCTAAAAGCGGGCATGAAAAACTCTCTTTTCCTGTTAACATGCGGGTTTATGGCAGGGCATTATCCTTCGAAAATGAGATTTATTTTGGCTGTTTCAATGGGAAATTATACAAACTCGATCAGTCGAAACAGAAATTAGAAGAGGTTTTTCAGACGCATGGAAGCAAGAAGAATTACCGTAAGGTTTACAACGAAAAAGATGAGTTTCGAAGCGATTTTAAACTGTATGGAGAAGACATTATAGGTTCTGAGAAAACAATTCTTGGATTGGGAGCCATTCTTTCGACGCCAATTATAGAAAATGGAATCGTATATTTTGGTGATGCAAATGGCGTATTTTATGCCTACAAATTAAAATAAATTTATTTTCTGATAGGGTATTCTTACATTTAATCATCTTACTAATACACACTAAATTATAAATGATGAAAAAACTTCCTATAATTGCCTTGTTACTGGCTGTAATCCTATTTTCGTGTCAGCAAAAAGCCCCAAAAGCAGATGCTACAACTAAAGCAGTAAAAACGGAGAAATTGCAACAATCTCCAAAAGTATTGGAATTTCCTTCTTTAGACTCACTTACCATTACAGCACATCTGTATCAGATTGATGAAACATCGCCATTTATTTTGCTTTGTCACCAGGCAAGATTCAATAAGTTCGAATATTCGGGCATTGCCGAGAGGTTGAACCAAATGGGTTTCAATTGTATGGCTATCGATCAACGTTCAGGAGGACCAATTGGAAAAACTCAGAACGAAACCTACCTAAGAGCTGTTGAAAAGGGATTGGCAATAGAATATGTAGACGCAGAACCTGATATTCGTGCGGCAATTCAATATGTAAGTAAGAATTTTTCAGATAAAATGATCCTTTGGGGATCATCCTATTCTTCGACCCTGGCACTCTATTTAGGTGTTGAAATGGAAGAAGTTTCGGCTGTAATATCATTTAGTCCTGGTAATTATTTGGCTGACAAAAAAGGTTCTTTAATTGACAAATTAGAAGGCTTTGAAAAACCAATGTTCCTGACCAGTTCGAATCGGGAAGCTCAGTACGTAGAAGCACTTTTGGAAAAACACAAACTTGGTGAAAAACAAGTGCAATTTGTGCCAGAAGGAGCAGGGCATCATGGTTCGCGTGCCTTGTGGACAAATCAGCAGGGTGGGGAAGAATACTGGAATGCAATTACAGAATTTTTAAAAGAAATTAAGAATTAGTTATGGTTAGAAAAACCGCAGATTGGTAAAGTTACAATTGCGGGATAAGTTAAGATTCACAGACTTGGTAAGGGAAGGGTATTTTGTGCTCTTCCCTTTATTTTTATGGCATGATGTATGATTTATAAAATATATTATTTTTACAAAAAAATGAATTTTGAAAATGGAATCGATCACGAAAATAGAAATAAAGACAAAAGCCAATTTGGGAAAACGAATAAGCGCAGCTTTTATTGATTACTCAATTGTGCTAACTTTTATAAGTGTCATGTTCTATTTTTATGCTGAGCCAATAGAAAATGGATATTTATTATCAGGACTTCCGTTTTGGGTAATTATTGTGTTCTGGGGATTTATGACGATTGGAATGGAACAAGTTCTTGGAGCAACATTAGGGAATTACCTGTCAGATTTAAAACCTGTCTCCATTCAATCTTTCGAAAATCAAAAACTAAGTTTTGGACAGTCAGTAAAGAGGCATATTCCTGATTTAATTGATTTATTCATGTTCGGATTAATTGGATTTTTGTTCATCGCAAATACGAGATATCATCAACGTCTTGGTGATATTTGGGGCCATACAATTGTAATAGATACGACCGATAAAGAACAAGGAATTCAGTAGATATTCCAATCCTTAAAAATTCATCAATTCAGATACAAGTTGTAACTTAAAGTATCTTAACTGCATTATCATGAGATACTTATTTCTAAGCATATTTTTGACCTTCTGCTTTTCTTGCACCAATCCTATTGATGAGAAAAGGCTTATTGATATGAATCAATTTGAAGAGCTTGTTTCCCAAAAAGACAAAACATTGGTGTACATCTGGACCACCTGGTGCAGTGGTTGTCGCAAAAGTTTGGAGTATAGCTTACCAAAATTGATGAAGGATCTCAATCAGGATGAATATCAATTGATATTAATTGCAGCAAGTAAAAACAAGGAAGAGGTAGACTCATTGGTTACGGCCAGTGGTTTGGAGAATGCATCCTACTTTCTCGATTTTTTAGGGCCCGACAAAGGCAAATTCCAAGCTGTTGGCATCAGGCAATTTATGTCGGCAAATTTTAAAGGGGAAGAAATATATACTGGCGGTATTCCCGTGTTTTTCCTGGTAAATCGTGAAATGAAGGTATTGCATAAAAAACTGCCTCACACCTACGATGAGGCCATAGAATTACTCCAATAAATTCGCCAAACCCAAACTTCCAGACTCTTCGACCTTTAGACTTTTCGACTCTTGAACTTTTCGACTTTCCCAAAAAAAAGACCCATCAGAAAACTGACAGGTCTTGAATAAAAATATCTTGATAGCTTAAGCCTCTTCGTAGAAAAATTGATCAGCGAAAGCTGGTTTCAAATCATCTAACCAAAGAGCTTTAGGATCGTATTTTGCAAAGAAAGGACGTCCAACCCAGTCGGAATTTCTTCCCTGGATAAAGTTCAGAACGTAAACCTTTTCGCCATTGATTTCGGTTACACCCGATACTTGCACCTTACCAGGATTAGCCGACATACTTGGTCCGCGAACTGTACGACATACACCACTAACCTGTGCATATGCCTTACGGAAGATATCCCATGCTTCTTCAAGTGTTACTGCGAAATATTCCTGAGCTCCAGTTTCGCGAGCAATAAACATGTAGTAAGGAATCATTCCCCAATCTACCTGCTTTCTCCACATGCGAGCCCACATATCTGCATCAGCATTTAGATTTTTCATGATTGGCGACTGTGTGCGAATAACAGCACCTGTTGCACGAATATTCTTCACAGCCTGTTCTACTGCTTCTGTGCTCATTTCGTTAATGTGGTTGAAGTGAGCCATAATCGAAAGATTCAAGCCATTGTCATGGATCTTTTTGAATACATCCAATAGTTGCTGTGCATCATCATCGCTTGTGTAACGATATGGCCAGTAACCTAATGTTTTGGTACCAATTCTAATGGTTTTTAGGTTTGGTATATCGGCAGCAATAATTGCATCGATGTATTGTTCGAATACCTTCGATTTCATAACCATCGGATCACCACCTGTAAACAACAAATCGGTAATGGAAGGATTCTGACGCAAGTATTCAATAATCAAATCAACCTGTTTCATGGCAAACTTTAGTTCATCGATACCGGTGAACTGTGGCCAACGGAAACAGAAAGTACAGTATGCATGACATGTTTGACCCTGAGATGGGAAAAACAACATGGTTTCGTCGTATTTATGCTGGATACCAACCAATTTTTCGCCGTTTAATTCAGGAACATTGTGAACCTGACCAGCCGGATTTGGATTCAACTCCATTCTAATTTGGTTGGCAGCTTTGGTGATTTCGGGTCTCGAAGCACCACTTCTTACTAATTCGGCCATTCTGTTGTAGTGTTCGGCCGAAAGCATATCTTTTTGAGGAAAGGTTAGAATAAAAATCGGATCGTTCTCGAAATTATCCCAATCGATCAACTCATCAACTACATAATTGTTTGCTTTAAATGGAAGGACCTCTCCAACAACTTCAATATCAAAAATCTGCTCCTCGCTCAGTTTACTAATCTGAGGAATTTTCTTAAAGGTCTTCAGTGTGTAAGCTCTATACTTCATAGGCTAATATCTGGTTTTGATGTTTTAACAAGTAAGCGCGTGTGAACACGATTACTCCCCCTGGTTGTAATTATTTACTCAAAAACAAGCTATTAGGATATGGTAGCGCAGATGTACGTGTGAAACTCTTCAGAGTTATAGGCTACAAATGAGATTCCCCATAGTTCAAGTTAGGGAAAAATTGGGACATTTTCCACATAAACTGTTCATTGTCAGCTGTAAAGGAAGACTAATGTCCCAGCGTATCAAATAGCTGTGGCACAAATGTATAATATTTAAAATTTTTAAACAAGCATGTTTGCGAGTTAAGTGTTTGTAATCCTGTTAGATTTAACTTTTTAAGGAGCACTTATTTATATTGCAGGAATGGGCGATAAAGATTACTTTTGCTGAGGATCAGGAGGAAGGCTTTCAAAAGCTAAAGGCTTAATTTAACAGCTAATATCCCTGTTCTAAATTAATATTTTTGTTTATCTGGAATTAATGAAAAGAAGTGATATAGAGTTAATGGCACCAGTAGGATCATATGAATCCCTAATGGCTGCCATACAAGGAGGAGCCAATTCGATATACTTTGGTATTGAGCAATTAAACATGCGATCGAGATCGGCCAATAACTTTGGTTTCGAGGATCTTAAAAAAATTGCAAGCACCTGTAAAGAAAACAATGTAAAATCATATCTCACCGTAAATACGGTATTGTTCGATCACGATATCAAATTAATGTATAAAATTGTTGATGCAGCAAAGGAAAGTGGCGTTACCGCGATTATTGCTTCCGATGTGTCGGCCATTATGTATGCTCGATCGATTGATGTTGAGGTTCATATCTCAACTCAATGTAATATCACCAATATCGAGGCGGTAAAATTCTACGCCCAATTTGCCGATGTGGTGGTGCTGGCTCGCGAATTGGATCTGAACCAGGTGAAAGCCATTTACGATCAGATTGTAGCGCAGGATATTCGTGGTCCGAAAGGCGAATTGGTGCAAATCGAGATGTTTGCCCACGGTGCGTTGTGCATGGCGGTGTCGGGAAAATGTTACCTGAGTTTGCACGAGAAAAACTCTTCGGCCAATCGTGGCGCTTGTATGCAAACCTGCAGAAAAGCCTATACGGTAACCGAAAAAGAATCGGGTAACGAATTGGAAATCGATAATGAATACATCATGTCGCCAAAAGATTTGTGTACCATCGGATTTCTGAATAAAATGCTTGACGCAGGTGTTCGTGTTCTTAAATTTGAAGGTCGTGCACGTTCCCCGGAATATGTAAAAACAGTGGTAAGCTGCTATAACGAAGCTGTGGATTCCTACCTGGATGAATCGTACAATAAAGAAAAAATCGATGCCTGGATGGAACGCTTGTCAACCGTCTTTAATCGTGGATTTTGGGATGGTTATTACCTGGGACAAAAATTGGGAGAGTGGAGCAACGAATATGGAAACCGTGCTACCAAACGTAAGATGTTGGTGGGCAAAGGAACCAATTACTTTACGAAGATTCAGGTTGCCGAATTCCTTTTGGAATCGAACGAACTTGCAGTGGGTGATCATATCCTGATTACAGGGCCAACAACCGGTGTTGTGGAAACCACCATAAAAGAGATTCGTGTAGATCTGAAACCAGTTGAAAAAGCAGTAAAAGGCGACAGTTTCTCCATTGCATTGGATACTATGATTCGCAGATCGGACAAATTGTACAAGATTGTAGAAGTAACCAACGATTTAATTCAATAATACAAATCAAGAAGCACAAATTAGTGCCTTGCTAAACCAACAAAGCATGAAAAAATTACTCCTTACCTTTATCGCAATTGTTGCGGTATCTGCCTTGTTTGCAGACAATCACCAGGGATCCTTACTAAAAACCGGAGAGCAGGTTCCTGAATTTTCGGTAACTACACTGGATGGAAAAGAAATTGCCATTACTGAACTAAAAGGAAAAGTGGTTTTAATCAACTTTTTTGCTACCTGGTGCGGACCATGTATGAAAGAACTGCCAGAGGTTCAAAAACAATTGTGGCCAAAATTCAAGGATGAAAATTTTGTGATGGTTTCCATTGGGCGAGAGCATACCAAAGAGGAGTTGAGCAAGTGGAACAAAAAGAAAGGCTTTACATTTCCAATTGCTCCCGATTCTAAACGAGAAGTATATTCAAAATTTGCCAGTCAGTACATTCCTCGTAACTTTATTGTCGATAAATCAGGAAAAATCATTTGGCAAGGCGTTGGATTCGACCAGAAAGAGCTGGATGAAATGATGAAAACCATTCAAGAAAACTTATAGTTCATGCAAGGAAATATCAGGAAAATGCGCACCGAATTGGGTGAAACGGTTCAGTATCATTTGCCTATTGGCGATGATCTTACAGCCATGAATCAGCTAATTGGGAAAGAGATCAGTTTGCAGTTTTTGGATCAGATTAACTGTATTCACTGTGGTAAAAAAACAAAAACATCCTTTTCGCAAGGATATTGTTATTCCTGTTTTACCACCCTGCCACAAACCGATCCAAGCATTGTTCGCCCGGAGTTGGATTTATCATATCTGGGCATTTCCCGCGATATGGAATGGGCAAAAGAGAATTCCTTGCGCCCACACTATGTATATTTGGCCTATTCGGGCAATTTAAAAGTGGGTGTAACCCGCGAAAGCCAGGTTCCTACCCGTTGGATCGATCAGGGTGCAAGCAAAGCCATCAAACTTGCCAAAACCCCAAACCGACATATTGCCGGGGTGATTGAAGTTGCTTTGAAAGAGCATTTTTCCGATAAAACCAATTGGAGAGAAATGCTGAAGCAAGATGGATCGACAGATATTGATCTTTTGGAAGAGAAGCAAAAAGCAGCAGAGAAACTACATCCGGAATTGAAACAGTACCTTTGTGGGGAAGATGAGGTTTGGGATATCAACTACCCGGTTGAAGAGCTTCCTCAAAAAGTAACAAGCTTTGGTTTTGACAAAACGAAAGAGTTTACAGGAGTTTTAAAAGGAATCAAAGGACAGTACCTGATTTTTGAAGGAGGAAAAGTTATAAATATTCGTAAACACAACGGATATCTTATCGAATTGAAAGTAAAATAAGAAAAAAAGTGTGAATTTGTAGTTAAAATCAGCAAATTTCTTAATACATTTGTCTACAGTATTTTAAAAACAATAAGCAAAAAACACTAATCGATAAATTCAAATCTGAAATGGAAAACATTAACTGGAAAGAATTTGGTTTTGGATATACTAAAACTGATTACAACGTTCGTTGTCACTACCGTGATGGAAAATGGGGAGAATTAGAAGTTTCATCTTCTGATCAAATCAATGTTCACATTGCATCTACAGGTTTGCACTACGGACAACAAGCATTCGAAGGCTTAAAAGCATTTAAAGGTCCTGATGGAAAAGTAAGAGTTTTCCGTATCGACGAAAATGGCAAACGTCTTCAGAGCTCTTCTCACGGTATCATGATGGCTGAAATGCCTTTGGATCTGTTCCGCGAGGCTGTAATCAAAGCGATTAAACTGAACGAAAGATGGATTCCTCCATATGAATCAGGTGCATCTCTTTACATTCGTCCGGTACTATTTGGAAACGGAGCACAGGTAGGAGTGAAGGCTTCTGAGGAATACACATTTGCAGTATTTGTAATGCCTGTAGGACCTTATTTCAAAGAAGGATTCAAACCAACCGATTATGTAATTTATCGTGAGTACGACCGTGCAGCTCCACAAGGAACCGGTATTTACAAAGTAGGTGGTAACTATGCAGCTTCCTTAAGAGGCGGTAACAGAGCACACGCCGAAGGTTTTTCTGCAGTATTGTTCTTAGATGCTAAAGAAAAGAAATACATCGATGAGTGTGGTCCAGCTAACTTCTTCGGAATTAAGAACAACACTTACGTAACACCAAAGTCTAATACCATTCTTCCTTCGATCACAAACAAGAGTTTGTGTCAGATTGCTGAAGATTTGGGAATGAACGTTGAGCGTCGTCCAATTACTGTTGATGAGTTGGCAGACTTCTCTGAAGCAGGAGCATGTGGTACAGCGGCTGTAATTTCTCCAATTCGCAAGATTGTTGATGCAGATAACAATATCGACTACAAGTATGGCGATGAGGCAGGAGAGATTAGCTTCAAGCTATATGAAACCCTTCGTGGCATTCAATATGGTACTGTTGAAGACAAACACAACTGGAATACAATTATTGAATTTTAATCAATAATTAATGATATAAAAAAAGAGCATCTGGAATATCCGGATGCTTTTTTTTTGACACAGATTCTTATGAAATTAATGATTTACGCTGATTTTATGGAGTTATTAGTTTTCAGCTATAATTAGTTTTCTTGATCTAGTCAGCGATGGCTATCGGGATTTTGCTTACTTTTTCATCAATGGAAAAAGTGAGAATCAATACAAGCTGATAAGATTAGTGATATTTTAATTTGCAAGTAGCAAACCTTTTATCTTATCGTCAAAGGCCGAAAGAGCAGCTTTAGAGCCTTCTCCCATGGCAATCACAATTTGCTTGTAAGGAACGATTGAAACGTCTCCTGCAGCGTAAATTCCGGCCTGATTGGTTCTACAATGCGAATCAATTTCAATTTCTCCAATTTTATTGGTCTTAACAGTATCGGCAAATACTTTACTATTGGCATTTAATCCAATTTGCACAAATACACCATCGGTGCTAAGTACTTCTTCTTTATTGGAGCTTCTGTCTTTGTATTTTAAGGCATTTACCTTCTTTCCATCACCATCAATACTTGTGGTTTGGGCATTGGTGGTAACGCTTACATTCGGTAATTCTTTAATCTTGTCCTGCAAAACCTGGTCGCCTTTTAGCTCATCCATAAATTCGAGTACATGAACCTCCGAAGCAATGGCCGATAAATCGATGGCAGCTTCAAGTCCAGAGTTTCCTCCACCAACTACCACAACTTTTTTGCCTTTGTAAAAGGGTCCGTCACAATGTGTACAGAATGCAACGCCAGATCCGATGTAATCGCTTTCGCCCTGTACATTCAGCTTTCGCCAACTTGCACCAGTAGCAATAATCAAAGCCGGGGCACTAAGTGTTTCGTTTAAAGATGTTTTGATGTTTTTTACACCATCCACCACTTCCAGCTTTTCAATCACACGATTATCCAGAATATCGATAGGATAATCGTTCAAATGTTTCATCAGGTTGCCCGATAATTCTGTACCGCTGGTTTTTGGAACCGAAATCATATTTTCGATAGATACGGTTTCAGTTACCTGTCCGCCAATTTTTTCGGCAACAATGGCTACCGAAAAGCCTTTTCGAGCCGAATAAACTGCTGCCGAAACGCCCGCAGGTCCACCACCGGCTATAATTACATCATACTCCTTCTTTTGTTCTTCAGATGGCTTAAATGCAGATCCAGTTTGTTCTTCAATTTTGCTTAGTAGTTCGCCCAGCGACGATCGTCCCACATGCAGTTGTTTGTCGTTGGCATAAATCGTTGGAACCGCCTGAACATTTAATCGTTCAGCTTCTTCCACATTAATGGCTCCATCAATAATCTCATGCGAAATGTTCGGATTTAAAAAAGCCATGATATTTAAAGCTTGAACAACGTCAGGACAATTGGTACAGGATAGAGAAATAAAACTTTTTAGCTCTACTTTTGTTGATATTGCTTTGATTCTCTGCGAAAATATCTCATCTGGCAAGTTTTTACCAATTCCATCGAGGTTGAGCACTGCCAAAAGCAAGCTAGTAAATTCGTGGCCGTTTGGTACAGCTTTAAAAATTACATTAGTCGATTCTCCGTTTTTAAGGATCTCAAAAGACAAAGCATCGCCTTCAGTAACTTCGAGTTTTACTTGATCGCTACATGAAGCAACATCCTTTAAAAGAGATATTAATTCTTGCTTGCTTTTGTGAGTAGATGATACCTGTACCTGAAAAGTATATTGATTTTTTAAGGATTTAAATAAATCAATAACCTGATTTTTTATTTGTTGTTCCAGCATTGTTTTTTTTGATTTTTGGGGAGAATCTGCCCCCATGCAGCCAAACTTTAATCGGATATTAAAAAACTACATCGAGACAGACTCAGGTATTTTTGTTTGAATTAAATCTTACCAACAAGGTCGATACTTGGTTGAAGGGTTTCTGCACCCTCTTCCCATTTGGCAGGACAAACTTCCGATGGATTTTGAGCTACAAATTGTAATGCTTTCAGTCTTCTTAATAGTTCTTCGGCATTTCTACCTACATTGCCGGCAACCACTTCGTAGGCTACAATTTCTCCTTCTGGATTTACAATGAAAGTACCTCGCTCTGCCAATCCTACTTCCTCAATCATTACATCAAATCCGCGCGATAAAACTCCTGTTGGATCTGCCAGCATTGGATACTGAATTTTTCTAATTGTATCCGAAGTATCGTGCCATGCTTTGTGAACAAAGTGTGTATCGGTTGATACCGAGTAAATTTCACAATCTACTGCTTTAAATTCAGGGTACAGATTGGCAAGATCTTCCAACTCGGTTGGACAAACAAAGGTGAAATCGGCAGGGTAAAAGAAAAATACCGACCATTTGCCTAATAAATCTGATTTTTTTACGCTTTTAAAATCGTTGTTTGCGAATGCTTGAACTTCAAAATCTACTACTTGTTTTCCAATTTGTGACATCTTGTGTGTTTTTAATATGAATATTTATTGTTTTATTTTTTTCTCTGATGCAAAACTAGAATACCAGACCATATAAATCAAATAGATAATAATTAAAAAGCGATAGAAAAAGTCAATAAAGGTGCGTCAAAATGCAGAAACAAAGGTGTTTGTGTTTATATTGTTTGCGCGATTTATTGAAAAAAATAAACGAGCACAACCGGAATTGTGCTCGTTTTTCTCATTGTAAGGTGAGAATTAGGATTTATAATTATAAAAAATGTGTTTGGTTCAAAAAGAACGCAAACGGTTAAATTTCAACTTTCTTATTCATTAGTGCTTTTATCGATTCGGCTAATCGTTGAACACCAATTCTGTTTTGCTCTTCATCCATAAAAGAGAAATTGATTCTCATGGTGTTTTTTCCACTTCCATCGCAATGGAATACCGATCCCAATACAAACGCAACATTCTTTTCAATGGCAATCTTAAACAGATCTTCTGCATCCATTTCTTCGGGCAGACTCAGGAATAAAAACAATCCACCTTCCGGTTTTGTCCAGCTCACACCTTCGGGCATAAAATCTTCGAAAGCCTGTAGCATTACATCTCTTTTTCGATGGTACATATCGATAATCTTCTTCAAGTTTTTATCGAATAGACCTTCCTCAAGATACTTAGCTGCAATCTTTTGAACAAAAGGAGCTGTGCATAAGTCTGTTGACTGCTTTGCCTTTACAAATTTATCAATTATTGCGTCATGTGCAAGTATCCAGCCAATTCTGAAGCCTGGAACAAAGATTTTCGAGAAAGTTCCCAGGCTTAATACTTGACCTGTGTTGTCCAGTTCATACATCATTCTTTGTGCTTCTCCTTCGAATCGGAGTTCACGATACGGACTGTCCTCAATAATCAGAATATTGTATTTTCGTGCAATTTCGATAATTTCCATTCTTCGGAACTCGGGCATGGTAATTCCTGCAGGATTTTGAAAATCGGGAATTACATAAATGAATTTTGGCATTTCGCCTTCGCTCTGCATTTTATACAGCGTTTCTTCAAGCAAATCGGAACGCATACCATGCTCATCAAACTTAATCCCAACAGGAACTCCACCATAGCTCGAAAAAGCTCCTAAACCGCCCAGATAGCTTGGCAATCCGCATATGTATTTATCGCCACGGTTTAAGAATATTTTCCCTGCCAAATCCAATCCTTGCTGCGATGAGGTAAGAATTACAAGGTTCTCGGTAGTAATTTGCAGACCTTGATCCTGGTATCTTTTGGTCAGAATTTCACGAAGTTTCATGTCTCCTTCGGTTGCACCATACTGAAGAGCAGAACTCCCTTCCTGGTCAAGAATTTTGCATGATATCTTTTTTAGATCATCAATCGGAAATGAACTTGGTGCTGGCAAACCTCCGGCAAAAGAAATGATGTCATCGCGCTGGGTTAGTTTTAACAATTCTCTAATCACCGAACGCTTCATTCCCTTAGCGCTATCGGAAAGAATGTTTTCTAAGTTTGTAATCATTGTAATCCCCCTTTTTGTTTAGTTTTTTTTGATGATTTTGGTGAAAATCAGGATTTTCGCCACTAATAAATTTACGTTTTTATAGTGGTAAAACCATAGAATTATAAACAAATGGGATTTCAGAATGACAATTTATAATAAATATGCGTTAAAAAGTTTAAAACAATCAAATTAGCTCTCTTAGCTTTTCAAGCTGTTTGTTTTTGTTTACATTTCGCATATTTCGAGCAGTTTTTGTAAAATATTGGTGGTTTTCGATGAACTTAATTTGAAGTCTGTTCCACTCATCAATACTCTTAATTCTGCCATACTCTTTTAGTTCGCGATACAGGTTTCCTGAAACGGGAATAAAATCGGTTCGACCCAGATAATCCAAATCGGCATCGCACATGATCATCTCCAAAAGAGATTGAGGCTGTGGTGGATGCTTGGTATGCATGATCAAGTTGGTTACATCCTCAATTTGTTTTTCGCTGTACTTGTATTGCGGAAGAATGTGTTTTGCCAATTTCACACTAAACTCTTCATGATCGTTGTAAGACAGAATAAATCCTGTATCGTGGAAAAGGGCAGCAGTCTTTATAATTAGCATTTCGGCCTCGGTAATCCCCTCTTTTCGGCCAATAATTTCCACTTCCGTAATCACATCAATGGTGTGTTTCAGATTATGGTAGTATAAGTTCTTAGGTAATTCATTCTCCATCTTGGTTAGAATGGTTTCTTCCAGGTCGTCGTACCTGAGCATTTGGAAGCTGGTCAGGAAATAATCGTTGGGCACCAACCCTTTCAAATCGGCCGACATGTTTGGCAAAAATCCTTTCACAAAATACATGTCGATATTTCCTTTGTATTTCACCGGCATTCTTCCTCTGTATTCGCAAATAAAGAAATCTTTCACCAGCATATAGGTCATTCCTGATATATTGATTTCATTTACTGCCCCCGACGATTCCATTCTACTTGCCGTATTTACGGTATCGCCCCAAATGTCGTAACTGATTTTTTTTGTGCCAACCACCCCGGCAATTACCGGACCTGTATGAATTCCAATCCTTAATCCCCAAATGGCTTTTTTGCCATCTCTCGAATTGATTTTCATGTTGTTCATGTATTGCTGTATCTCTAATGCGGCCAGAATCACCTCGATTGGATTGGTTCTGTTCTTGTTCGGAATTCCACCTGCACACATGTATGCATCACCAACAGTTTTAATTTTTTCGATATTGTATTTTTCTACTACCGTATCAAAATGCATGAAAAACTTGTCGAGCTCATCAATCAGATCTTCAGGATTCATTTGTTCTACAATCTTGGTAAATCCATGAATATCAGAAAAAAGAACCGTTACCATTCTAAAACGCCTGGAGCTTACTTTTCCTTTCGATTGTAACTCTTCAGCAGTCTGTTTTGGCAACAAATTGGACAGCAGTTTTTCAGCTTTCTCTTTCTTAAAAATCAACTCTTGATTTTTATTGTAAAATTCTCTTTCAATTTCGCTTCTTTGTCTTCTCAGCTCCACCCGGAACCATAAAAAGAGAAATACCACAATAATGGGAAGCAGCATTCCAAATAGGATTAAATTCTGAGAAAATAGTCCGAACTCTACCTGCACCAACACCGGGATTGTGAAAAATGTTCTGAAAACAAGTAATAAGAGAGTAAATTGTGTCATTACGGATCTGTTATTTACCAAAGATAAGCGATGACACTAAAAATAGGGAAGAATTTTTAATTATCGGACTTAAACAGAAAATAATACCGATTAGAAATTAAAAGGAGCCTTCGATTCACGAACTCCCAAAGCCTCTTTATTTTTATATCCACATTAACTATCGAAATGGAAAGGAGATAAGCGATTGCATTATCTTTGATTGTCAACATCTCAATAGGATATCCCTTAAAATAAAAAGCAAGCTCTAACTGGTGGAATAAATTTGTTGTTCTAGCAAAAAATACCTAAATTGATCTCCAGTTATGTTAATACAGATATTTACTGTTCCCCTTTTAAACTAAACTATGGAAAGTACAAAAAGATCTTTACTTGTAGCTTGGGATTTTTCAAATGTTGCAGAATATGCATTCGATCATGCATCTATTTTTGCCGAAAATGTTGACGCTGAGGTGATATTGGTGCACATTGTAAAAAAAGAGTCTCAGATCGAAGAAGCCAAAGGCAAAATGGCTGAGGCAGTTGAAGGAATCTACAAGGAGAAGAATGTTCGACCTGAATTTATTGTTCGCGACGGAAGTATTTTTACCACAATAAACGATGTTGCAAAAGAAATGAATGCCATGTTGGTTCTTATGGGAACGCACGGTATTAAAGGAATGCAGAAACTAACTGGAAGTTGGGCACTAAAAGTAATCGTGGGCTCAAGGGTACCTTTTGTGGTAGTTCAGGCTCCTCCGGTTCAGAAAAAGTATTCATCGGTAGTTCTTCCTGTCGACTTTAAGAAGGAGAATAAAGAGAAGTTGAGCTGGGCCGAATTTCTGGGTAAATTCTTTAAGGCAAAAATGCGAATTATTACGCCAAAAATGCCTGATGGACAAATGTTGCAAAGAACAAAGGCCAATCTTGTATTTGCCAAGAAATATCTGGAAAACAGGGGAATCGATTACGAAATTGATACCGCCGACGGTGGCAATGATTTTGCCATGGAAACAGTTGATTTTGCTAAGAAAATTGATGCAGATATCATCCTGATTATGACCACAAAGAATATTTCTTTCCAGGATTACATGTTGGGTGCACATGAGCAGTTTGTCATTGCCAATTCCGCACATATACCTGTAATGTGTGTCAACCCAAGAACAGATTTATCCAAATACGGAAGTTTTTACTAAAGCATATTTTATTAATCTCTATATTTGAACAACGGTTTTTCAGCCGTTGTTTTTTGTTGGATTGAATCGATCGGGAAAGATTTCTACTCTCCATGATCTTCATGTTTAATACAATGCTTTAAAAATAAATTATCATCATATGAAATTAGTTTTTGCTACCAATAACCAAAACAAATTAAAAGAGTTACAGCACTTACTTGGCGAAAAAGTTGAATTGCTTAGTTTGGCTGATATTAATTGTACCGACGAAATTCCGGAGGATCATGATACACTGGAAGAGAATGCGACCCAAAAAGCAGAATACATTTACAAAAAATACAATGTAAATTGTTTTGCTGATGATACGGGCTTGGAGATTAGTGCTTTGAACGGAGAGCCTGGTGTATACTCTGCACGTTACGCTGGTGTAGACAAAGATGCAAAAGCCAATATGAAAAAGGTGCTGGCAAAAATGGATGGTAAGCAGGATAGAAGTTCAAGGTTCAGAACCGTAATTTCTTTAATTTTAGATGATAAAGAATACCAGTTCGAAGGCATTGTGAATGGAAATATTCTGGAAGCAGAAAGAGGCAAGGATGGATTTGGTTACGATCCGATTTTTGAACCAAAAGGTTATTCCGTGTCCTTTGCAGAAATGGAAATGAGCGAGAAAAACAAAATTAGCCACAGGGGTTTGGCAGTGCAGAAACTTGTTCAGTTTTTATTGGGGTATAAATAAGGGTAATAGATTATGAAACAGGTTGCTATTGTAGTTTTATTGACGTTTTACTTGATGTCATCCTATGCCCAGAACTTTGTGGGATGGAACGAACATTTGCCATATCGAAAGGCGACACAATTGCTAGCCTCTTCTGATCGAATCTATTGTCTTACCGAATCGGGTGTATTTTATTATTCTCTAAATGACAATGAAATAAGACCATTTAGTAAAACAAATACTTTATCAGACTCTGATGTATCAGCCATAAGTTGGTCTGCCGATCAAAACCTATTAATTGTTGGCTATCGAAATGGAAATATCGATCTGATATCTGAGAATTCAGTTTTTAATATATCAGATATAAAAAACTTTGCAGGATTTGGCAATAAAGAGGTGAATTCGATTCATTCAAGAGGCGATATCGCCTATCTTTCAACAAGTTTTGGAATTGTTGTTCTTAACCTGGAAAAGCAGGAGATAGCAGATACTTATTTGATTGGTGCCAATGGTTCGCAATTGCAAGTAAATGAAATTATTACCAGTGATTCTGAAATTTGGGCTGCAACAGAGAATGGCATTTATCAGGCGGACTTAAACTCATCTAATCTGGCCGATTTTAACAATTGGCAATTTGTGAGTGAGATTCCAAACAGTACAAGAGCTTGCGTGGATCTTGAACTGATAGGCACCGATTTATTTGTAATGCGAAATGTTACATCAACTGCAAGTGAAATATATAAACTAAGCAATCAAAACTGGAGTGAATTTTTGACAGAATCGAATTTAATTCATTCAATTAAAAGTTCTAATAGTGGATTGTATGTTGTTTTAAATGAGTTGATAAAAGAATACAATGCTTCTGGAAATAAACTGAGCGATATTGCAAACTTCCCATCTTATTCTTTCAGGGATGTTGTAAGCATTTCAAATCGCATATTCATTGCCGATTTTGAAAAATCACTTCTTGAGTTGGAAGGAAATGATTTTACACAAATCAAACCGGATGGACCATTACGTTCAGAAATATCGGCTGTTTATTCAGCAGGAGACCAAACCTGGGCAGCTGCGGGTATTGCTAACGCAGATTTACCAGCCGAGTTGTATTTGTTGAGCGATTCGGAATGGAAGAATTTTACAGCTGATGAAGTTCCCGAATTTGTTGGAAAAACAGATATCAATAACATCAGCGGGAACAAAAGGAATGAAGCTCGAATTTATGCAGGTACATGGGGCGATGGTCTTTTTGAGTTTCAGAACCAGGAATTAATCAATTCTTTCAATTCAACCAATTCTCCTTTAAATAATGTGGGAATCAACTCGATGGACTCAGATGAAAATGGTACCCTTTGGATACTGGATGCCAGTTCGAGCCAGGGCGTTAAGGCTTTGAGCTACGATCATGAATGGGTTTCATTGTCGTACAATAGCCTGGACAATCGTTCTGATTCCCGAAAAATTATTGCATTACAGAATGGTGATAAATGGGTGTTAAGAGGCTTAGGCAGTACTTTGTTTGCCTTTAACGAGAATGGAACCCTTTCCAACAATGATGACGATGTGACCAGCACTTTTAGTGTGCGCGATGAGAATAATTCGAGCATCAGCTCGCAGATTTATGACATTACAGAAGATCAGGACGGCAGTGTTTGGGTGGGAACATCGAGTGGGGTTGCAATTTATGGCGATCCAGGAACCATTTTTCGGGATGGAAGCTTCTTTGCTTACCGCCCAATCATTACAATCGATGGCTCTACGCAATTCCTCCTTTCTACCGAGAAAGTGCAGAGTATTGCAGTAAATGGCGCCAATCAGAAATGGTTGGGAACCGAAAATTCCGGCGCTTTTTTGGTATCTGAAAATGGAGATGAGCAGTTGGCCCAATTCAATAGCTTAAACAGTCCTTTGCCATCAAATAACATCCAGAAAATATCGGTAAATCCGGGAACGGGAGAAGTGTTCTTTCTTACCGATAAGGGAATGGTTTCGTACAGGGGAAAAGTGACCGAAGGAACCGAGAATTACAATGATTTGTACGTGTATCCAAACCCTGTTAGAGAGACTTACAGGGGCGATATCACGGTAAGTGGACTAATGAGTAACTCGACAGTGAAAATTACCAATGTGAGCGGTAATTTGGTGTGGGAAGGCAAATCGGAAGGTGGCCAGTTCATTTGGGATGGCCGAAACTTTAAAGGCTCCAGGGTTCATACCGGGGTGTATCTCATTTTTTGTTCCAATTCGGACGGATCAAAATCGAAAGTGATTAAGTTGTTGTTTATCAACTAAAACCAGATGCTTCACCAGACCAAAGGCATAGTGTTAAATCGTGTTCAGTATGGAGAAACCAGTCTGATTGTGCATGTATACACCGAAAAGTTTGGTCGACAAAGCTATATGGTAAAAGGCGGACGCTCCAAGAAATCGAAGAGCAAAAGCAACTTGTTCAGGCCTTTTTTTCTGCTCGATATGGAGGTGTATCACCGCGAAGGAAAAAACATACAATCTTTAAAGGAAGCACGAATTTCCGAAACCTTAAATAGACTGATTTTTGATGTGCGCAAAAGTACCTTGGCACTCTTTTTAACCGAAGTTCTTTCTAAAGTTTTGCGCGAAGAGGAAGCCAACCCGGATTTGTTTGTTTTCCTCTACAACAGCATACGCTACCTCGATTTAACGGATGAATCGGTAGATCTGTTTCACCTTTATTTCTTAAGCAAATTATCTCGTTTTCTAGGCTTTTTCCCTCAGATGAACTGGTCGGCAGAAAATTGTATTTTCGATATGGACAATGGACGTTTTGTTGCCCAGGTTAATTCGCATGCTCATTGCCTTGGAAAAGAGGAAAGTGAAATTCTGTTTGCTTTATTTAATACTTCCATTGATCAGTTAAACAGTTTAAAAATCAGCAAGAAACATGTTGGGGTTATTTTAAGAGGACTACTCAATTTTTACGCACTACAGAGCCAGGGCTTTACCTCATTAAAATCGCTCGCGGTGATTGAGGAACTTTTTAATCATGATTAATAATAAAATTTATTAATGCTATGTTTTGATCTTCGCAAGTGATTAAATACATTTGCATGACCTACATGGCCCCATAGTTCAAGGGATAGAATAGTTGTTTCCTAAACAATAGATCCAGGTTCGAGTCCTGGTGGGGCTACAAAGAATTAAAGCTGACGGTTTTGTCAGCTTTTTCTTTATAATTCATTTTGCTTTTTCTATTCTCGTTTCAATAATTAAATCCGATCAAATTAAAATACGCTAACCAAGGAATAAAAAACAGAGCTGTAGCAATAATTAGTGATTGATAAACCAAATCAAAAGTTCCAAGCTCTTTAAAACGAATTGCTTTAATTATTAAATAGATTGTAAAAAACACCAAAGGAATAATGATAAATGGCAACACTAAGGCAATTTTAATGAGCATAGGTACGCCATAGAAAAATTCCATTGGGTCAGTTGTTAGTAATGCAAAAGCAAGTATAAACACGAAAACGATGATTAATGACGCAATGCAAAAATTGGTTTTCTTAACAAGATGGTTCTTTTTGTTGCAAACAAATAGTTTAATGATTGTGCATGTAATGATGTAAATGGATAAAATAAGAACAATACTTCCAATCCAGAATTTCAGAAATGTAGCAGGTTCATACCACCTTAATTTCTCATATGAATGGGCTTCCGCAAAAAAATAGCCTATTTCGCCTTTTGCATTTCTGCCAAATGCCTGGTGCCAACCGCGTTTCGAGTAGAATGTTAAACCGGATACAGGCAAAAATGTATCGTTCCATGGCATAACCTCTAGTGTACTGTCTTTTGCTACAATTTCAATTTCTGGAGCTAATCCAATTAAAATACCTACTTTTTCAAAAGTTGTATGTGAATTAAGAGTATACCGATAATGACCTGCAAACTTCTCCAAAGGTTCATCTACCGAACCAATCTTAGGTTCAGTTTTAGCTTTATGCCTGTTATTTAAATCAGTGGGCATTATTCGTGTCAAAAGCTCATTAATAAATTGATCAATAAATACACGACTTTTTCCAGTTACATAATTCGATGAGTTAACTGAAATAAACAAGCCTATGTTTTTTTCAGGAAATAATGACATTTGATTTGTAAAGCCTAGATATCTACCGCTGTGTCCGAAATATTTCATACCCTTCCATTGGTATTCTGGAAAACCAAGCAGCCATCCGCATCCGGCCTTTTCATATTGCTTAAAGGGTGTATGTGTCATTTTTACGAGCGTAGTAGAATCTAAAATTTGCTTTCCATTAAACTTGCCATTATTCAAAAACATAGAAATATAGTGTCCCATGTCCGAAGCTGTTGATTGAAATGAAGCGGAAGGATAAAAAAGAGGGAAATCTGGCTTGTGAGGAATCAACTGTCCGTTCTTTTGCAAATAACTTGTAACGTAGTTCTCTTTGAGTTCAGTTTGTCTTTTAAAACCGCTAAAATTCATTTCTAGTGGCTTTAATATTTTTTGTCTGACGTATTCATCAAAAGCAAAGCCTGAGACTTCTTCAACAATAAGTCCCAATAGCGCATATCCCTGATTGGAATAGCTTGCAACCTTACCCGAAGGCCTTATTTGTGAAGGCATTTGCTTTTTCAAATATTGAGCCAGGGGAATGACCTCCTTTTCGGTTCGAACCGATGAACTTATATTGCAATAATCTATACCGGCAGTGTGAGTTAATAGTTGTCTTACGGTAATCGGAGAGTCGAATTTATAGCTAATTTGAAATGATGTGAGATAAGTGTTCACATCCCGATCGAGTTCTAACTTTCCATTCTCAACTAATTGCATAATTGCTGTAGCCACAAAAGTTTTTGAAATGGAACCGATTCCAAATATAGAGGAGCTGCTATTTACAGGCTTATTGGATCTGATATCTGTAACTCCATATCCGTTCATGTGAAGAATAGAATCTCCTTGCATCAAAACAAAGGTAGCCCCGGCAATATTAAAGCTATTTAGACCTTCTGTAAATTGAGAATCGATCCAGGCATTTAAATTGCTTGTTTTGTTATCAGGATTTTGGGCACAGACTTTATTTTCTAATGAGAAAAAAGAACATAAAATTGAAAATACAATAAGTAATTGTTTCATAAGATTTGATTTAAATATTAAATTTTGGGGTGTATGATGCCAGTCGGTTAGTAAACCGAGAATACATATTGATAGAATAAAACTAATACGGAGTTTAAGCGGAATACTGGTTTCCGAGCTTCTTCTTATTTAATTTTAATGCGATAAAGACTAAAAAAATTGAGAGCAGATAAATAAGAATTCCATAAATGCTAACAATCATTGTGGTTTTTAAGGCTGCAAATATTACCACTGGCTCATAATTAAGAGATTTGACAGCTCCTTCTTTCGCAGCCCTAAAGCATCCAAAAAATCCAAACATCTGACCCAAAATTCCAGTAACAAGGGCAAATAATCCTATTGATTTTCCATATCCAAGTTTTCGTAAAAAAACTGCTTTATCGATTTGTTGAGAACTGTATACAAGAATAATGTGATAAATAATCCAGGCAAGTGTAATTATTAACAAAAGCGTAAGTACCCACATGAAAAAAGGTCCTCCAATAATAAATAAATCTTTCATAATTAATTAATTTTGTACTTAATGCTTCTGCCAAATTATAAGAGATAAGAAGATTCACAAAGGTCGAATCCGCATCTTATCCGGTTGTTGGTCCACTCTAAATGGTAATAAAGAGAACTTTGCCGAAATTAGCTCGAAAAAAATAAATATAATGAATATAAAACCGAAAAATCTCCATTTACATATTGCCTATTGGATTTTTACTCTACTCGTTTTAATCCGGGCATTTGGGTTTTCATGGGAAGATAAAACCCATGCATTTTACTTCGTAGGAACGATTTTTCTGATTGTAATAGGAACATCATATTTTTTCAATTATGTGCTAGTACGGAAATTTTACTATACAAAAAGATATGGAAGATTTACATTTTATACCTTTTGTATGGCTATCATTTCGTTTTACCTTGAAATGCTGGTTTTACTATTTTTTTATATCTATCTGGTAGACTTGAATTATTTTGGTTTAGATCCTGATGCAGCTCAACCATTACTTCTGGCAGTTGTATTGTATTTTTTGATACTTGTAGGTAGCTTTTTATTGATGATTACCCAAATCAAAGAAAATCAGCAAGTAATTCAACAACTGGTGGATGAAAAAGAGAAGATGAAAAATTCTTTTCTTGAAATCATGTCGAATCGGAAAATGGCCAAAATACCTTATGATAATATTGTTTACATTGAAAGCTTATCGAATTACATTAAGGTAATTACATTAGACAATGAAATTATAAGCAAAGAGAAAATAAGTAAACTATATGAGAGATTACCTGATGGTTTTTTAAGAATTCATCGTTCATTTATTATCAATACAGAAAGAATTAAAGAGCGCTCACTCGATGAGGTTTTGGTTGAGGATGTTAGGCTAAATATTGGAAGGACTTACAGAAAAGAAGTAAAAGAGTTGCTTAATCAGAGAGCTTAAAATTATTATTTATAAATATCATAGCCGATCCCTGCTCTATAGTTTTGCGCTCGGTGAAATACATGTGTTTTGTATAATTAGTAAGTTAACTTCCTTAAGTTCAACGGGGAGTAAATTAGGGTAAATCAACAAAAGTAAATGTTTGTAAATCGCATTAAAACAGCTGGTTACAAATAAAAGTCAAGGTTCTGGTGGGGTCACAAGTAATTGAAGCTGATAGAGTTATCAGCTTTTTTATGGAGTCCTGATGTTACTTAACACACTCGATTAAAAATTTCATCCTTTCAATATGATTATTTAGAATGCCCATTAGGCTTGTTTTATCCGCTTTGCGGTCTAAAATCTATCCATAAAGTCAATTTGTTGATAAATACTTGAAGCCTTTTAAAAAAGGCTAAAAGGTGCTTCTATGCTATTCGGTTAACCATTTATTTTGCATTCGTAGTTCTTTTGTTGTTAATTTCTATATTTATAACTTGAAGATCCTAAATATTATGAATTTATTCATTCCAATTGTAATGATGAGATTTTATGTTTTAATAATGATAACACTCACAATTTTTCTTACCTCATGTTTAAAAGTGAAGAAGAATAATTTTACGAGTGAAATTCAACAAGAAACCGAAGGGGAAGCTCCTTCTATGGCATCTTCTCCAACTAAAGAAGTTTATTACAGGACGAAAAATGGAATTACAGATACTATCGTTGTCGATTCTACATTAGTTAAAGCTTTTATAGTTGATATGGATACAATAGACAATAAAATCTACATAGCGTATTCAAAATCAGAAGTAAAATATTCCGTTAAAGCAGATTCAAGTATTTTTTATATTGCACACTTTTTTAATTCTGTGGATTTAAATAGTGAACCTTTAAAAAAGTATCACCTTTTCAAGCATGGTAAGATTAAACCTAATGAACAAGAACTAAAAATAACGGATTTTGGTTGGTATGAAGACCATATTGAAATAAAACAAATAAAGAAAATACCTTTTGCTGACTCTATTACTTATGTAAAAACAAGATCTTTTCATGATGATGGCTTATACGTACATACCTTGATAGAGGATTCAAGTGATGGATTTCTTAAATTATTTGAAATTCAATGTTCTAATAAATCGATCGACTTCAAAGTTGTTAGTGATTCCATAATTCAAGTTCACTTTTATATTTACAACGATCAAATTAGTTTGAAAGATAGCCTTAGCTATAATTTAGGATCAAGAAAGAGATTAAATTAAGTATAAAAATGCCTTATATATTGGGACTCTTATTTATGGTCAGTTTGTAATATCCTAAAAACTAGCAGGGAGTAAATTAGGGGATGTTCTCAAAAATATAAGCCTGTAAAATGCATAAACACAGGTGTATATAAGGAAAAATCAAGGTTCTGGTGGGGTCACAAAATATTATAAGCTCCGAATCCAAAAAGGATTACGGAGTTTTTTTGCTTAAGTGAAACAAGTTATATACGCCTACCTCTTGCTATTCCAGATACTAAAGAACCTAAATAAATCAGAAAGCATATTTCATGAAGCACACAAGCAAAAGAGCTGTTTTTTAATGCTTAGATAGAATTGATTACAAGAATTTATTGCTTAATGGTGAGGTTTATTTTATTTCAATTAGTATATTTGCAACAATGTTGCATATGAATCGCTGTTGCAAAAATGAAACAAATTTCTAAAATATTACAAGAAAGAGATTTGGTACGTACTTCATGTCGTGAAGAAATTATTGAGGCTATTGTTGAGTCGCCAACTCCTTTGTCGGAAGAGGAAATAAAAACTGTTATTTCCGGCAATTTCGACAGGACAACTTTGTACCGTACTTTTAAAACTCTTCTTGAAAAGGAGGTCATTCACAAAATTGTAATTGACAAAACCCTTGTAAAATATGCAATTACTGAGAAGCTGAACCGAAGCAAGCAACATGCCCATTTTTATTGCCTGAAATGTAGCGAGGTGTATTGCATTCCTGAGGTAAATTGGGATTATAAAGGTTTGCCTGATAATTATAAACCTAAGCAATCCGAGCTTTTAATAAAAGGATATTGTTCAAATTGTAATTAATCAAAAAAATATGGATAGTAGAATCCCAGTAACAATTATAACAGGATTTTTAGGGGCTGGAAAAACAACTTTACTCAATCAATTGATAAAAGACCATCCTCAAAAAAAGTTTGCCATTATTGAGAATGAGTTTGGTGAAATTGGAATTGATGGTGGTTTAATAGTAGGTACAGACGAGAACATTTTCGAACTCTCCAATGGCTGTATCTGCTGTTCATTAAGCGAAGGTTTTTATGAAACGATTACAAAGTTATTGGACAGTCCTCATCCGTTTAATCACCTACTGATTGAAACCACAGGAATAGCCGATCCGGACTCTATTATTAAGGCCTTTCTTTCAATGGAAGTAATTCAGATGAACTTTAGACTCGATAGCGTTATTTGTCTAGCTGATTGTGCCAATATGGAAGATCTGATCGATGAGCAGCCTGAAGTTAGAAAACAATTGGCATTGGCAGATGTGGTGCTTTTAAATAAAGCAGACACGATTCAAGAGAACTATTTGAAAAAATTACAAGCTGTGATAATTGGGATCAATTCCACTGCAACAATTTATCCTGTAGAATTCGCAAATCTGAGTGGTGTTGATTTGCTTGATTTAAAAGCATTCTCGGCTCGAACCATTGAGAAATCAAGCATGTCGTTTCAAAACTTATCGATAGTAGGTGATGCGATTGATCCTCAGCCTTCATTATTAAGTAAGCCAATTGTTCATTCAACCAAACACCATCATGAACATCAGCACGATATAAAATCTTTTGGGTTTAAGATTCCAGGGAGTTTTGATATGATGAAATTTGATATATGGATGGAGAGTTTTCTCTACTTTAATCAAGATACCGTATTCAGAGTAAAAGGAATACTTAGCTTTGATAATGTTCCGGAGAAAGGAATTTTTCAGGCGGTTAGGAGCAACTACATGATTGAAGCCGGAGAGAAATGGGGAACAGAAGCCCGTTTTAGCATCTTAATTTTTATTGGAAAAGAACTTAACCAGAAAATGCTGGATGAAAACCTCTGCCAACTGCTTGCAAAACCTGTTGAAGCGATCAAATCGGAAGCTGGATAATAAATCAATTTTATTGACTTTAAATGTACAATCATTCCAGACCTTATACTTAAAAATAAGAAATCAATGAAAATCTCAGCAGATAATATTGGTATGGCAAGCACAACTTTATGTCTTGTACATTGTATTTTAACTCCATTTATTTTTATTGCCCAGGCTTGTGCTGCAAGCTGCTGCGCTGAGAGCCCTGTTTGGTGGCGAGTTATAGACTTCCTTTTTCTTGTTATCTCCTTTATTGCCGTTTATTTTGCAGCCAAAAACAGCTCAAAGCGATGGGTAAAGATAGCACTCTATGTTCTTTTTGCTTTTCTAAGCTTTTTCATTATTAATGAACATGCTGGCAGTTTACAATTAAATAGAATTTTCTTGTATACACCTGCATTTTTATTATTTGCCTTGCATTTGTACAACAAAAAGTATTGCCAATGCCAGGATGAATGTTATACTGTCTAAAAAACAAAATATGATGACTAAAAAGTTACCAGTTACAGTTTTAAGCGGTTTTTTGGGAGCTGGCAAAACAACCTTGCTTAACCACATTTTGCATAACAAAGAAAATCTTCGTGCTGCTGTTATTGTCAACGATATGAGCGAGGTAAACATAGATGCACAATTGGTTGAAAATGAAAATGTTCTCTCGCGTACTGATGAGAAACTTGTTGAAATGAGCAACGGTTGCATTTGCTGTACCTTGCGTGAAGACCTTGTAAAAGAAGTCGAAAAACTGGCACAGCAGAATCGCTTCGATTATCTATTTATAGAAAGTACGGGTATTAGCGAACCCATACCTGTGGCACAAACATTTACATATGCTTTTGAAGAATCAGGAATTGACCTTACGAAATGGGCAAGGCTTGATACCATGGTAACCGTTGTGGATGCTTTCAATTTTGAAAAAGATTTTGATAGCTTAGATACCATAGCAAACCGGGGCATGAATGATGATGATCCTGAAGATCAGCGTACAATTGTAAACTTATTGACTGACCAGATTGAATTTGCCAATGTGATTATCATTAACAAAGCCGACTTGATTAGTGAGGAAAGACTGGTGCAATTAAAAGCAATCATTCATAAATTGAATCCAGTAGCCAAAATATTGGAATCAAGTTTTGCAAAAATTAACCTGAAAGAGATTGTAAATACTGAACTATTCAATTTTGAAGAAGCTTCTTCGGCTGCAGGTTGGATTAAAGAACTTGAGGGAGAACATACCCCAGAAACAGAGGAGTATGACATTTCTTCCTTTATTTTCCGAGATAAACGGCCTTTTCATCCTGAAAGGTTTTGGCGTTATGTGAATTTCGAATGGGATGGAGCAATTATCCGAAGTAAAGGACTGTTCTGGATTGCCTCACGACCTAAAGAGGCTATAAACTGGAGTCAGGCCGGAGGATCATTACGAGCTGATAAAGCAGGTGTTTGGTGGGCTTCCCTTGATATAATTGAACGGAATCAACATCCAGCGTTTCAGCAAAACGAAGAATACATTATGAGCAAATGGGACCAACGTTTTGGCGACAGGCAAAACGAACTTGTTATTATAGGACAGGATATGGATGAAGAAGCAATAAAACAGGAATTGCAAGCTTGTTTATGCACCGAAGCAGAAATTAGAACTATGGAATTGAATGCAGATAATTTTGTGGATGAATGGCCAGTTTAAATATTTTTAACAATGAATTGTAATTTAAGCAGAACCAAAAACGATAATTTTAAAATTTGTAATTGAATAAATATGGCCCTTATAAAAACGGAAGCTCTTTCGTATCAATATCCCGGAGGAAAGATTTTAAATTTCCCCGCTTTGCAAATTGGAATAAATGAATCATGGCTGCTTACAGGAAACTCAGGAAGTGGAAAAACTACCTTGCTTCATTTAATTTCAGGCATTTTAATGCCATCTAGCGGAACATTGCAAATTGCCAATACATTGCTAAATAATTTAAGACCAGCAGAGATTGATGTCTACCGAGCCAAAAACATTGGCATGGTTTTTCAAAAAAGCTATTTTATTGATGCCTTAAGCATGCATAAGAATTTGTTGTACTTCGCTGAATTATCGGGAAAAAAGGCAGATATAGAATTTGTGAATAAACTTTTGAACGATTTAGGAATAGCAAATTTAGCACGCAAGAAACCTACAACACTAAGTAGTGGAGAACTTCAGCGTTTTTCAATTGCAAGAGCCCTTATAAATAAACCTGGAATTATTTTAGCCGATGAACCTACGTCTAGCCTAGATGACGATAATTGTAAGCGTTTTATCGAGTTAATTATTGGTATTTGCAAAAGTTACGGTGTAACTCTTGTAGTAGCAACTCATGATGCACGATTGAAAAAAGAATTTGTAAATACAATCCAACTAAATTAAGTATGCTGACAATAGTAAAAATAGCAGTTGCAAAATTGCTTCATAAACCATACAATAGTGCGTTAAGTGTACTTTTATTTGCAATAGGTGTAGCACTTATTTCATTGATAATAAAAACAGAAACCTTGCTGAATAATCAATACAAAAACAATTTAGCAGGAATCGATTTAGTTGTTGGAGCAAAGGGCAGTCCGTTGCAACTCATTTTATCATCGGTACTACATATTGATGCACCTACGGGCAATATCCCTCTTGAGGAAGTGAAAAGAGTTCAAAGTAATCCTTTGGTTAAAAACACTATTCCGATAGCACTGGGCGATAGCCATAAAGGTTTTCGCATAGTAGGAACACATACCGATTATTTACAACTGTATGCATGCGAATTTCAGGAAGGTAATTCGTTCTCAGAGCCTTTTGAAGCTGTAATTGGGGCGAATGTTAGCAAAAAGACAGGACTAAAAATTGGAGATACATTTACAGGTGTGCATGGATTCTTGGAGGAAGGACATAGTCATGAAGACTTTCGCTACACGGTAACTGGTGTGCTTAAAAGATCAGGAAATGTAACGGACAATCTGATTCTATCACCAGTTGAAAGCGTTTGGATGGTGCATGGTCATAACAAAAATGGTGGAGAATGGGAGCATAAGAATTGTGATTGTTGTGAACACGAACAGCATGATCATAGTGAACATGGAGAAGAAGAGCATCATCATCATGAAAATTGTGAACACGACCATCATGAGCACGATGAAACATACACTCATGAAGATCAACATGAACATGAATATGAAGGTAATACTCATGAAATTGAAACACTGGAGCAGCTGCAGAATAAGCTTTCGCAAGGAGGAGAACTAAGTGAAGAAGAAGCCAAATTGTATATGGAATTGAAAGGACAATTGGTTGTTAAAACTACAGAAGCATCTGAAGAAATTACAGCCTTGTTGGTTTTCTATAAAAGTCCGCAGGCAGCAATTAGTTTACCTCGTGCTATCAACCAAAATACCACTATGCAAGCTGCCTCTCCGGCACTTGAATTGAACAGACTGATTTCAATGTTGGGTATGGGACTTAATACACTAAGGTTGCTGGCATGGATAATCATTGTGATCTCAGCCATTAATATTTTTATTTACCTACTAAATATATTCAATCAAAGCATTTTCGAATTGGCACTTTTACGCCTTGCTGGAGCTTCAAAACTTAAAGTTGTTGCTTTGCTCTATGCTCAGGGGATATTTTTGGCAGTTTCAGGTTGGTTCATTGGTATGATTGTTTCCTACGTAATATGGATGTATTTACCTCAGTTTGAACTTGGCAGATATTTCGATATTGGCGTTTTCTTCAAAGAACTGATTCTATTGTTATTTTGTGTTGGCATAGGTTTGTTGGTGGCCCTCATACCTGCAATAAAGGCATATAAAAACAATTTGCATTTTACCTTAAGCCGTTAATCATGAAATTTAAGTTTCTATTTGTTTGCCTTATAATATTTGCTTCTTTTTCCTTGAAAGGACAAGATTTAACCAACGATAAAGTGTGGGATTTATTACTGGATGATGTTAAGATCAGGTATTATTACTCCTTTAAGTACGACGCATTATTGCCAAGACCTAAATTTGGAAAAGAATTAAAAAAAATAGATGGGCAAAGCATAAAAGTAAAAGGCTTCTTTTTGCCTGTTGATATCACTGGAAACATTTATGTACTTTCTTACAATCCCATGAACACATGTTTTTTTTGTACAGGAGATGGACTTCAAACCATTATAGAATTAAATGTTTCGCCAGAGTATTTAAGAAACTTTAAACGATTGAGAACAGATAATTACTTTGAAATAGAAGGAAAATTAAAACTCAATAATAATAATTCTGAACATCTAATCTATATCATGGATGAAGTCAAATTTGTGAAGTTGATAAAATAGAAATAACATGTTATTGAACCAGATTAATGAACTGTCTGTATGGTGGTTAATTGATATTCAATTTAAAGAATAATATATGCAGATATTAAATAGACCCAGAAGAAATAGGAAGTCGACAGCCATTCGAGAAATGCTTTGTGAAACCAGGTTGGATGTCGCCCAGTTAGTATATCCATTATTTATTGTAGATGGCAATGGCATTCAAGATGAAGTAAAATCTATGCCTGGTAATTACAGATGGTCATTAGATTTACTTTTAAAAGAAATAGAGTCGTGTATTGCACTAGGAATTCAGCAGTATGTTTTGTTTCCTGCTGTCGAAGAGCATTTAAAAGACAATATTGCTTCCTATAGTTACTCAAATGATAACTTTTATTTAAATGCCATAAATAAGATTAAAACTACATTTCCACAAATCACCTTGATTTCGGATGTGGCAATGGATCCATATTCATCTGATGGACATGATGGTTTTGTTGCCAATGGCCAAATAGACAATGATGCAACTTTACCCATTTTGGCTCAAATGACAATTGCCCAAGCACAGGCCGGAATTGATATTATTGGTCCTTCGGATATGATGGATGGGCGAGTTGGCTTCCTCAGACAAGCCATGGATAAAGAAGGTTTTGTAAATACAAGCATTATGTCGTATACAGCCAAATACGCTTCAGCATATTATGGCCCTTTTAGAGATGCTTTAGATTCTGCACCAAAAGCGGGAGATAAGAAAACCTATCAGATGAATCCCGCCAATAAGATGGAAGCAGTAAGAGAGGCAAATCTGGATGAGAGTGAAGGAGCTGATATTTTAATGGTGAAGCCAGCTATATTGTATTTGGATGTGATCCAATTGTTGAAGCAGAATTCTAATTTACCGATTGCCGCTTATAACGTGAGTGGGGAGTGCTCCATGTTAATGGCAGCTGCACAAAAAGGTTATTTAAACTATGAAGCAGCAATGCAAGAAATGTTGATAAGTATTGCAAGAGCGGGAGCTGACATCATTTTAACTTATTTTGCCAAAGATTACGCCAGATTAATGAAGAAGTAATTTCAAAATTATCGCACTGTTTAAAAGAATTTTGACAGCAAGATAAAAAGCCGACAAGCTGTCGGCTTTTTATCTTAGTTTCGGCTTTTAACATTCGCTATTCAAAACATTCTCTACCGATTTTGCTGTATCTAAAACCATTTTATCGAACGGAATTGGCTCCCAATTAAAAATATTCTTGCTTGCCATTACGCTACCTTCATATTTCTTACCCACATAAGGCATCATGCCTTTCATTTCGCTATTGAAATTGGCCAGGAATTTCACCATAAAATTAGGAGCTACTTTAGTGCTTACCTTTTCATACCCCTTGGTTTTTAAAAGTTCTGTTATCTCCTGGTAAGAATGAGCTCTTTCGGTGGCAACAATTAAACGTTGACCAGTAGCTTGCTCGTTTTCCAAAGCCAGTACATGAATTTTTGCAACATCTCGCACATCGGACATGTTAATGCTCGCATGTATCATTTGCTTTAATTCACCAGTCATGATTCGCTTAAACAATGTCATCGATTCTCCAGACAAATCATCGGAAAGGCTCGGGCCGTAAACCGGTCCCGGGTGAATGGTAACCAATTCCATATCTTTCTCTTTTACAAACTCCCAGGCACTTTTTTCAGCAAGGGTTTTACTTTTTAGGTAGGCAGTGGCATTTTTGGCATTCACCTCAGTCCAACTATTCTGATCGATATTTTCATCGCCCTTAACATCTCCTAACATGGCTACCATAGAAGAGGTTAGTACAACACGCTTTATTCCAGCTTTGTGGGCTGCTTTTAAGGCACGTTGTGTTCCTTCAACAGCTGGTTTAATCAGCTCGTTTTCATCTTTTGGGATTTTAGAAAAAAATGGTGAAGCCACGTGCATTACAAAATCGCAATCAGATACGGCCTCGTCCCAGGCATCATCTTTTAAAAGATCCAACTCACAGAATTCCAATTTTCCTTTCGGATCAACGAATTTTGTAATCGTGTCTGTAAGCTTTTCTGCTTTCGATAAGCTTCTTACTGAACCTTTTACAGCATAACCTTGTTGTAGCAGCTCAGCTGCACAATGCAAGCCAATATAGCCTGATATTCCCGTTAACAATACTTTTTTCATAAATTATCACTTTTATTTTGCAAGTAAAACTACATTTATTACTTTTGTTTTGCAAGTAAAAATTATAAATCTATGAAAAATACTTTTCGATGTAAATGTCCAATTACCTCAGCTCTAGATATTTTAGGGGATAAATGGTCCTTAGTTGTAATAAAACAAATGCTATTCGAAGGCAAAAGCATGTTTAAAGATTTTACCGATAGTCCAGAAGCCATTGCCACCAACATACTATCTGCAAGGTTGAAAACACTTGAGGATTTTGGAATCATCGACAAACAAAAACTGCCTACCAATCGAAAAACCAACATTTACACTCTTACAGCCAAAGGGTTATCTCTAGTGCCTGTTTTGGTAGAATTCACATTATGGAGTAAAAACCATGTTCAGGACTTTAATCCCGATATGAATTTAGATGAGAAATTGGAATGGGTAGAAAAGAACAAGGAAGCAGCATTCAAACAGATTGCTGAAAACTACAAAGAGTACAAACAATCACTTTTAAAAGTAAAGAAAGATGAATAAGAATCGTGGGACAAAAATCGAAATCAACAGTCATTTACAAGATCACTGGACAGAACAGGAAAGCGAAAATGTGAAAGTAGTCGTAGACTTTTTCCAGCGTTTAATGAATGAACACGATTTTGAGTATACACTTAATAAATATGCAGGAGGCTCATATATCCAGCATAATAGAGCAATCAAAAATGAGATTTCGGGTGTTGTTGACTATGTAAAAACGCTAACAAAAAGATTTCCCGAATATTCTTTCGATGTAAAAAGGATTATTGCCGATGGCGATTTTGTGGTTTTACACAGCCATTGTACCATGAAAGAAAAACACAGAGGCAATGAAAAGAAAGGCTTTATTATTACTGATACTTTTCGCCTGGAAAATGGAAAATTGGCAGAACATTGGGATGCCATTCAACCAATCGATACTTTTTCAAGATTTTTGTTCCTGTTGACAGGGGGCAGCATTGGAAACAATAATCCTACATTTTAAAGTAATTAGAGATAAACTTATGTGTAAAAATGAAAGCTGATAGAAATGTCAGCTTTTTTTATATCCTACCTTTCCATTTTGCCAATATCTGGTGCTGAAAGTATCAATCTTACATTTCATTAAATCGATATTCACCTATCGTTTGTCGATTCTCATTAATCGTTTGTCGATATCGCTTGATATAATCCATTGATTTGTTCAAATTATGAACAG
>NZ_RZNH01000082.1 GCF_013141825.1 Marinifilum caeruleilacunae
GTAGTTTTTTTTCATCATAATAACTCTCTGAATACTATATAAATATAGCAAAAAAATCTCTAAAAACCTCGCTACTACTACTGTTTTTCAATAACTTACACTCTTAACTTAATGACATTGGGCGCGAGCTTGTAGCTCGTGTCCTGTGCATACAGGCAATTACAACAATTCAATATCAAGGTGCCCCTCGCTGCCGCACGTACCCAGTTTACGAGATTATTGAAACTACTCCTTTCGTGTGGCCTCTACCAAATCCGAATTACTCCTTAAAAATTCTTTTTCACACTCCCGCTAACCCAACTTACAGCTCACACTCAGCCTATACACAAGGCACTAACAGTGCTCTGCAAATGGCTTGTGTTATTTTCCTTTATTTTCTTTGAAAACAGGTACGAGTGAAACACTCGCACCAGCAGACAGTGCAAACTCGCGATAGATGGGGTTCAGTAAATTGATTATATTATCGAATATTGTTATCAAATTCAATAAATTTTTCACCAATCGAATAGTCTAATTCAAGACTATCAATAATTATTCTACTTAATAAACCTTTAATTTCAATACGATTCTCAAAAGTGTACTCATTCAGAATAGCAGTAAGCTTAACTAAGGAAATTTTATCAGATTCTTTCAATTCTTTCGTTTTAGATACTTTTGTTACAAATACCAAAAGGTTTTCTTTTTGCTTAATAAAGTCCTCTTTTTTCATTATTTATGGAATTAAATCTTTTAAATTATGAATGTACATTTGATAGCTTCCTCCAGTGTATATACCACCTTGAGGTGCTGCTCTTCCGTATATATAAGTTGTATTAGTTCTAATTTTGAATTGCTTTAAACCAGTCATATTATTCCACTTGTTAGGCAATGCTAATCCAGTTCTGTTAGTATAATTTGTGAAAGTAGGGAATAGGTATCTACCTTTTGCTTCGGCTGCTCCTCCATAAAACCTTATTCCATATGTTCTATTTCCAGCTGTTCGTAATGAAATGGTTTCAACATCAAAACTTTGTAGTATTTCTTTTCTATATACTCTTGGCACACCTTTTTTTTGTAAATAAGCTGAGGCAGCTCTTACTCCATCATAAGTGGAAGTCAAACCATTTACAGAAGCCTTCCTACTCCCACCCTTAACAGCCGCCTTAACAACTAACTTTCTACCACCATTCAAAAATGCTTTACCAATTCCCGCTCCCAATAAATAATCAATTGGGCTATCGGTCATTTCTACTCTTCCGCTAGAACGTTTGTACCACTCTTCGTATATTACATCTTCTAATGTTTTGTGTGCCGAAAACCAATCGTTCGGATCGTAAGTCCATGCGCCATTAAAAATTAAAGGATCTACAGTAACATAAGGAAACTTTCTTTTTACCAAATCTCTTTGGGAAGTAAAAGAACTCATTGCATAGGCGATTCCCCTATTTATGCTTGCTGCTTCGCCTGTTAAATCAACCTCCTGCCCATTAACATTTACAAGCGGATTAACTTGTCCACCAGAATTCATCCCTACTCCAAAACTGGCATCGGGGATTCCATTTTGCTGTGCCCATTTTGCAAACTGGTTGCCTTTGTCCCATGCCCAGTCCCAGGCATTGCCTATGGCTTTAAATATGCCCCAGGTCATCCCATCCTCATCCACCATCATCATCGGGTTATTCCCCATAGCCAAGTAAGGACTCGAAGCCTGCAGTGCCGGGTCAATGGCAAACCAACGGCCAATCTCGGCGTCGTAATAACGAGCATGGTGGTCGTACCAATTTACCCCCAAACTATCAATGAACTCTTTGCCTGTATAAAGGTAATTATATTTTGTTTTGCCCCAGATGGTCCGAGTTTGTATCGGCCGCTGGCGCGAGCTCAATGTCATTAAGTTAAGAGTGTAAGTTATTGAAAAACAGTAGTAGTAGCGAGGTTTTTAGAGATTTTTTTGCTATATTTATATAGTATTCAGAGAGTTATTATGAT
>NZ_RZNH01000083.1 GCF_013141825.1 Marinifilum caeruleilacunae
GGCAAACTTTTTTTACACAAAAGACTCAAATCTTATTTCACAGGGTAAAGGTAATTATATTTTGTTTTGCTACTTAGCTCGGCAATTATTCCGCCGTAAGGATAATAGGCTGTTTCCTGTATTACATTTTCTTCCTCATCAACCACTACACGGGTGTGCCCCAAGTGGTCTTTTAAAGTGTAGTAATAAGTTCCAAAATCGCTTTTCTTGCTTTTTGTTGCAGCTGTAGGCTCATAGTAACCTTCTTCGGTAAATATTTTATCCAACTGTCCGTTCACAAACAAAAACTCACCCTGGTAGTCTATGCGCTTTACTTCGTTATYGTCTTCGTCGTAAAAACTTCTTCTCAGCAATGTTCCATCGGCCAAATACTGGTTTACAATTTTTCCTTGTCCTTCAACACTTAGGGTATCGGGCAGGTTAAACWGGTTGTAGCTTATGCGGAGTTTTTTGTACTCGTCGTACACCATATTCCCGTTTTTGTCGTACTGGTACGAAAATGGTTTKGTGGCTCTTGGCTCGCTTAMCTCGTGAGTTTTCAGCAGGTTTTTAYGAATGGCAATGGTATCCAATTCATTTATKGTGCCATCGCCATTGGCRTCTGCAAAAGCCAGGTCGTCGCCTTTGCGTTGAATGGCCAAAAAGGCTTTCCAGGCAATGCTTCGGGTATCTCTTGCCTTGGCTTTCAGTTTGTAATTGTARCCTGCCGGGTGYTGGTCGTCWACYTCTACYTTGCCGTCGTTATTGGTGTCGCCGGGCCATACTTCTACCAATTCGGTATTCTTGCGCCACAACTTTTTCAGTTGGTTGCCCTGGTAATCGTACTCGAAATGTTGGTAAAGGCCAAGGYTATCTTTTCKTTTCAGGAAATTAATGTTGCCATTGCGCCCATACATATACTCTGTGGTATAAGGATGATCGTTTGAATTGGCTGCCGAAAGGTTTTTCCAATTGTCGTAGCTAAAGCTGTAGGTATGGCGTTTTCGACCTGCTGTTTTCCAGGCCATGGCGCTTAGGCTTCCATCGTAATAGGCCTGGTTATTGGCACCTTTTAGTGCCGAGTCGTAGGCCAGTTCCAAATCAAACAGTTTCTCGCTCTGAGCCTTCACCATACGATCCAGCTCGTCGTAAGTATAGCGGGTTTTTATTTTTCCGTTGTGTACCCGTTTTTCGGCCAGCGAGCCATCGTTATTGTACGAAAAACTTGAAAGTACAATGCTACTTTGCCCGTTAACAGCATGGTGCACATTTTTCAGTTCCCCACTGCTTGCATAATCGTATTGTCTCATGCTAGAGTAATCTTTGCCTGCAAATTCCTTGCTCACTTTTGTTTCGGTAACAACACCTTCAAAATTATAGGCAGTGGTTACCCTGTCAATGCCTCCAACATTATTTTGCGAAATGGCTTCAATCACCCTTCCTTCCTTGTCGTAATAACTAATGGCCTTTATCCAGGTATCGCTGCCAAGCACACGTGTCTCGCTTCCTGTAATTCGCCCCAAGTTGCTTTCGCAATGTTCTGTGCTGCATGGGTTGGCCTGTGCAAAACTGAAATTGTAATTGTCGTAGTAGGTCCTGCTAAGCACCACTTCTTTTCCTGCTGATGACTGATGGCTGTCTGCCGGTTGCTTTTTGAAATACCCGGTTTCAATCGGTCGGCTCAGCTCATCATATTTAATATAGGTACTTGTACCTTTGGCATCGGTTTCGCGCACCAGCCTGTCCAGTTCGTCGTACTCCATACTGATGCTGCCGGCCCCCAGATGGTCCGAGTTTGTATCGGCCGCTGGCGCGAGCTCAATGTCATTAAGTTAAGAGTGTAAGTTATTGAAAAACAGTAGTAGTAGCGAGGTTTTTAGAGATTTTTTTGCTATATTTATATAGTATTCAGAGAGTTATTATGAT
>NZ_RZNH01000084.1 GCF_013141825.1 Marinifilum caeruleilacunae
TAAATTTTTAGTATAGCCAACGTAGAGCTTCTTGTCTTTTTGGCTAAAAAGGACATAAGTATAATACATAAACTAAAGTTAAGAATTTAAAACTATTTCACTGGGTTTATACAGGCAAAGAGTTCATTGATAGTTTAGGGGTAAATTGGTACGACCACCATGCTCGTTATTACGACCCGGAGGTAGGCCGTTGGTTTGCCATTGATCCGGCACTGCAGGCTTCGAGTCCTTACTTGGCTATGGGGAATAACCCGATGATTTATGTGGATGAGAACGGAGAATTCTGGCACATTGTAATAGGGGCTGTTGTTGGAGGAGTGATTAACTTGGGGGTAAAAGCCTGGCAAGGGGAAATAGATAGCTTTGGCAAGGGCTTAATGGCATTTGGAATTGGTGCGGTAGCCGGAGCTGTTGGAGCAGCAACAGGAGGAGCTGCATTTTTAGCAGCAGGAGGAGGAGCTGCCGGAGCAGGAGGCTTTATGGCCGGAGCAGCTGCAGGGTCTGCCGCGGCAGCAGCTTCAATGCCAATTCAAAATGGTTTAAATCATTTGGCTTTTGGCGACCCATTAATGACCCCTGAAGAGTATGCACAAGGAATAGCATTTGGAGCATTGCTTGGAGGGTCTGTTAATGGAGGAATAGCAAAGCTTAATGGCAGGTCGTTTTGGAACGGAAGTCTGAATAGTGGACCTACCACCATGCCTGCACAAACGCTTGAACCGAAAATTCTAAAGCCAAATGAGATAAAAACTCCGATGAGGAAACCGGAGTCTTTGCCTCAAACAAGGACGGATAACCTACCTGAGCCTGCTACTTTTAGAAAAGTTGATTTGCCGGGTGAGAGAACGTATTGGGTAAGGGATAATGTTCAAACCAAAGAAATAACAAATTTCTATCCTAAAAATGGAGGGGCAGTAGGTAAATGGCAATCTGATTATTTGATGCCAGGTACAAAAATTGATAGGTTTGGTAGTGATTTTGGAAAATATTTTTCTCCTAAGGGAACACCAATGTCTATGCGGGCTTTACCTCCAGGGAATAATGGGAATTATAACTCGTATATGGTTGTAAAGCCAATACATGTACAAACATCAACTATAGCTCCCGCATTTGATAAAATGGGATTAGGTGTTCAATATTTAACACCCGTCAATGCAAACACATTATTGGATAAAGGTTTTATTGTACCAATTAAATAGGATGTATAAATGAATAAAAAGGATTTAAAAGAAGAATTAGATTTGTTAAATGTTAATCAAGAGTTTTATTCTTTAAATGGTGATCTGATTCCTGACACTATTGTATTAGTTGAGAATTATGATTTATGGGAAGTGTTTTATTTTGATGAAAGAGGAAGCATAAACAACAAGAAGGATTTTAAAACGGAAAAAGAAGCGTGTTTATATATTTATAATTTATTTGTAAAATCTAAAGAAATTAAAGATCGATTTAAAGGAAATAATTTGTAAAATTTTATCCAAAGCTAGTGCGAGTTTGCACTATCTGCTGGTGCGAGTGTTTCACTCGTACCTGTTTTCGAAGAAAATATAAGAAAATAACAAGCCATTTGCACAGCATTGTTGGTGGTTTGTTTTATTAGGTTGTAAGGATTTTTGCACAGGCTGAGTGTGAGCTGTAAGTTGCCTTAGCGGGAGTGTGAAAAAGAATTTTTTAGGGGTAATTTGAATTTGGTAGAGGCCACACGAAAGGGGGCGTTTCACTAATATCGTAAACTGGGAATGTGTAGTTTCGAGAGGCAACTTGATGTTGAATTGTTGTAATTGCCTGTATTCACAGGACACGAGCTACAAGCTCGCGCCCAATGTCATTAAGTTAAGGTTATTTCACAAAGCATCACGCTGATTTTTAGTAACCTTTGGTTTGACTCTATTTCTGTATTTATC
>NZ_RZNH01000012.1 GCF_013141825.1 Marinifilum caeruleilacunae
AACACTTTCTAAAGGAACTGGAGGAGTATATAAATTACTACAATAATATTAGAATAAAGACTCATTTAAACGGATTGAGTCCGGTAAAATACCGAACTCAATATCATTAACTTATTTTATAACCGTCCAATATTTGGGGTTCACTTCATTGGAATTCGGCTTTTCTTATATTTTGTAAGCTTATTTTTTACATTTCTTTCAAACAAGCTTCGATATTGTCTTCGATTCTTGCTTTTACGCTTGTTGCTTCAGCTTTCACGAATTTTTCACCAATAATTTGCTCGTACAATTCGATGTAACGCTCAGAAATCTGATTGATTCTCTCTTCATTCATATCAGGAACTTCTTGTCCTTCCTTACCCTGAAATCCGTTTTCCATCAACCACTCACGAACAAACTCTTTCGACAATTGCTTTTGAGCTTCGCCATTTGCCAAACGCTCTTCGTAACCTTCTGTATAGAAATAACGCGATGAGTCTGGTGTATGAATTTCATCGATCAGGTAAATTTTACCATCTTTTTTACCAAACTCGTATTTGGTATCAACCAAAATCAAGCCTTTTTCAGCTGCAATTTCAGTTCCTCTTTGGAATAGAGCCAATGTGTACTCTTCCAATTTTGTGTAGTCCTCTTCCGAAACCAATCCCTGCGCTAAGATTTCTTCTCTCGAGATATCCTCATCATGACCTTCCAATGCTTTTGTTGTTGGCGTAAGAATTGGTTTTTCAAACTTTTGGTTTTCAACCATTCCTTCAGGAAGTGGCACACCACATAAAGTTCTTTTACCAGCTTTGTACTCTCTCCACGCATGTCCTGTAAGGTATCCACGAATAACCATCTCTACCATAAATGGTTCTGCAAGATGACCAACTGTTACCATTGGATCTGGAGTAGCAATTTTCCAGTTAGGAACAATATCAGCGGTAGCATCCAAGAAGCGTGCTGCAATTTGGTTTAAAACCTGTCCTTTAAAAGGAATTCCCTTAGGCAAAACAACATCAAATGCCGAAATACGATCCGAAACAACCATTGCAAGATATTCGTCGTTGATATTATAAACGTCTCTTACCTTACCCTTGTAAACATTTTTTTGATTCGGAAAATTAAAATCTGTTTTAACAATAGCTTCTTTCATTGCTCCAAAAAATTCAAATAATTTATAAAACGGTTTCCTTAAAAGCCTATAGTTTATAGCTATTAGGCCTGGTTATTTTTAAATTCAATGCGAAGATAGATAAAAGTAAGATTGTAAAAAAGAACAAATGTCGAATTTGTTACACAAAAATTTACTTGAACTTAGCAGTTTGAAAAACGAGCATAAAAATCAATATTTTCATGACTGATAAGTTTTACAATTATTCCTCTTTCTTTTTATCCTCAAGCTTCTTTTCTTTTATTTTTTGCTCTACCCTTTCGTCTTCTTTTTCGTAGGCTGCAACAATTTCTTTTACCAATCGATGACGGATAATATCCGAACTATCGAACTCAACCATGGCAATTCCTTTAATTTTTCTAAGGATTCTGAATGCCTGTATTAAACCAGATTGTTGTTTTCGTGGCAAGTCGATTTGGGTAATATCACCCGTAATCATAAATTTACCGCTGGTTCCCATTCGGGTAAGAAACATTTTCAGCTGTTTGGTAGTTGTATTTTGAGCCTCATCAAGAATTACAAATGCATCGTTTAATGTACGTCCACGCATATAGGCCAAAGGTGCAATCTGAATTACTTCTGCTTCCAAATAATCAGCCAGTTTTCGAGGAGGAATCATATCCAGCAAGGCATCGTAAAGCGGTTGCAAATAAGGATCGATTTTCTCTTTTAAATCGCCAGGAAGAAAACCCAGATTTTCTCCTGCTTCTACTGCTGGTCGGCTTAATATAATGCGTTTCACCTCCTGGTTTCGAAGCGCTTTTACTGCAAGAGCAATGGCTGTATAGGTTTTACCCGAACCTGCTGGTCCGACTGCAAACACCATATCATTTTTAGCCGCTTTCTCAACAAGCTTTCGCTGATTGGCTGTTTTTGCACGAATAATCTTCCCATTGTTCCCAAAAATAATTACGCTTTCAGGATCATCGGGATCCTGTATGCCTGGAGTATTTTCAAGGATAATGCGTTTGATATTGGAAAGAGTAAGTACATTGTATTGGTTGTAGTGCTGGATCAACAAATTCATTTTGTCCTCGAATACCTCGAGTATTTTATTCTCTCCGCTTGCAATGATCTCATTACCTCTTCCTACTATTTTTAGTTTAGGGAACATTTCCTTTATCACTTCAAGCTTTGCATTGTTAATTCCGTAAAATTCAAGAGGGTCAATTACCCCTAGCGATATACTCTTTTCAATCATATAATTTCATTACTTTTGAGCTCACAAATTAGTTATTAATTCTGATTTGTGACCTCATAACAAGTGAAAATTATCAAATAAAATTGCAATGATTATTCGATTTGTAAAACTTGAAATACAAAGCAAACACATTGAAGATTTTAAAATGCTGACAAGGAATGAAAAAGCTGATATATTGGCTTTCGAAGGTTGTTCACATTTAGAGGTTTTGCAGGATAAAAATAATCCATGTATTTTCTTTACAGTAAGCCATTGGGAATCGGAATTGGCCTTGAACCAATATCGGGAATCAGATTTTTTTCGTGGCAACTGGAATCAGGTAAAACAATGGTTCGCCAACAAACCAGAAGCCTGGAGTCTTGTGTAATTTTATTACCCCATTACATTTTCCTCATTAACGATATTTTTTACTTTATATTCAAAACTTATAGTATACAATAAATTTTTGTGTCTTTTTACAACTTTTAACCAAAGCATTCGTAAAGTAGTTTGGACAAATCATAAGATTGTTATTATTTAGCAACTCGAAAACGACTAGACAACCCAATACAACTACTTATTTACATTTATTTATGAATAAAGACATTAGACACATCAAGCAATTCTTTATTGCTACCAGTATTGGATTCATTTTTTTATTGGCATCTTCATTAATATGGAATATCCACGAAGAAAAACGAACAACCTACGAGCTGGCCAGAGTCGAAGCCATAGGAAATCATAATAAAGATCTTACTTTCCGACGCTGGGCTGCAATGCATGGTGGTGTTTATGTTCCGGTAACCGAACATATCAAACCTAACGAATATCTCGATTTTATTCCGGAAAGAGACATTACAACTGCCAGTGGTCAAAAGCTAACCCTAATTAATCCGGCTTACATGACTCGCCTGGCATTTGAACTTGCCGAAGAGCAAACCGGTGAAAAAGGGCATATCACCAGTCTGGACCCCTTACGCCCCGAAAACAATCCTGATGAGTGGGAAAGCAAGGCCTTACACTTATTCAAAACAGGCGTTAAGGATTACAGCAGCATCGAAATGATTGACAACAAGGAATACTTACGATACATGAGACCAATGGTGGTTGAAGAGGGCTGTATCAAATGTCATGAATCGCAAAACTACAAGTTAGGCGATATTTATGGTGGTATTAGTGTTGCCATTCCCATGGAAAAATACGCTCCTATTTTAAAAACCAAAATACTCGACTATGCCTATTCTCACTTGATTATTGCTATTGTCGGTATATTTTTAGGATGGTTGGCTTACCGAAGAACTTTACGATCGGTAAAAGAACGAAACCTTTCTCAGGAGAAAGTTTTGGCAAATGAAACACTACTAAAAGAAAAGAACAAAGAACTTACCTATGCGAAAGAAAAAGCTGAAGAGAGCGATCGACTGAAAACCATTTTTCTTCAGAACATGAGTCACGAAATCAGAACTCCAATGAATGCTATTCTTGGTTTCTCATCATTAATACCAAACGAGTTTGATAATCGACGAAAGTTAATTGAATATACAGATATCATTAATCAGCGAGGCAACGATTTGCTCTGTATTCTGAATGACTTGCTCGATATTTCCAGGATTGAATCGGAAAAGATTGAGATATATCCCGAACAGTTTGGCTTAAAAAATTTCCTCATGGAACTAAAGGCAATTGCCGAAGCCAATCAAAGCCGTTTCGATAAGCATCACATTCAGATTCTTGTGCCTCATCAAACCTGTGCCGAAAATATCAGTTTAAACACTGATAAGGGAAAACTAAACCAGATTTTTTCTAACTTAATCAGCAATGCATTTAAGTTTACACACGAAGGTAATATTGAAATTGGCTATAAAATAATCGACCAGGACATTCACTTTTTTGTATCGGATACAGGAATCGGAATTCCAAAAGAAGAATTAAATCATGTATTTGAACGATTCTCCCAGGTAGATCAGAGTATCAGCCGACAACATGAAGGAACAGGCTTGGGATTATCAATTGTTAAAGGACTGATTACACTCCTTAATGGTAGCATTAAAGTTGAATCGACTCCGGGAATGGGAAGTAAATTTAGCTTTTCAATCCCCATTGATGGATATCCGTTGGAAGAAAATATTCAAACAAAACTAGAATTTGAAGCACACTCATGATTTCCAATTACAAAACCGGCAAACTGCCCCCAAATTTTATGATGCTGGGGATTTTATTCCTATTCATCGGAATCGTAATAATTCTTGATGAAGGACTCGCCGGCATCATGTTTATTCTCCTGGCTTTGCCTTTTTTACTAACTCATTCTGGTTTGAGTATCGATTTGGAAAAACAACAAATCAGGAAGTTCACCAGTTTATTGGGAATTAAATTTGGTTCCTGGATCGATGTATCGGGAACCAGCAAACTTTTAATTGGAAAAATCAGGCAAAACAAAGGAATGGCTGTACTTTCAATTTCAAGAAACGAAATCAGCTTTACCTACAAGCTATACGCAATAATCGATAACCGACGATGCGAAATTGTTTCGGGAAATTACGATTTTGTTAAGGATGTGGCCAAACAAATATCAGATCGTACGGGAGCCCAAATTAAAAGTGCGGAAAAATAGTCTGGCTGCCTTTCAAATAAAAAAATCAAAAAGCGGTACAGCTGCAAAATACTTTTGTAAATTTGATTTTCGATTAGAACAAATGCAAAAGTATGGATAGAAAATTAAAAGCCTTCGAGCGCTTATTAGATATAATGGACCAACTTCGGGAAGGTTGTCCGTGGGACAAAAAACAAACTTTCGAAAGTCTTAGAACCCTTACCATTGAGGAAACCTACGAATTGGCCGATTCGATTTTGAAAGGCGATAAACAAGAAATCAAAAAGGAATTGGGCGACATCTTGCTTCACATTGTTTTTTATGCAAAAATTGGTTCGGAAACCAATGACTTCGACATTGCCGATGTGTGCGACGGAATTAGTGAAAAGTTAATCTATCGCCATCCCCATATTTTTAGCGATACCAAAGTTGCCGATGCCAAAGAGGTAGAGGAAAACTGGGAACAATTAAAACTAAAGGAAAAAGATGGAAACAAATCGGTTCTCGAAGGAGTTCCTCACTCCTTGCCTGCCCTTGTAAAAGCAAATCGCATACAAGATAAAGTTCGTGGCGTAGGCTTCGATTGGGACGAAAAAGAGCAAGTTTGGGAGAAAGTGAGTGAAGAGATGCAGGAGGTTGAAAACGAAATCAGAAATGGAGACCAGGACAAAATGGAACAGGAGTTCGGTGATTTGTTCTTCTCGCTGATTAATGCTGCCCGCTTGTATGGTGTAAATCCTGAAAATGCCCTGGAAAGAACCAACCAAAAGTTCATGAAGCGATTCAATTATCTTGAAAGTAAAACCTTAAAACAAGGTAGAAACTTAAAAGAGATGAACCTGGAAGAAATGGACGAAATCTGGGAAGAGGCAAAACAGTTTGACAAATAATATTTCTCTTGCCTGTATGTAAAGTAGCTTCAGTAAAATGTGTTAACTTTAAATACAGATCAGTTACACTTTAAGATTAGCCTTATGAACATACTTCAAATCATACCCGGATCGGGAGGAAGCTTCTATTGCGGAAATTGCTTACGCGATGATAAATTTTACCTGGCAATGAAAAAACAGGGACATCAAGTTACCAAATTACCCATGTACCTTCCCCTTTTCTCCGATGAACATGATTTGAACGAAGTGCCTGTTTTTTATGGGGCAATCAGCATTTATTTGAAGCAGCTTTACCCCATTTTTCAAAAGGCTCCTGCCTGGGTCGACAAGTTGTTGAATTCGAAACCAATGCTTAAACTCGCTGCAAGCATGGCCGGTTCTACCAGTGCAAAAGGATTGGAGGAAATGACCATTTCGATGCTCATGGGCGAAGAAGGCAAGCAAAAAGAAGAATTGCACCGCATGGTAAGCTGGATGGCTGAGCATCTGCAACCAGATGTAATTCATTTATCGAATGCGCTCTTGCTTGGCCTGGCGCCAAAGTTACGCGAAGAATTTCCTAATGCAGTAATTGTTTGCTCCTTGCAAGATGAAGATGTATGGGTTGATGCCATGAATGACTCCTTTCGGGATAAAATTTGGAAACTGATGAGTGAGAAAGCAGAAGCAGTGGATGGTTTTATTGCGGTTTCTGATTTTTATGCAAAAGTCTCACTGGCAAAAATGGACATCCCAGAAAGCAAAGTTTTCATCAACCATTTGGGAGTTGAACCTACAGATTACCAGGTAAAATCCTTTAAAGAGAAAAAACGAAACATTGGATACATTTCAAGAATGTGCGAAGCCAATGGCTTTGATATCATCATTGATGCTTTTATCCTACTAAAGAAAGATCAGGAGTTTGAGGATGTAATTCTGGTTTTAACTGGTGGATCGACTGGTGATGACAAGGGAATTTTAAAGGAAAGTGAAAAGAAATTAAAAAAAGCAAAGCTTTGGAATGAGGTAGAATTCCATGAAGATTTCGATGGAATTGGACGACACGATTTCTTTGGTAAAGTACAAATGATTTCTGTTCCTGTTCGCAATGGCGAAGCTTTTGGACTGTACCTTTTAGAAAGTATGGCATCGGGTGTTCCTGTTGTACAACCAAAATTGGGTGCATTTCCCGAGATTGTTGAAAAATCGAAGGGTGGAATTACATTCGATCAAAACAACAGCGAAGCACTTTGTACTGCTTTAAAAGAGTTACTTCGCGACCAGGAAAAACTGCAAGAATTATCGCTTAGCTGCCGAAATGGAGTTGAGAAAGAGTTCAACATATCCGGGCAAACCAAAAACCTGCTAAACATTTACAATCAACTTACTAGAAATTAATTCATTTTCATAAAAATTCAATCTACTACAAAACAATTGCTATATTTATGGTAATAATTACTATTTTATTATCGTAAATACTTAAAACCCTATGCAATGAGTAGAGTAAGACTTGAAATAGATGGAATTCGAATTTATCGTCCCAAAAAGAACTGGAAACTATATTTCGTGGTGGTTGCCGACCATCCTAGCGAAAAGGATAAAATGATTGTTAGCACCATTCCCCAGGAACCCTTTAAATTAAGCAAGCGACACGAGAACGAGTATTTTTTTGATACCGATCAGGAAGGATCGGAAGGCTTGTACATTTTGAGTAGGGAAATGCCCAAAGACAGGGAGTTGAATGTTCACATCTATTTGCGCCATACCCGGAAATCGAATCGAAATTTAGGCGAAATATTGGCAGATATTGAAAATGGTATTGCTGGCGAAGCTTTTGGTATTGTTACTGATATTGTAGGAGCTGCAACTGTTCCGTGGTTGGTGATTTCGAAAAAAGCAGTTTCGTTGGTAGGAAAAATTCTAAAAGATATTCCCGACAGAGATTTTGGATTTGTGAGTGCCTTTGAACGATTTGGGGATGAGTTTGAGACACAAACCGAAATTGACAGAGAAAAGGATTTTACCGGAGATGCTTCCTTAATTTACAGTTGGTCGATGGAAGAGTAATAAAAATTACATGATGATAAAAAAAGAACGCAAAGCATAATTCCTTTGCGTTCTTTTATTTTTATAATGTTTTTCAAATCATTTTAATGATATAAAAATCTCTTGATTTTGTGAGTTGCTGTTTTTTGGAAAGGATCGACATGCGCAACAACCATTTGTACCTGCGAGAATTTATTGACACGAGAATTTACATAAACCTGTAACTCTGCAATCAACTCATCAACGGTATGATCTACATAGCCTTCCACTTCTTTCTTAAGATGTTTGTACTGTTGCTCAAGCTCCTCATAATTAAAGTGAACCATGGCCACCAGCTTTCCTTTCTTCTCTACCACAATCGACTCCACAACATGCTTAAAGTTGTTGATTACCGATTCAATTTCTTCCGGGTAGATATTCTCACCACTCGCACCAACAATCATATTCTTAAGTCGACCTTCAATGTACAAGTAATTGTCTTTATCCATCTTAGCCAAATCGCCAGTTTTAAACCAACCATCTTCGGTTAAGACTTCTTTGGTTTTTTCAGGTTCTTTGTAATAACCCAACATTACATTATCGCCTTTGGCCCAAACTTCTCCAATCTGGGTTACAGGATCAGGATTATGAATTTTTAGTTCCACACCCATTAATGCCGGCCCAGTTGATTGAAACCTGGTTTTCGATGGTCCTATACCTGCCAGTAATGGTGCGGTTTCGGTTAAACCATACCCAATGGCATATGGAAATTTTGCTTCACGTAAAAATCGCTCAACATTCGAATTTAACTTGGCACCACCAATTCCAAAAAAGGTCAGTTCTCCACCAAAAGTCTGCATGAGCTTCTTCCCTGCTATTGCATTTAATCTTTTCCTGAAAAATGGAATCTTATATAAAAACCTGGTGATTGCTTTCGAATTGATCGACTGAAGAACTTTTCCCTGGTAAATTTTCTCAATAATAAGTGGAACAGAAAACATTACCGTTGGTTTAACCTCTTTAAACGCCGAAATCAGCAATGAAGGAACCGGGGTTTTACCCAGGTAATAAATACATGCTCCTGCAATCATTGGAATTACATAGCCCAAAGTATTTTCGTAGGTATGAGATAGCGGAAGAATGGATAAAAAACGATCCTTTTCATCGATTGGATGAATGGTTTTTGCTCTGCTAGCATTTGAACAAATGTTCTTGTGCGAAAGCATTACTCCCTTCGAATTTCCTGTTGTTCCAGAGGTATAGATTATGGCAGCCAAATCGTCTTCCTCAACCTGGTATTCCATCTGCGATTGAACAGAGGAATCGAACTGACAAGCCACAGCTTCCCCAATAATTGAATAATCTTCGATTGCAATTTTATACTGAAGACTCTCAGCCTTGATATTGTCCAATTTTGGAAGCAAGCCATTTGAAACCAATATTACTTTAGCTTCCGAATGTTGTAAAATATTCTCTATTTCGCTTAGGCTAAAATCGGGCAACATTGGCACAACAACTGCGCCCATAAAAACAGTTGCATAATAAGCCATACCCCAATTGGGCATATTGGTACTTAGAAGTGCAACTTTATCGCCTGGTTTTATCCCAAGCTTCTCGTAAAATGCGATTAAAGATTTAATGGTTGAATCAACTTCCTTGTAGGTTAAAGGATTTTGTCCCACTAGAGCCATTGCGTTACAGTTTCCATACTTTTTAACCGTAGTTTCAAACAAAGCTGGAAAGGTAAACTTATTAATGTTTTCCATTTTTTTGGTCTTAAGGTTGGAGCAAGCACTATGCTTATAGATAGGAATTATAGTTGTTTGCTCTAACGCAAGATATAAAAAATATGATTTGAGCCGGAATTTTAAGGCTTTAAGAAGAGATTCTAATCGATATTTTGAATGGTGCAAAAGCTTCTGCCCATTGCATAAACACCTAATATTAGGAGCATAAGAACCGATCCCTATTCAATTCCAGTTCTTAAAGTTTTTAATCATATTAATCTTGAAATTATTCTTTTTTTAATACATTTATTGATCTAATCAGAGACATTACACGCTATAGAGTGAATTTCTTATTCACTCAATTCAGATGTTTGTTAAAATCAATTGACAATTATTAAAAGCCATAACTCAACACTATGAAACGTCGTCATTTTTTATCGGTATCTGCCATTGCAGCTACCATGCTATCCGGATTTGGCCTTACAGCTTGCAAGAATACTGAATCAAATCAGAAAGAAACAGAGCAGCCTAACTTCAACAAGTTTCCTTTTAACGAAAAAAGCATTTCGGAACTTCAAAAAATGATGGAGAGTGGAGATCTCAGCTGCGAGGAACTGGTTATTGCTTTTATGGACAGAATTGAACAAATCGATAAAAACGGCCCAAGTTTAAACTCGGTAATTTCGATTAATCCTGATGCCCTACCCCTTGCTAGACAGCTCGACGAGGAGAGAAAAAATGGTCAGTTAAGAGGTCCTTTACATGGCATTCCTATAATGCTTAAAGACAATATCGACACAGCAGATAAAATGATGACAACCGCTGGTTCTTTTGCTTTGGAAGGCAATTTTGCCAGCCAAGATGCTTTTATCGTAAAGAAACTTAGAACAGCTGGTGCCTTAATTTTGGCCAAAACCAATTTAAGTGAGTGGGCCAATTTTAGAAGCACACGCTCGTCTAGCGGATGGAGTGGTAGAGGTGGACAAACCCATAATCCTTATGTAATTGATCGTTCTCCATGTGGTTCGAGTTCTGGTTCGGGCGTTGCTGTAGCCGCAAATTTGTGTGTGGCAGCTGTTGGAACAGAAACCGATGGATCGGTAGTTTGTCCTTCGGGTCAGAATGGCATTGTAGGTATTAAACCTACCTTAGGATTGGTGAGCAGGTCGGGAATTATTCCAATTGCCCACTCGCAAGATACGGCTGGTCCTATGGCCAGAACAGTTTCGGATGCTGCAATTTTGTTGAGCGCGATGACTGGTCCTGATCAAAAGGATGACATTACTGTAAATGATGAAAATAAGCCTAAAGAATATGGTTCTAATCTCAATAAAGATACTTTAAAAGGCAAACGCATTGGTGTGGTTAGAAAGCTCATGGGCTTCCATTCAGAAGTAGACAAAATTATGGAGCAGGCCTTTGAAGATATGAAACAAGCTGGAGCGGAGCTTGTTGATGTTGAACTTGAAAACCTGCACCAGTATGGCAACGAAGAGTATCAGGTTTTGCTGTATGAGTTTAAACACGACCTTAACAAGTACCTTAGCCAATGTAAATTCCCAATTGTAAAAAGCCTGGATGATATTATCAAATTCAATGAGCAATACAAAGATTTGGAAATGCCTTGGTTCGGACAGGAAATCATGGAAATGGCAAATCAGAAAGGCGATTTGAATGAAAGTGAATACAAGGAAGCACTGGCAAAATGTAAAAAACTGGCTGGAGAAGAAGGAATTGATTTAACACTGAAAAAACACAAGCTAGATGCTTTGGTAGCTCCAACAAATGGCCCTGCCTGGAATATCGATCTGATTAATGGCGATCATTTTGGTGGTGGAAGCAGTCAGGCTGCTGCAGTTTCAGGTTATCCAAACATTACCATTCCTGCAGGTTTTGTTCACAGTCTTCCTATCGGGATATCATTTTTTGCCGAAGCTTTCTCTGAAGAAAAATTAATAAACATAGCCTACTCTTACGAGCAAAATACAATGCACCGCAGACCACCTGAATATTATTCCACAATTATGCAGTAAGAATTAGTTTAGCGAAGAATTACATGGAAATTGTAGTGTAAAGGTAGTACCAAGTCCTTCGCGACTTTCTACCTTTATGCTTCCTTTGTGTAATTGTACCAGTTCTTGCACAACGCTCAATCCCAAACCCGTTCCCTGCTCTCCTCGTACTCCGGCTTTGCTTTGAGTAAACGTTTTTTTGGTAAATAGTTGATCTACCAAAGATTCTGACATTCCGATTCCCGAATCTTTGATTTCAATGTGTATGTTTGTGGCATTTTGAGAAGCATTCAAACAAATCGTTCCATTTTCATCGGTATATTTAATGGCATTTGATATGATATTCATCAGCACAATCCTGATGATATCAGGATCAACAAATACAGAATTCACAGTATTTTGAATTTGTAATTCAATATGGTGCTGATTTACTTCAATCTCATAAAACTCGTACAATTCCTTCATGATATCATTAAAATCGCTTTCCTGAGGATTAAATTGAATTTTACCTGCTTGCGAGAGCGACCATTGCAGTAAACTTGTGAGTAATTTTAAACCTTCTACCGCTGCCTGGTTGATGTATTTTGCGAATCGTTTCGATTTATGGTAATCTTCTTTATCAATTTCCAAAAGCAGTAATTCACTAAAGCCAATCAGCGAATTAAAGGGATTTTTCAAATCATGAGAAATAACCGAAAATAGCTTGTCTTTACTCTGATTCATCTCTTCCAATTTCCTGCTGATTTTTTTATTGGTTCGATACCTCCATATCATTACAGCAATTACCACAACCATTAGTAAAATAACAATTACGAGATTTTGTTCTAACAACTTGTTGGTTTGTAACTCTTGTTCGGTATGCAGTAAATCATTCTGAACTTCGAAACTACGTTCCATCTCGTTGATAATTTCGAACTGCTGCAAGGATAAAACCGAATCGTATAAAACATGAAATTTCTCTGAGCTTAAAGTAGCATGTTCAAAGTCGCCCAGTATTTTATAAAAATCTATATACGATTTAGAAACTTCAATCATTTGCCTGTTTACACCAAGTTTCAAAGCGGTATTCATTGCATATGTCAGATACTTTTCGCCTTCCTCTCGATTTCTTTTATACGCATTAACCAGTGCAATCCCAATATAATTATCGACCAGTCCAAATTCATGATTTTGTTTTCGGTTTAGATGTAAAGCCTTGGTATAATAATCCAAAGACTTTTCGTATTCACCCTGGATTAAAAAGATATTGGCCATACCGTTTAAACAAAAAGCAGCATATCTGTGTTTTTCATTTCCCAGGCTCATTGCATAGGACTTCTGATAATAGCTCATGGCTTCATTCAGGTCGCCCATGGCTTCATGCGTTCGGGCAACTTCACGATAAACTGAACCAACACCAATCTCATTACCCGTACTTTTCCATATTTCAACCGCCTTGTTGAAATAATTCAAAGCTGAATCAAAATCTTTATTCTCCCGATATACCAACCCTACATTTACGAATGCATACGATTTTCCGGCTGGATGATTCAATTTTTCAAACAAATCGACCGATTGAATTGAATATCTTAAAGAAAGAGGCACATTCCCGGTCATCAGGTATAAATCGCCCAAATTGTTATAGGAATAGGCCAATTGAATGGAATCCTTCTGCTGTAAGCTGTATTTTAAAGCATTTTGAAGATTAGGAATAGATTCTTTTGTTTTGTACAGATAATGGAGCTGAATCACACCAATGAATCCGTAAATTCTCGGCAACTCACCATTCAACTTATATTCCAAGGCTAGATCCAATGCTTTTTGTCCAAGAATTAGTGCGCTATCAGAATGTAATTCTCTTAATCGCCAACACTCATTGCTTAAGTTTTGCACTTCCTCCACTACTTCTTTTTCAGTAAACAACTGGCTTACAGTCTTTCCTCCCGACTGACTCATAAGATCAGCAGAAGTTAGGATACAAAAAGAAAATAAGAGAAATAACCACTTTAATGGCATATGGCAAATGATTTTATCAGGTTAAATGACAGGTAACAATGGCATCTTACGCAATACAAAAATAAAAGTTGAATCGAAACTACATTTATGCTTTGATCTATTATTCAATTTATTTTACGAAAGGAAAACTTAGCCACCAGAATGTTCGCTTTAAGATAAAAAAGAATGACCAAAAACACGAAAGCATTTTTGGCCATTGGAATCTGGAATCTATTTTTTACCAACTTTTTAATCTTACACCTACATAAAAGGTTCTTGGAGAACCTGGTCCGTACACATAGTTACTGTCCCTGTTTTTACCACTGTCAAAATCATCCTGGTATGCATTGGTGATATTCTTAATACCGCCAAATAGCTCCAAACCCGAATCAACTTGCTTTAATTTAAAGGTATACGACAGCTTTAAATTTAACTCTGTAAACGAATCTGATTTTTTATACTCGTCAATGCTCTGTTCTGGAGCTCCACCAAAGTGAGCCAGAATCATCGGCCCAGTATAAACACTGCTTAAAGTTGCATTGAACTTTGATGATGGCATGAAAGACAAACTAGCATAACCATACTTTTCGGGAGTTCTTAAAAACTCACGCTTGGCCTCTAATCCCTCAATGTTCTCAACAGCTTCGTCGAACTTGCTCGACTGTAATGTAAAGCCTGCTTCGAATTGTGCCAACCTGTTATAGTTTGCACGCAATTCCAAAGTAACACCTTGTACTTTTGCTCCCGATCCATTTCTTTTTTCGAAGGTTTCTCCCAACTCATCTTCGCCTAGTGGTTCCAGGTAAAATGCATCATCCAACTTGGTGTAAAATCCTTCAAGGGTAAAACCAGCAATCCATTTTTCGGTTGCTTTATCGTAATTAATCGATCCACTCAAAGAGTGCGATCTCTCCTCTTTCAAATCATCAGCCAGGATAATTCTTGATATTCCTCCACCTGCAAAGGCAATGTGCATATCGGAATCAAAAGCCTGTGGGGCTCTAAAGCCTGTTCCCCAGGTCAATCGAAATTGTGTATTGGTTTTATACTTGTACAGAAGCGATAAACGCGGACTAAGAATGGCTTTGTCTACAAGGTTATGCTTATCTACACGTATCCCGGCAAGGAAATTCAGATTTTTACGTACTTCCCAATCCGACTGCAAAAATCCACCAAAGTTTTTAGTGGTTTGATCGGTACCATATTGGTAAGCCGGAATTGAATCCAAAACATCATCGTACATGTATTCTGTTCCAATCGTTATCACATTTTTTCCACCTAAAAAATCATTTAATCTATGGTTTAACTGCGTACCAAACTGCAAGGTTGTATTTTCGGTATCGCCGTAAGGAGGATTGCTTAAGTGCTGATCTATTTCATCCTGATCATCAGGAAAAATTCCCGTGTAATGATCTCGTTCTGTATATTGACCAGCTGCATAAGCAATAAAAGATGAGTTGTCTTCATTAAAGTTGATTTGATAATCCAATCCGGCCATTAAGACATCATGTGTTCTATCCTCAGATTGTTTGGCTAAATGTGCTGCTTTATCAACTATTTCGCCACCATACCTGTACTCATGCAAACTGGTAAAGCTCAATTCAATTTTCTGATTTTCTGTTGGTTTATAAAATAGGTTGGCACCAAAGGAGTTATTTTTTAACTCTGGCAACTCAGAGTAATTGTCTCCATTTGCATCATATGCATTTCTTGTACGGCGATTCACATATATGGATGCCCCGGCATTTCGTTTCTGATTCAGCATACTGATATTTCCATTCATGATTACATCAGTTTCATTGCCATCGATAAACTGAGTGGTTATGCCAAAGTCATAACTTGGCTGATTGGGAATTTTTGTAATTATATTTACAGTTCCTCCAATAGCACTGGAACCGTACAATGCCGATCCACCGCCTCGCACAACCTCGATACGCTCAACCATATTGGCTGGTATCTGCTCCATACCATACAAGCCGGTTAATGGACTAAAAATAGGACGCCCATTAATTAAAATCTGCGAATAACCACCTCCTAAACCATTCATTCTAAGCTGTGTGTAGTTACAAGTCTGGCAATCGGTTTCAACACGCAAACCTGGCTGAAAACGTAAACCTTCGGATATATTACACGCCTGAACCTGATCCAGGGCTTTACTCTCGAGAACATTTACAATTACAGGAGATTCTGTTTTGCGCTTAAATGTTTTTGTTCCTGTAACCACCACATCATCAAGTGCCATAACCTTCTCTTTCAAAATAAAGTTAACCTCAATGGTTTTGCCGGCCTCAACTACTATTTTTTGGCTTGAATTTTCATAACCAATCGATTTTGCCACTATGGTATGCTCGCCCACAGGCAAATTCACCAACAGATAGTGACCCGTATGATCGGTAGTAATCCCTAATGTTGTTCCTTCAAGGTATATGCTCACAAATGGAATGTGCTCTCCACTCTGTTCCGATTTTACATCACCAAAAACATTGGCATCCGTTTTCTGCGCTACAAGATGTTGATACATCGCTAAAAAGCAGAGAATTAAAAAAGTGTGTCTAAGTAGTTTCATTATATTATTGTTTTTATTTTTTTAACATAGATATTATTTGAGAATTCTTTTGGAATAATAATTTGTCTTCCTTGAATTGCAATTTCTGTTAACTTGTTATTCGCATATTGCTTTACCAATTGAACTTCACTTCCAATTTCCAATTGATTGTCCTGGCAAAAATTGTAAAATTCCTCATCGTCACTCACCAGTCTAACGATCTTATAAATTTGGCTTTCTTCAGCCTTAAAAAGAACAAGGCTATCCTTTTCAGAATCTACAAATCCAAATACATTTGGAATAGGATCACCATGAGGATCAAAATTTGGTTTTTCCAGGTAGTTCCATAAAATATCAGCCATTCGGTCCGAAGTTGCATGCTCCAACTTTTCTGCCTCAACATGAATTTCATGCAAAGACATGTTAAAGGTTCGGTAAAGAAAAGTTTCCCAAAGACGGTGTTTGCGAATTACCTGAAGAGCAATCCTCTCACCTTTGGGGGTTAAATTCAATGGTCTATACTTCTGGTATACAACCAGATTTTTCTCTGACAACTTGCGAGCCATATCTGTTGCCGCAGCATTACTAATACCCAAAGCGCTGGCGATTGAACCAGGTTTGGTATCGCGTGCTTCCAGATTACAAAAGCAGTATATGGTTTTTAGAAAGTTCTCAATCGAAGACGACATTATCTATTTTTTTAAGCTTACTTAAATCTTAAATTAAATATACTAAATTATTTCTTATTTAGACTAAATTAATTTACAATTTTATTTATCATGCACTTTCTTCTTTTAATATGATCTCACACTAAAATCCCTACATTTGCAAATCAATCTGAAAACTACAGCATGGAAAATTCCAAAAACTCCAGTATTGGCTATATATATGCATTGCAAGCTTTTTTTGCCTGGGGAATATTGCCCTTGTTCTGGAAGCTATTGAGTGATATTCCTGCTCTCGAAGTATTGGCTCATCGAATTTTCTGGTCTTTTATTTTTCTATTGCTTTTTATACTGATTAAGAAGCAAAAGCGAATTGTCGATCTGCTAAAGCAGAAAAAAACAAGAAACAGTCTGATTGTATCATCTTTGCTTATTGGCGGAAACTGGGGATTATTTATTTATGCTGTCAATATCAATCAGATTGTTGAAGCGAGTTTGGGTTATTACATTAATCCCATTGTTAATGTTCTACTGGGAATGATTATCCTGAAAGAAAAACTGGATAAATTAAAAAGCATTGCACTAATTATTGCCTGTATTGCAGTAATTTACCTCACCATCGACTATGGTAAATTTCCATGGATTGCCATAATTTTAGCTGGTTCGTTTGGTTTTTATGGTTTGGTGAAGAAAACTGCCGGGATCGAAGCCATTCCAGCTTTAACGGTAGAAACATTTATTTTAGCTCCATTTGCAGCAATATCCATAGGCTGGCAACTGTTTGATGGTACAGGAGCCATATTTGTTGGTAATATCTCAACTGATATCTACCTTATTTTAACAGGAATTGTGACCACTCTGCCATTGTACTGGTTTGCCAAGGGCGCGCAACGAATCCCCCTTTCGGCTATTGGTTTTATGCAATATATTGGTCCAAGCCTTATGCTATTAATTGGTGTTTTTGTGTACAATGAACCCTTTAGACGAGAACAAGCTATTGCTTTTGGCTTAATTTGGTTTGCATTGGTACTTTACTCATTTTCAATGGTCAGAAACACCAAACAAAAGACAAAATCCAATTAAGGTTGATCACCTAAGCCTTGGTTGCCTGAATCAAATACATATTTCCAAGCCTGATTTTTCCCCTTTTTCCATATCGATACATAGGTTCCTTTCATTATGGTATCGGGTGTGGTATATTTATAAATTCCATATGTATATCCCAGTTCACCTGATTTGGCCACATCGGCAAAAATAGGTTTCCAACTGAGTGATACACCGGCTGTTTTACCTTCAGGAAAAAGATTCTTGATTTTTTCCCTCCCAATAATTGGATAGGAGTTTTCTCTTAATATTACCGCTGAATCATGAGCAAATGCAAAGAATGCTTCTCTCACCCCATTTTGAATTGAATAATCGGAAAATTCCTGGTCAACATTCATGATTTCCTGTTTGGCTTTCTCTAAATCTGCCTTCGATTCACAAGCAGAAAGCAGGATGCCAATTAAAAGGAGAAAATTTACTTTTCTTATTGCCAATTTCATACATTAGTGGTGTTTTAGAAACTATAGATTTAATTACAAAGTAAATTACTTATTTTCACACAATAAAACCTAATTGCGATTACAATGTTATTGAAAAAATTATCGACAAAACTTGAGATTTCGAAGGTACAAAAGGAGCAAATCTATTCAAATTCACAATTCGAAAGTCTAATTGTAAGCATTGAAAAAGGCGTGGAAGTTCCACCACAGCCAGCACCTGCCAATGCAGGTCTTTATGTAATTAAAGGAAAATTAACTTTCGATATTGAAGGCAATATACACCAGGTAGAAGAAGACGACTTTTTTTCATTTGAAAAGGGTCAAATGCATGGTTTAAAAGCTGAAGAAGATTCTAAGTTTTTAATTTCAAGAATTCTACCGGAATAGAGTAAAAAAAAAGCTTGATCAGAATTCTGATCAAGCCTTATTTTGAATTGATGTAATGAACTACCTGTTAAGGCATTCTTATTGATAATCCTAAACTAATAAAAAAATCTGGAGAAACCTTGCTCAAACCAATTCCAGTTGAAAAATCCAACTGTAAATTATCTGATACAGCGTAAGTTAATCCTCCATCCCAACGGTGATCGTTCTTTCCTTCACCAGGCAAAAAACCATAAAGTTCAGCATAAGCTCCCACCTGTTCTGATATGGACAAGCCGATTACTGCTGCATACATCCAGACAGCAAAATCTTCTTCTTTTGCCCCACTCCACATCACACCAAAGTTCGCGCCAAGACTCATGGCTTGATTCAATGTATAATCAGCATTAATACGGATATCTGCGCCTAAGTTATCATTCTCGAATGCCGAACTGCCTGTATTTGGTATTGCTAAAGTGGATAAAAGAGCCAATTGAGGAGATTGCTCACTTTCGGCAAGCAATAAAAACTTTGCTCCTGCAGTAAGAGGGCCAAAACCACTCTCATCGCTATCGCCTCCATCGAGAGATTCATATGAGCCCAAATATTGAAAGCCCAATCGTAATTCAATATTCTCTACCAAACCATATCGCAATAGCGTGGTATTATAGCTCACATTGTTTAGATTGGCATTCACCTTTTCAAATGAGAATCCCGACTCTACCTGAAAAGATTTTATCGACATCACACTGGCAGATTCGGCCTGTCCTGGCCGATCGGTTACCATTTGAACTGTTTCCTGGGCATAAACTCCACCACTTAAAAGGATGAAATATACGAGAATCTGAAATTTATACATCGTAAATATTAAATAGGTTAGGAAACTATTCTTGCTCCTGAAGATTTGAAATACAATTACGAGCTTTGGCTTCATTCTCTTCTTCCACAAACAAATCAACTGTATCTGGTGTTCCACCAATACCTACAATTGTTCCAGAACTAAACTCATCTTTCAGAAGAGAAGGAATACCAATTTCTTCCAATCTTTCTTTATAATATTTTACATTCACCATCGATCCCGTATATACGCAAACTAAATTCGTTCCATCTGTCATAAGCTGTAATTTTAATGATTTATGTTTCTTTCTAAGATAGAGAAATTCCACAAATGTTCCTATTCTATTAAACTTTAAATAAAACGATAAAAAATTTTTTGAAGGCTTCACATTAATTTTTAATGGAATGGGACATTTGTCCGTGTTTCTATGTAATTTCAATCGTAGATTTGCCATAACAAAAGCTGCACACTATGAATTATCTGGAACTGGTTCAAAAAAATGCCGATGGAATACTACATGGAGCATGGGAGGAAGTCACGCTCGAAGCCGATCGATTTGTTCTCGAACAAGGTGATCCATCGCTTTACTGCCACATTTTGCTGGAAGGAAAAGTGAAGGTTTTCCACACCACTACAACGGGACAAAGCTTTCTGTTTGGAATATTCGACCAGCCACAACTTTTTGGACATCTTGAAATTCCAACCGGCGATGCTTTTTTCAATTCAGTCTTATGTTTGAGTAAATGTAAACTACTTAAAATTACAAGGGAAACCTATCTAAACTGGTTAAAAAAGGATAGTGAATTTGCCATGAAAGTAAATCTTGATCTTTGTTCTAAGCTAATGAACACATCCTACCGTATGGTCGAGGACAATTATTTTCCCTTGGAGTATCATTTAATCAAGTTCATTATAGACAGCAGCGATAATTTCAATTTGCAAAGCATTGAGATTAACAAAACGGATTTGGCCAATTATTTTGGAACAAATGTAAGAAGCATTAACAGACTTTTGAAACAACTAAGCAACAATGAATTAATATCCTTAAACAAAAACAAATTGGATATTATTAAGCAACACGAATTAAATACCTTAATTAAAAAATACTTCTGATGAAGAGGATAGATATCAACAGTTGGGAAAGAAAAACTCAGTATGAATTTTTTAAAGATTTTGAAGATCCATTTTTTAGTGCAACTTCCAATATCGATTGTACGAATTTGTATTTGAGTGTCAAAAAATCAGGAAAATCTTTTTTTACTGCTTACATGCACAAAGCACTTAAGGCACTGAACGAAATTCCGGAATTTTGCACCAGAATTGTTGATGATCAAATTATTCAATTCGGACAAATCAATGGGTCGACTACAGTTTTTAAGGAAGATCACACCTTCAGTTTTTGTTATTTCGACTATATGGAAGATTTTGAAAGCTTTTCGCTGGCAACAACAGCTTCCATTAACAAAGCAAAACATTCGAATTCCCTGAAAACCATCCAAAACCTTGATTTGATTTATGTTTCGGTTATTCCATGGCGAAGTTTTACCAGTTTAAAACATCCACGGAGTGGCGATAAAAAAGATTCTGTACCCAGAATTGTATTTGGAAAAGTATTTGAGCAGAACGGTAAATTCATGATGCCGGTTACTGTGGATGCGCATCATTCATTGGTAGATGGTTTTCATGTGAGCAAATTCTTTAATCGATTCGAGGAATTATTGATTATAATTAGGTAGCAAACACTTTTACCTATAATTTCATTATGATATGAATTTTATGGGCAAAAGTGTTTTTTATCACTCAAATTTTCCCAATAATCATGAATAATTGAGCATTGAAAACACAAATTTACATTCTGTTCAAATTATTTTAGAAAATCTTAATATAATTTCATTAGGTCGCCCAAAAAACTTATTTTAGAAGATGAATTAAGGGGAGCCAAAATGAATAAAATCAAAAACAAAACTATCCTTGTTGTAGAGGATGAAGAATTCAACCGCATTTACTTCGAAGAATTACTCAATCAAATTAATTGTAAGGTAATTGTAGCTAACAATGGTGTTGAGGCAATTGAAATCTGTCAAAACAATTCTAAAATTGATTTGGTTCTAATGGATATTAAAATGCCATTAATGAATGGTTACGAAGCCACAAAAGAAATTAAAAAAATACGACCAAATCTACCAATTATAGCACAAACCGCTTTTGCCTTGTTGGGCGATAAGAAAAAATCATTGGATAATGGTTGTGATGACTATGTTGCCAAACCGGTAAAAAAAGATGTTTTAATTAAACTTATCAGCAAGCATTTGCAATAAACCTATTTTCTTCATCTCATATTTTAAGTTTTTATAACATTCTCGCTATTGTATTTCAGACTAAAAAGTATTTTATTTATTACGGTCTGATTTATAGAGGTGTGAGATGAAGAAAAAGATAAAATACGTATTGGTTATTCTAAGTGTAACTGTTTTACTCCTTATGGGTATAACGGTTTTTCTTATTGAAAAAATGAGATCTGCTTTTAACGACGAAAAAGTTGTTAGCGAATTAATCGATATTGGAATACACCCTTCTACAGCTTACATTCCATTTGGAGAATATCAAATTCACACCAAAGCAATTGGAGACCCTTCGGCACCAAAAGTACTTTTTATACATGGCTCGCCCGGATATTGGTTCGATTTTAAGAAGATTTTTTCTGACAGCCTGTTAGTTAAGAACTTCCAATTAATTGCATTCGATCGAGCAGGATTTGGTAAAACCACGGTTCCAGCCATGAAAAACCTTGCCAATCAGGCCAGAATTACCAATAAGGTTTTGGAACATTACACCAAGCCTGGAGAAAAAAGCATTGTACTGGGACACTCATTTGGAGGAGCGGTATTGGAACAGTTCCTACTCGACTTCCCTGAGAAAGTAAGACATGCAATTTATGTTGCACCATGCCTTTCTCCTGAATATCAGGAAGCTAAATGGTATAACCTTATCGCCTCCGGCGGATTACCTCAAAGAATTATGCCACACGAATTGAAAAACAGCAATAAGGAAATGCTTTCGCTTTCTGAGTGTTTGCAAAAAAATGAAACCCAGCTTTTCAATATTGAAACACCAACAACCTACATACAAGGTAAAAAAGACATTTTGGTTCCATATCAAACATTGGATTATTATAAAAATCACCATCAAAATATTGAAGCCATATTGCTCGACGAGTTGAATCATTTTGTACCCTGGTCGAAGCCAGAATTAATTGTTGAAGCCATTTATAATGCGCATCAATTCACGAATTAGTAATTAAAAATATCATGATGAAAAATATACTTACATTAATAGGCTTAGTTCTATTTTTAAGCCACAACTTAAACGCACAAAAAGCCATGAATAAGGATCAGTACAATAAACTTACCGAAGCTGAAAAAAGAGTAATTCTGCATAAGGGAACAGAATATCCGGGAACGGGCAAATACCTTAACAATAAAGCAACAGGAGTATACACTTGCAAGCAATGTAATGCTGAGCTGTATCTTTCAACGGACAAGTTTGATTCTCATTGTGGCTGGCCAAGTTTCGATGATGAAATTGAAGGTGCGGTAAAGAGAATTCCTGATGCCGATGGAAGAAGAACAGAAATTGTATGTGCCAATTGCGATGGACACCTGGGGCATGTATTTATTGGCGAAGGCTTTACCGAAAAGAATACCAGGCATTGTGTCAATAGCATTTCGTTGAACTTTATTCCAAAGGAAGAGTTAAAAGAGAAAAAGTAAAATATTTCATACTCACGACCATAAGAGTTTTCATTGGAAAACTCTTTTTTTTATGCTTGAATATTGAGATAAAAAACATATCTTCGCGAAATGTTTGAATTTTTCACACATCAAGCACTATCGTGTATAAATTTTAACAACTTATATTCCAACTGTTTCTTATTTTGAAAAAACAGTTTAGAATGGATCATAAAAATATTGTAAGTTTACGATTAAGATTTTCTATTAACTCATTAAAACTCTTTGACTATGAATCTAAATTTTCTTGAGATTGTTTCCGCTTCTATGGTACTTTTTGCTGTGATTGATATCATCGGATCTATCCCAATAATATTGGATTTAAAGAAAAAAGGCGGACAAATTGAAGCTTTAAAGGCAACATTGGTTGCTTTAACTGTACTGATAATATTCACCTTTTTGGGAGAGAAACTGTTGGGAATATTTGGTGTAGATATCTCCAGTTTTGCCATTGCAGGTTCTATTATCCTGTTTATTATGGGTGCTGAAATGGTGATGGGAATCGAAATCATTAAATATGATGGTCCGAGTGGTGTATCTATTGTTCCTATTGCCTTTCCGTTGGTGGCAGGTGCAGGTTCATTTACCACAGTATTGGCTTTGAGGGCTGAATATGCCGTTGAGAATATTATTGCTGCAATTATTTTAAACCTTGCCTTTGTTTACCTGGTGTTAAAATCAACCAATTTCGTAGAAAGAGTTCTTGGCGATGGCGGCATTCACATCTTACGCAAGGTATTCGGAATCATCCTATTGGCAATATCTGTTAAACTATTTATGAGTAATGTTGCCATTCAAATTCATACTTTGTTTCCATTCTTAAAAGACGCTGTACAACATCCTTAATTTAACGCATTTAGTGCTATTATTTGCAGTGCTTCCGTTAACTTTGCAGAAGGTAAAACTCAATTAATTTGCATCCATAATGCATGACATTACACTGATACAAATAGTACTTTGCAGTATCGTAATTCTATCGGCAGCCTTTATTAAAGGAATGACAGGCTTTGGATTTGCGCTACTTGCTGTGCCATTTCTTTCATTGATATTCCCAATGCAAGTGCTGGTTCCTGCAATGAGTTTGTTCAACCTGATTACCAGCCTGGTGATCCTGTTTAAATTGCAGGAAAGAATTAAGGCCAAGCTGTTTATTCCCATGTTTATTGCAAGTTTAGGAGGCATTCCATTAGGTGTGTATGCCCTTAAATTTATGAGCAGCGAAAACCTCAGATTAATTACCGGCATCCTTGTCATTGTATTTTCAATTAGAATGTTAGGTAAGGTTAAATTGTCGAAGCACTTTAGAAAATACCCAATTGTTTTTGCAGGTTTTGTAAGTGGAATTTTAAGTTCATGTATTTCGGTAGGAGGTCCACCATTGGTAATTGCCATGAACAGAAAAGGCTATTCGAAAGATCGCTTCCGCGGAATTTTTGCATGGTTTAGTACATTCTCTTCTTTCTTTACCACTGCAGCCTTTGTAATGAATGGTATGATTGAAGCCGAATCGGTAAACCTTGCATTGTTTTGCTTACCGATTCTGTTCTTTGGTTCCCATTTGGGCTCTAAATTTTCTGGTAAAGTAGAGCCTGAAAAATTCCGAAAAATGGTAATTGGAATCAATATCGTTACCGGTGTTTTTATTGTTGTTTCTACCTTAATTCACCACTAGTTAGTTTTGCAAAGAGTAGAGTAATTGAATTTCCTGTGCCCAGTTTTCAGAATTTGGTGTTTCCAAAACCATTGGGATTTGATTAAACCTGGCATCATTCATCAGCCATGTAAATGCATCTAATCCGATAAAGCCCTTGCCAATTACTTCATGTCGATCTACTCTCGATCCCAGTTCCTTTTTGGAATCGTTCAGGTGCATTCCTTTGAGGTACTTAAATCCGATAATTCTTTCAAAATCGGAAAATACCTGGTCAAAACTCTTCTGTGTTGAAAGGTCATAACCTGCAGTAAATGCATGACAGGTATCAATGCACACTCCTATCCTCTCCTTGTCTTCGACGCGGTGAATAATTTCAGCAATTTGTTCGAAAGTAAAGCCAAGATTACTGCCTTGTCCTGCCGTATTTTCAATAACGGCACAAACGCCTTGTGTTTGATCCAGGCTAATATTTATCGATTCGGAAATTGTAGCCAGGCATTCATCAATGCTTACTTTCTTTAAATGACTTCCGGGGTGAAAGTTCAGGCGATTTAGGCCTAATTGTTCGCAACGTTGCAACTCGTTCAGGAAAGCATTTCTTGATTTCTCCAATGCCAATGAGTCGGGATGTCCCAAATTAATCAGGTAACTATCGTGAGGAAGAATATGGTCGGGCGCAAAACCAAACTTTTCGCAATTGGCTTTAAATTCATCGATATTCTTATGAGTAAATGGCTTGGCATTCCATTGTCTTTGATTTTTAGTAAACAATGCAAAAGCTTTGGCTCCTATTTTATTTGCATTTGCAGGTGCATTTTCAACACCTCCTGCCGTACTTACATGGGCTCCTATTAATTTCATATGGTTTTTTTTAACATTTCGCAAATTAGTACAAACAAAAAACTCACGAAATAAAATCCGTGAGTTTCTTGATATCTGTATGCTTTTTTACATTTCAAATTCTTCAACATCCACTCCGTTTACCGATCGTCTTCCTCGTTTTTGCTTATAATTGTTGATCTTATAGCTTAAATTCAGACGAAACACAGGCGAATCCATTTCGAATTGATTGAAATTGTAGAATCCATCTCCCATGTATTCCACTTCGTGTTTGAATGTACCCAACACATCGCGAACCTGGAAAGTTGCTGATAGTTTACGCTTGAAGAAATCTTTTCTTAAAGCGATTGATGTGGTCAGGAATCCTGCACGTTCTCCTTGAGCCCAATCGGTAGGTGATCGGTAATTGATATTCATTTGAAGTCGTGTACTCTTATCAAAAATAATGGTAGAGTTGTTGCGGATACTCCAGTTAAAGCTTTCGGTTGAAAAGTCCTGAGCTACAATTTCGCCCAGTGCATTTTCGGTTTCAAAGCTACCTTCTTCCTTGTAGTGATAGATATTACCAATTAAATCGTTTTTGAACCATTTGGCAAAACTTAAATTCAATGTTGCCTCGATACCCAATGAGTAATCTTTTCCAACATTGGCAACACTGCTTAACATTACATTCTCATCGTAAACGGTTCTAATTCTCTCCACTTTGTTATGAGTTACCTTATAGTACGACTCGACAGAAATAGCCTGATCTCCAAATCGTTTCATATAACCCAATTCATAAGAATCAATGTACTCCGGGTCCAAATCAGGATTTCCTTGTCGAACATTATAGGCATCGGTCCAGGTAATAAATGGTTCAAGATAATAACCTCTCGGACGGTCAATTCTTCGCGTATAACTGGCCATTAACTGGTTTCTTGATCCCAAATCCAATTGTGCATGAATGGTTGGAAAGAAATCCCACCTGTTAATCTTGAATTTTTCTGCTTCTCCACTATAATCTACCTCACGATTGGTATGTTCGGTTCTAAAACCCACCTGATATCCTAAGATACCAGCCTTATCAGCAAATGTTGCATATAAACCATGTACACTTCTGTCGTAGGTAACATCATTGCTATATTGTTCCTGGTAATCGTACAAGTTGGTTGATGTATTGTACTCGAAGCGTTTTGTATCTGCTTCGCTCGAACGAATCTGTCCCTGGTATCCAAACTCCAATTTTCTTTCCTCGCCCATCGGAAGCGTGTAATCCGAACGAATTTCAATTCGTTGTCCAGGACCTTCTTCGGTAGATCTCTGACCAGAAATCTGATTTCCTGCATCATCAAATCTTGCATTAATCGATTCCTCATCTCCACTGGTTCGACGCGAAAAGCTAACCTGGCTATACCACTGGTGGCCTTTCCCTTCGAATTTCTTTGTATAAGATAAACTTGAATTTACAAAGTTCATTTCCCTGTTCCACTGATCTCGGCTATCATAAAATACAGAAGGTTCTCCTTCGGCATATTCTTCATAATCAAGAAACGATTTGCGCTCCATATCACGGGTACCATATCTAAATGCAAATGACAACTGGTTTTTATCATTGATATCGTAATCTACCCCGGTTTTGAAACCATAACCATCGCGGTGGCGCTCGGTATCACCACTAGATAATAAGTAGTTTGTCGTCCCCTGAATTTCAGTTCTGTTTTCCGATTCCGAAGAACCTTTAAAACCTCTTCTGCTATAGTCCAAGCCAAAATTGAAGTTCCATTTCTTCTTGCGATAGTTCAACAAAAAATCGGCACTATTATTTTCGTGGCTCCCCAAATTCACATTTACCACCCCGGTTAAACCCGATTCTTTATTTTTCTTGGTAATTACATTAATAATACCAGCCGTTCCTTCTGGGTCATATTTTGCAGAAGGGTTGGTAATGATTTCTATATTTTCAATCATACTGGCAGGCATTTGTTCCAGAATATCAGCTGCATCGAGAATAGACGGTTTACCATCAACCAGGACGGTAAAGTTCGAACTTCCTCGTAAACTTACATTTCCTTCAATGTCGACAGTTACCGAAGGTACATTCTCCAATACATCAACAGCATTTCCACTGGCAGCCGTAATTTGCCTGCTTACAGGAATCACTTTCTTATCGATTTGATATTGAACCGGAATTCTTTCGGTGGTTACCGTAACCTCATCTAATGCCTCGGTTGATTGACGCAGGCTAACTGTTTTTAAGTCGATTACTTTTCGTTTTTTGTTGATTGGAATATTTCGAACTGCAGCTTTGTTGTATCCAATAAATGAGACTTCAACAAAGTAACTTCCAGGTTTTAACTTTTTTAATTCGAAAGCACCCTTTGCATCGGTTATGGTTCCGTCTATTAAGGTTGAATCTGCCATGGTGTACACCGATACGGTTGCGTATTCAACTGGTGCTTCCAATGCCTGATCTTTTACAACTCCTTTAATAACTCCCCCCTGAAGTTCGGGTTTTACAACAGGTTCAACTGCTTTCGCAAAAATTGCCAGGCACAAAAAGCCAAGCAATAGTGTTAGTTTATTCATTTCTTAGTAGGTTAAATTTTTCTTTTGCCAAGCTAAACTTACAATTACTCCATCGATAAATATGTAATAATGTATCATTTTAGATATTTATTAACATTTACCCGATGAAACTGTAGTCTGTTTCGACTTAATGTCGAAGTATAGACACTCAAAGCGCAGAAAGGTTTAATCCCTCTTTTGAATATTAACAATTTTTTAAGAAATCAGTTCGGATTTTTCCGAACGCCGGAAGAAATATTAACGATCATTCCATTGTTTAATGGCTTCCAGACCTTGTTCTTTTCCCAAAAGATAATCTTTGTTCAGGATATCAATATCAGTCGTAAATCGCTTGGTAGCAAACGAATCGGCAGGACATACATCAATCATCTCAACTCCATTGGGAGGATGATGAATTAAATGGATACTTTGATTGTAAATTTCTGGTCGATTTTGAATTGCTTTTGCCAAGCCTGGGTGTTTTCTGAATAAAAATCGCGACAGTTTATTTTCATTCCCATTTTTCATCCTGTAATCCGATTTACGAGAACGGATTACCATAATTTTGTTGGCACCTTTATCCAGTGCGCGTTGCACCGGAATTGGCGCAGAAACGCCACCATCGGCTACAATATCGTCATCTATTTTCAGAAAGTTTCTGTAGAACAATGGCACAGAGCAACTGGCCTTCATCACATCGCTTAAATTTTCAGGATTCGCTTTTATAAATTTAGAGTTCCCATCCTTATTTAATGTGATTCCAATTTCGAAATCCACATTCTTCGAAAAAAGTACATCGGTATTTATGGGCAATTCTCTTCCTGTAATCTCCCACGACCAATCCAAATCCATTAAATGACCACCTTTCAGGAATTTTTTCCAACTGATATATTCTGGTCGCAAGGAGTAATCGGTAAAAACTTTATAGTTCCTCCCTTTCTGGTTTGCCAAATAGGCAGCTGCATTAATCGATCCGGCAGATACACCAATTACCATATCAAAAGGAAGAAAAGCTTGTTCCATAAAAGCATCGAGTACACCAGCTGCAAAAATGCCACGCATGGCTCCTCCTTCAACTACCAATGCTGTTTTGCCTTCTCGCTTTTGCATGTTACAACTGGTTTAATTTCTTACGAATTAGCTGTTCCGCTTCATTGGTAATTTCGATGGCCGATTTTCCTTCTGTTTCGATAGGATCAAGTATACTGTATTTCACTTTCTGCCCAATACATAAAGGAAACATTCCTCTTTTTTCGATTTTGTAATTCCCTTCAACAGCAAAAGGAACAATTAAGGCATTTGGGGCAGCTTTCAGAAGGGTTTCGATTCCCCCCGATTTAAACTTTTTCATTTTACCGGTTTTACTTCTTGTTCCCTCCGGAAAAATACAAGCTGCGTAATTATTTTTAGCAATCAGTTGTCCAAGTTTATAGATTTCAGGAATGGCCTGCGCCCTGTTTTTTCTATCGATTAAAGCGGCGCCACTGTGTCGTAAATTATAGGAAACACTGGGTATGTTTTTGGCCAGCTCTTTCTTCGAAATAAACTTTGGATGGTATTTGCGAAACAACCACACAATGGGCGGAATATCGTAAGTTCCCTGGTGATTAGAAACAATAATTAAAGGTCGATCTTTTGGGAAATTAGCCTTTCCTTCGTAGGTAATTCGAACCGCAAGAATACCAACCAAACGCATCAAAAGAAAATTCAGTACATCAACTGAATTTTTGTGTGCCCTGTATCCAAATACTTTTAGGCAAATGACCTGAATAGGGTGAAAAATTACCAGTAAAAGAAAGAATAAAATGTAAAATAATGTGGTTAAGAAATATGATAAAATTTTGGTCATTGTTCTTTGTTGATTTAAATTCACCACAAAAGAACAAAAATTTCATTTATTGGTAAAGAATGAAGAAGATTTTCTAATTCAAGTATCGCATCAAATCGGAAAAATACAATCATAAAGACCACAGCAGGCATGAGTGAAACAAGGTCCTCCAATCTATGTTCCGTCAAATGCAAGCTGTGGTCTGTTCTTTTTATAACAATTCGAAACGAAGTTGAACCGTATATTCCAACTTAATTTTCTGAAGGTCAAGATTAGGAGTTTTCATAGCTCCCATGCTGGCTGCTCCTCTTATTCTAATTGCTGAATTGGAATAATCATTTCGAAAATGCGAAGCATTCTCGTTAATATAAATGGCTTTACCTACCTCTTGTCCAATGGCCTCCGTTAATGCTACAGCTTTTTCCTTACCTGCTTTTATGGCATTAACTTTTACCTGTTTACGATATTTCTCGATCTCTGAATGATCCATTCGTACAATGCTCACATTTGAAATTTTGATCTTTTCCAACTCAACAAATACCTTTGCCAAGGTATTTGAATCGTGAAGCAGGAGTTCAAATATCTTCGATTTTAAAATATTGGATCTTTTGAGAAAGTGAAACTTGATATTACTGGCAAAATCGGATACCGAAAGCTGTTTTTCCAAATCGACACCAGCTTTTTCGAGAGCTTTAAACATTTTTTGTTCCAGCTGTTCGATACTCTCTTTATTCTTGGTGTCTTTCTCATCCAGTACGATATTCAGGTAAATTTCGTCAGGGGCAATTTCCATTTCAGCAACTCCTTTTACTTCGATGTAGTTTTGATCGATAAAATTCTTCTGGTTTTGCGCATTTGCATATAATGCAATCAATAAGGCAAATAGAATTACTATACTTTTTTTCATGTGTTATATTTTATTAAATATTTGAATTTTCAATAGTCCTTACATAACATATATTGTGCCATAAACACCTACTTTCCCCGCATAAAAAAACGAGATTGAAAGTTATCAATCCCGTTTTTCTTTATTCAAACTGATGTGCTAATTGGTCACAAAATCCAAATTGAGTTTATGTTTGATATGACTTATAATATCTCGATGATCACGTGTACCGTAATTTTCATCTCTCCTTTTTGAATTTCGTATTTTGATATCCCTTATTTTTTCACCGGTAGCATTGTCGATTAATTGTCCATGGAAATGTTTCATCCTGAAGTAACGAACTCCTGGGTCTTTGATATAATATTTCATTTTGAGTATGTAAACACTCTTATACTCCTTCATCTCTACTTTTAAATCCAGAGTATCCAACATGCTTATTTTCTCGGATATGTCTGCTTTACCTTTCTCATTTTCCTTCTCTTCATCTTCCTTCTTCACCACATCAACAACATCTGGTTTAGCAACTACATTGAAATACTGGGTTTTCAGTGTGAACATCAATTTTGGAATAAACTCCGACCTGTCGTAATTGGGATATTCCAATATTAATAAAGTGGATTCTTTTTTTCTCAGCTTGGTATCCTGTGCAAATGCAAAGCTTGCAGGAATACTTATTGCAAGTAGCAACAAAACCAAAACTCGTGTCGTTTTTCTTAAAGGTTTTTTCATAAGTTTGTGATTTAAGTTAATGCGAATTATTGATCATGCTGCAATGCAACATGATGGATGAAGGAATCTTTACGATATCAGTATCAATCAATACCCTTCTCTTTTTGCAATTCATATAGTTTTTGCTCTACAAGTAAGAAATATCTGCTATCATTCATTTTAAAGCAATCGACATAATTAACTATAAGGTTGGTAAACTCTTGACTTTCTTCCCAACTATGTCCACCATCGGTAGTAAATGCAATAACATCCTGATCTAATGGATAATCTGCAACTGGGCATGAAGCTTTATTCAGCAAAACAAGACCGGTGTCTTTATTGGTAAAATCGAGCAATCTTTTATAGTTGGCTTCAAGACTTGTCCAATTCAAACCTCCATCAGCTGATTGATAAGTTTTATTTCCATGAGACACAATAATATGATCATGGTCTATGATTTCAACATCCAAAAAATCCGATAAATCAGTTTCGATTACCTTCAATAAATCCCCGTCTAAATCGGTCACAATCAGTTTTCCATGTTTTCCTGATACGTAAATCTTATCCTCAAGAATCTTAAAACTAAATGTTGAATAAGTAGCGCCAAAATCATACGATTCATTGATAATATTCCAGGTATTTCCCTCATCAGTAGATTTAATCAACACAGAATGAGCATCTGAAATTCTTGATATCGCATACAAATTGTTTTCATGATCCTTTTGAATGCGATGCAGCATACCATTAATGTTCTCATAATGAATCTCAGTCCAGTTTAAGCCTCCATCTATGGTTTTAAGTAATTTTCCTTTATCGTTAGTAGACACGAAGCCAATTTCCTTGTTAAGAAAAAACATATTTTCCGGAGACCTTCTAAGTTGTAGGTTTAGATCTGACCAGGTTTTTCCACCATCTTCGGATTTAAAGACATCGGCATGGCCTCCATAGTTATTGGATCCCAAAATATAAGCTACATCTTCATTTAGAAATTGAATTTCCTTAAGCGAGCCATTCATTTCAATGGAGCTTTTTTCTTCAATGGTAAAACCTTGTGGTGCGGTCATTTCAGTTTTGTACTGGCAGTTTTCATCATGCAGATGTTCCTCTGGAGCAGGTTCTATCTCATCGTTCTGACAAGAAAAAAACAGGGGTGCTCCAAGCAATAGCATTAGTGCTTTCTTCATTTTGTTTTTATTATTTAGGTATATAAATAGGTTCTTCTTTTGTACATGTTTAATGGAATTGGCCTTATTCTGTATACATACATAATCCAATTACGAAGAAAACTACAAGTGCTTTTCACCCCACACTTCCCAAATCAGCAAAACAAACAACAATCGATCACACAAGCACCTAATTGCCTCATATCGTTACACTTTAACAAGATCTCATAGTTATATTCATCATTTTAAAAGTCTCGTATCAACATCATAATTTATAAATATGATATATTCAATTTAACAACATAAATCATGCCATAATCCACACAATATCAGACCACCAAGTCCTTTATTGTTTTTTTTCGTATCTTATGAATACAGTTATACATTCATCCACCAATAACACACGATATGAAAAAGACGATATTCTGCCTCCTATGTATCTTTTTTGTAAGTCAGACTCATGCACAAAAGCAAAATGTATCCATTGAGCTTGTGAATGGTATTAGTATTCCCAATAGCGATTTTAAAGATTTTGTTGAAGATGGTTTCAACAACGAGTTATCGATTAGTAAACATTTTTGTGATAAACTATCGATTGGGATGGGTGTAAAGCATTCCTCATTTAATGTGAGACAAGAGTTTGGACAAACACAAGGAAGCAGAAAACAATATAGAAGCCTGGGCTTTGATGTAGGGCCACAGTTTGGTTTGGGAACGGATAAACTCTCTGTAAAGCTATATGGAAGAACAGGCATCATGGTAAACAGCACGCCAGAGCTACACCAGGTTCATCCAAATTCCGATATCACAACGGACCAGTTAAAACAACAGAGCTTAACTGCACTAAGTGCAAGATTTGGTGCCAAAATAAATACGGAATTATGCAAGGGACTTGAACTTTTTATCAGCGGTGAATACCTCACTGCTTTACAAGGCGATCTTACTTACCAATCGAAAGACATATCGAAAGCCATTGGTGCCGATGGTAGGATTGATCTGGATTTGGCAAGCGAAATCCCCACAACCAATACCAAGTTTAAATTTTCGAGTATGAATGTAAACTTTGGGATCAGCATTGTTATGGGAAAAATGGGCAACCATCCTAACAGGAGAAGTTCAAATCCTTTATACCAAGGCAATCAGAACAAAGGCGAAAACCCAATGTACCAGGAAAAAGGAAACAAGAATAACAATCCTTTGTACCAGGAAACAGGGAATACAGGAAGCAATCCAATGTACGAACAAGGGATAAGTGGAGGTAGTGGTCATGTAGGACAAAGTTCTGGCACCAGGGCACAAGACTATAATTCGAGCAGAAGCAATACAACTAGCGCAATTGAATTGGAAGAAAACAAGGATGATTTTGATAAGAACAACCTGAAAGCCCAGGATTACAACTCTAGCCGCAGCAATAATTCAAGTGGAACTACCAACAATCCTAATACGGGAAATACAAAAAGCGTTCAGGCGCAAGATTACAATTCGAGCAGAAGCAATACAACTAGCGCAATTGAATTGGAAGAAAACAAGGATGATTTTGATAAGAACAACCTGAAAGCCCAGGATTACAACTCTAGCCGCAGCAATAATTCAAGTGGAATTACCAACAATCCTGAAACTGGAAATACTAAAAGTGTTCAAGCGCAGGATTACAATTCAAGTAGAAGCAATACAACCAGTGCAATTGAATTGGAAGAAAACAAGGAAGATCTCGATAAGAACAACCTGAAAGCGCAGGATTACAACTCTAGCCGCAGCAATAATTCAAGTGGAATTACCAATAATCCTGATACAGGAAATACAAATGGCGTTCAAGCGCAGGATTACAATTCCAGTAGAAGCAACACCACTGCTGCAATTGATACCAGTGATGCTATCAGGGAGTCGATGTTGGCATCGGAGAAAAGAAAAATCAAGCGAAAGCTGAGAAAAGAAGAGAGAAAGAGACTGAAAGAAGAGAAGCGAAGGCGAAAACTTCAGGCAAATGAAATTTATTAATCTTTGTTAAAACCATTACCTTCGGGATAAATTAAAGCAAAGAACATGAATCGAATAGCAAATGTCACAGTTTTGGTAAAGGATTATGATGAAGCCATTAATTTCTACACCAAAAAGTTAAATTTCAATCTTGTGGCCGACCAGGAAATTGGTGAAGATATGCGGTGGGTTCTTGTATCGCCTGGCGGAGAAAATGATGCTTCCCTCTTACTTGAAAAAGCACAAACAGAAGATCAAAAAGCACGAATTGGCAATCAGACCGGTGGTAGCGTTTTTATGATACTCCATACCGATAATTTCGAATTAGATTATCAAAATTTAATAAATAATGGCGTAAAAATTACGCGCGATCGTTCGGATGAAGTTTATGGAACAGTTTGTGTATTTTCGGACCTCTACGGTAATTTATGGGATTTGATTGAAGCAAAAAATTAATATCTGTTCCTGCGACTTTTCCAGTGCTTGATGTAATGATCTTGTGATATCAGGCCAACCGAACCTGTATAAATACCTCCACCTTGTGTGGCATCGTAAACGCGCACAAGTATGGTATTTTTTCCCTCGCTTTTTAGGAGGTTAATCGGCAAGTAATAATTTCTGATTTGTTGCCAGGAACTGGATCTTTCTTTCACAGTTTTAGGATTAAATTCTCCTGATTGCCCTACCAATACACCATTTAGGTATACCTGGTCGATATCGTCAATTTTACCCAGAATCAAAACCATTCTTTCTCTTACAAACTCCTCTTCCAGCTCAAACTCTAATGCGTAACAAGCATAGCCATCATAATCTTTGTAGCCCTGGTTTTCCCAATTTCCAGGCACAACAATATCATCCCAATTGTCAATATTATTTAGATTTTCATGTGCATATGCCCCTAACTTAAATTTCCATGTTCCACTCAAATCTATATCTACAGGAATGGCTTCACGATCAACCAAAAGAGATACATCGCCATGAATAATTCCACCTTCTCCAACATCATCGTATACACGAACTGCAATGGTATTGGTTTCTTTTATTAATTCTGCCGGAACATTGTATCGGCGATAAGATTTGTAAGCTGTTGCATATTTTGGCGGAAAATTTCCTGTTTTCCCAATTCTTTTTCCATTAAAAAACACTTCATCTACATCATCGATATTTCCCAATTGCAGGTACAAAGCCTGATTTTCGGGAAGCTGTCTCTTATCGAAAGTTTTACGATACCATGCATAACCATTGTAACCATGAAAACCCTGGTTTTCCCATGCCGATGGAACATCAACCCATTCCCAGTTGGAATCATCATATTCAGGATCGGCCCACTCTTCACGATCGCCAATTGAAAATTTCCATCGTTCGTTTAGGTCCATCACCTTTTTAAAATCCTGTGCTGAACCTGCAGAAATACTTGCAATGAAAAGAATTGCAATTAAAAATAGCTTTCCGATAGGATTTGATATGTACGATTTATTCATCATTCTAAACGTGTGTTTTTCTTAATCGAACCAGTAATCTAATAGTTTTTGGAAAGAACTTCTGGTGTCTTTCAATGATTTGATGATAATTGGTTTTGCTGTATCCATGTCAACAATTCCAATTGGTCCATCATAGATTCCTCCTGGTCCGGTGTGATCTCTCACAATAATTTCAATAACATTTTCACCACCTTTATTCAGTAAGTGATCTGGAATTGTATATGCCCTTAAAATAAAATTATCAGATGCATACGAATATTTTCTGTTTTTCCTCCTCAAGTCTCTTACTGTTCCAATCTTCTCACCATTCAAATATACCTCATCAACATCGTCGATATAACCAGCAAACAGAATTTGATTTCTTGTACTTAAATGATCAGGATACACAAATCGTTTGGAATAAATGGCTCTTCCGTCTAACTGATTGTAGCCACGGGCTTCCCAAAATCCGGGCACGAAAATTTTTCCTTCACGATAGCTTACTACATTTCGGTTATTTTCGTCAACACTTCTGCTGGTTTCAAAATCCCAATGTCCGGTAAGGTCTACATTCATTTTAAACTGATCGGCATCAAATGAAATGTTAATATCACCTCCAACAATACCTCCATCATGGTAGTCGTCGAAGACCCGAATGGCAATCACATTTTCAGCTTTATGATTCAGCACCTCTCGTGGCACCGGATACATTCTTGGTATGTTATAGGCTGTTTGAGCTATTGGTCCCATATGTCCTGATGCACCAACTAATTTCCCATTTACATACACTTCATCGGCATCATCGATGTATCCAAGGTTCAAGTAGACATATTTTGCTGCCTTCGGAATTGTAATGGTAAAATTTTTTCGATACCAGGCATACCCATTGTAATTGCTATATCCGCTAGACTCCCACGATTGTGGTACAAATAGCTTATCCCACTCGGTATCGTTATAATCGGGAGATGCCCAGGCTGGGTCATCCCCGATTGTAAACTTCCAGTATCCTTTTAAATTCACCAGGGATCTAAGGTCTTTTGCAAATGCATTACCAAGCGGTGTTAGCAGTAAGAATGCAATAAGAGATATCCTTAACAAAACCAATATATTATTTCTATAATTCACCTTAAAACTTCTTTAATTTACTTTTCGTAGGTTGCAAATTTTAATCTCAAAGCCAACTCTTCGCCACTTAAAGCAGCAGTTGTTCTAATCTTTTTACTTTCCATGGTTTTACGAACTGCCTTTTTAAGCTCTTCGTCGAAACCAATCACCTTACTTACCACAACCTCGTTGTTTTCATTTACTGTGCAACGCAATACAATTAATTCCGATTCTCCTTTTCGAACGTAGTCGGTAAAACTAGTTTGGCTGGCAAGTTTCTGAATTTTTTTCAGTACAGCGCTTTTCTCTTTTTCAATCTTTTTTGTTTCAGGCGTAATTGCCATTGTTACATTAATACTTAGCAAACATGCTAAAACCAATACGATACTTTTAATATTTTTCATGACCCTAATTTTTACAGTTTATAGTTCAGTTAGAATTTTAAGAAATCGGAATCGCGCGCCTTCCGTTTTTCTAATCTTAAATTTCTATTGTAAAATTAGGGCGACTTTAGATCATAAGTGTCACCATGAAATCAGCAATTGTCACAAGTTGTCATCAATCGTGAATCGATATCAGGAGCCAAACATCAGCAAAGCATTACACACTTATTCTTCACGCTATTTATCAGCTATTTACGAGCTTATAGCCAACACCATGTACCGTTAAAATAATTTTTGCATGATTTGGGTCATCTTCTATTTTTTGTCTCAACTTTAACACAAAATTGTCAATTGTTCTCGATGTAGGCTGATATTCCATTCCCCATACCTTATCCAACAAATCATCTCTGCTCACCGTTTTATTTCTATTGTCCCATAAATAGTGTAAAATTTCTACTTCTTTGTGCGACATTTTCACTTCTTTATCTTCCACCTCACCAACATATGAATTGAAATCGATGCTTAGGCGTCCAATATGTAATTTTTCTGATTGCTTCGGAGATGAGATATCTTGTGTACGTCTTAAAACAGCACGAATTCGTGCCAACAGCTCTCTTAAGCTAAATGGTTTTGTAATGTAATCGTCGGCGCCAAGTTCCAATCCAAGTACCTTATCGATTTCCTCCCCTTTTGCGGTAAGCAGTATTATTGGCGTTTTAACTCCCTGGGCTCTTGCCTTTTTACAGATATCAAAACCTGAAATATTGGGCAACATTACATCCAGCAAAACCAAACTGTATTGGTTCTCAAGAATCTTTTTCAACCCAAGTTCACCATCATCTGCAGTATCTACCTGGTAAGATTCAAATTCCAGGTTATCTTTTAAGCCCATTAGCATACTGGGCTCGTCTTCTACAATTAAAATGGGATTCATTTGCTCTATATTTATTGTGATTTGTTATTTATTAATTGGAAAAACAAGTGTAAAACACGAGCCTTTTCCTTCCGAACTTTCCAGTTCAACCTTGGCCTGATGAGCATCCATAATATGCTTAACAATGCTTAGGCCAATGCCCGATCCTTTTGCTTTCAGGGCCAGATTACCAGTGCTTACTCTAAAGAATTTATCGAAAATAAAAGCCTGGTCTTTCCGGGCAATACCAATTCCATAATCCTTTACACTAAGGTAAACCCGATCAGCCTTAAAAGTTGTACGAATTTCTATTCTCTTCACATCTTCACTGTATTTCATAGAATTATCAATTAAATTGATAATTGCTTCGCCTACAGCCTCTTTATCGAGAATTAATTCGGGAAGATTTTGGTCCTTTTCGAATAGAATTTCAAATCCATTCTGATCGAAATGTTGCTTGTAATTCTCCAGAATGGTTTCAAGCTCCACATTTAAATTGCAAGGGGTAAAATGATATTCGCGTTTTCCCCTTTCTATTCGGCTAAAATTGAGAATTTTATTTACCATTCTCGATAATCGGTTTGCCTCGGTATTGATCACCTTATAGTACTCCATTTTCTTTTCTTCGCTGGGAATTCGTCCCATTTCAAGTGTTTCGGAATACATATTAATAAGAGCCAGCGGCGTTCTAATTTCATGCGACACATTGGAAATAAAATCTGTTTTCAACTGGTTTAATTTGATTTGCTTACGGATATTTTTAAATACAAACCATGCGCCCAGAAGTAAAATCACATCCATTACTATTAGCAGGATAATATTGGTTCTCGTTCTCTCACGAACCAGATCTTCGATGGTATTTCCTCTCATTTGAATGCCCAAATCGTATTCCGGAAACAACCAGATCTCTTTCCTTTGCCTGATATTTTTATCCTCACCAGCCTGTAAGTCGTTTGTGAATACTTCGTCGGAACTGTTTTCTCTAAACACCGAGATATAAAATCGCTCTTGTGCCACCATTTGTATTTTTGGCCCTAAGTTCTCGCGTATAAACTTATCGGTATCAACTAAAAAAAGAACTGTGTTTACCAATACAGAGTCTTTCTGAACTGCAAAGGCAAACAGGCTTCGATCCTGATAAGAATTTTGTAAAGCTTCAATTTTACGATAGCCACTCTTTACATATCTCTGTAATTGCTCAATCTTCTTCAGATTTAATGCAAAATCAAGCTCTAAGCGCTTTTTGAGAGAAACAGTGCTATCCTCAGGAATTTTTTCTTTGGTAATTAAGTTTAAATCTGTACTACTCTTTAACCCAATGGCAAGAATCGAATAATTTTTGGTAAGAATGGATTCAATATCATCGGTTTCACGTTCCAATTGATTGGCCCAGCCACTTAAAACATCTTCGGAATACTGGTTTAAAGAAAACAAGACAGATTCCAGTTGCCCAGTGTAAATAGAATCGATAACCGCTTCGTTTTTACTCAAATTACTAATTTCGTATGCCGAGAAAAACAAGGATGGCAAAACCAATATCAAGGTAAGGACAATGCCGATTTTTAGTCCAGGTTTTATCATTAGAGATGCTTTTGTTTACTCAAATATAAGCATTAATGACGACGATAAAACAGGAGATGCATTTCAACTTCAAGAAAACTAATTTCCCTTTTTAATTAACCTTTATGTTGATTTTACGTAGAACAGAGGTGATCCTATTTTTTTTACTAACGTGCCGTATTGATTTTGAGCTGAATGAGAATTTTAGAGCCTCGCTACAATGATAAAATATCTACAAGTATTTGCATCCTTTCGCATCTGTTTAACCATTATTCTAGCGCTCTTTTATTGCACAACACTTTACTCCTCTTCCACTCCAAACAAAAAGAAGGAAAGTAAAAAAATCCTGATTCTCCACTCCTATCACAAGGGTTTTAGTTGGACCGATGGAATCATGAATGGAATCAACTCAGTTTTTAACAATGAAAATGTTGAGCTTTTCGTAAATTACATGGACACCAAAAGGTGTGCTGATGAAGATTACTTTGCCCTCTTAAAACAGGTTTATCAATTAAAATATTCGCAGGTAGAGTTCGATGCCATTTTATCTTCTGATGATCATGCCTTGAATTTTTTGCTTCGTTATAAACAAGATTTATTTCCAGATATACCTCTCGTATTTTGTGGAATTAATGATTTTCATCCGGAACGAATCGAGAAGCATAAAAACATAACTGGAACGTTTGAAACCTATGATGTTTTAGGAACGATTAATCTTATTCGAAGCTTGCACCCAGAACTTACATCCATTGCTGTGATTAACGATGGAAGCATTTCCGGACAGGCATTTCAAAACAGGGTAAATCGGGCAGAACAAATTCTGAATCAGCCCATTCAAATTGAATACCTATCCAATCTTTCAAGAGATAGTTTACAAAGCCGATTAAAAGAACTGCCAAAGACTTGCGCTGTAATTTGGGGGATTTACATTCTCACACCTTCGGGAAAAACACTTACCTACCAGGAAAGTGTTAAACTTGTAAAGCAATCTACAAATCTTCCTGTTTATTGCATTTGGGATGTAGTTGGATCGGGAGTAATAGGAGGTAAAATCACCAGTCCGGTTTACCAGGGAGAAAAAGCATCGAAAATGCTTCTACAAATTTTAAATGGGAACAATGCATCAGATCTAGAAATATCAGGTAGTCCAATGGTTTATAAATTTGATGCTGCAATGCTTCAGGAACACCAGATTTCTGAAGAAATTCTTCCTGCCAATCACATCATGATAAACAAGGATGATTCAATTTATGAGCAGTACAAAGGGCTGATCTGGAGCATTGCGATTGTTATTACTGTTTTAGTCCTGATTATTTTTACCCTTTCGCATCTTCTGAAGAAAATAAGTTTAACCAGCAATAGTTTAAAAATCACAAACCAGCAATTGGCAATTGCCAAAAACAAAGCCGAAGAAAGTGATCGATTAAAAACCAGTTTTTTGGCCAATTTAAGCCACGAGATTCGTACACCTATGAATGGTATTGTAGGCTTTGCCGAATTGTTGGATTTTAAGGGAATTACACCTGAAAAGCAGCAAAAATATTTACACCTGATAAAAACAAGTAGTCAGCGAATGCTGGAGTTGATTAACAATCTTGTAGACATTTCAAAAATTGAAACAGAACAAGTAGATATTAGCAAAAGTACTACCAACCTAAATGAGGTCATGCAAAATATGCATCAGTTCTTTCTTCCAATTGCCCAAAAGAAAGGTCTGGAATTGCATTACAAAATAGATTTGCAAAATGGGCAGCACTTTGTGTATACCGACCAGACAAAACTTGAACAGATCATTTCTAACTTACTCACCAATGCCATTAAATTTACAAAGAGTGGAGAAATCTGGTTTACCTGCAGAATTTATAATTCCAATTTGAAGTTCTCTGTTATTGATACAGGGATCGGCATAGATCAAAGTATGCAAAAAGTAATTTTTGAACGATTCAGAAGAACCGAAAACAAGTCAATAAGAACAGAAGAAGGCAGCGGATTGGGTTTAGCAATATCCAAATCATTGGTAGAATTAATGGAGGGGGAAATTCACGTAAAATCGGTACCAAACCAAGGTTCTACTTTTGTTTTTACACTTCCGTTCGAAAAAATCTGCAAGGAGGTAGAATTCAAAACCTAAACAAAAAGCCATGACTCAAATTGAATCATGGCTTAGAATTTACTAACTCACAATAACCCGTGTTTAAATGAAACACAGTTAACTTTTTGTATCGGCAGCACACTTTACAACATCTACTTTGCCACCAAAATATTTTTCTTTAAATCGTAAGGCTACATTTACCAAAGCAATTAGAACAGGAACCTCAACCAATGGCCCAATTACCGCTGCAAAAGCAACTCCCGAATTGATACCAAACACTGCAATAGCTACCGCAATTGCCAACTCAAAATTGTTACTGGCAGCTGTAAAAGACAGGCTTGTTGTTTTTGAATAACCCGCTTTAAACTTATGTCCCATAAAGAATGAAATCAGGAACATGATTACAAAGTAAATCACCAACGGAATGGCAATACGAACCACATCAAAAGGCAACTGAACAATGTATTCACCTTTTAACGAGAACATCACAAAAATGGTAAACAACAATGCAATTAAGGTAAGGGGACTAATTTTTGGAATGAATTTCTTCTGATACCAGTCTTTCCCTTTTGCTTTAATTCCAAAGTAACGGGTAATCATACCTGCAAAAAATGGAATCCCAAGATAAATCAACACACTCTCTGCGATATCGCCCATAGTAACATCAACTTCGGATCCCTGGAGACCAAAGTACTCCGGCAATACAGTAATAAATACATATGCATAAACCGAGAAGAACAATACCTGGAAAATACTGTTGAATGCCACTAAACCTGCTGCATATTCAGGATCACCTTTGGCCAAATCATTCCAAACAATTACCATGGCAATACATCTTGCCAAACCAATTAAAATTAATCCGGTCATGTATTCGGGATAATCCTGAAGGAAAATAATGGCCAAGCCAAACATTAGTGTTGGTCCCAAAAGCCAGTTCTGTACCAGCGACAGAATCAAAATTTTACGATTCCTGAATACATCCTTCAGCTCTTCGTACTTTACTTTCGCCAAAGGCGGATACATCATGATTACCAAACCAATGGCTATTGGTACATTTGTGGTTCCTACCGACAATTTGTTCCAGAATCCCGCCATTGAAGGGAAAAAGTAACCTGCTCCTACCCCAATTGCCATTGCAGCAAAAATCCATAAGGTAAGATATCTATCCAAAAAGGATAATTTTTTATTTAATGATCCCATAATTACTAACTACTATTTGCTACCCTTAAATTATGCGTTCTTTACAATGTATTCTTCGTTGAATTTTGCGAAATCTCTTCTGATTTCGTCACGAACACGACGGAATACTTCAAAAATTTCTTCTTCAGTTCCTTCTGCATAAGCAGGATCGTCGAAACCAATATGAAGGCGAGTTCCAACAGGCCCAAGAAATGCCGGACATGCATCTTTTGCACCACCACATACCGAGATTAAGAAATCAACACCTTCTTCAAGGAACTCATCCACCATTTTTGGGCGCTGAGAACTGATGTCAATTCCAATTTCAGCCATCGCTTTTACCGCCAAAGGATGCACCTGATCTGCAATTTTGGTTCCTGCTGATACCACTTCCAATTCAGGATTGATATCTCTTAAAATTGCTTCACCCATCTGACTTCTACATGAGTTTCCTGTACACAACACTAATACTTTCATTTTTCTTAATTTTTATCATTTGTTCCGGCACAAAAACCGGGTAATTCTTAACAAGTTTTATTTTCGATTGGAGTAATTTCTTCAAACAATTCTCCAAACCCATTCTTTAGTTTCTCAATACCAGCCTTATTCAGACAATACTTCACCTTTAAACCTTCAACATCACCCTGAATGAGTCCAATGGATTTTAGTTCTTTCAGATGCTGCGAAACCGTTGTTCGGCTAAGTGGTAAATAATCTGATATATCGCCAGAAATACAGGTTGGAGTTGCTGCTAAAAACTGCAAAATTGCAATTCTTGCAGGATGAGATAATGCTTTTGCCAGCGAGGCAAGTTCCTGTTGTTTTTCTTCAAATAATTCCAGTTTCTTCATAAGTTCTCCATTTCTTATTTCTAATGTCGCAAACATACGTCATTAATTTTAAACTGCAAATATTTTTTTTAAAATTTAGATTTCCTTAACACAAAAAAGGTCCTTCTCACATCGAGAAGGACCTTTCACCCAAATTATCTTGAATTTTTATAAGCGTGACTCCAAAATTTCAGCAACATCTGCTGCTGCAACATCTGGTAACATACCTACATATCCACGATCAATAAATCTTTTAGAAATGGTATCGATGCTATCCTGACCAACACTATGGTCTCCTAAACGAGTAGCAATACCAACACTTTGGAAGAATTCTTCTGTTTTCTGAATGGCAAGCATCTTTCTCTCCTCCTCAGTTCCTTCTGTGATGTTCCATACTCTCTCAGCATATTGAAGTAATTTTTCACCACGCTCCTCTTTTAGTTTATTCAACAAACCAGGAAGAACAATAGCCAGGGTAACCGCATGATCAATACCATGGAAAGCTGTTAATTCATGGCCAATCATGTGAGTTGCCCAATCGCTTTTTACACCCATTCCAATCAAACCATTCAATGCCATGGTAGCAGCCCACATCAGGTTTGCACGGTTTTCGTAATCAGGCGTTTCAGTAGCCAATGCTTTTGGTCCTTCTTCGATTAAGGTTAACAACAAACCTTCAGAAAAACGATCCTGTACAGGAGAATTAACCGGATAGGTTAAGTACTGTTCCATTACGTGTACATATGCATCAACAATACCATTGGTAATTTGGCGCATTGGCAATGAATAAGTGGTTTCAGGATCAAGTACCGAAAATTTAGGGAACAACAATGGATTGCCAAAAGCCAGCTTTTCTTGAGTTGCTGCTTTTGTAATTACACCACCACTATTCATTTCAGAACCTGTAGCTGCTAAAGTTAATACAGCTCCCAAATCAACAGCTTTATTAATTTCGGCACGTTTTGCTAAAATATCCCACTCATCATCTCCTTCGTAGTGTACAGCAGCAGCAATAAATTTTGTTCCATCAAGAACTGAACCTCCACCAACTGGCAATAAGAAATCGATTCCTTCATTTCTAACAATTTCAACCGCTTTCATTAAGGTTTCGAAATGTGGATTTGGTTCAATACCGCCAAATTCTGTAATGCTGTAATCTTTTAAGGCATCCATTACCTGGTCGTAAACACCATTCTTTTTAATGCTACCACCACCATAGGTCATTAAAATTTTAGCTCCTTTCGGGATATGTTTTCCCAATTCAGCTATTTTACCTTTTCCAAAAAGGATTTTTACCGGATTATAAAAATCGAAATTTTCCATTTTATCTAGTTTAAATATTTAGTATTCTATTTTTTCTTATTAAATGCTTTTAGCAGTTCTTTTGCCATTAATAAATCAGATGCAGGATTTTGGCCTGTAATTAATCTTCCATCTACCACAACATATTCCTGCCAATTGGCTTTGCAGGAGTATTTTGCACCACGCTCTTTCAAAGCTGTTTCCAGTAAAAATGGCACTTTTTCATCTGTGCCTATGGCCACTTCTTCCTGGTTGCTAAAAGATGTAAGCTGCTTTCCACTTATCAGGTAAGAATTATCTTTAAGCTTTACATTTAAAAGCCCTGCACCACCATGGCAAACGGCACATACAAAGCCATTATTTTCATAAATTTCAGCAGCAATTTCCGCAATTTCTTTGTTCAAAGGCAAATCGTACATTACCCCATGTCCACCCGGAAAATAGATGGCATCGTATTTTCCTGCATCAATATCAATTGGGCGATAGGTATTCAGAAACTTTTTGCTAGCCTCTTTATCTTTAAAAAAACATTTTACTTTCGGATCATCTAAATCCAATTGCTTCACGGGAACTTCTCCGCCATTAGGCGATACAAAATCAATTTCAATTCCATTTTTAATAAAATGATAATAAGGAATTGCGACTTCGAGAACATAGCATCCCGATTCCCATCCGTTTTCGTCTTTAAAGTGACTTGTTACTGCAAATAATACTCTGGCCATGCTTACTGATTTATTTTGAGACAAAAATAAGTGCTCTTTTTGTATTAGAAAAGTTATTCTTTTTATACTTTTATATAAATTTATTTATAGATATATGGTGAACTTAGAGTGGTACCGCACTTTTAAAGCAATTTACGAACGCGGAACCTTAACCGGAGCAGCAGAAACTTTATTGATAACACAACCAGGTGTGAGTCAGCAACTCACAGCACTGGAAACCTATATGGGTGTTAAATTATTTGAGCGCAAACCGCGAAAAATGCTTCCAACACCCCATGGTATGCAGCTATACAACCAGATTGAAGAAGCCATTCAACAACTCGAAAAAACAGAAGAAAATTTTAAGCGGAAAACATTAATCAACCGCCCAACAGCAAAAGTGGGAATGTCCATAGAAATGTTTAATCATGCCTTTGCCTATATTCTGGATGAGCTGGAAATGAATGTTGAGTTTACTTTTGCGGAATACGAGGAGCTGCAATCCAAATTATTCGATAAAAAACTCGATCTCATTATAACCACTCTACAACACAATTATCAGCATGTTGAATACAAGCATTTTTGTAAAGAGGCATTATTACTGGTTTGCAGTAAAGAGCTTGATACCATCCCTTTCAATCGCTATATCTACGAAAAGAAATTAAATGAGGCTGAAAAGTGGTTGAGCCAGCAAAACTGGTATTCCTATACGCACAAAATGGAAACCATTAAGTCGTTTTGGAACCATAATTTTAAAAAGAAACCCTATTTTAAACCTCGCTATGTAATTCCGAATTTAAGCGGTATGCTGCAAGCCATTCAATTGAATAAAGGAGTGTGCTTATTGCCCCTGAGTTTGTGCCAGGAGTTACTGGATAAAAATGAAATTAAGGAGTTGTGGCAAGGTGTTCAAACAACCTACTACGATAAATATTTTGCCTACCACACTCAAAGTAAAAATCTTACACAAGTAGAAGAAATTATTCAAATTATAGTGAATCAATCAGTATGTAATTAAATCAATATCAAATGAAAAAAATATACCATTTAAGTACTTGTACAACTTGTCAGAGAATTATAAAGGAACTTCAAATCGGTTCTGAGTTTGAAATGCAGGATATCAAAACGGATAAAATTGATAAAGTCCAGATCGAAGAAATGAAACAACTTTCAGGATCATACGAATCCTTATTCAGCAGAAGAGCCATGAAATACAAAGAACTTGGTTTAAAAGATAAGGTACTAGGTGAGGAGGATTATAAAGAATACATTCTTCAGGAATACACATTCCTAAAAAGACCAGTTCTTTTGATTGATGGTGAAATATTTATAGGCAATGCTAAAAAAACAGTTGAGAATGCCAGAAAAGCATTGGGCAAATAAGGAATTCTGAAGTACATGCATTTTGTATTTTTCTGATTAAGTGATAACTTATGCAATGTATCAATTCATTTTTGTGGATTGATAGATCAATTATGAAGTTCTATTAGAAACCTTAAAACTTTTACTTATGCCATATTTAAAAGTTCAGACCAATGAAAGTTTCTCTAATAAGAAACAACAAAGCTTTTTAAAAGAGTGCTCCGCCTTAATCTCTTTTGAGCTGGGAAAACCTGAAAAATATGTAATGACCGCTTTCGAACCAAAAATTGAAATGACCCTAAGTGGATCGGCAGAACCAGCCATGTTTTTACAATTAAAAAGCATTGGTTTGCCCGACACAAAAACCAAAGATTTATCGAACAAATTTGCAAGTCTTGTAGAAGAGCAACTAAAAATTCCAAAAGATCGGGTTTACGTTGAATTCATGGATGTACCCAGAGGTTTTTGGGGTTGGAACGGAATTTTATTCTAGGCATTTTTGACATCACGAAAGTGCAAAAATAAATTTTCAGTTAATTTTTTAACAATTAGATAAATTTTTATTGTTTTTATAAATTTTTTATACAACTTTACATCCGAAATTAAAATTGTAAGCACAGATGACATTAACATTGAAATACAAGAAACAGAATAAACGCAATAAACAGTTGTTGTTTGGATGAGATTGTAGAATAATGTAATGCTTAAAACATAAGGCCTGCAGAGATTCTGCAGGCTTTTTTTGAACTGTAATTAAATATTTAAGCGAAACATACAAACTCCCATTATAAATGGGATAACAAATTAAACTATTAACCAATGAAAGTTTTAAAGTTTGGTGGAACTTCAGTCGGATCCCCTGAAAGAATTCAGAATCTGGCAAACCTGGTTCAATGCAACGAACCTGTAATTATTGTTTTATCGGCTATGGCAGGAACCACAAATGCTTTAGTTGAAATTACTGATCTCCTTTACCGAAAGGATATGAGCAAAGCTAGTGAACAAATCAATAATCTGGAAGAACAATATCGAAAACGAATTGAAGAACTGTACACCAGCGAGGAATATAAAACCAAAGGAAATGAACTGATTACATCCCATTTTGATTACATCAGAAATTTTGTAAACAGAAGTTTTACGGCATTACAGGAAAAAGCAATTTTAGCACAAGGCGAATTAATATCGACTGCCATGTTCCATTTTTACTTGTCTGAAATTGGTGTAAATTCGGCCTTGCTATCGGCTTTAAACTTTATGAGAATTGATAAGGATGGTGAACCTGACTATTTCTACATACAGGAAAACCTTGAGCGTATTCTTACAGAACAAGCAGACCAAAATTTGTTTATCACACAGGGTTTTATTTGTCGAAATGCATATGGAGAAGTAGACAATTTAAAGAGAGGTGGCAGCGATTACACAGCATCTCTTATTGGATCTGTTTTACAGGTAGATGAAGTTCAGATTTGGACCGATATCGACGGGTTTCATAACAATGATCCAAGATATGTGGACAATACTTCGGCATTGCAACAATTATCATTCGATGAAGCTGCTGAGTTGGCCTATTTTGGGGCTAAAATTATGCACCCTTCCAGCATTATGCCTTGTAAACTCAAAAGTGTTCCGGTGCGACTAAAAAACACATTAAGCCCTGCCGAAGAGGGAACTCTAATAACCGATGATGAAACAGGAAAAGGAATTAAGGCAATTGCTGCTAAAGATGGAATTACTGCGGTAAAAATTAAATCGGGCAGAATGTTATTGGCTTATGGATTTCTAAGAAAAGTATTTGAAATTTTCGAAATCTATAAAACACCAATTGACATGATCACCACTTCGGAGGTAGCCATTTCCTTAACCATTGATGATGCAACAAATTTGAAAGCAATTGAGGCAGAATTGGTAAAATTTGGGATGGTAGAAATCGATGAAAACCAATCGATAATTTGTATTGTTGGTGATTTTATTTCAGAATCGACCGGAAGTGCAAAAAAAGTACTGGAAGCATTGGAAAACATACCATTACGAATGATATCTTACGGCGGTAGCAAACATAACATTTCAGTTCTTATCAATCAGGAAGATAAAGTTTCGGCCCTTCAAACATTAAGCAAAAATTTATTTTAAATTTGCTGCTCAAAATCTAAAATGAATCATGTTTAACAAGAGTAGAATAGAACAATTCAAGCATTTACCCACTCCATTTTATTATTATGATATGGAGTTGCTTAAAGAGACTTTAGATCTTATTCATACCGAATCGTCGAAGTATGGATATCATGTTCATTATGCGGTAAAAGCCAATGCCAATCCAAAAATCATGAAATTGGTACAATCTTATGGTTTTGGTGCCGACTGTGTAAGTGGAAATGAAGTAACCAGATCTTTAGAAACCGGGTTTTCAGCAGACAAAATTGTGTATGCTGGTGTTGGAAAATCAGACAGAGAAATCTTAACTGCGCTAGAAGCAGGGATTTTTTGTTTCAATTGTGAGTCGATTCCTGAAATAGAGTTAATCAATGAATTGGCTGAACAGACTAATAAGACTGCAAGAATTGCAATCAGGATTAATCCAAACGTTGACGCCAACACGCATCACTACATCACCACCGGCATTGAGGAGAACAAATTTGGAATTAACCGTTGGGAATTTGATTCGGTACTGGAAACACTTGAAAAGTCGAAGAATATCAAATTGGAGGGCTTACATTTCCATATTGGTTCTCAGATTACCGACACCGAAGTATTTAAAGGTCTTTGCATTAGAGTAAATGAAATCCAGCAATGGTTTAACGATCGCCAAATATTTGTAGACCACCTAAATGTGGGTGGCGGTTTTGGTATTGATTACGATCAGCCAGATGTAAATCCCATTTCTGATTTTGTTACCTACTTTGGAATTTTTAATCAATTCCTTGATTTAAAACCAAATCAGCAGTTGCATTTTGAATTGGGGAGATCGGTAGTAGCACAATGTGGAAGTCTGATTTCTAAAGTCTTATATATTAAAAATGGTGCTAAAACCAAGTTTGCCATTCTTGATGCAGGAATGACTGAACTTTTGCGTCCGGCTCTTTACCAGGCTTATCACAAAATTGAAAACATTACTTCTGTTGAAACAGAGGAGGTTTATGATGTGGTTGGACCAATTTGCGAATCGTCGGATAGTTTTGGTAAGGCTGTTAGCTTGCCAGCAACCAAAAGAAATGATTTGATTGCTCTAAGATCGGCTGGTGCTTATGGTGAGACCATGGCTTCGAGATACAATCTTAGAGATATCGCAGAATCGATTTTCTCAGATGAATTAAAATAATCAGCGAAAGCTGTAACAAATACAAAGGCAATATTCTTAAGAGTATTGCCTTTTTCTTTCTCGTTTTTTAGAACGGACTCAGCTTATTTAAATCCAATTTTTTTGAGTAGTGATTTGGAAGGCACAATAAAAAGCGTAAGGTTGTAAAACATTCCTCCTTTTGCATAGGAATCAATAATATTGTCTTCACTTGTTAGCTTACTTCCCGATAAACTTAGTGCGTTGTTTTTGTTGGTTACATCAAAATTGATATTGCTTCGGTATCCACCTTCGAATGATAACCAAAGCCAATCGGTAATTCCTTTTTCTATTTCCAGAGAGAAGTTTACATCAGATCTTCTGAATTCAAGGGTTTTAAAATCACTTAATGATGGATTATCTGCCGAAGCATCACCATCTGCCGGCACTTCATCGAAATGGATACTGTAACTGCCCCCTTTTAAATAAGCTTTGGCATTGATAAAACAAAGCTCCGATGGTTGATACCTCAATTTCACCTTGGCAGGCAGAAAAGCTTCTACGCCCCATTTATCGGCAAAAGTATGGTTGTAAACAAAGGTTGGAAATACCAGTGGATCACCAAAAGTGTAGGAAAAGGCTACTCCAACTCCCCAGGATTTGTACTTATTTATTTTCCATCCCATTACAGGAGAAATCTCCATTTTAAGAAAAGTATATTTGCTTACATCGCCGATATGATCTTTCCAGTAATCTCCTTTTAATTTTCCATTAAAACGAAGCATAAAATATCGATTCCTTTTCCATTGAGTCATCAGGTAAAAGCTACCGCCCAAACTCTTCATATTTTTATCATGAAGTCTTCTGTAAAAAGGATAAGTTATATTTTTACTATCATGAAAATGAATTTCCTCATCGCTATATTCGATACTACCGGCTATTTTAAGATTCTTTTTTACTGATATTGGAAATCGGAGCTTGGTCTTGAAAATTCGATTGTAATCCACCTTCCCTTTTCCATCGCCATATATTTCTGATTTTGAACCAACATCAAATCCGGTCATTCCGTGATAGGAAGCCTCGTATCCACGCACCGGACCACTTCCCACAACACTTGGGTTCCAATCGTATACGGTTGTGTCGCTACTAAACTGAGCCTGAACACAACAAGCAATTCCAAGAAAACAAAAAGTGAAGATTAACTTTTTAAAACTCATATATTGTATCATTATTAAAGCACTAAGATAATGCTTTAGTACTTTGATACGAACGAAATAATCTTTTGTTTATTGCCAAAAGTTTTAGCTTAGAACCAATAGCCCAAGCTTACATAGTTTAACACCTTTTTCTTTTTATTGGAAAACATTAAAGAAAACTCCATTGGCCCAATAATACTATTGTAAGAATAGGTCAAACCCAATCCCCGAATCCATTCACCTGTCGTTAACGATTCGTTCACATCTTCGGTAATTTTTCCAATATTTGCTTTAAATATCAGGTAATTGTTCCGAAACAGTTCATATTGAAAATCGCCCCTAAATACAAAGGAATTGGTTGATGCAACTTCCATTCGTTCCAAGCCTACAAAAGGCATCTGAATATCGAAATAATCTGTTTGATCAATTCCACCAGTATAGGTCAAAAAGAAAGCTGGAATATTCTTTCCCCAAATGACTCTACCATAGAATTTAGGATAAACCGTAAACTTATCGGTAAGGCTAATGGCTTTCTGAAATTTCACGTGAGCAATAGATGCTGGTCTTTCCATTCCATCAAGGCTTGCACCATTATTGGTCACCAACTTGTATTCAGCAAACAAACTGATCCCTCTTTTCGGATAATATGCTTTCTCATGCGAGTCCAAACGCAGGAAAGCATAATACGAAAAGAAATAATCTTCATCGTTTCCTTCCTCTAATTCGGATAAAATAAAATTCGATTTTACTTTGTAATACTCAGCTTTAGCACCAATACCAATCGAATAGGATTCCTTAAAAATCGAATGAATATTCATATCGAATTTCAGATAATCCAGGTCATAATTCCCCACCTGCTCCCAGTCTTCGTAGGCATTCACATTCCAATCGTTGTATTCTGCCTGCAAGGTAATACCTGGTTTTAGGCCATTATCAATGGCATAGGTAGTTACGAACCTTGGAGTCTCCGATAATTTTAAATCGAAGGATAAATGAGAACCACTTCTCAGTTTATTACGAAAGGTTGTATTTAAAAGTACACCGGCTTTGTTGTCCGAATCGTAACGAAGCCCAACATTAAATCGCTTTGTCGTACGTTCCTTCACCCTAACCTGTAGCGTTTTGGCTCTATTACCAAGCATTCTAAAGTCTACCTGGTCAAAATACTTGCTTCCATATCCCCAGTTGATCCCTTGTTTTAACTGGTGTAAGCTAACTTCACCAGGGATATCAAGATTAAATTTACCTGCCAATAAAGATTTACTTACCTCGTTAAGTCCACTGTATTCTACATTTTTGATATAGTATGTTGTGGTATCTACAGGTGGTTTATACCTTTTTACCTTACTTTTCTTAAGCTGATATTTCTCTTTTAGATCTTTTAAAACCGGTACAAATTCACGACCAATTTCTTCCCCTTTTCGAATTAAAGAATCTGCTTCATTAAAACTTCCTACTGAGTAATTGTTAATGTTCGGCTTAATATAAACATCAACAAAATCAATGTTCTTTTTAAACTCATTAAGCGACATTAAAGAAACTGTCTGGTTGATTATATCCAGAAAAGAGCTTAATTCTTCCTTCGATTTAGGTCCTGCCTGAACATCAACACCAATCACAATATCGGCTCCCATGTCAACCACTTCCTTTACCGGAAAGTTATTCACCATTCCACCGTCAACCAATAGTCTGCCATCAATTTCGATGGGCGAAAAAACAGTAGGAATGGCCATACTTGCCCGCATGGCTTCGGGCAGGTATCCATTGTCCAATATTACGGCCTCCCCGGTTTCGATATCAGTGGCAACACAAACAAAAGGGATTGGTAATTTATTAAAATCTGTTACATCGTGATAATCGATGGATAACCTTTCGAAAAGATTGATTACATTCTGACCTTTTACAATTCCGCTAGGCAATTGAATGCCTTTGGGTTTTATGGGGAAGGACAAAACATGGCGTTCGTAATTTTGTTTTTCGTGAAACGGAACATATTTACGCGAAATTTCATCGGCAAGCAATTTGTCCCAATTCTGACTCAGAATCATATCTTCTATCTGCTGTGCAGAATAACCAATGGAGTAAAAGCCTCCAATGATACTTCCCATACTTGTTCCCGAAATGTAATCGATTGGGATTTCCAATTCATCGATAATTTTCAGCACTCCAACGTGAGCAAAACCCTTGGCTCCGCCACCACTTAGTACCAAACCAATTTTAGGTCTTTTCCCATTGTATAAAGAATCGTTTTTAACATTTGCCATCGTCGAAAAACTAATTGCAAATAGTAAAAACAGGAGTAAAGGGTGTTTCATTCTGTAATGATGCTTATGAATTGATCTTAATTTTCAATTTTTAGTTCTTCGGCAAGTTTTAATACATCCTTCTCTTCTTTCCCATTCTTTACCTTCACACGTATTGCTCTTAAACCATACACACCTTGTAAATCTTCCAGTGTGTGATATTCGATCTGATCTTCGAAATAACCAGCTGCAATCAAATACTCTAAATAACGCTGATATTCGGCCATTTCTTTCTCCTGGCTGAAGATAATAGCCAGCATTCCCGGTTGGGTCAATCGCTCGTCGGTTCCCTTAATTTTGGCCTTATCGATTCGCTTCTTCACAATTTCGTAGCGAATGTTATAGGCTCCATCTACATCAAACTTCTTCTCATCCTGGCGGAAACGAATGGCCAAAGGCTGACTGTGCACAAGAATCAGACCTGTGGTATCCATAGGAATAGGCAACGATTTCTTCAGATGATCTGTTTTGCGAGCCAATTCAGCACTTACGATCAATTGCCACAATCTTAAATTCTTTAAATAAATTCTGTCGAAACTTAAGTTATTTGCAATGCTTTCGCCAATATAAATATTGTGCTCAACACCGTCTGTTCGGTATTTTTCGAAGTAATGAGGGAACATGCTTTGCGCTTTTTCCTCTTCCTGTTCCAGGTAGCTGGTAACACAGTCGTTAATAATTCCCAGGCTATCCTCAAAATCTTTTCGGCGTTTGTACACCAAATTCAATTCTGGATTGATATTGCTCTTGTAGTTGGCAATGGTTTGTGTCACCTCATCTCCGTTTTCTTCGAAATGCGGGAAAAGCGGCTCCACTTCGTGTCGGATAAAATTCAAAACATTCATTTCATCGCCCGACGATAAGCCCTTTTGAATCCCATCTTTAAAATAATCGATCTTATAAATCAACTGATCGTAAATAGGCATCGCCTTAATTTCATTCACTTTGGCAACAACATTACGAACTAAATCGAGTTGTTCCATTAAGTCGTCCTGAATGGTTTGATTTCTAATTACCGATGAATGACGAACATCAATGGCACCATAAAGCGGAAATACATTTGGAAAAACGATCTCCTCCATTTGAGAAGTTTCGTTTCTCTCTTTCTTTAATAACAGGTTCGAAGCTGCTTGTGAGAATCGCCACTCAACACTTGGATGAATTGCAGTACATTCTTCTTTGATAATGGCTTCGATTCTATTTTGGAGTTCCTCGCTTGTTCTTTGTATTGCGATTGAAAATACTGGAATAATATCTTTGATTATACGAAGTTTCGAGAAAGTAATATCATATGCCTTGTTCGACCCCAACTCCATTACGCCAACCAACTCGTCGTCGTTATATAGCGGAACAATAGCGATATTCCTAATTCCTTCGTCCAACAATGCTTTTTCAACATGATTTGGATTCTCTTTTTTTGAAAGATCGTTTACCAAAACTGGCATGCCCTGCATTCCGGCTTCTTCGTACATGGTTCCCCTGTAATCTTCACATCTAAAACGATCGGCATCAAGAAATCCATGCCAAAAGTCCGATGGATTCTCAACATTTCCCTGGTTCATTCCAAGGGCAATAATTCCCAATTTAAGATTTGGCAATTCTAATAAAGAACGCACATTTTGCTCCAGCTGATTAAAATTATTCCTGTTAATGATGGATGATTTTTCCAGTAATTGCGATTTCAATGAAGAGATCACTTCAATTTGGCTCACATCCACATATCTAAATGGAAGAAATCCCGAGAATTTGAATTTATCCAGCGGAAGGGTTTCCAACCAGAAATCCATATTCATTGGGTCGTTAATCATCTTATGCAAATCCTCTTCGCTAACCTGTGGCAGCTTTCCTGTATATGAAATATCAATACATGATTTATCGAACTCAAGCTTGTAATACTTCACCAGATCGTTCAGCTTATCGGTTACTTTATACATGAACAAGTATCCAAGGCCAAGCTCAAAATTGTAAAATCTTTTTAAAATCATCGAGTAGGCATAGAACAACATGCTAAAGGTTTTAAAGCATTTATCCTGTTCCTTTTGCTCTACCATCTCTACGGTTAAATTCTCATTCCCATACAGTTCAAGGTACTTGGGTGTAAAGTAAAAGTTCTGGTCATCAAAAGGAGTTGCAACCACTCCAATTTCTTCGCGATACTGCACAGGCGTAAAGAAGTAACTCATGAGTACATGAATTTCATCTTTATACTTTTCAATATCCTTGATATTAAAGTCGACTTTTGCCAATTCTGGTTTTTCTTCCACCAGCTTTAAAATGGCTTCTCCCTGAATATCAAGCGATCCATTTAATGTTTTATGCTCTTTTAGTTTGTTGATTAGTGGTACAAAACTAAGCGACTTTTTAAATGGAACTTCCTCTATACTAAGCTTTAACCGATCCAGTTTCATAATTCAATATTTTTCCCCGATTTCAAACTACTAAAGTAGTTGTTTTTAAAATGCTTTGAAAGCAGACAAAGTCAAACTGCCGACATTTAAAGCATTTTTAACAAATTAAAGATACAAAAGACTAATTAACAAGTAAAGCGGTGGGAATCTAAAGCAAAAATCGGTAAATGGAATTTCCCCATAGGTAAGTTGTAAAACAGTTTGTTCCTGTTTTTACAAAGTGCGAGAACGGAAGTAAAATTCCCCGCATGACAGTATGCAGGGAATTTTATTCAAAGGGCAATATTATTTTTTTCAGACTACTGCAGGTAGGTTTTAAGTTCGATTACCACCTTATCGAAACCGCCAATCTGTTTCTCAATTAGCTCAATATCGAAGGATTGAATGGCCAGGTCTAAATCCTTACAGTAATTATCGAGTATAATGCATGATTTTTTAAAGGCGAAATCAGACAAGTTTTTACTAAAGTCTTCAATTTCGTAGATAATCAAATCATTTTTAATCTTCTTCCAATCGGTAATGAATTTTGATTCTAGGCCTTCAATAATTTCAGGCAATGCAGCAATGCATTCTCCCGAAAGTTTCACCTCATCTTCGATAATTTGGGCATCCTCGGCATTTAGGTATTTAATTTTCATAAACCTCTTCAGCACAGCGAAAACATCTTTTCTGAATACAGGTTTTTGTAGGTATTCATCGAAAAGTTTATGAATTCGTTCCAACTCATCATTCATAATTGAAGCGGTAAATGCCACTACAGGAATATGGTTCCATTCCGGATTATTACGGATCACTTCGGTAGCATCGTAGCCATTCATCCCTGGCATCCTGATATCCATAAAAACAATATCTGGTTGCTCGGTTTCCATGATTTCAATGGCCTGTTCACCACTTTCAGCCTCAAGGAAGGTTACATTATCGAACTCTATAATTCGTTTCAATACCAGGATATTGAATTTTAAATCGTCTACAATTAATATTTTACAAGGTTCAAGTACAAAATCGTTCAGCTCTTTTGCTTTTTGATCTTCTTCAGCCGACACCTCGGCAATTTTTACATCCTTAAATTTGATTGTAAATTTCGAACCTCGCCCAACTTCACTCTTCAGGCTAATTTCTCCATTCAATTTCTTTAAAAGTCCGCCTACAATGGTTAATCCTAGTCCTGTTCCTTCGTAATATCGGTTACTCTGACCACTTTGCTGGGTAAAAGCTTTAAATACATCCGCCTGCTGATCTTCCTTAATCCCAATTCCGGTATCTTCTACACTTAAAATTAAATTAATTGCATTTGGATCTGATGTTTTGGCAGCTGATACAGAAACATGAATAAATCCTTTCGAGGTAAACTTAATGGCGTTTCCAACCAGGTTGAACAAAATTTGGTAAAACCTGACCTCATCCATGTAAATGTACATTGGAACTGAGGAATCGACACTAATATTAAATGCCAGGTTCTTAGCTTCCAGCTTTTGTTTGAAAACCTGTTTCATTTGATTGATTACCACCTTACATTGCATCGGTTCCAATTCGATATTCATTTTTCCCGATTCAATTTTGGATAAATCCAGAATATCATTGATTAAAGCCAGTAGGTTTCTACCACTTGTCATGATGGTATGCAGATAATTCTTATGCTGTGGATTCTCAACATTGGAGTGCAACCATTCACTAAATCCTAGAATGGCGTTCATTGGAGTTCTGATCTCGTGAGACACGTTGGCCAGAAATTCCGATTTTGCTTTAGAAGCCTGTTCTGCCTTGTTTTTAGCGATTTGAAGCTGCTTCTCGTTCTCTTTAATTTCACTCACATTTCGTACAATAACAAGTACTTCGGTTGAATTTAGCTTCACAAAGCGGGCTTCGAAATACTGCATTGTATCGTGATGAAAGCTACTAAAGTTGAACTCAAAATTGCCTTTTACAATACACTCTTCAATAGATGAAATGAATGAATTGCTTAAATCTTCTGACAAAACATCTATAATCGAGTTGACCTCTGGTTGATTTAATTTTTCGAAGATACTTACATCGCATCTCGACTTGTATGATATTACAGTTCCTTCTCTGTTCAGTCTAAGTATTTCATCAGGAATAGAATCAATAATTCCCCTGTTCTCCTTTTCGCTGATTACCAAATCGGTCTGAATCCTATGTCTTAAAAAAGCTGTAGAAATGGTGCTGCTTACTGTTCGAAGCAATTCAATTTCAGATTTGGTCCATTGGTGATTGGAATCGCATTCATCAAAACCAATAAATCCGAAAATGTTACCAGATTCAATCAGTGGCAATACGATAATTGATTTGATTCCCTGGGGTTCTAAAATTAATCTGATGTCTTCAGGCAATTGCTCAATTTTATCAGAATAAACAATTCCCTCTTCCTTTAAAAGTTTCTTCCAGGAAGGAATTTCACTGTATGGAATTTCTTGTAGTTCGTGAATTTGAGATTCAATACCATCGTTACACCATTCGTATGTATTGCTGGTACTTAAACCATCGGCGCTATCTTCGAACAAATAAACACGGCTTACTCCCGTATGTTGTCCAATAATTCTAACTGCTTCGTTTGTATTTGATTCGAAATCAGAAATAGAATTGTAATTCACCGATATTTCGGTTAAGATTTCCTGCTGTTTCAGATTCCTTGCAATTTCAAGTTCATTTCTTCTGCGTTCGGTAATGTTGTGAGCCACAATAATAATTTCATTAAACTCACAATTGTTGCTTGAGATTACATCATCGGTAAGTCCGGCAAGAAAACATCGTTTCAGATCACAGTTTTTGCAACGATCTTCGGTAAATTGAACATTTACCCTCACCCATAGTATATTTTTCTGACCAGTAATAATGGGCAGATCGAAATAGCTAATACACTTGTTTCTCAGAAATTGTCGGGCAAAATATTTAAAGATTTTACTTCGGTAATCGCGAGGGATAAAATTAAGTACCCTCTGACCCAAAAGTTCTTCTTTCGACTGCCCCATAATGGTACTGGCAATTTGGTTTACAAACACAATTTCGCCACGTAGATTTACCTTACAGATAATGTCGGTAATACTCTCAACCAAAGCATAATACTCCTGTTCCGTATCGAAGAGTTTTTGTGTTCTCTCCTCAACCAAATGCTCCAGGTTATTATTCAAACTTTTAAGTTGCTGGTTCGATTCATACAATTCCAACGATTTTTCTTCCAGCAGTTTTTCAGCTTGTTTACGGGCCAATCTTTCCCGCTCTATCTTCTTTAATAACAGGTCCGTTTCTTTGCTCATACCTACTTCTTAATGGTAAATAATACTTGGCTTTGATCTTCGCTTAGGAATTCTTTCGAAATACTTGCATTCTCGTTGAAATATTTCATGCAACCTTGTATTAAACCTTCGGCAAAATCAGACATTTTTCGTTTAGAAGTATACACCAACTCCAAAAATTCATCTGACCTGTTTTTTACTTCTATTCGAGGCAATTCAGCTTCCGGATATAATTTTAGAACCTGAACATGAATGGTATCTTCTACTCTACATAAAAAATCGAACGCATTTTCATAACCTAGTATCAATTCTTTATAGGCATTCCCAAAAACGCCAAAAACGTACTCACCATAGGCATAAAATAATTTTGAAACAGGGATATTGGTTTTGGCACTAAGTTGTCCAACCAGCGCAAACATTTCTTCGTGAGAATAGGTTCCAACCGAAGTATAAACCCCATTGCTAGGTAAGTTTGTATTTTCGATAATGTGGTCAACAGTTTCGTAGCCGAACTCTTTTTCGACCATCTCAAGAAATTCACAAAAAACAAGTCCTTTCATATGCAGTAGATAAATTTAAGTAGTATTCGTAGTCGTTGCCAGTCGATAAAATTTGGCAATAAATCAAATGATACGTAAGAAGCCAAACATGGTTTTAAAATATGCTGTATTTTACTAAAAAAAAAGCCTGTTTTTTAAGAACCCTTGCGCTCTTCTAACGTATCAAATCATATTAGCTCCAAAAGAGCAATAACAAATGACTACTTAAAATTTAAATTTACGATAAGCCTATGGAATTTAACATTCCGGGAAAAACCCCGACTGTTTTAGTTGTTGATGATAATCCCAACAACCTAAAAATTGTTGCTCTAACTCTTAGAGAGTTGAATTTTAAAATTGTAATTGCCACCAATGGTAAGGATGCATTAGACCTTGTTGAGAGAACCAAACCAGATTTGATTTTATTGGATGTAATGATGCCGGAAATGGATGGTTTCGAAGTTTGTGAAATTCTAAAATCGAAGGAAGAAAATAAGAACCTGCCAATCATTTTCCTTACGGCAGTTGGCGAAAAATCTAAAATTGTAAAAGGATTTGAATTGGGAGGTGTCGATTACATTACCAAGCCTTTTAATAAAGAGGAGCTGATTATTCGTATCAAAACACATTTAGAGTTGAAATTTACCCGCGATGAGTTGCAAACCACTACCGATCATCTAAGCGAACTAAACGAACTCAAAGACAAAATGTTTTCGGTTATTGGGCATGATTTACGAGGTCCGTTGGGAAATATAAAAATGACTCTTGATCTTTTATCGAAAGGATTATTCGAATACAACAGTGAGGATTACAAAGAGACAATGTCTACCCTGGTTCAGTCGAGCGAAGAGGTTTCTGAATTGTTGGAGAATCTATTGGGATGGGCAAAATCGCAAAGTGGAATTTTGAAATATCACCCAGAAGACATTGCCATTAATAACCTGATAGAAAGCACCTATTTCATGTTTAAAGGGAATTTAACCCATAAGAACATCAGCTTTGAGCCTAGTATTCAGGACAATTTAAATGTGAATACAGATGCCTACATGCTGAAAATGATATTGAAAAATGTAATGTCGAACGCCATTAAATTTACACACGAAGGAGGAAATATTCGTGTGAGTGCAGAAGCCAATAATGGAGACATTAACATTTCAATTAGCGATAATGGAATTGGTATTTCTTCTGAAGATATTCCAAAACTTTTTGATGAAAAAGAGCATTTATCGACCTATGGAACAAATGGTGAGGCCGGTAGTGGTCTGGGATTAAAGGTAGCCAATAGTTTTGCCACCAATATGGATGGTAAAATTGATATAAAAAGTAAGCCTGGTGAAGGCTGTACAATCACACTCAAATTACCAGTGAGTAAAAATTAATCAGACAAAAAACCCCGAGCCTACAACTCGGGGTTTTCTATCTATGAAAAAACAGGCCTTAAGGCCCAACTGGATAAACAGTTTAATTTTGAACTTACAAGACTATAACAGCTAAGTTTGAAAAAGGGGTGACAAAAGTTTATTTTTTTTTCAATTTATTTTGAAAACATGAAGTCTAAAACACCTCCTTTCCTTCACATTCATGCGTTTTCACCATAAAAAAAGGACATGCATTAAGCACGTCCTGTTTAGAGACTAGGCCTTTTGGCCAGTATCAACACATAATTTTTTTATCCTCGTTTGGCTCGTTCCCATTTTACCGATTGATTTCCTTTCATGTATCTTCTGAATCCAAGGTATACCGATAAATTCATGATAAAGAAATAGTAAGGAACAAAGAGCGCTTTGATTTTAATTCTACGATTTTCTAAAAACCAGCCAATTAGGGCAGCCGAATAAAACGCGACTTGTCCATAAAACAGCAGGGTGTAAATGTTTTCAGGGTTCATACCCGAATTGTAGGCCAATGCAAAATTCATTGGTAAAATAAATAGCAATAACAATGGCGTTAATGTCCATCTAAGTACCCTGTGCGAAATGTACTGGAAAGACAAGGTTCCATATTTAAACGGATTTAATAGTGGCGATAAGCGAACAACAGACTGAATGCCTCCCGCCGAAATTCTTACCTTTCGTTTAAGTTCTTCTTTTACGTTGGCCGAAGCGGTTTCTATTGCATAAGCATTGGGGTTGTACTGAATAGTATATCCAGACATGGCTACACGCAATGAAATGATAAAATCATCGAGCAATGTATCTTTTTCAACCTCTTGCCAAAGTTCGGTTCTGATGGCAAACAGTTCACCTGCTGCACCCACTACCGAATACCATTCGGCATCCCATTTTTTTAGAGTCGACTCATATTTCCAATACAGCCCTTCTCCTGCACCAGCTGCAGCATCGGCATTTTTCTGGTAGATTCTCTTTTCTCCCGAAACACAACCTACTTTAGGATCTTTAAACAGGTTTACAATTTCCTGAATTGAATCTTCGCCCAGGTTGGTGTTCCCATCCGAAAAAATAACAATCGGAGTTTTTACGAATTGCATTCCACGATTCATGGCACCAATTTTACCTCCTCTGGCATTTTCATGATAAACTTCTACTCCTTCATACGTTCTAAGCAAATCGGGAGTTCCGTCATCCGATCCATCGGTTACCCAAACATGCTTCACCTTTTCTTTTGGGTAGTTTAAACTAAATGAGTTCTTCACTTTTTCGTCAACATAGTCCTTTTCGTTGTAGGCTGCTACAAAAAGTGTTACCTCTGGTTCATAATCTTGGTTGCCTGTAAACTTTTTCTTCAGACCGAATAATCTTCTCAATTTTACGATCAGGAATAATAGAATTCCATATCCCAAATAGGAATAAAAAATGATAAACAATGCAATCCAAAATAATATTTCGATAGTCTTCATAAGTAGTAGATTTAAGTCAATTTATTCTGCGTAAAATATTTAGAGAATCAATTCAGATTTTTTTCTTCGGCATAAACTTCATGGTACAATTTTAAATACTCTTTGGCCATGTTCTTCCAGGAAAAGAGTTTTGCTCTTTCGAGCCCTTTTCTGCATAGCTTTTCCCTGTAATCGTCATCACTTAAAATTTTCTCAATTCCAGCAGTAATTTCCCCGCTTTTGTGCGGATCTACAATTAAGGCTGCATCGCCGGCAATTTCGGGCATGGATGATGTATTGGAAGTAATCACCGGTACACCACATGCCATTCCTTCCAATATTGGAATTCCGAAACTTTCTCGCAGCGACGGATACAAAAATACCTTACACTGACTGATGATTGCAGGCAGGTCTGTATTCACGACATAGCCAGTCAAATGAATATCTTCTCTGATTTCAGGGTGTCCAATATCAGTAAGTATTTTTCTGAGTGCATTTTCTTCGTAATCTAACATGACAAGTTTGTACTTTTCCTGGCTTGCTGCATTAAAATCAGCGAAAGCTTTCAGTACATTTGGGGTATTCTTTTTAGGATCGGTGTTTCCAAGGAAAAACATAAAACGATCGGGAAGTTTATATTTCACTTTCGCTTCTGCCAAAACCTTTGCATCGGTAATTTGGGTAAAGTGCTCGCCTACTCCATTATGAATGGCTACCAGGTTATCGCCCAATCCCATAAAATTCTTGATCCTGTTTTTTTCGAAGTTGGAAACTGTAGCAACTCTTTTGCTTTTTCGAACTACAGGAGGTACAATCCATCGACGATACATATTGCCCAGTTTCTGATACCAGGTGCCCGCTTTTTTGAAGATACTTACACTTTCGAGGTAAATGATATCATGCAAAATGGTTACCAATGGAACCGATGATTTAATAGGGCCAGTGTTGCTTGTACAGTGTAACAAATCGCAACCTTCGGCTTTGGCAGCCTTAGGCAGTGCATATTGCTCCCAGGTAGGATAAGGTCCTCCTGCCAATTCTACAATTTTGAAATTATCGGCTGCTGGTATGCATGTATTGTCAACGTCGGGTTTAACGAATATAACATATTCATTTTCCTTGTCGATCACTTGAAGATTTTTAATCAGTTCAAGTGCAACCATATCCATACCATGCTTCTTTTTTCTATAGAGTCTTTGTCCTTCAATGCCTATTTTCATAAGATTCTGTTTTAATTGTTTACGCCATGTTCTGTATGGATAAATTTTTTGTTGGCTCCTTTAAGCTTAAACAAGGAAGCAAACATGAGAAAGAATGCACGAGGCAAAGAAAGAATTGCCCTCAAAGTGCTTCCTGTATAAAATTTTCGTGGTATGCTTAGTGCAAATGCCAATACTACCAGTAATAAAACATACATCCACTGCTGAATGCTAAAGTGTAAGATGCTGGCCGATTCAAAAAAATACCAAACTGCCATGTAGAAAACACTGATGATTCCTACCATTCCCAGAAGCAGGATTCGAGGCGGTGATATCATCTGGTATACTTTATCGAAGAAATCGATATTTCCTTTAAAAAACAGGTGGTACAAACCAGGAAAGAAATACCTTGCAAAGTAGATAAACTGGGCAGACAACCATCTTTTTCTTTGTTTGGCAAACACTTCTGATTTCTGCACTTTTTCATCCAATACGATGGCATCGTTTAGGTATTCAATTTTCTTTTTATCTTTCAACAACTTTAACTCCAACTCTTTATCGAAACCACCAATGGCATTTACCTTGCTCATGGTATCTTTAAAGAATGCATAATCGAAAGCCATTCCTGAACCAATTAAGGCTGATGAAAAGCCTAAAACCCGATGTCCTTTTCTAAAAATATTGTTATTCACCTCTTCGCTAATGGCATCGAGAATTGCGAAGGAAGTATTTACGTTTTTCGCTGCACGATGTCCCTGCACCACCATAAATCCATTATCGAAAGATTGATTTACTTTCTGAATAAAATCTTTTTCCATCAGGTTATCGGCATCCAATACCAGTGCAACATCGTAATTGTCGCCAATGGTTTGCATGGCTTTGTTCAGGGCTTTCGATTTTGTGCTTACGTCGAATGATACTTCTACCAATTTTATCGGCAATTCTTTTAAGCGATCTATGGTCTGTGCCTTAAATGAGTCGGCTATAATTACAACATCATATAAATCTTGCGGGTAGTTCTGATTGAGTGCATCTTTAGCAACATCAACAATTACAACATCTTCCTTGTAGCCAGGAATCAATACCGCAAATTTCCTGTTCTTTGTATTTTTTGGTGTTTTTTGTCGATATGGGAAAATGCTTGCAAAAGCAAATATGAAAATATAAACTGCCGCAAAACCCAGGTACACAAATAGTACCAACTCTACAATGTATATTATGGTATTCAAAATCTCCATACAATAAATTTAAGCGTTAATCAATCTTAGCTCTGTGCTAAATAGTCATCAAGAACCTTCTCAAAATCTTTGGCTCTGCTTTCCCAGGATGTCGCCTTGGCATACTCAATTCTACTTAGAATTTTCTCGACATTGTCTTGCTCTATTTCCTTGCGAATGGCTTCGCAAAAGTCTTCTTTGTTTTTGGTGAAATTTGCCACTCCATCGAACTCTGGTAAATTTGCGAATGAAGTTAGCACCACAGGAACACCTACCGATAAGTATTCATTAATCTTTAATGGATAAATATTCTTGGTATACTCTGTACACAAGTAGGGAATTAAGCCTACATCGCATTTCTTCAGTAAATCGGGCACCTCGTGTGGTTTTACAGGTGGCAGAAATGTTACATTTGGATATTTTGCCAGTGCATCATGAATTTTTGGGTTCATTAAATCTCCTACAATCTCAAATTCATAATCTGATAATTGCTGCACTGTATATTCAACGGTTTCTATATCGAATCGGTGATCTAAACTTCCAATGTATCCAACTTTCTTCTTATTGGAAGTATTGATATTGGTTTTGGCCGATTTGTTAAACACATTAAAGTCCACACCATTCTTCACCACTTTCATTTTATCATTCAAGTGCTTCATTGAGTCTGCCAGAAAATCTGAGGTGGTAATCACACCATCAACTTTCTCAGCATAAGAATGATCGGCAACTTGTGCTCTTTTACCATATCGCCTTTCATCCGGACCATCGTAACAATAGTAAACACTTAAGCTTTCTTTGAGTTTTCCAAGCAAGGTGTTCCCGTAAATTGCATTATAAGCATTTAGTGCAATTGGGTCTGTCATGTTTAGTTTTTTAATGGCGCGTTTTATAGAACGTGCATAGAAAAACGTATTTACATTCAGAAAGAAATTGTACAAACGCTCGTTCTTAAAAAAAGCAAAGGGAAGCAATGGTGGTAAAACCAGATGGTTCACCTCGGTATCGAAAGTAGATTGCTTTTTCACCAACCTGCTTTTAATTCCCAGCATTCTTTTAACAGGAGCCCTGCCTTTTCCCATTAGGGTAAAAATCAAATCTTTAATGGTAAAAGGATATTCTACAAAAAGTAGCTGATTCGATTTTGCCAGTAATGAAACCAGTTGAACCGTTGATTTGGTATAAAATCCTTCCCAGGTTGTGTTGGAAACACAAACAATATTTTTCTTGTTAGTCATGCCAAATTTGTTTGAAAGTTGATAAAATTCTCTTGCACAGGAAGCACTAGTTGCTTCTTATTTTATCACGAACTTTTAAGGCTACTTTTCTTAAAAAGGGGAAGTATTTGCCACTCTTAATATTGTATTTAAGCGATTGAGAATCAAAAATCATTTCGAAATTCTCGGTACACAAAACTGGTTTTTTGGTTACCCGATTAATTTCCAAAGCCTGCGACAATGAACTTTCGATGAATAAATTGTATTGTCCTTCTTTGTAGGTATCGGCCTTATGGCCTGCATGATTGTTCGCTTTCTGGCGCGCTTCTTTGTTGGGTAAATCGAGCATTACCAGTTTGTCGTACTTCACCTTATTGGCATCGAGCCAGGCTTCCGTTTCTTTTCTGTATTTCTCTAGTCGGGAAGTTACAATGGTACCAATTTTAGCTCCCGGAATGTACAAAGGTGGAGCATTCAATACAAAATTGATGTACTTTTCTCCATCATCATTCTGATCTTCGGTAGGATCTACGCACAACACGCCATCAATATCGAAACAAGCCTTTTCGAGTGTGGTATGATTGAATACGTTCCATTGGAAATATCTGGGAAGAGGTACAGCTTCGAAATAGTAGTCTACCATTTTTTCCTTACCAGGAACAACATAGACTGCACAATATTTCAAATTAAAATCCTTTGCAACTTCCTCCAACCTCTTCTTGCTTTTGTTCATGGCCGAACCCGAGGCAATACTGTCATCCACAACCAAAACCTTCTTAATTTCTTTCATATCAAAAAACTGACTTCTTTCTCCAGCTTTGTAGATGTGTCCTTTTAGGAAAGAATCGATATCGGTATAAGGTTTATTCAGGTATAGTGCCAACAAATTGGCTGGAAGCATACCACTGCGGGGAATTCCAACAATTAAATCGAAATCGCGAGGTAATACATTTAGTCGTTTTAGGATAATCTGATTCAAATCAGAGATATTTCTATAGTACATAGAGTAAAATTTAAGTTCGTAATCAAGGTAATTTTAAGTAATAGTCTTCTTTTTAAACGGTCAAGTTTAAATAAGGATTCAATAAAAGTGGACTTTTTATTGATAATTATTTATTTTCTATCTGCGGAAGCTCTTTTGATTCGAGCGCAAGTTTATCATCTTCAAACTTTTTGGCCAAAAACAGATAAGCCATGCTTGAATAAATTAATAGTCCGGTAGGCATCTGTCCGAGCACACCATTCCCATAAGAGGCAGCCATGATCCCAAAGAGTCCGGCCACCAGAGCACTCATAATTCCAATAATTTCCTCATCTTTTAATCTAAACATGATTATGTACACCGACTTAGATAAGATGTAGAACAGGATAAACAAATGTAAAGTGAGCCCAACAACACCTTGTTCGGCCCAAATCATTACATACCAACTATCGGTTGGGGTTCTTGCCAGGAAGGTATGTGGAGTAAAACGCAATCCCCAATTCCCGGCCGATCCTATTCCTCCACCTAATGGGCGCGATGCTAAATAACCTTTGAGTTTTCGTTGATTTTCGAGACGAACTTGTAAGGATGCATTATTAGGGTCAAATGCAGTTCTCATTCTTCGCACCGTTGGATTTCCTTGCGCAATGGTTGTGTATTTGAAAAAGACCAGTACACTAATGCCCAGTATAGCGCCCATTACAATAATTTTTACCTGCTTTTTGAGAACTGTGTATAAACCAAATCCCATAATTGGCACGGCAATAGCTCCCCTGGTTCCTGATATCATTAAACCATATAATCCCAGAACTCCGGCAACAATGTAGAAGATTTTAAGTCGCCGCGACCGCTTTTGATTTAAAGCCAGAATCAGAAAAACCACCCCGGCATGACCTTGGGCAGCACCAAACTGACCAGCATCGGAATAGAATGAAAATACTCGCAGTTTTCCAAAAAGAACATGGGTGCTGGCATTTCCGGCATCGAGCCATGCCTGTTCGAAAGGATCCACACCAAAATTTTTCTGCATAATTCCTTTTAGCGTGCCTAAAATGGAGAGTATGGCCCATATTTTAAACAGCAACTCAAGATCTTTTTTCTTGTTGTAGAGGATAAAGATCAGGGGAACCGTAAACAGCATGTATAAGGAAACGCTACGCATGGCATAGAACCAGGCAACGCGACTGGCAGCTTCGGGATTCACCAATTGTACCAGGGCATAACCATACCAAATGGCAGCCAGCAGAACAAGGTCATTCTTCCCGTTTTTCCATGGAATTTTATAGAAGAAACTTTTAAAAAACAGGGCCAAATAAATGAGCAGAAACTGTCCATCAATCGATAAACCCAAAGGAACACCTTTTACGTATCGTACAATTCCAATGGCAAGGAAATTCAGGATGTAAATTCCGATAATCCCCACTTTGGGAATGGCAAAAATTAAATAGATGTAGCTTACGAGAATGGGCATGGCCAAAATCCCAATACCTGATATCATGCCTCCCTTGGCAACCAGGTATCCAAGAATTGTCATGATTAGCAATACGCCAAAGAAAAACTGGGGTTTCTTCAGGATATCGCTGCCATACTTTTTCTCGAAAACATTTTCCATATTGGCCTGTTGTCAAACGCTTTAATTTACATTCAAAGAGTTTTCTAAAAATTGTAATGCTTCTTTCTTTTTGCCCTCTAATAGCGTGTTTACCTTTTGGTAATCTATTGGTGTTTTTATCATTTCAGAAATATTATCCTGATAGCCCAATACCAAACGATCTTCCAATCCCAATATTTTCAACAGCGAACTAAAACGTGTAATTCCTCTCTTGGCATTGCCAATAGCAATAAATGGCTTATTAAATATAATTGAAAAAACCGTACCATGAAAAGAATCAGTCACAACAAATTCTGCATCCATAAACCCTCTTAACCAATTGGTTACCGGCGGACACACACAATCTTCCAATCTTTTCTTACCCATTTCCCTAAAAATTCCTTTCGGCATAATGGATACAGGCTTAATTTTTAACTCTTCAGCCGCCTCATCAACAATTTTCTTCTTATCGGGGGTCAGGTCTAAAATATAATTAAGCAAACTACCTTTTAGCTTAGGAATTTTATCTTTTTCGACCAATGCAATGTACTCTTCCTTATCAATTAGCATGGTTGGATCGAGTGCTACAATCGACTCTACATTTAGCTTGTCTTTGCACAATTCTACAGCCGAGTCTTCTCTTACCGAAATGGTATCGAATTTTTGAGCCAGACTTGCGCAGGCTTCCGTTTGTCTGCCGCTAAACTCCCAATTGTCTACTCCAAATGAAGCAGCATATGCAATCCTTTTGGCCTGTGAATCTTTGGGTAAAAATCCTAAAAAATGATTTTCCAGCACAGGAGAATATTTTGGGCGCCAAACCTGGTCGCTTCCTGTAACAAATGCCTGAAAATCATACTTGCCAATATTCTTAAAATCCTTTTCAGATCTGAACAAGTCTGTTGTTTTTACATTTTCCTGAATAAAACGATCGGTATGCTGCCTAATGGTTTTTTCCTCCTCTTTGGTAGGCCATGTTCTGACCACCACATCTTTTCTGAATAGTACTTTTAAAATTGATCTTCGCACATAGGAAAGCACCTTCATTTTTAAGGACATTGGTGCTGTATTTCGATTGATGGTATAGGAATCGTGCCCTAGTTTTTTTAATGCAGATTGCAAAGCATAGGTTTGTAAAATTCCTCCATAGTTCCAATTAAATGGCAGTGTAATAATACCTATTTTCATGACTTTCTGTTTTAGGTTAAACTGTGCTTGATTAGTGCATTTTGGTAATTTCTTCGGCAGTTTTTCTTGGCGATGAAGCAATTGAGAATTCATCGGGCAGATAGCCGCAGGCAATGATCATTAAAACCACTTCGTTGTGAGGGATATCGATAATTTCCCTTAATTTCATGTCTTTGTCATCGGAAACACTCCAATTTAGCGAACATGCTCCAATTTTATTGTAGTGTAAAGCATTTAACAATGTCATACTGAACAATCCTCCATTTAGATGATTTTCGAACCTTTCGTGCATATCCTTTGTTGTGGACACTACAGAACTTACAACAATTAAGGTTTCGGCCAGGTGACCAAATCCTCGGTTTCCATTCTGAATTTCGAGAATCGCTTTCTTTTTTTCGGGCGATTTTACGATATGCACCCGATTGGGCTGACGATTACAAAAAGAAGGTGAACGTTGCGCCAGATTGATGCAATCGTGAAGTACATGCATTGGAACTTCTTCCTCTGTATAGTTTCGAACCGAATATCTTGATTGACAAAATTGATCGAATGGAGCATTTTTATCCTTAAAATAATCGGCCTTGCTTGTTCTAATCTGCTTTTGACCTTCCACTTTGGCATATCGTTCCTCAATCGAGATCAATCGACCTAACAAATCCTGATCTAATGAAAAGTTGATTTCCTCATGATAATGAAGGTATTCCTTTAATACTGATACGGATTGGGTAAATTCCAAATCATTTTCAGGAAGTTGAAATTTTTCATATCGCTCCACCGTATCAATCAAGATCATGACCACTGCCTTTCCAAAACCGGGTCTTGGTTCGGGCATGGTTAATCCTTTCTCAACAATATGATAGGCCAGGGCCAAATCTCTTTTTACTTTTTCAATATCAGATTTGTTATACACTTTATCATATACACGCCTCTTTAAGTCATACATACTCGCTTTTTTTGCTGAATTTAGATAATACAAATACAGCAGTTTCTGCGGTAACATATTTTTTATTTGTGCTTTCAATGCTTTCATTTCAAGTATATTTAAGTAGTGTCATTTTTTGTTCACACAGTCAGCTTGTTTACGAAGTTGGCTTAAGTCTTGTCACCAAACTTTTTACAGGCTTATACAGTAAATCTCTTTCGTAATTATTCATCGATGTCATCCAGAATATCGGGATGTATATCACCGAAAAGGTACAAATTGCGATTGCCAGGTTTATTGGAGTATCAAGGTCCACCTGACTAATTACCCAATAGGTTAGCAATCCTAATAGTGCCGGTGATATTGCCATTTTACCAATCTCTTTCCAGAACTTTGGAATATCGATATCTTGTCTTTTAAAATAGTAGATATTCATAATGATGATATGACCCAAAACCAGGCCTGAGCAGATGGCAATACCACAACCTATTCCGCCATAAGTATCTACCAGTAGGAGTTGCATAACCACACTAAATATTGCGATACACAGATAGAGCACCGCCCTAAATTTCAGTCGGTTTCTTGCTTGCAATATGGTAATTCCCAGGTTTTGTATCAGAGGAATCGTTAAAGGAATAAACATGAGCAGTGTAATGACATAGGTGTCGGTATAGTCTGCACCTGCCCACAGGTAAATGAACTGTCGTCCAAAGAGGATAAATCCCGCAAGGATAAAGGCCATTACTATAAATTGAATTCTTCCGGTACGAATGAATAAATCGGAAATTTCCTTATTGGATTTTGATTGGGAAACCATAGCTGTAACCTTAGGCAGAAATACCCCCGAAATGGCTGTTGAGAATCCCATATACATTTGTTCGAGCTGAATGGCAACAGCAAACATGGCAACGGCCGCTGTACCCACATTGGCACCCAGAACCAATTGTCCCGAACTCCAATACAACCGATCGATTATGGCATTCAGGAATATGAAAAACGAATATCCGGCAAGTTCTTTAAAAAAGCTCCAGTCGAACTTCTTGAAACGGATCTTGATCTTGATTTTATTTCGGCAATACCATAAGTTAATTAGCTGAGTGGCTACATTAAAAATGGTAATTAACACTACCATTCCAATGGCTCGATATCCCATCTCCAAAAGGATAATCATGATTAAAGGGTTCAGGATAATACGTGCAATCTGTACCACCTTTTGAAATACAAACTTTTCGTAGGCTGTCACTATAGAACCAAATATGCTTACCGGGAATGTAAACACCAGGTTGAAAACCATTAACAAAACCAGGATATGCACTTTCTCGAGTTCTTCGGGAGTTAAGGTATCACCATAGAGTGTATCGATATTAAAATACAAACCCATTCCGAGTATGAGCACAACCAGGCCTATGAGCGAGTACAGCACCACAAACATCCCAAACATGGAGTATTGTTCTTCTATTTTTCCCTCGGAACGAAATTTTGCTGTGTAACGAATAATGGTATTCCCAAAACCCAAATCCAGAATGGTTAGGTAGGCAACTACAGATGCTACCAGTGAGTACAAACCGTACTCACTTTGTCCCATCATGCGTAACATGTATGGTGTATATAAAAGGCCTACAATATTACTTAAACCTATAACAACATAGGATAATATTGCACCTACTTTTAATTGGTTTACTTGCATAAATTCCTTTTTATCAGGTTTAAGAGAATTTCGTTTTGGTAAAGAACCTTAATCGAAGTGCATTTTTAATTCCTTTTCTAAACTTGGTACGCTCTTTTGGCAAATCGCCTAAAATGGTTTCCATTTCATTAATTTGCACACCATTAAGAACAACTTGTACCGAATCATCATCGCCTGCTACCGATAAGAAATCTTCGAACGAATTGCGATCTGCCTTTGCCCATGCCCTGTTGGCTCTTACCACTAACATCGAGTAATCCGATTCTCTCACAAGATGCACAGGATATGAATTGTTTAAGATGCCTGGAATTTCAACAAAGGTGTAATCAAAATCCTCTTTGCCTTTTACGTTTTCGCCCAATTCCTGAACTCCTTTCACCCTGTGGAAATTGGGCGTGAATTCGTAACAACTGCGTTCATAATCGGCAGGTTCATCGGTTTGATTGTGCGATACATATTGGATTTTTAAACCAATGTTGTGAAGTTTTTCGGCAATCTTGCTAAAAACAAATGATTTCCCCTCGCCTGCCTGGTTGCTAAACACCAGTATTTGCAGTGCTTTATTTTCGCCAGCAACGGAAGGTTTCATAAGCAATAACTTCCGTGTGAGTACATCGAGGGTTTTATTTTTAATGTCATCTAATTTTAAACGTTTATTTTTCACCGCTAAATTTGGGAACATTGCCAATACCTTTTTACCAATGCAATCTTCTGCACGAGCAATGGTTTTGATCCCTGCATCAAGAAATTCCAGTACAAGAATAATAAAGGTAGGAATCACGAAGCCAATCATAAAGGCAATAATCAGGAGAAATTTTCTCTTACTGGCTCTTGCTTCGATAGGATGAAATGGCGGTGAAACAATCTTTAAATTAGAGTTTAATTCAATATTTTGTTGTTTTAATTTGGCCTTGTTCAAGCTTTCCAGTAAAGACAAGTACTTTTGTTCTGCTACATTAATTTTTCTTTCAAGCCTCTTCATAGTGGCACCCAAAGGAGCGTAATATTCAAACAGTTCTTCAAATTCTTTTTTAATTTGGTCTCCCACCTCTAACTGGGCTTTTGAAGATTCGAAAGCAATGATTTTTTCGAGCCATCTGTTCAACAAAGAATGACCGGAAACGCCTTCTTTACTGTTATTAATTTCGTATTGTTTATCGAGAAGTTCTCTCAATTGGCCTTCGATGTATTCGGCCTCTTTTTTCAGTGACAGAATCCCTACAGAATCCTCATCGCTCTTCTCATAATTGAGTAAGCTTCTATTGGTTTTTAGCCATAACTCATGGTTGATATCCGAGAGTTTTTTTCTTACATCCAACATTTCACTACTGGTGATTCTTCTTTTTTCGTTGGCTGTCATTTTACTTTCAAGCAGATCGAGTACCGAAGCTTCTGCGGTGTTCTTCATTTGAATTTCGGTATAGCTCAGATCAAAATGCTCTTTCTCAGAAGCGATATGCCTGGTTTGCTCGTAATAGTTGATAATATTATGAGCTTTGTTGAACTCTACCAGTTCCTCTTCCGCAACATTTAAATCGGCTTCGGCATTTTCAATCTCTTTCTGGAAATAACTCACTACCGCGTCGGATTGATTCACCTTGATATCAGAATAAATTCTAACAAACACTTCGTTGATTAATTCCAGAGTATTTGCACAAATGCCTGGATCGTCTGAATTGTAGGAAATTTTCACCATATCACTCGATTGAATACGGGAAACTTTAATCTCGGCTAGAATTCTTTTGCTACTGTAATGCCTGTGATCCAAGTGTATCAGCTCATAAATAAAATTGGTGTGGTTGGTATCTTTGTAGGCTACAAAATTCAGATAAGTCTGTTCAGGATCGTTTTTAACGATTAAGGCCTTCACCTCTGCAGGCACCATTTCCATTAACTCATCGTAATGTTTTTTGAGGATGATATCAGATTTAGGTCCATCTAGCAGCATGTGCTTGGTAAATAGGCGTAGTGCAACTTCTTCTATGGTTGTTTTTGTACGGATCAGGTTGATAAAATTATCGAAGGCAATACGTGTTCCGAAAAGATCCAATTTCGATTCTTCAAGCGATACAATTGATGACCCAGTGGCAATACCAGTATAAATTCTGGTACTCGAATCATACATTTTAGGTTGATCTTTGGTCAATATAAAAACCAAACTCACCATAATAATGGGAGTTATCATTAACACCAAAATGTGTTTTTGCAAGAGTCGTATGAAGAAGATTATATTCAAATCGCTTAATTTTTAAGAGTTACCGGTTTTCCAACAATTTCGTTTAAAACCTGTATCGATGATATCAGTTCAATTTTTGCACGTTCCAATTCCAGTTCAGCATTCATATTAATGTCGTGTACGCGGGAGAATTCGGCAATATCTATTTTGCCACTTACATAGTCTTTTTCCACACTATTCAAGTGAATATTTAAAACCCCAAATGCCTTATTTCGCACCTCAACACTCTTGTAACACATTAGCACATTATTGTACTGCACAACAACCAATTGCCTCAATTCACGCTCACTACTCAGTTGCTGATATCGGTATTTGTCGAATTCAGCTTTGGCCTGCTTAAGGTTGGTTCTATCAATAATCTTGCTCAATGGAATTTTTAAGGATACTCCTACGCTGTATCTCGTTTGCTCAGTGGTAGATGTTGATGATTCTGTATTCAGATCCTCTGTAATCAGCAGGTTATCGAATAAACCATACCTGGCACTCGCTTCAAAATCCAGGGTATTCATCCAGTCGCGACGCTCTGCCTTAATTCTCAATTGACTAATCAACACTTGCGAATTGTGATATTTCAGCAAAGGAGAATTTTCAATGGCCATTTGCTGCATTTTACCCAATGGAAGCAGCAAGTCCGAAATTAATTCACCAGCCATTACCTTTTCTATAACTACCTGGTTATTTTGAGCAAAGAGATATGAATAGCTGAAAAAAATACAGCTTACAACAAGTAGGAGTTTTTTAAAGTGCATATGCAATAATTTATACGTTCTCTTTCTGGAATACCGCTGGAATTGTTCTTAATATGATCCACATATCCTTCCAGAATGAATATTTACTATTGGCAATTTCAACATATTTATTGTCGAGACCTTTTCTTTCTTCTGGCGACATTTTTGAAGTTTTACCACGCGCCTCGACTTGCCATAAACCCGTAATACCTGCAGGACCATTAAATCGATCTGTCCATTCGTCTGTTGTAAGCATTTCGGCCTCATAAAGTGGCAATGGCCTGTTTCCTACAATCGACATATCTCCGCGAATTACATTAATAAGCTGTGGCAATTCATCAATACTTAATTTTCTGATAATATGTCCAACTTTTGTGATTCTAGGATCGTTCTCAAATTTCACGAAGGCTTTGTCCTGCTTTTGTTTCTGACGTTGAATGTGAGTCACCTCCTCAACCTCTTCTTCATCACCAAACAGAATTGTCGATCCTTCACTCACCACATCTTCCTGCATCACTTCGGCAAGCTCTTCTTCGGTCTCTTCCGATTTGTATTGGTTCAGGTGTTCCAATTCTTTCAAACGCTTATCAGCATCTGGATACATCGATCTTAATTTCAGGAAATTAAAGATTCTGTAACCTGTACCAACACGCTTCGATATGTAATATACTTTCCCTTTCGATTCCAATCGAATTGCGGCAACAAATGCCAGCAATAATGGCGATAATGCAATTAATGCAAGACTTGCAAAAACAATATCAAAAGTTCTTTTGAAGAATGGTGTTGTATAAATCTTTACATTGTTTTCTTCCTGAGGTTTATTAAATTTCATATGAACCTGTAAAACCTTAAGGAAATTGATACGATTCGAAAGGGTTTCCGCCTGAACGGGTTTGGCGTAAACATCACTAATTTTTTGCTCGATGGCTTGCTTGATAATTTCGGGAGTTTTCTCCCCAACCAGCAATAGGTATGGTGTAGACATTTTTGCATCATACTTTTCAACAAACACAGTATGAAAGTCCAATCCATTTCTACCCGGCAAATCGAATTCACTAATTACGCCATCAATCTTTTCATTTTTCTCTATCCACTCCGAAGCTTGCAATGGATTGTTATGATGTACCAGCTTAACTCTACTGTTTAGTTCTTTAAAACCAGACAGAACAGCTTCGTCAGACCCAATGTACATCAGTTTCATTTGTCTGTTTGCAGTATTCATGATGCTTTTATTTAATCAAACGTTCAATTCTTATCATTAACTCTTCAGGATTAAAGGGCTTCATGATATAATCTTCTGCCCCTAGCTTTAAACACTCTACACGAACATTGCTGCTCTCCTGACTGCTAAGTACAATAATTGGGACATCATTAAAATATCCGCTCTCCTTAATACGTTTGATTAATTCGATACCATCCATATTTGGCATCTGTAGGTCTGTTAAAATAATATCAGGAATATTACCCGACTGCAACCATGAAATTGCTTGTAAACCGTCTTCCTTGGTGGTCACTTCGAAAGAGGTTTGTAAAAATCGAACCATCAGTTGGCTCATCGAAGGCTTGTCGTCTACAACTAATATTTTCTTCATAAGTAAATTTAATGCGCTCCTGTCACAGAGCAATAGTCAATTTAAATAGTATAGTTTTTGGGCATTCACACTAAAAGTGTAAACCATCAGTACCGATTTACGCAGCCTTGCTGATTTTGTTTCCTTTTTCCCCTACAGAATGCATATTTCCTATGAAACAATAGAATATTAAGAATCATTTTAAACAAGAAGACAAACTATATGGATCTGATTTTCTTTCTGCCAGAAAATTGCCTTACACTACACGCGAATAGCATAATTAGTTAGCATACAACCACTAAGACAGAAACATCCTAATAAAAGCTTATTAAAGCGTAACATTTCCTCCCATGCCAAGAACTAATCATAAACCTGAAAGTGAATCTAAAGCAAAACGTACAAATAGTTATACAATAATATTTTTGTCATGTTCAGTAAATTAATGTAACTTGTATTGTACTTTAAGCATTTCCAATAATTTAACTTGATCAAATTGAGATGAATACCAAATTAACACACACGAATGAAAGATTTAGTGTTTTAAGCGGTTCGAGCGACTTTTTAAATATCATTTTGAACAATATAAGTTCCTGTGTAATGCTATTGGACAATGAACTTAGGCTTAGAGCATTTAATGACCCATTAACTACTATTTTTTCCAATAAAAAAAATGAAGAGCTATTGTATCGCAAATGCGGAGAAGTACTTGGATGTGCCTATCAAATAGAAGAAGGTACTCCTTGCGGTAGCACTTCTAAATGTAACACATGCGAATTAAGGGTTTCGGCTCTTTATTCTTATGTGGAGAACAAGCCAATCTACAATGCACATTTAATGAAATCTTTCATCGATTTTGATGGCAACAAGGAAGACAAGCACCTGCAGTTTTCCACAAGGTTATTTAAATACCAAAAAGAGAACTACATTGTTGCAATTATTGAAGACATCACTGCTTTAAAACAAGCACAAATAGCAGAGAAAAACTTGAAAGGAATCATTTAAAAAACATTGGAATCATCAAAGTTTGGAATGAAGAGAAATCAGCAAAAGATTTCTCTTTTTTTTGTGCATGGCCTAAATCAATTACTTACAATCAGTAATTCGTATACAAGCCTCAGTAATTCGTATAAGCGTTTTCCCAATACCTGTTTTATCTTTGAACTTACAAAAATTAGCACATTTTTGTAGTGGGTTGAATTCACCATCGATCTGCTCGTAGGAATTGCTTTTTGGTGGTGAATTTTTCTTATTACCTTGTGTAGATTCAAAAAAACAGAAAATGAGTGATATTGTATATATAAAAACCATATCGGAGCTTCACGAAATCATGTCTTACGAGAAACCAAAACATCCGCTTATTACAGTGATTGATTTTTCGAAAGTAAAACCCATTCAATTGGAAGAAAGTGTAAAGGTGGTTAGCTCATTTTATTCGGTGATGATGAAAGGAGCAGCATGTGGTCATATGCGCTATGGACGTGAAACCTACGACTACCAGGAAGGCACGCTGTTTTGTATGGCTCCCGATCAGGTAATTACCAAAGATAGTAGCGAAGTAGATGATGGTGAAGAGTACAGCGGATGGGGTTTGTTCTTTCATCCAGATCTAATTCGGAAAAGTCCATTGGCAAAAAAAATACACGACTATACTTTTTTCTCCTACGAGGTAAACGAGGCACTTCACCTCTCCGACCAGGAAAAGACAAATTTGTTCGAATTATTAAATCGTATACAGGACGAATACAGCATTAACCTGGACAATTACAGTAATGATTTAATTCTGTCGAGTCTGGAATTATTCCTGAACTACTGTAACCGTTACTACGGACGACAGTTTATTACCAGGAGTTCGCACAATAAGGATGTTCTGAGCCAGCTAGAAAGTTTGCTTAAGGATTATTTTAATACCGACAAGGCAGAATTATCGGGAATCCCGACTGTAAAATACTGTGCCGAACAGCTTCACTTTTCGCCCAATTACCTGAGCGATTTGATTAAAAAGGAAAGCGGGCGCAGTGTTCAGGAACACATCCATTACAGGCTAATTGAGAAGGCTAAAACAAAGCTGCTCAGCACCACCAATTCGGTTAGCGAAATTGCCACTCAGCTGGGCTTCGAATATCCACAATATTTTAGTAAAATATTTAAATCGAAAACCGGAGTTTCGCCGGTGGAATACCGAAACATGAATTAAGCTTACACAAAATAATGAGAAGATTGAAAAAGATGGGAATTGGAGTAGGAATTATATTATTAAGCATTTGCCTGATTGGCGTTCTGTTCATTTACCTGAGTCCGGAATTTGGACGCAGGGCCAATGCAACACAAAAAAAGGCTTATGCTTTGCTACCAAATTATAAAGATGGAAAATTTGTGAATCGCGAAAAAATTGAGATGGAAATGAGTTTTCGCTCTTTTTCGAAAATGTTTCGCGAAATGTTGAGTCCCGATCCTAATGTAAATCCAAAATCGAATATTGATGTTATAGAATTAAGCTCGGATATCCTGCTTGCAAAAGCCGATTCGATAAGCGAAGTTATTTGGTTGGGCCATTCCTCTTTCCTGATTAAACTGGAAGGTAAAACCATTCTGTTAGATCCTGTATTTAGCGAAAAAACAGGACCTCACTCCTTTTTTGGAAGAAAAAAATACAACAAGCAAATGCCTATTGATCTGATTGATATTCCACATATCGATGCGGTGTTTATTTCTCACGATCATTACGATCATTTAGATTATTTCAGTATTGTAAACCTAAAAGACAAAACCGATCGTTTTTTCGTACCCCTTGGCGTAGGAAACCATTTGCGATCGTGGGATGTGGAAGAAAACAAAATCACTGAATTCAATTGGTGGGAAGAAGCTTCGTACAAAGGAATCGAATTCGCATTCACCCCTTCGCGACACATGTCAGGCCGAGGTTTTGCCGATCAGTCAACAACACTTTGGGGTTCATGGGTATTAAAAGGCAATGCTACAAGCATCTACTTTAGTGGCGATGGCGGATATGGTGAACATTTCAAAGAAATTGGAGAAAAATACGGTCCATTCGATATTGGCCTAATGGAATGTGGACAATACAATAAACTCTGGGCCGATGTGCATATGATGCCCGAAGAATCGGTACAAGCAGGCTTGGATGTAAAAGCTGAAAAAATTATACCAATTCATTGGGGATCATTCCGACTTGCCAATCATGCATGGACTGAGCCGGTTGAGCGTTTTTCGGCCAAAGCCAAAGAACTTAAGGTGGATATCTTAACACCACGAATTGGAGAAAGCATTGCACTTTCTGGCAAAGTTCAAACCACAACAAAACAATGGTGGAAAGAACTAGCAGCTAAATAAACTTTGATTTTATAATTTGTACGGGCTTGTCGATATTCTATTGGCAGGCTCGTGTTCTTTTTGACAAACCTGGAAAGCATAGCCTAAATTTGAATTCCAAGTTCCGTTTGTTTTAGGGGCATCCCTACGGATTGTAAAGATCAGGGTTAAAGAAATCCATAATAGATTTAATCATCTCAATTTTCACATTGGCCTTTTTGTGTTCCGGATCAATATCCGTAGTATGCAAATAAGCACTTAAAGCGTCTGGGAGATTTCCAATTTTGTGATACAGTTCACCAATTTGAAACTGGGCTTCGATATTTTTTTTATCGATCACAATTACAGCTTTATATTTTTCGATGGCAGCTTCTGACTTATCATTTTTAGCCAGTTCGGCAGCCTCTGTCATTAATCTTTCAACTTCAGTGCTCATTCTTTTGCTTTTCACAATGGATTAAATCTTCAAGTATTATGGGCAAATGTAAGCAAATTGCACGATTTTTAATCCAGTTTTATGCGTGTTTTCGTAAGTTTGTAGCATACATTTCAAAATTCATCTAATTACCTACAAGAATGGCAAAACAACATTGGAGACCCGGAACCATGGTTTATCCTATTCCAGCTGTTATGGTTAGCTGCGGATCAAAACCTGAAGATTACAATATCATCACCATTGCCTGGACCGGAACAATTTGCAGCGATCCTGCCATGTGTTACATCTCGGTTCGAAAAAACAGACATTCCTACGACATCATTAAAAACTCGGGCGAATTTGTAATTAACCTTACCACTAAAGATTTGGCATATGCTACCGATTGGTGTGGGGTAAAATCGGGTAAGGATTTTAATAAATTCGAAGAAATGAAGTTAACCCCTGCTCCTTCGAGAGAAATTTCTGCTCCAATTATCGAAGAGTCGCCTTTAAGTATCGAATGTAAGGTGAAAAATATTGTGGAGTTGGGATCTCACGATATGTTTATTGCCGAAGTGGTAAATGTTCAGGCCGATGAGAAGTATATCAATGAAAAAACCGGGAAGTTTTTATTAAGCAAAGCCCGCCCTATTGCTTACTCTCACGGATATTACTTTGAATTGGGACAACTAATCGGGCAATTTGGTCATTCGGTTATGAAAAAGAAAACCAGGGCAAGTAAAAGCAAGAAGAAAAAGTAACACATTCTGCATAAAAAAAATACCGGCTCAAAAGGCCGGTATTTCTATATCTACTTGTTTACCTTATCGAATTCTGTCCATCGAACGAATCATCGCTTCATCTTTACCAATACTTCTCAGTGCAAGGTAGCTTAGGATTAAGGCAACCAATGGAAAAGCATTAATAATGCTGTAATCAGCAATTGCGTTCAACTCTTTGGTCTGACTGTTTATGCTGAAGTAAATTAATCCCATTGCACCCAACATGCACACCATATTAAAAATGGTTAAGCGAATTTGAAGCATTCTCTTCTTATAAAGAAAAATCGTTATCAAACTAATTAAGGCAATTACCGTTAATAAAATTGCCACCGGGTAAGCCATGAAAACTGCTGGTGCACCTTCGGCAATCGCCGGAATTCCCCTGTATAAAAACTCATAATTTTGTCCGGATGGATCGGTAAGCTGTGCCAATGGGAAAAAGAACATGATCCCGATTAATATGAAGCTTCCTAATAAATATAAAGTTTGAACTCTTTGTATCATGATAAATTAATTTTTGTACAAATTTAAATTTAAATACAAAAGCAGCAAATTTTCATTTGCTGCTTTTAACCATCATTACTTAACACTAACTAATCACACTTACAATCGTTTTTAAGGCAGTTCCCCTAAAACTTCCTCAAAACTAAAATCATAAGCTTCTACGGTAAGTTAAAGCCGCAAAATTTAAGTAGGTTATTAACCATTTCTTTTTAACGACATATAGTCGATATAATAAATTACTTTCAGCGACAAGCTATTAAACTGAGTCGCATCAAATGTGTTCTTTAAATTGTTTACAAAGCGATGTGCTACCTGATCGCCACTATCAAAAATTGAATTTTTCCATACTACAGCCAACTCACTACCCGGAGCAAATCTCCATGAGTACACCATATCCAGGTTAAAGCTGTTAAAGTTGATATCATGATTTTCATCGTAATCAGAACCAGCCAGTCTACCATCGTTCTTTAGCGTATAAAAGTTTTCGTATTCTGCTTTTGCCCAATAATGTCTGGCGCGCAACGACAGGGAACTCTTGTTATTGAAAATGAAATTTGCACTCAATCTATTTTCAAGATAAGAGGTATTTCTCTCGCCAATATAAATCCTGGTTGTTACATCATCTATTTCTTCACTGCTTGCGTAGCCCAACTCATTCAGTTCTCTATCCCACTCCAACTTGTAGTTCATGGTAAATCGATCGTTAAATCGGTAACGCGGCTCAATTTCAAGCGAAAAAGTTTTTAAATCATCATTCGATAAGCTTTTCCCAAAGTCACCTCTTACATCAATAGCGAATGCTTTCCTGTAATCAGACGATATCCAGGCACCTCCAAAAGCCGATGATCCTTTTCTCAATTTCATTCCTGCAACTCTTGGCTCATTGTAATCGTAATGGTGGATTGGTTTGATATTACCATACATCCCCATTGCCGTATGATCTTTAAATTTTACACGTGCATTATAGAATATGGTGAATCGAGCATATCGTTTTGGCTCATATCGGGTTTCGTGATGAAATCGGATATTTGCAAATCGGGTTAAAACCTTGCCTTTAGGTTCATGATTTGAATAGAAAAAATTCAAATTGTTATTGATTTGATTATTGCGATGCAAGAATCCCATATCATTCGGATTGTAGTCATCAGAAATCATTCGATGAAAGAAATCCCAGGTAAATTTTCCACTGATCTTTCCTACCTCCACCTGGTGATAGTGACCATTCTGATCGGATTCACCATCAATCATTCGTTTGGAGAAAATCCCTTTACCAATAATTCGATGCGATCTTTCAGCATTTTTGAAAACAAACTCCGTTCCGGCTACATTTGCCATATAATCAATCTCAGGAACATATCTGTTAGTATTAAAAAAGCTGATATACGATTCGTTCTTTAAACTTTTATCAATCACAAACATGTTATAATTGGTAAATGGCTGAGTTTTCACCTTTCTGCTTTCACCGCTTATGGTATCTTTAATGGTGGCATAAGTATTTTTTGTCATGGCATTTAACACCCCAATCCCCAAACCATTTGCATTTCTTCCCGAAACTTTGGTTGCATTTATAATTTTCGATTCAATCGGATTTTCCGTCACAATCTCATCATCTCCCAAATTATCGTAGGCAGCCCATTTATTCATTGGTCTTCCACCAATTCTTCTCGAGTAAAAAATATTACCACGGTTAAAAAGCTCGGTTGCTTCAGTAAAGAACTGTCTTTTTTCGTCAAACTTGGTTTCGTAAGGCGAAAGGTTCAAGACCTCGTCATCCGACTGTACCTGTCCAAAATCAGGAATCAACATCATATCCAAGGTATAACTTTCGTTGATACCATATTTCAAATCCATACCGCCACGATAATTATCCTCCCACTTCGATTCATCAGAAGATTTATCCATATAAACCGAAAAGTAAGGCGTAAACGATAGGCGTACCGGTGGATTCACATTTTCAATCCCTTTTAAAACCCCACTTTGGTTGATCCAACCATCTTCCTCTTTATCAATAAAATTCCAGGTCACTTTTTCACGCACTTTCTGAACGTTTCTAATTACGTTCAATCCCCATACCTGAACATCTTTTTTAGGGAATCTCAAAGCTGAATAAGGAATTTCGAATTCGGCGCTCCATCCAACACCATTAATTTCTGTGGCACTTCTCCAAACTCCATCCCAACTGGAATCTTCACGATTGTTTACCACTTTGGCATCCCACTGCACCCCGGCAGGAGTTACAGCAAACTCGAAAGCATCCAAACCATTGTTAAAAGGATCAATCAGCAATAACACAAAATCGGTGTTATTCATCTCATCTCTTTTACTTAGGTTGTTAAAAATATTTTTCGGATCGGGGTCATACATCATTACTCCTACCACAAGAGCATCATCGGTGTAAACAAATTTTACTTCTGTTTTAAAATTAGATGGACTACCATTGTCTGGTTCGTTTTGTATAAAATCCGTTGCTATGGGCACACCTTTCCAGATCGGATCATCGAGTTTTCCATCGATAACCGGCTTATTCGCAACACGAATGGCGCGAATCTCCTTCTTTTCAAGATTTACAGTGTATGCAGGCAATGCCATAATTAGTAACAGAACGATTAGTACGGGCAATTTATTCATGGTTGTTTTTAGGTAATAATAGTTTTAATCGGTGTAATTAATTTGGTTGTCTGTCCCTTCCTTATCATACAACATGCCAAGAAATCCTACAACTTGATAATCAGCAGAATTGTTTAATTTAAGATTTACACAAACTGAACGCTTTCGGAACTACTCTGTTCGATAGTGAACACAAAAAAGCCGCTCGCAAACGCGAACGGCTCAAAATTATTGATAATAACTTCTCGTTATTTCTTCTAAACTGTTAATTATTTCCTAAAATCAATGGCATTCCATCTTTTCCACTTCCAATCACTACCACTTTCGAATTTGGAGATTCCGATAACTTAATTGTAGCCTCGATTCCACGCATTTTCAATAGGGCTGGAGTTAAACTGCTGTTGATAATCTTATTCGCTCTAGCTTCCCCTTCTGCAGCAATTCTTTTACGTTCAGCCTCACTCTTTTCTTTTTCAAGTTTAAACTGATATGCCAAAGCTTCCTGCTCTTGCTGTAGTTTGCTTTCAATTGCAACTTTAATTTTTTCAGGCAAGTTAATCGAACGAATCAAAAGCGCACGCATTTGAATGTTATTGCTCTTCAAAATCTCTGAGGTTTCCGTAATAATGGCCTCCTCTACCTCTTTTCTCTTGGTTGAATAAATTTCTTCGGCAGTATATCTACCCGCAACTTGTCGAACCGAAGAACGAACTTCAGGAATTACAAGTTGGCTGATGTAATCTTTACCAAAAATTTCGTGCAAGAAACCAATTTTGTTATAAACCGGATTAAAACGAACCGAAACATCAATATTCACAGACAAACCATTCTTGTCCAAAACATCCATAGTTTCTTCACTTTTTTGCTCTCTCACGTCGTAAACATGCATGTCGTTCCAAGGAGCAATAATATGGAAACCTGGCATGAATACATTTTCTTTATCCAATCCACCAGAGAACTTTCTAAAAATCACTCCACGCTCACCAGGCTGAAGTGTTAAAAACATACTCGAGCCCGATAAAATGAGGATAATAGCAAAAAATGCCAGTACAATTAAAAAATAGGGTTGCTTCTTCATGATCTTGTATTTATAATTTTTATTTATGATTCAATTTTTATTTAAATATAGCACAATAATATTAGATTTTTTTGAATTTGATGATTTGTTAAAGCTAATAAAAGCGCGAATGTAAAAGAATATATTTTGTTAGTTTGTAGATTGAAAAATTTTCTATAGTTTCGGCTCCTTGCTATCAATAATTTTTTGAATATGGAAAAAATTAAATCATCAGAACTAATTATCAATCCCGACGGAAGTGTATTTCACTTGCACCTTCGTCCCGAACATTTGGCCGATACGGTTATTTTGGTTGGAGATCCGGGAAGAGTAGAATTAGTTGCCAGCTTCTTTGATGAAGTGGAATGCACGATTTCGAATCGTGAATTTGTAACTACAACCGGAACTTACAAAGGGAAAAGATTTTCTGTTCTTTCTACCGGAATTGGCACAGACAATATCGATATTGTAGTAAACGAACTGGATGCCCTGGTAAACATTGACCTGGAAACCAGAACACCAAAAGCAGAACACAAAAGTCTTGATTTAGTAAGAATCGGAACTTCGGGAGCACTTCAAGGCAATATTCCTGTTGACTCATTCTTGCTATCGAACAAATCGATTGGCTTCGACGGCATGCTTAATTTCTATGCTGAACGCGATAATGTTTCCGATCTTGATTTTGAACAGTCGTTTAAAGATTTCGTAAAATGGGATGCTAAATTGGCTTCTCCTTATGTAGTTCCTGCTTCGAAAAGTCTGATTAATAAACTTGATGGAGACGATATGATTCAAGGCGTAACCATTTCTGCTAACGGATTTTATGGTCCACAAGGCAGAGTTTTAAGATTACAAACCCTTGATCCAGACTTGAACGACAAAATTGAGGAATTCGATTTTAAAGGTGAAAAAATTACAAATTACGAGATGGAAAGCTCTGCCATTTTTGGATTGTCGGCAATGCTAGGACACAATGCTGCCGCGGTTTGTGCAATTATTGCCAACCGAATTACCAAAGATGCCAGTAAGGATTACAAGCCAACCGTAAAAAGCTTAATTCAGGTCGTTCTCGACAGACTTAGCTAAATTGGTTTCGGCCTAATTTTCAAAGAAATAACCCATAAGATTGCTTTTGCTTATGGGTTTTCTTATATTTAGTCGGGCCAAAACCTTAAGTTATGAATGAGAATAAACTCACCGCTCTATTATCTTTGTTAGACGATCCAACGCCGGAGATCTATAAAAGAATCGAAAATGAGTTGACTAACTTACCAATTTCTATTATTCCTCAACTCGAAGATTACTGGCTGGATTCTAAAAACACAATACTTCAGGAACGACTTGAGCAAGTCATCAACAAAATTCAGTTCTCTCACGTAAAGAAGGAGCTGATAAACTGGGGTAAATCGGAATCTCCTAACCTTATTGAAGGAGCCATTCTGGTGAATAAAAGCTATAATCCCAACCTGATTACTGAACCTATCCGGAAGGTAATCGATAAGATTAAAAAGGATGTGTGGCTTGAGTTAAACAATCAATTAACAGCATTAGAAAAAATCAAGATTCTAAATCATTTTTTCTACAACATTTACAATTACCAGGCTTTATCGCCTAATCAACCCACCAACTGGGATAGTGACATTGGAACCGTTTTATCGCAAAAGCAGGGGAACTATGTAATTATCTCCATCATTTATGCTGGAATTGCGCAGGAATTAGGCATTCCTGTTTATGGCATACACCTCACCGACAGTGTACTGTTGTGCTATGTGGATAAAGTGGATGAATCGTCCAAAAAGGAAGATGTCCTTTTTTACATCAACCCGATAGACAGAGGTAAAGTTTTCGGACGTGCAGAACTGCAGTTTTTAATAGAATCGAAGAAAATTGTTAATCGGCCTAAATACTATAAAGCCGCAGAGAATACAAGTTTGATAAAAAGATTGGTAAAGCACAATATCAGTGTGTATAAAAAGCTGAAGCTTACCACTTATGTCCCAAACTTTAAAGATTTGTACAAATCAATTTAAATAAAAAACCCGTTTCGAATTGAAACGGGTTTCTTTTGCGATATAGTTGTTCTACTATTTTGCGTAATTAATTGCACGTGTTTCGCGAATTACTGTAATCTTCACCTGACCAGGATAAGTCATTTCATCCTGAATTTTTTGTGCAATATCCAATGATAATGTTTCAGCTTCCTTATCGGATACCTTCTCACTACCAACGATAACTCTCAACTCACGACCAGCCTGAATTGCATAAGTCTTCAATACACCAGGATGCGAAAGAGCAAGGTTTTCAAGATCTTTCAATCGCTTGATATAAGACTCTACAATTTCACGACGAGCTCCCGGACGAGCACCTGAAATGGCATCACAAGCCTGGATAATTGGAGAAATCATAGAAGTCATCTCGATTTCATCATGGTGAGCTCCAATTGCGTTGCAAACATCTGGCTTCTCTTTATATTTCTCAGCCAGCTTCATCCCTAAAATTGCGTGTGGCAATTCTGGCTCATCATCCGGCACCTTACCTATATCGTGTAACAGACCTGCACGCTTGGCACGCTTCGCATTTAAACCAAGCTCAGTGGCCATTATAGCACATAAGTTTGCAGTTTCTCTTGCGTGTTGCAATAAGTTTTGTCCGTATGACGAACGGTATTTCATTTTACCTACCAAACGAATCAATTCAGGGTGAAGACCATGAATACCCAAGTCAATTGCTGTACGTTTACCAGTTTCGATAATTTCTTCTTCAATCTGCTTGCGAACCTTATTCACCACTTCTTCGATTCTTGCAGGGTGAATACGTCCATCGGTTACCAATTGGTGAAGTGCCAGCCTGGCAATCTCTCTGCGAACCGGATCGAATCCTGAAAGCACGATAGCCTCCGGCGTATCATCAACAATAATCTCAATTCCTGTAGCCGCTTCCAAAGCACGAATATTACGCCCCTCACGACCGATAATTCTACCTTTAATTTCATCGGACTCGATATGGAAAATGGTTACCGAATTTTCGATCGCCGTTTCTGTTGCCACTCGCTGAATGGTTTTTACCACCACTTTTTTGGCTTCCATATTTGCAGTCATCTTCGCCTCTTCCATAATCTCATTCACATAAGACATGGCTTCGGTTTTAGCCTCCTCTTTCAATGAATCGATCAATTGGTTTTTCGCTTCATCTGCTGATAAGCCTGAAATCTCTTCCAACTGCTCAATTTGCTGCTTTTTCGCTTTCTCAAGCTCTTTCGATTTCTTATCAACCAAATCGATCTGATGATTCAAGTTCTCGCGAATCGCATCTGTCTCCTTCTTTTTACGTTGGAAATCATCAATTCTTTGGTTTAAAGTATTCTCTTTTTGCTTGATTTTATTTTCAGCAGCTAAAAGCTTATTGTTCTTAGAGTTAATTTGTTTTTCGTGCTCGGTCTTTAATTGAAAAAACTTTTCCTTCGCCTGTAGTATCTTGTCTTTTTTGATTACTTCAGCCTCGGTCTGAGCTTCTTGAATTATCTTTTCGCTCTTCGATTTTAGAGCTTTTTGCAATATAAAATATGCAAGTATCCCACCTACAACAAAGGCAAGAATTCCTATTATAGTTTCAATCATATTATAGAATATTTAGTCAATACTAGTTTATATACAAAAATAACCCGCACCATCACTCGAACCAATATCTCAGCAAATAGCTCAGAATTAAGACCATAATCCCTAACTACCAACAAGTTATAAGTTCAAGAAATAATGCGGGTTATTACTTTACTTTATTTTAAAGAACGTTTGTTTACTCTTTTTCCAAGAATTCACTCAGTTCGCGTTCCATTGCTTTTAGCTCATTGTAAACTGGTGCAACATCTGCCTTATTTTCCAATTCAATAACTTTAATTACATACTGCAAAGAAGCCATTGCAAGAAAGTCCTGAGTATCTTTATCTTTATATCTTTGTTTGTATTGCAAAACCTTCTCATTAATCATTTTTGCGGCCTTTCTGATCACTTCCTCCTGTTTGCGATCAATATTTAAAGGATAGGTTCTATCCGCAACGTTAACTTTAATTGAAAGTTTGTTATCCATAAACAAATTCTTATCTGTTTAAAAGCGCAATACATTTATCAATCTCCCGCACAATTCGGTTTATCTTAAGCTTAGCTTCATGAGAATCTTCACTATTTGAAGATAATGTTTTGGCAAGCTTCAATGTATCGTAATGATGTTCAAGTTCACTTTTTTCCCTCGAAAGATTTTCCACCTTCTCCATAAGCTCCATTTTCTCATGAATAAGTGATTCTTTTTCCTCCTTGGATTTTTGGTACAACGAAATAAGCTCGTCTATGCGTTTTCTTAAACTTATTATTATTTCGTTTGATTCCTGATCCATCATTAAAATTTTCTTTTACAAAATTAACATTGCTGAGAAGATTATCAAATTTATTGGTTTGTATTTTAGTTCATGCTTCCGAAAAAAAAGCTTTTTTTGTAGTTTTGACGAACAATACAGCGTAACACAATATGAAAATGATGCATTTTAAAACAAACATAATCACCTTTTTATCAATCCTGTTTTTTTTCCATTCAACCAACCTGATTGCCCAGCAAAAAAATTATCCAAAAAATTACTTTCGATCACCCGTTGATTTTACCATCACACTATCGGGAAACTTTGCTGAATTAAGGAACAATCATTTTCATTCCGGCATTGATATCAGAACATTTACAACAGGTAAAAAAATATACGCCATTGCCGATGGATATGTAAGCAGAATTAAAGTTTCGGCAGGAGGCTATGGGAAAGCCATTTACATCGATCACCCGAATGGATTTACTTCGGTATATGGGCATTTGAACCGTTTTAACAAGGAAATAAATGAATTTGTAAAAGCACACCAATACAGCAAAAAAACATTCGCATTTGATCTGAATTTGGAAAAAGATCGATTTCCCGTGAAAAAAGGCGATATCATTGCCATATCCGGAAATACAGGTTCCTCGGCTGGACCGCATCTTCATTTTGAGATTAGGGATACAAAATCGGAACATCCATTGAACCCGCTTCACTTTGGTTTTAAAATTAAGGATACGACTCCACCAAAAATTTTCAACCTATATGCTTACCCAATGGATTCCTTAAGTAGCGTAAACGGTAAAAACACAAGACAGAAGTTTCCAGTTACCTACTACAACAATGCATTCCACTTAAAAGGAGATCCTAAGGTGGTACTTTCGGGTAATATTGGCTTTGCCTTACAGGTAAACGATTACCTGGACAACACATGGGGAAAGTGTGGCATTTATAATATGAAAGTATTGGTAAACGATTCTTTGATTACAAACTACACTTTCAACAAGTTCTCGTTTGATGAATCGCGTTACATTAATTCCCACATGGATTACGCTCTTAATATCACTGAAAAGAGAAGAATTCACAAGTGTTTTAAAGAACCCAACAACAAGCTATCGGTATACAATTACTTTAGCAATAATGGCATTTACCATTTTAAAGCAGGCACAAAATATAAAATTGATTTCCTGGCCAAAGACACAAAGAATAACCTGGCTAAACTAAGAGTGTATGCTCAATCGAAAGAGAACACTCAAGCATTTAAACAAGCCGATTACAATCAATTACTATCGGCAACGAGCGAAAATGTATTTAAAGCTGATGCAGTGGAATTAAAATTTCCGGCCAACTCGTTTTACACTGATATTAAATTCAAATATTCTCATAAAGCCGACACAAATCTATTGTCCGATATTCATTCGATACATCAAAAAACAACACCAGTACATCGATACTATACTCTTGCAATAAAACCGAACAAAAGCATTAAAAATGAAAACAAGTTGTTTATTGCTTCTCTCGAAAAAGATGGCAAATTTTCGAATGTGGGTGGAATTTATATTAATGGATGGGTAAAATCAAAAACCAGGGTGTTTGGCGATTTTGCGGTGGTAATGGATACCATTGCACCCAGCATTAAGTCGAGAACCAATTTTAAATTGAAAAATCTTTCGGTACGTGAAAAAATATCATTCACAATAAAGGATGAGTTATCGGGAATAAAATCTTATAATGGAATGATTGATGGCAAATGGGTTCTGTTCGAGTTTGATGCCAAGAACAATCACCTGTTTTATACTTTCGATAAAAAAAGATTGTTACCAAACCGAAAGCATAAGCTGCAATTGGAAGTGCTTGATAAACTTGGCAATAAATCCAGGTTTGAAAGCAGTTTTTTCTGGTAGGTCAATTCAAAAAGCATCTTAAGTCGTTAAATTAAAAGCCTTTACTGATAAAGACTTTTATCAGCTTTAACTTTATATTTTTTTCCTATTTTTGTAGGAATCGTGAAAATTTTACGCAATTAAATTCACTTAAATATTTAAACATGAAGAAGATTTATGCAATTGCCTCACTTTTAATGGCAATTTTTGTCTTTTCGACAACAACTTCACAAGCATGTACTAACTACCTTGTAACAAGAGGAGCTAGTACTGATGGTTCTAACATGATTACTTACGCTGCCGACTCGCATGTACTTTACGGAGAGCTTTATTTCCGTCCTGCTGCCGATTGGGCTGAAGGAACAATGATTGATGTTTACGAATGGGATACAGGAAAATACTTAGGTCAGATTCCTCAGGTTCCTCACACATATTCTGTAGTTGGAAACATGAATGAGTTCCAATTGGCTATTGGAGAAACTACTTATGGTGGTAGATCTGAACTTGGAACAGGAAAACAAGAAGGAGCTTTGATTGATTACGGTAGCTTGATTTACCTGACTCTTCAGCGCGCAAAAAATGCTCGTGAAGCAATCAAGGTGATGACTGAACTTGTAGAAACTCATGGTTACTATAGCTCTGGAGAATCATTTTCTATCTCTGATAAGAATGAGATCTGGATTCTTGAAATGATTGGAAAAGGTAATGGCGAAAAAGGTGCTGTTTGGGTGGCAAGAATGATTCCTGACGGATATGTTAGTGGTCATGCTAACCAGGCAAGAATTACCACTTTCCCATTGGAAGGAAAGAACTCTATTTCTTCTGATAAAATGGATAAAATCTTCAATCCTGAAGTAACTAATGTATATGCAAAAGATGTTATTTCTTTCGCAAAAGAAAAAGGTTACTATCCAAAAGATGGCAAGAACAAAGAGTTTAGCTTCTCTGATACATATGCTCCAGTTGATTTTGGTGCTGCAAGATTCTGTGAAATTCGTGTATGGTCTTTCTTTAATGATGTAAAAGAAGGAATGGACAAATATTTCGACTACTGTAAAGGTAAAGTTGAACACGACGATAAAGGTTATGCCACTAACCGTATGCCTCTATGGATTAAGCCAGATGAAAAAGTTGATGTTTTGGAATTGATGGATCACATGAGAAATCACCTTGAAGGAACAGAATTGGATATGGCTAAAGATATGGGTGCTGGACCTTACGGCAACCCTTACCGTTGGAGACCACTTACCTGGAAAGTTGACGGTGTTACTTATTGTAACGAACGTGCAACTGCTACTCAGCAAACAGGTTTCTCATTTGTAGCACAGTCTAGAAACTGGTTACCTGATGCAGTTGGTGGAATCAACTGGTTTGGTGTAGATGATGCTGCATCGTCGGTATACTTCCCAATGTATTGCGGTAGCACAAGAGTTCCTAAGTCGTTTGCTGTAGGTAATGGTAAATTGATGGACTTCACAAACAAATCTGCATTTTGGGTATTCAACCAGGTAACTAATTTTGCTTATACTCGCTATAATGCAATCCACCCTGAAATTGCCAAGAAGCAAAAATCTCTTGAAAAGAAATATTTATCATTCACTAAAATTATCGACCTTGCTGCTGAGGGAATGTTTAAAACTGACGAGGCTGCTGCAATTGAGTTCTTAACTGATTTCTCTTGTAACCAGGGTGATAATCTTACCAACGAGTGGAGAGAGTTCTATGGCTACTTATTCGCTAAATACATGGATGGTAACATTAAGGAAAAAGATGGTGACAAGCAAAATCCTAAAATGAAGCAACCAGGATACAGCAAAGAGTATTATGAAACAATTGTGAAAACTACTGGCGACAAATTAAAAGTTTCTGGTGCATCTCACTAAAAAAATATGATTCTAATAAAAAGGAGCTTTAGGGCTCCTTTTTTTTATAGAGCTTATGTATGAATATTTTTTATGGATTGCATAAAAAAATGAGCTCAATGCTTTTTAGCTTAGATATTTTTATTAATTTTGCGGCGAATTCGTGCGTAATCTCTGGCATGGTAATAGGTAAATATGTTTACATTGCGCTCGTGAACCTTAATACATTAAAATAATGGATTTAATTAAAGTTGCAGAAGAGGCTTTCAACACAGGTGTTGAAACTCCTGATTTTCAAGCAGGTGATACTGTAAGTGTTTCTTACAAAATTAAAGAGGGAAACAAAGAAAGAACTCAGGTATTTAGAGGTGTTGTTATCCAAATTAAAGGATCAGGATCTACTAAAACTTTCACCATCAGAAAAATGTCTGGTAACGTAGGTGTGGAAAGAATCATTCCATTCTCTTCTCCATTCATCGAGAAAATTGAAGTGAACAAAAGAGGTCGCGTTAGAAGAGCTAGAATTTACTATCTACGTGGACTTACAGGTAAGAAAGCAAGAATCAAAGAAAGAAGATTCTAAAATCTTGCGAATAAGAAATATAAAAAGCCTTCCAAATTGGGAGGCTTTTTTTGTGCAAAAAAAAAGCATCTGAATAATTCCAGATGCAATAATTATTTAAACAGGACTATTATCACGGATTATACCAATCTGGCATCTCCCCATTATAAATTAATTGTTCTCTATTACTTCCATCCGGATCCATGGTCCAAATCGTTTTTTTCTCGGTACCAGAATTAGAAACATTCATGAAAATGATTTTCTCTCCTGTCTCTGAAAATTTCGCTTGAAGATCATTCCCGGTTTTATCATCTCCCGATAAATCGGTCCAACCTGTTCCATCGATATTAATGCTATAAATTCTAGCATCTCTCTGAATGCCTCTGTCATCTTCATAAAGCGAATCCAAAGAAAAAATCACCTTATCGCCACCAAATGAAAATTGAGGATTAGATAAGGTTCCTTCCAAATTTGGAACAAGTACAGTCATATTACCACCATCAGGATCCATCAAATAAATTTCATTATCGTATGGCTTATCGCCTTGGGCAAGTGCAACAATTTTTTCTTCACTTCTATTGTCGAACTGGTAGGTCCAATCCATTTGAGTAAACTCTCTGTTTACCGGTGAATTGGCAATTTTTTGCCAGCCGGTACCATCATTATTAATTACAATTAATTCATTGTAGTAGCCATACATTAACTGATCGCCTGTTGGTGACCACACAAATCCACCACCATCATTATGGTTTCCAACCACAGGTCTGTCGTTGGTAACTTTAAAAACATCTTTGCCTTTTAAATCCATGGAGTAGATATGAAAAACACCATTGTCCATTGCAGAGTAAGCAATGCGTGAGTGGCTTCCAGGCATAATCTTTGGGTGGAGCTCATCCCCACCTCCATCAGTTAGTCTAACCAAGTGATTCTCTTGCAAATCCCATGAGTAAACATCTCTTGAGTTTAACGAATCTTTTACAAAAATGTAGCCGTTAATAGGAAAATCTTCGGTATTAAATCTCCAGATATCCCCCTCGACTTCATCTAATTGTTTGTTTCTGGCCACAATTTTCCACAAATAGGTGGTTTCGAATTTTAGGCCATTTACAGTATAAGTGGTATCCAAAATATTGGTGGCCACTTTTACCCCTTCTGTATCGGCAGCACCTTCATATAAAACCACGTCAAAATAAAGGGTATCTCCTTTTTCTGTTTCACCATTGTTCCAGGTTAGCGTAACTTCGGTAGGAAGTTTTGTTGCATCACTGGTAACATCAAGAGGCGATACATAGGTAATATTATCAGGAATCTTTTTATCGATTGGAGCATCTTGCAAAACAAATTCCATCACAACATCCTGTCCTTCTCGAACAGTAATACTAATGTTTTGCGAAGAGTAATCCTCTTTCGAGGCCGTAACTGAATAATCTCCAACCAAAACTTCCCCAATACTAAATTGGCCTTCGGCATTGGTTGTTACAGAAGTTGTTCCAGGGCTCGTAGTAATTGTTACACCTTCCATAGGTGTATTGTTACTGTCAGAAGCTTTTACAGTTCCACTAATGGTTCCATATAAATCAGGCTCCACGGTACTTTCATTACACGATATTATAAGCATGGACCATCCAAGAAGTAGAAACAGTCCAAAGAGTGTGTAGAATTTTCTCATATTCTGGTAGCTATTTTAATTTTTCTTAATTTACTCATTATCTCCATGTAAAACAACCGAATCTTGAGCAACCAACTTCTTATTGTGATAAACGAACAGTTTGACGAATAAATTATCCTTCCTGGACAAATTCATTCTTGCTTCAGATAAAGCTAAAATTTTGTTGGTTGGAGCGATGCTTTTTCCTTTTTGACTTGTTGAAGTATCACCGGAACGCCCTACTTTCTTGGTACGAAGTACATAGTCGATGGTGATGGTTTGATCTTGGTAGTTTGTAAATTTTGCACAAACCGATAAGTTATTGATTTCACCTTCTAATTCGATCCAGGCTTTCATTTTGTTTTGGATAATGCGGTTTGCGTAAACATTTACTATCAAAAGAAGCAAACAACTTAGTGCAAAAATTCTTAGTGTCATACAATTAATAACTTACTTACGATTATTAAAATTATCCAATCGGTTGCGTAAAATCAATATTGGAAGCGTTAAATTACTATAAATAGCTAAAAAATTCATTTAATTTCCATAAAATATCTTAAAATAAGAAGGGGTACCCTTTCGGATACCCCAACCATTTAAACCTGCTCTGTATTCACAAACCACTTTGTATTATAACTGTCATACCGACTCCCACCTGGGTAACTTCATAACCTGATGAGTTTCCGGTATCCATTTGAATTAATTCATTGTCGTTTCCAACTTGTGTAATTTCAAAGCTCTTATTATTCCCAATAACTTCTTGTTGCAATGAATTGTTATCACCATACTGGTGAATGCTAGAGGAAATGCTGTTACCATTTAGAACAGATTCCACAAAATTTAAATCTCCTCGCTGAAAAATCTCCAAAACCTGGCGATTTCCTTTCTGAACTGCCTCTAAAATGTTTTCAACACCAACCTGTTGGATAATTGCCACCTGTTCTTTACTAAATTGAGTAATGAATAATTCATTCTCATTTCCATATTGAATAGCAGAAATTACATTTTCTCCTTCGATGGCATTTGCAAGACCATAATTCAACTGTTTCAGAAGATGATCTTCCTGATTATAATTCTGCCCAATTACAAGATTGCTAAAACATAAGAACAGAGCGCACCATATGTATTTTATAAAATAAGGCATAAGCGACTTTGTGAAGATTTTAATCAGGAAAAAATTCCCGCAAGAGCGGGAATTTAATCTGATAATTTCTTTAGTATCATGGTGAGAATACAACACCATTGTTTCCTTGCTGAGTTACAGCGAAGTTATCGGCACCATTCTGGATAACCTGACCAAAGTGTCCGTTACCAATTTGCTCAAGGAATGAAGTATTGTTGTCACCCCACTGGTAAGTTAAACCTGTGTTGTCATCACCAGTTTGAACAATAGTAGCACTATTAAACATACCGTCCATTTGTGCAATTACAGCAACGTTACGGTCACCATCCTGCAAGATGTCAGCTAAACTTTCTTCCTGATCGAACTGGAATACCCAACCTCTGTTGAAATCACCTCTTTGCTCAACAAATGCGTCTGATTTCTTACCACCAAACTGTCCAACAAATGAGAAGTTGTATTCACCCTTCTGGAAGATGTCTGCTTTATTCTTCTTACCACCAATCTGGTCGATAATTGCTAAGTTTCCAAGATCTTTTTGTTTAATCTTAGCTTTGTTCTTAGTTCCATAAAGCTGAGAAATGTAAGCTGTTTGGCGTACACCTTTTTGAATTACTGTAGCTACATCACCTGATCCGTACTTTTGCGTTACATCAGCAAAATGTCTGTATCCTTTTTGGAATACCTCAACATCACCACCTGATTCATGAATTTGCTCAACAAAAGCATAGTTACGAGTACCAATTTGGTTTGTTCTCGATACATTGTGATCTCCACCAACTTGAACTGTACGTGCACGGTTTCCTTCACCATTTTGCATAATAAATGCCTCGTTATCTACACCACCTCTTTGGTAGGTTGAAGCCATATTATAAATACCATTTTGGTGAATATTGGCAACATTGCTGAAACCACCAATTTGCATAGTTCTTGCTCTGTTAAATGCATAAAGCTGAGAAATGGTTGCAGTGTTAAATCTACCGTACAATTGAGTAACTCTTGCCATGTTTCTTAAACCCCACTGGTTCACGAAAGCTGAGTTATAAGCACCTCTTCTTTGGTAAACATCCGAACGGTTAAGTCTACCATACTGAATAACAGTTGCATCAGTGAAAATCGGTAAAATTTGTGTAATGTTAGAGAAGTTACGAACTCCCATTTGAGAAACAGTTGCGGTACTTAAAGCACCATACTGAAGAACATGACTGCGGTTAAATCTTCCTAACTGATCTACCATAGCAATGTTATTATGGTTTGCTTGTACAATAGTTGACAAGTTAGCCAATCCCATTTGCATAACAGATGCAGCATTTAAGAAATCAAATTGAGTTACATACGACATGTTAAACCATCCTGCCTGACTAACACCTGCCATATTCATTAAACCCAATTGAAGAACTCTGGAAATGTTGTGCAATCCCAATTGATCAACGTAAGCCATATTAAAGAATCCTACTTGATCAACATACGATACATTCAGAATGCCTCGCTGAGTAACCATTGCTGAATTACCAACAAGCCACTGATTGATATCAGAGATGTTAGCCAATCCTGTTTGGTCAACTGTAGCGTCATTCCATAATCCTAGTTGGTCAACATCACTCATGTTGTACCATCCAACTTGGGTAACACCAGCTGTATTGCCAAAACCCAATTGGTCTACTGTTGAGTAGTTAACCTGTGCAAATGCAGAAGAAACTGCAAAAACCACAGCAACTACCAGAAATAATAATTTTTTCATGGTTGATTTTTTTTAAGGTTTTAAAGTGAATTAAAATAAAATCTAAGTATAGTATAAAGAGCTCTGATAAGATCTAACATATAAGTGCTTACAGCCTGTGTAGATCTTTTATCTAAATTAAGAAAAAGCCTTTCCAAACGCTTTTATTTTTACATGAATGAATTATTACTATTGATTAAATGGTACTATCGATAATCTAATTTTGAAACAGTCTAAAAAAGCATAAGAAAACTTAAACAAATGTTTAAAATGTTTTAAATGATATCTTAAAACAAAACCGCCAAACTGCAATTTTTCAGCAATTTGGCGGTTGTTTGTATTATAAATCAATCAAATCAATTCATATAATTATGGAGTTACACCTGCATTGTATTGAGTTACGATAGCAGTGTTTCCATTACCGTACTGAGTAACTGTAGATGAGTGACCGAAACCTTCTTGGTAAACGTCAGCAACGTTGTTGCTTCCTACCTGAAGAGTTACAGCTGAGTTGTAATCACCAATTTGGTTAGTAACTGCGATATTACCTTCACCAAATGCCTGAACTGTTACAGCAAAGTTATCATTACCTTCCTGGTTGATTAATGCATAGCTATCATCTGAATCGAACTGACCAATAGCTGCTTCATTATCATCACCTAACTGAATGATACCTGCGAAAGAGAAATCAGTAAATGACTGCTCAATATAAGCTTCGTTAGATTCACCAATCTGTGCGATACCTGCGAAAGAACCTACACCAAACTCCTGGTATATTTCAGCATCGTTATATTTTCCTTCTTGTCCAATGTAAGCTTCGTTGAAAGCACCTTCGATTTGTACGATAGCTGCATCATTTCTCTTACCATACTGCTCAATTTCAGCATTGTTGAATAAACCACCTAACTGACCTACGTAAGCATCATTTCTTTTACCTTGCTGGTAAACATCTGCTGTATTGAATACGCCATAGTACTGCTGTACGAATGCATCGTTACCTTTACCTCTTTGGTTCACCAATGCCCAATTTAAAGCACCTTCCATTTGCTCAACTTCAGCAAAGTTATATTTACCTCTTTGGTTAACGTATGCTAAGTTAGCAAGACCACCATCTTGAGTTGTAACAGCAACGTTAGCTTTACCTCTTTGCATGATGATAGAGTTGTTATACATACCACCGTACTGAGCTGCGTAAGCTTCGTTATATCTTCCGTGCTGGTTTACATCGATATCGTTCATATAACCACCGTACTGTCCAGTGTAAGCAAAGTTACCTAAACCACCTTGGTGTACCAATGCGCGGTTAAACATACCACCCCATTGTTCAGCATATGTAGTATTAAACATACCGTGCTGAAGAATTTCAACAGTATTTTCTTCACCTAACCACTGGTCAACATTTGCATAGTTTCCAAAACCATACTGGCTAACGATAGCAAGGTTTGCGTAAGTAGCTTCCTGAAGAACTTTAGCTCTGTTCCAAGTACCCCACTGACTAACGAAAGCCATATCATAAGCACCACCTAATTGGTCAATATCAGATCTGTTTAACCATCCTCTTTGGAATACGTCAGCGTATTCAGCATAGCTAAATGCCTGGTTAATGTCAGAAACGTTCCAAACACCTGCCTGATCTACGTAAGCCATGTTGTAAGAACCAAAGAATTGAGAAATGTAAGAAGTGTTGTAGCCATACTGCTTAACGTCTGCAAAATTGAACCAACCTAATTGGAAAGCTGCAGAGAAGTTAGACATTGCCTGATCTACATAAAGAGTGTTTCCTGTGCCAAGCTGAGTAGCTAAAGAAACGTTGAAAAATCCTGCTTGATCAATAGTAGCGTTATTGAAAACACCATCTTGATAAACATCACTAATGTTGAATACACCTGTTTGAGTAACAGCAGCACTGTTAAGCCAACCGTATTGCTCAACATTTGATTGGTTGATTTGAGCGAAAGAATACGCTCCAGTTAATAAAACTGTCAAAAAGACGAATAAAATCTTTTTCATGGTTTGAATTTTTAGGTTTAAAGTGAAATACAGGTTTCCCTGAGTGAATTGTTTTAATTAATTTTAATGCACATCTGTGTGCGATTTGATGATTTATGTTTTTTATTCGAAAACTAAATTAGAAAGGAATATTGGAAATAAAATGTTAGTTTACATCAAACTATATATTTATATGATGAATATTTAAAAGATCTTGATCAAATCTTACAAAGCTTTTAAATTCATTCTAAATAGTTAATTAAAATTAAACAAATCGCTGCAAACCACGCAATAACAAGCTTACAAGCAATATCCATTAAAAAAATTAGGCATAAAAAAACAGGTTAGAAATGAATCTAACCTGTTAGTAACTTGTTAATATTTTATTCAACAGACTTTGGCTGTTCTTTAGGTTTTTTGCGTATCTTTTGTTTTCTCACCCTTTTCTTTTTATTCTTATCCCAGAGTTTATCAAAGTAAAAATTAAGTCCTATTTTTCCTTCCCAGAAATAGTCATTATAATTACCCTGTTTTAAACCATCAACATTATCATTAAAAATGTAGTGATTCAGAACAGAGAAATTTAATCCAAACTTGTCGTTGAGTAAGAATTCCACCCCTGCTCCATAAATTGCCTGGGTATGTATCGAATTGGAAAGATCGAATGTAAAGGCAGATTTATCATGCTGGGAAAATAATCCCAAACCTCCTTCAACATATGGTGTCCAGCTTTTATATGGCAACAAACGATACTTGGCTGTTACATCCAAAGAGTTGTAGGTTCTTTGAAAGTGTTTCGTAGTAGCCAAATCTCCCCTTGTTAAGCTGGCTTTAAACTGTACGTACGATTGAGTATCGTATAACAAGGATACACCTCCGCAAGCTTCCATTTCGGTATGACTATAATCTCCCATATATAGCCACGAACCTCCTTCAATTCCCAAACCAAATTTATGTCTTCTCTTGGTCACCAATTGATCAAAGAAATCTGATTCCTGGTTGGTTTCTTTTTCTTCCACATAATTGGTAATCACTTCAGAGCTTACATCTTCAGGATTTTTTAGGTCCCACAAACCTTCAATTACACCTTCGATAATTAATGATTCCACAGCCTTCTCGATAGCCTCTTTTACCGCCATTTCTGATGGCTCGTTGTAGGTAAAACCTGTTTCAGCCTCTAGAAGTCTCTTAAATTTTACATACCTAAATAAGCTCGCATCTATCTTTTGAGACAGAATCATTTTTGAGGTGTAAACGGTTTTTAAAATTCTACCATTACTGGTTGAAATGGCACGCAGGTAAACGGTTACCCGATCCTGACGATACTGACCAGAACCTCCGGCAGCAAAATACATTAAACCAGCTCCACCAGTAATTACATTAGCGTCGTAACTAATTACACCACCTTCCAAAACAATCCCCGCAAATAACAACGGAGGAAGCAGTTGCGACTTATCGTCTTTTCCTGCATAGTTGGCACGGCTGGAACGTATGATTTTCCTTTCATTTAACAAGTTAGATAAACCTTCACGCTCCAAGGGGATAAACCATCCCGATTCTTCTATCGCCTTTAATAAAATTGACGTTGTTCCCTGGGTAACAGCTGTAGACCAGTTTGCACCGGTTTCCGAAGGTTTGTACTGACCTGTTTGGTCACGAAACTTATAAACTGCTGCAACAATTTTTTCTCGTGGTTCTGGCAAGCCCACCAGGTTTTTACGAACTGGTGTTTCTGCTCCTATTTCGGCACGTTGTTCCGTTAGCGGTTGGTTAAAATAGGGTACACATCCACCAATTATAAAAATAATCAGCAGATATAAGGGTATAAATCTTTGCATATAGAGAGACTTAGTGAGGTATTACATTAATTAATGGTGTGATTTAATAGCTTGGAATGATCACATTGGTATAATTCCCATTCCGCAGGTCTTGTATGTTGACCGTAATCCCGCTTGCATCTTCCATAATATCAACCTGGTAACTTCCAAGATTATAACTTCCCGATTCAAGGTCGCCACCTTCACCAAAAATCTGATTCACCAACTGACTAGAAAGTTGATTCAATATTTGACGGTTCAGGTTGTCTTCGAAATCATCCAATGGATCTGTTTGGTACCCTTCCTCTGTAGTAGGATCTTCAATTTTATCTTGTTGCTTAGCCGAATTGATAAGCCAGTTATAATTGTATGGATTACCGCCAAAATTGGAATTTACCGGAGTATATACAAAATCTTGCGCCAATGCTCCTACAGGTTGAGCCAGGGCAAATATGGCGACGATGATTATTGCTTTTAAATATTTCATGGTGTGTTATTTTTAGGTTAAAAAATACCCGAACCCGATTGGTCATCACCATCAAGCTGAGATTTCATTTTTTCGTAATTTGATAAATATCTTCCAGTTTGTTGTATTGCATAATTTGACATCTGTTCCAGAATATCGTACCTCGGTTGAACTCTTTGCTTAAACACCTCATTATCATTTACCATTACGGTAACCTGTGTAGCCAATCCTGGCAAAACCATCTCCTTAATGGTAATGGTAAAATTTTTAGCATTTTTTGGTGCATTCCATCCTGAATAAAACATGTCGTAGAAATCCCTTCCTACTTTTGATATGGTTTCATCCATAATTAATCCATCAATTTCCATGTCCAATTCAGCCGATTCGGCACTGGCATTATTTTTTACCGCATTATTTAACGCACCTTTCAGTATTTCTAAAGTTCTGAGCGAATCTCTCACTTTTTTCGATTCCTGAGCTTGCAATGAATATGGAAACAGGCTCAAAACAAAAAGCACCAATATCAAGAATCTTTTTAAGAAAAGACTCTGCTTAAACACTATATTTTCAGCCTTCTTCACAATATATAAATATATACTTTCTAATTTTAAATTCATAAACTTTTACACCACATTAGACCACTCTTAAGAAATCTTAACTTTTGTTAACCAGTTAATTAAACTTAAACAGATAAATATAATTCTTTGACAATTGGTCTTTTTTTATCCATTAAAATTTTGGGCACTTAATTGCCCTGATCCTTCTTTTCTTTCTGTAATAATGAGAACCCGAACAAGAAGTTCGTGTTTTTCCCAACAAATATGTTAGAGAAATCTCGTGTGCCCCTGAGTTTGTTTTCACCAATTTTGAAACTACATAGTCGTAAGAATATCCAATTCGCAATCGATCAGTCTGATAGCCCAACAAAACGATAAAAGCATCGAAGTCGAATGATAAATTTTGTCTGAACCAGGCCCCCACCACCCAATTGGTTCGTGAAAAATAAAGTCCATAGTTCATTTGTTCAAAATCCTGCTGTTTCTGATAAAGAATATTAGGCGAAATTGAATAATCGCTCTTCATTAAACCTCTCGAATATCCAATAGGGATTAATGCTCCTGCATGAAATGTATATTTTCGAGGTAAAATAGCTGTATTGTCATCGCTATCGAATGCCTCATCGGGTTCGGATAAGTGATCGGCGACAGCCCCAAAATAGAAATTCTTATAGTTTGCTACCACACCAAGTGAAAAATCAATATAGGAATGAGATAAACTCCCTGGTTGAACTTCTCTTCCCGGATATATTACTCCATACAAAGGGTCAATCATATCGGAAAACACAAGCGATTCCCAATCTAATTTTCTTTGAACATAGGTAGCTTTTAAGCCAGTATTGATTGAGAAGTTTCGATTGATATTTAGGGAGTAAGAATACATGCCTGAAGCCATGGTAGTTTTAATTGCCCCATCGCCTTGATTGTCCTGTATCAATAACAATCCAAGTCCGCCACGCATAATATCAATATATTGATCGAAAGAAACCGTATAGCTTACAAAGGGATTGTTGTTTTGCGGCCACTGATTGCGATAGGAAACAGAGGCAACCGGAGCAAATTCCGAGCCTGCCAAGGCTGGGTTCAGGTACAATCGATTGGCATAAAACTGAGAAAATTCAATATCCTGTGCTTTCGCTGATAAGGCGAGCACAAGCCAAAATATAATATGAACAATTCTCCATTTTATCATCTTATCTGATTAAAGATACCGAGCCATCTTGCTTTGACTTTCCATTAATAATTAAGGTCCATACATAAACACCAGGGTTTACAGGCTTTCCTTTATAGGTTCCATTCCATCCAACGCCTAAATCGGTAAATTCATAAATCATTTCACCCCAACGATTGTAGATATACATTTCGATCTCCTCTCCGGCAATATCACCCGTAATCACAGGCCCAAAAGTATCGTTTAAACCATCGCCATTTGGGGTAAAGGCATTGGGAACAAAAATTCTATACCGATCTACATAAACCATTATTTCATCCTCGCCCCTGCAACCATTAAAATCAGTAAATAAAAGTGTATACAATCCCTCTTCGGTAACCGTGTAGGTAGAAGAGGTAACACCATCCTGCCACAGGTAAGTGCCTGGTAAAAATCTGATTTCTATTGCCGGGGCCAATACCTTGCTTTCGGTATAAAAAATGGTTGTATCCGCTCCCAGGTCGAATGTTGGTCGGTCGTGAACAACAAAGTCAGCCCTGGAGTAGTTAAAGCACATTCCATCTGTAATTTCGGTATATAAAGTCAGCCCGTTTGTTATTTGCTGCGACAAAGGATTATTCACTGCATCAGCCAGGCTTATATCTTCGAACCACGAAATTATAGATCCTGCTCCTGATATTCCTGATTCCAATCCACTTAAATCATAATTGTTAACAATGCCTGATCCTGGTTCATCTTCACATAGCTCGGTGATTACATTATTGGCTTCAGGTAAAGTATTAACGAAAAAATTAAGCCTGGCAGAATTTTCACAGGAGTTAGCATTGGTGACCAATGCATAATATGAACTTTGATTCGAAATGGTCTGGCTAGCAGGATTATTAACAGGAATAGTCAATCGATCATCAGCGAACCACTGGATGATTACATTCGGATCCTGACTTAAATCGCTTTCATAGTCGGTTAGGTTTACACCACTGGTAACTGAAGTACCATAAGTTTCCTCGCACAGATTCTCTGTTACTGTTGATGTTTGAGGCAATGCGGTAATGGTAAAGTCCAATTCTGCAAAACTTTCACAATTGCCATCCCATATCCTTGCATAGTAGATATCGCCATCGGTAACCTGAATGTTTCCAGGATTCACAACCGCATTTGAATAGGAAGCATCGGAGTACCATACCAGAGAAACTCCTGGACTCATCGTAATGTCGCCTTCGTACAATCTTAAATCTACACCACTGCGAATTGCAGTATTGAAATTATCTTCGCAAAGAACAACTGAATGATCCTGAGAAACTGGCAGAGGCTGAATGGTAAAATCAACTTGCCCAACATTACTTTCTACACCAAAACTAACCCTAACAAAGAAAGCATCGCCATTGCTAACAGTTGTACTCGACGGATTAGGAACAGGAAGACTTAATGCAGCATCGAAAAACCACTCCTTTGTTGTTCCCGGATCATTGTTTACGGCAGTTTCAAGTTGGGTAAGATCATAAGCTGCTACCGATGTCGATCCTTGCGTATCTTCACATAAAGTAATTTGCAAATCACTTGCTTCAGGCAATTGCCTCACATTAAAGGTAATACTTCCACCATCCTGACAGTATGCATCCTGCACCAATGCATAAAACACATCATTATTAACAGCGCTTACATTATCGGGAGTCAGCACTGCATTGGTAAAGGCCGCATCAGTATACCAGATTACAGAATTCCCACTTCCGCCATCAATTAGAGAGTTGTAATTCAATAAATTGATTCCCGTTGCCAGTCCGGTACCAAAACTATCTTCCCATACATCCTGAACAATATCGAGTGCGCTTGGTAAAGGTCTTACTGTGTACGTAACTACAGCTACATTTGTATTTGTACCATCATCTACAGCTGCAAAATATCTTGCGCCATTATTGACAGTTAGGTTATTCGGACTTGCAATTGGATTGGTCGGTAATCCATTGGGCTCTGTAGGCCAATCGAAAAACCAGTTAAAAGTATCACCGTTTCCATCGTTAATTTGATTCTCAAGCAGAGTCAGATCGACTACTGCTGTTCCACTTCCTGATACATCTTCGCAAACTTCAGGAAAAACATCGCGAGCCACAGGCGTGTTTAGAACATTAAATTGCACTGTTGCCACATTTGAACATGTTGCATTGGAGACCAGAACGTAAAAAATATCTCCATCTACCACATCATGCGAGGTAGGATCGGGAACCAAACTGGTCAAACCAGCATCTAAATACCACTCTATGTTGACTGGCTGACCGCCCGTTATTGCGTTATTGTAAAAAGTTAGATCAACTGCATTGGCAGTATTCGAACCAGGTATATCTTCAAATTCATTAATAATTTGACTATTGGCTGTAGGCAACGGCAAAACGGTGTAGGTAACAATGGCTGTATTCGATTCTCCTCCCTCTTCAACCAGCACATGAAATTGCTGCCCATCGCTTACCACAACATTCGTTGGGTCAGGTACCGGGTTAGTTAAAGCAGCATCATTGTACCAGGTAACCGTACTACTTATCCCGCCATTTATTGCACCATCCAAAAGCGTTAAATCGATATTTGAAGCTGTTCCACTACCTGCAACATCTTCACAAATATCTATATTCTGATCATTGGCAATTGGAGATGAACGTACGATAAACTCAACACTTCCTCTATTGGTACAGCTTCCGTTATCGATAAAAGCATAAAAAATATCTCCATCGGTAACCGTAATATTTCCAGGACCAGTAACCAGGTTGGTAAAAGAAGCATCGGTGTACCAAACCACCGGACTGCCATTTGATACCTGATTATCGTAGGAAGTCAGATCGACCCCGGAAGCCGTTCCACTACCAAAAGTATCTTCCCACAGCTGAATGGTGATATCGTTTCCTTCAGGCAAGCTCTCAACGGTATAGGTAACCGTTGCCACACTTGAACCTGTTCCTGTTGATACCTCAGCATAAAAGACTTCTCCATCGGAAACCACCCTATTATTAGGGTTGGATACAGGATTAGATAATCCAACATCGTGAAACCAGGTAACTGGCGATCCACTCCCATTTGTTATGGCATTTTCCAACAAGGTCAAGTCGATATTTGATGCAATGCCTGTATTATAATTGTCTTCACAAACCACAGGATTCTGATCGACAGCCTGGGGCAATGCATTCACAGTAATGGTAACAACGGCCACATTTGTACAAACACCATCGTTCACCTCAACCCAAAATTGTTGACCATTGCTTGCACTAACATTTGTAGGATCGGGAACCAATGTTGTGAGGGCAGCATCGGAATACCAGGTGTAGCTTACACCAGCTCCACCATTTACAGCAGCTTCGAGAGCTGTAAGATCAATTCCCGATGCAACACCTCCTCCAATTACATCTTCCCATACGGCAAGCGTTTGATCATTTGCGGTTGGTAATGCCCGTATCGTTACAGATTGAGTCACATTGTCGGTTCCTCCCGAAATCAGGTTCACCTCTAAATTTACATCATAAGTACCAGCTGCCGGAAATACATGGCTCACTGAAAACGGACTCACATTGCTTGTTTGGGAAGTACCATCGCCAAAATCCCAAACTGCACTTGCAATATTAGATAGATCGGAGCTTATCGTAAATTCAGTATTATCACCTTCGCAATTGTATTGATAGGCAAACTCTAAACTAAAAATACTGGTTACAAAATTCGGCAATCCCAACCAACATCGTCTTCCTGCCAAATTTTTAGAGTCGGCCACCCAGTTACAGCCAACTCCCACAACATCCGGATCATTAATCACATCCAAATTTAAGCTTCCTGCGGTTGCTGAATTGTTGGTTTTTGCCATGTATATTCGGTTATCAGGAGCCAATTGTAAAGCTCCATAATACCATGGGCCGCTTCCAATTAATTGAGCCGATGCGTTAATTGTGGCTTCGTTATTTGATGTGATATCGAACTGGTACATTTCGCCTTGTGTATACAAACTAACATACAGCAACTCGCCGGATGGCGAGAACTCAACACCATAAGGTGAAACGTAACCCGTAATTTGAACTGGATTGGTAACCTGTCCGTTGGCAGTATTAAAATCGAAGAGCTCCACCATGTCTTCGGTATAAATGGCAACTGCGAGTTTATCCCCGCCAGGAGATGTTTTCATATAACCAATGGCCGATCTTCGGCTGCTATTGTGCCGAATTCCAACCGTACTGGTTACTGCGGCCGACAAACCTGCTGCACTTAATTGGAAAGCTAAAAAATTTCTGCTGTCCCATCGGTGAGTTAAGATCCAAAAATCAGATCCATTGGCGTGCTTTACTGCTGTTACTTTTTCGCAGACTTCGTTGGCAAAGAGAACGACATTTTTCGTGGTAACCTGGCCTAAGCCTCCATTCATCGACATGTCGACTATGGAATACCTAAGGCCGTTTCTGAGGTTATTTTGATGGGCATCGACAGTAAAAATATAGTATAAAACACCGCTTCCAGGTTGCTGTACGATAATAGAAGACTGTGTCGCAGACACATTCCCATCCAAACCTCCTCCATTGGCCATTTGCACATGGTTTCTGTTATACACCGTAATTCCATCGGTATAAAAAAGCAAATCACCTTGAGCATTACATACAGTTGCACATCCCTCTTCTGTATCTAAGGCGCCATCAGTTAGCGGAGCAGCAGGATCAACATTAAAATCGAGCCCGGCATTCTCTCCAAAATACCAAACTCCGGCACGACCTTGTGCAAAAGATGCTGAAAGAGATGAAAAAAATAAAAATGCTAATATGTAGAATTTTAAGCGCATAGAGTGAACCAAGCTGAGTATTTATCTTTGCTTAAACTTTGACTGTCTTTTACTTACAATCAATTTACGAAATAATATTCACCACAACACCAAGAAACTAATTAAAAAAAATCAGGCATCAGTTCAATATTTTGAATCTTTACCTGATTTTTAATATTAGTTAAACGACTATTGCTAAAAAAATTAGCTTAGTCCTAAGTAATCAAACAATTTTGATTTAACATTAGCAGTTAGAGGTCTTTTCCCGTTAAGGATGTAGGACAAGTAAACGTCAGTAATACCAATAATTTTGGCAACTTTTTTCTTCTTGTCATCAAGAATTCTAAGTCTCTCCTTAATTCTTACCAAATCGTCTTGAACTTCTTGTGTCATAACTGTAGTTTTAAAATGAATATAATCGAGTAATAAGGTTTTTTTGTTTTTAACCTGGATGGGAAGTAAGAAAACACTTACTCCCACACCAAGCTAACTTTCTGCAAATTTTAACCAAAACATGGTTAGGTTTTAAAGTGAATAGAGCGAATTAGTTCGGGCTGTAATCCAAACCTGAACCAATAGCTTTTTTTAAATCGAACAAACGCAATTGCTTTTGCAATAAATCGTAGTTCGTATATAAAGTTTTACGGTTTCTGATTTTTGTACTCTCTTCTTCACGATCAACAGTAATTACAACTTTTGTTTTCTTAAAATGATCGTTGATATATTTTAACATCTCTAAATTCGATAGGGCCTTTAAAGGAATAATTACAAGATCGATTGATGTTTGATTCAGAATAATTTCAGTTTCAATAGGATCATCGGCAAAGTATGCCTGTGCATCCAAACTGTGAATGTATTCTTTCAATTCACCAATTAGCGATCTATTTTCTTTTATAAATAAGATATTCATTGTTTTTCCTGATGAGGGAAGAATTTTAAAGCTATTTCCTTCCAATATTAAAACACCCATATCGTCATTACTTTACAACGCATAAATCACTTTCAAATCAAATGCCACAAATTCTAACATCTTGATTTTTTGATGCTTACGAATTTTATCTCATTTTAAGCACTGCATTTAGCTATCCACATTCGGATATAAAAGTTTAAGAATCCTAAAACAAAACACTAAAAGCCTGTATTTCTTGCACATATGTTTTTTGTAGTTTTTCCTCCATTTTCGGATATCTATTTTTGGTCAATTCTGACATATATAAGAAAGTCTTGATTTTATTGATTTTACGAATTTTTATTCCACGTAAAAAGTGGATATATCCGATTTTGGATGCAAAAAAAAATCTGGAAAATTCCAGATTTTTACTTTTCTATTTTGTGTTTTTTTATCCTCCGATCGAGCGATTGCCATGTAATATTTAGGAGGTCTGCTGCCTTTGATTTATTGTAGTTCGACTTTTCTAAAGCTTTAATAATACAATTCTTTTCAACCAGTTCCAGATCCAATATCTCCTCAGAAGGGTAATGATAATGATTCGACTCTTCCTCCCTTACCTGGCTCATTTGAAAATGAGATAAATTTAATTTGTTGGTATCGCAGATAATCACCGCTCGTTCTACCATATTTTTTAACTCTCTAACATTGCCAGGAAATTCATAAGCCAATAACTTTCGAACAACTGCTTCGTCTATCTCGTTGATATTCTTGGCCATAATACGGTTAAAATACTTCACGAAATAATCTAAAAGCAACGGAATGTCCTCCTTACGCTTTCTGAGTGGCTCTAAGTGAATTACAAAAGAGCTGATCCTGTGATACAAATCCAGCCTAAAGCCTTTCTCCTTGCTTTGATCAACCAAATTTTGGTTTGTAGCGGCAATGATTCTTGTATCAAAAGGAATTTCGATATTAGATCCTACTTTTCTAATTTTTCGATCTTCCAAAACACGCAAAAACTTGGTTTGCAGGTTCAGCTGCATGTCTCCAATTTCATCAAGGAATAATGTTCCTTTATTGGCAGCTTCGAACCAACCAGTTTTGGTATCGGAGGCTCCAGTAAAAGCACCTTTGGTGTGACCAAAAAATTCACTTTCGAATAAAGTTTCCGGAATAGCACTACAATTTACAGCATAAAAACAATTCTCTTTTCTGCTGCTCAGATAGTGAATTGCCCTTGCAACCAATTCTTTTCCTGTACCACTTTCTCCGGTAATTAATACTGATGTATTCTCAGTTTTAGCAACTTTACCAATTAAACTGATCAGGTTTTTCATATGACGACTCTCGCCTACAATTTCGTAGCCCATCGCCTCGTAAAATTCTTTGGATATAATAGAGTAATTTCTCTTTACCTCCTGCAAACTCTTGTTCAGGTTTACAAACTTTTTGGTCCGTTCAATGGAGTGTTCAACATCTCTAAGGCGAAAAGGTTTGGTGAAAAAATCCGAAGCGCCTAATCTCATCGAGTGAATCACCGAATCCATTTCACTATAACCACTAATCATGATTACTTCGATATCCGAATAATCCTTTTTAATCTTCTCCAACACCTCCAAACCATTCATTTCTGGCAGGTTTACATCGACAATTGCGATATGAATCTCGTTACGATCCATAATCTCAAAAGCCTGAGATGGAGTACTGGCTTTAAAAATCTGAAAATTTGGATCAATCAAAAACTCACTGAGCTCATCACGAACCAGCTGCTCATCATCCAAAATCAGAATTCGAAGATTACTTACAGATATCATAGTGGTTGTAAAGGTTAACTTTCCTTAAAATACTTCTTTTTTTTCGACTTTTTGTTCAAATGGGAATATTAATTTCATCTCGGTGAACTCATTTTTCTTACTTTTCACCTTAATTTCACCATTCATTTTTTGTATGATATTTTTACTCACATACAAGCTTAATCCTGAATTAACTCCATCTTTTTTGGTGGAGAAAAATGGTTCAAAGATGTAGTTCAAATTTTTGGAATCAATTCCTTCTCCAAAATCTTTTATCGATACCACTACATCTTTATCAACCAGCTTCGTTTTAATTTGAATACCATCTTCGTTAATTTCTTTCACATTTTCTTTTTTCAATTTTTCACCAATTGAATCGAAAGAATTGTTTAGAATATTCACTATGGCTTTCTGAAGTTTGTATTTATCTCCGCAAATAAAAAGCGAATCAGGATCAACCTTTAGTTTAATTTCTACATTGGAATTTTTGTATTGCTTCTTAATCAGGTTCACCGCATCTTGTACTACAAGATTCACATTTACCGAATCTTCGCAACTTTCGTGCTGAGCAGAATTAAAAATACCGATTTGCGATAAAAAGGCCTTGATTCGATCAATATCCTTAAACACCTGGGAACATTTATCTTCAATATAATCCTTCTCTACAATGCCTTTTGACAATCTCAACAAAATATTGTCGATCACCATTGATATGCCAGAAAGAGGTTGGTTAATTTCATTCACCACACTGCTTGCCATTTTGCCCAAAGTTTCCAATTCCGATTTCTGAGCCAGCAATTTTCTGTGGTATTCATTCACCAGAAGCTCTTGATCCATCCTATCTTGCAACTCCTCTGCATTTTTATCGAATTCTCTTTCATTCTCTTGCAAATCAGAAACAACTGCACGAAAAGCTCCATTGTTTGAATGATCCATTTTTGGCTGAGGCAACTCATTCATTAAAATACGAACACCTCCTCCATTACTATTTTGGTACGAAAAAGCGACCAGAATCACTTTTTTCACTTTCTGGTTTTTCGATTGTATACTCAAAACATCGAAGGCAAAATCTCTCTTTTGTTCCGAAAAATTGAATAAATCTTTCGCTTTCTCCTGGTGTAAATCAGGTATAAATTTCAAGATATTCTGATATGGAATCATCTTTAAATCTTCACATTCCAAAAGCTTGCAACCAAAATCATTGATAAAAACAATTTCATTGTCTTTATTCAATTCAATAAAAGCTCTGTCGTGATATTCATCCCTTTCGAAACCCAGGCTATGCTTAAAGGTTGTTTCCATCTCCATGTCTTCGGTAACATCCCAGGCCACACCAGTATAAGTATGCACATCCAGCTTTTCGTTATACTCAATGTTTAGCTCAACATGAATATGACGCAGTTTTTTCTCCCTTGTCAGGATTCTGTGCTTCAACTCTAACTTTTGATTCTTATTTGGAATTGTGTGAAACACCTTGTCAAAACCTGAAAGGTCGTCTGGATGAAGTTTTGCTTTCACATTTTCCAAAACATGATCAATTTCTTTTTCAGATATTTCGTAAATGCGATAAAATTCTGTCGACCCTCTGAATATTTTGGTGTAAGAATCCCATTCAAAACTGCCTACTCTTGCCAATTTCTGAATTTTACGAACCATCAATTCTTTCTTGATCAGCGAATCTTTAAGCAATTTTCGATCAGAAACATCTCTACCCACAATGTGGTAATTCATGTTATCAAATTCAATTTGCTTGAAAATCGACCATTCAAACCAACGCTGATCCGACAAATGATTTTTAATGGATTTTTCCATTATTATGGACTCTTTTTTTCCATTCATTTGTTTGATGGCAGTGATGATTTGATCGGAAAGCTCTTTGTTAATTTCTGCGAGGCTATTTACCGAAACCCCATCAAGCGTATAATCAAAGAAATCGGTAAATGCTTTATTGGCAAATTCAATTTTTAAGCTGCTGTCAACTTTTAAAATCATTTCGCTTTGCCCCTCGATAATGCTTCTGTAGTTGCTAGCAAGATTTTTTAGACGGTTCTCGAATAGTTCTTTATCTCTTAAGGCATTATTAAGCTTCTTGTTTTGCTCTTCTTTCTGTTTTCTGTTTTTAAAAAGATCCAGGAAAATATTTACTTTGTTTTTAAGAATGGTCGAGTTAAAAGGTTTCATAATGAAATCGGCACAACCGCACTCATAACCTCTCTGCTCGCTCTCTTTATCAAGATAAAAAGCTGTTAGGAAAATAATTGGAGTAGATTGGTTCTTTGTTCCGGAACGTATTTTTTCGGCCAAAGCAAATCCATCCATTTGTGGCATTTGAATATCCAGGATGATGAGAGCATATTCCTTCTCATCGATCTTCCGAATCGCATCCAAAGGCGATTGAATCAGCTCCAGTTTTGCGTCTAATTTACCCAATACTGCCTCAAGGAGATCCAGGTTCTCCAATCTATCATCCACCACCAATACTTCAGGAGTAAAATTAAATCCCATACACAATTGATTAATCTTAATTAAAACGCATTACAGAAAAAAAATACCCTTATGCGGGCAATCTTATTTTTAATCTTCCTGTTTGTTTAATCAAAATTAAAACGATTCCGTTTAAAAATCAATGCAATTGTGATTAACGCACCTTTATCCTCGCTGAGAAGTTACATTTACTTGGTCAACTATCCGAAAATGGTTATTAAATTTTCCAACTAAAGCTCTAGGTAAGAGCATGAAGAGCCTCATTCAATGTTAAATAATTGAATACAAACCCCTCTTTTTGCAGGCGTTCCGGTATTACCCTTTGTCCATTTAACAGAACAGTAGAAGCCTCACCAAGCAAATTGCGCAATATAAAAGATGGAACATGACAAAAAGCTGGGCGCTTAAGACTTTTCGCCAGTGATTTGGTAAAATCATAATTGCTCACTTCATCTGGCGCAACCAGGTTATAAATCCCTTTTGAATTTGCTTTGATTACAAAGGCATATGCCCTCGCTAAATCTTCAATATGAATGTAAGGGAAGGCTTGTTTTCCCGATCCCAAACGACCTCCCAAGCCCATTTTAAAAAGAGGTAAAGTTTTTTGAATTACGCCACCCTGTAGACTTAAAACTACACCCAAACGAAAAATCGCAGTTGCTACATTGAGCTCTTGCATTTGCATGGCAGATTCCTCCCACTCCATACAAATTTGTCCTAAAAAATCATCAGAATATGCCTTACTGTTTTCGGTATGTTGCTCATTGTTATTATAAATTCCAACAGCCGAGGTACAAATAAATTGTTTGGGTTTTTGTTGCATTAAATTCACCGCCTTACATAAATTCCTGGTGGTAACAACCCTGCTATCGCGAAGTATTTGTTTGTTTTTTGGGGTCCACCTCGAGAGAATCGATGCTCCCGAAAGGTGAATGATTACATCTGCTCCCAGAAGCTTATTCGCCAACAAACTTGCATCGCCATACAAAAGTTCTCTCGGAATTTTAATGATATCAGCATCGCATTCGTGCTTTAAGAAATCACATAAATGCGAACCAACCAAACCATTACTTCCTGACAATGCAATTTTCATACGATTATACAATAAATCCGGAATAATCTCCGGCTAAAAACTTTTTCAATTCAACACCAGTAATTCGTACCTTGATATTACCACCCATAATATAGGAAATATTACCGGTTTCTTCGGATACTGTAATTACATGAGAATCGGTTGCCTGGCTCATTCCTATTGCTGCGCGATGTCGTAAACCGAGACTACCCGGAATGTTGGTACTATCCGTAACGGGCAATATGCAACGAGCTGCCAAAATGCGATTGTTTGCAATAATTACGGCACCATCATGAAGAGGAGAATTCTTGAAGAATATCGACTCCAGCAAAGTTCCTGACACCCTCGAATTCACAATTTTTCCGGTATCGGCATAAGTCTGTAAGTCGGTATTTTTGGCAATCACAATAAGTGCACCTGTTTTCGATTTTGACATGTGCTCGCAGGCAGTTGCAATGGAATTGATTTCCTGTTCCTCAAATCCTACCTCATCGTTTGTAAACCAATTTTGGAGACTAAATTTTTGATTCACATTGTATCGTGAACCAAGAATTAGTAGGAACTTCCTGATTTCCTGTTGAAATACAATAATCAAAGCGATTACACCAACCCCAATAAATTGACCAAGGATACTACTTAGCAATTCCATATTCAAGGCTCGAACCAAAAGCCACATCAAATAGAATAAAAACAATCCAACAAAAATATTAATGGCAACTGTTCCTCTAATTAATAAATACACCTGGTACAAAAGCAAGGCTACTAAAAGTATATCCAGAATATCGAAAAGTCCGAGAGTGATAAAAGCAGTGATCATAGATTTAAATTCAGTCTTTTAACAAAATTACAATTTTATTAGAACTTTTATGATTGTGATTTGATCATATTATGAAGTTTAACACATTCAACAGCCTCCTTTACATCATGAACACGAAGAATGGAAGCTCCATTTTCTAGGCAGATCATATTGAGGGCTGTTGTACCGTTTAAACTGGTATCAGGTGTACCTCCAAGATATTTGTAGATCATCGACTTGCGTGACAATCCGGCCAAAATTGGCAGGTTTAAATTGGCAAATTCGTCTAATCGCGCAACAATTTCATAATTGTGATCCAAAGTTTTTCCAAAACCAAAACCTGGATCCAGAATAATGTCTTCTACTCCAAAATTTCTGAGCTGTTTTAGCCTTTCCTTAAAAAATGTTTTGATCTCGCCAATCAAATCCTGATATGTAGGATCATTTTGCATGGTTTGCGGTGTTCCCTTAATGTGCATCATGATATAAGGAACCTTTAATTCTCCAATGGTCTTGAACATTTCATCATCCATAGTACCTCCCGAAATATCATTGATCATACAGTCTCCATATTCTTGTACAATCTTCCTGGCAATGCTCGAACGAAAGGTATCAATTGACAAAATCGCTTCTGGAAATTCCTTCCTGATTGCTTTCACAGCAGGCGCCATTCTTTTTAATTCTTCATCAGCACTAACATTTTCGGCTCCTGGTCGAGTAGAAAAAGCTCCAATATCGATAATATCTGCGCCATCCGATAAAATTTTCTCTGCCCTGCTTACAATCGCCGACTCATTTGTATAGTTTCCTCCATCAAAAAAAGAATCTGGAGTGATATTTAGAATCCCCATTACCAAAGGAGTTTCAAAATTTATTGAATGATTACCACACTTAATCATAGGAATATCGCTGTTAAAACAATTAGTTTTTTAATTTTGCATAACCAATTTGATTGATCAAATACCCAAGCAAAAGTAAAATAAAATACCATGGCTTTGCCTTATTTAGTACTTTTACGGGAAAATTTCTAAAATAAACTATGAATAACACAGACCAACAGTACAACTCTATTATTGAAATCTGTACAGATATCTTCACAAAAAAAATGCATGATTATGGAACTGCCTGGAGAATTCTTCGCCCTAGTTCCTTAACCGATCAGATTTACATTAAAGCACAGCGTATCCGAAGCATCGAAACGAAAGGCACAAGCAAAATCGAAGATGATATCCGTTCAGAATTTATTGGTATTGTGAATTACGCAATCATGGGAATCATTCAGTTGGAATTGGGACCATCGGATGAAGAGATGGATAGAGAAGCAACATTGGAGCTGTATACCAAATATTTTAATGAGGCCAAGGAGTTAATGGAAGCCAAAAACCACGATTACGACGAAGCCTGGAGAAGTATGAGAGTAAGCTCTTTTACCGATCTGATTTTGATGAAAATCAACAGAACCAAACAAATTGAAGACAACCAGGGCAAAACCTTAATCTCGGAAGGAATTGATGCCAATTACTTTGACATGATTAACTATGCTGTTTTTGGCCTGATTAAAATTGAATTTGAAAACGCACAATAAACTCCAAAACAAATGAGTATAGTTCGATTTTTCAGCCGTATAATTGTTGGTTCAATTTTCATTTTTAGCGGTTTTGTAAAAGCGGTAGACCCAATGGGATCTACCTATAAATTTTCGGATTATTTCACAGCATTCGGTATGGATGCATTAACCGGCCTTGCATTCCCTTTGGCCATTCTCTTATCAACATTAGAGTTTACTGTAGGGGTAGCCTTGGTTTTTAATGCACAAAAGAAACTATCGGCTTGGGGCGCCCTGCTGTTTATGCTCTTGTTTACACCACTCACTTTGGTTTTGGCAATTACCAATAAGGTGACCGATTGTGGATGTTTTGGCGATGTACTAACCCTAAGCAACTGGGAAACCTTCTGGAAAAACCTGTTTATTTTAGTGCCTACCCTGCTCATTTTCTTTGGCAGAAAACTAAAAGAGAAAACATACCCTTTGTGGGAGCAGAATTTACTAGTTGCTTTCGCGATTGTTTTTTCAATTGTTACATCGGTTTATTCATACAAACATTTGCCGATTATCGATTTTAGACCTTATCATATTGGGGCCAATATCAGTGAAGGAATGATGATTCCTGATGGTGCACCAGCAGATGAATACAAAAGTATTCTGAAATATGAAAAGGATGGTGTGGTCAAAGAATTTGACGAAACAAACTACCCTTGGCAAGACAGCACATGGACATTTGTTGACTCGGAACAGATCAAAATAAAGGAAGGTTATACGCCACCGATTCACGATTTCTCGATTTCGAATGAAATGGATGGAGACATCACCGACCAGGTTTTAAACGATGAAAACTATACATTCATTCTAATCACAAAAGAGATAGACAAGCTGAATGAAGAGAGTCTTCCAAAAATTCTTGATCTATCGATGTATGCCCTTGAAAAGGGATATTCGTTTATTGCCTTAACTGCTTCCGGGCTGCAAGAATGTGAAGCTTTTAAAGCTGATCATGAATTGCCAATTGAGTTTTACAATACGGATGAAATTCAGTTGAAAACCATCGTTCGTTCGAATCCTGGATTAATCCTGATTCAAAATGGAACCATCCTCAACAAGTGGCATTTTAACGATTTCCCTGCTGTTAAAGAACTTAATGGCGATTTGGCAGCCTATTCAATTACGAAACATCAAAAATTAAATATCAAACTAGTATTTATTAGTATTACTTCAACTTTGCTCTTGTTAATCTGCTTATTCCTAGTAGTTAGCAGAAGTTCCAGGGCAAGAAAATGATTACAATTATGAGAAGAAAAATTGTTGCAGGAAACTGGAAAATGAACAATACTCTTGAAGAGGGTATTGAGTTGGCTGGACAAATCAATGATCTTGTTGAAAACACTGAGATCAATGATGTAGATGTTGTTATCGGTACTCCTTTCATTCACCTTACAGAAGTGAATAAAGTAGTTGGTGAAAAAATTGGGGTTGCTGCACAAAACTGTGCTGATGAAAAAAGCGGTGCTTACACTGGCGAAATCTCAGCTTCAATGATCAAATCAACAGGTAGCAAATATGTAATCCTTGGTCACTCTGAAAGAAGAACATATTACGGTGAAACAAACGAAATTTTGGTAAAAAAAGTAAACCTGACTCTTGAAAATGGCCTAGCTCCTATTTTCTGTATTGGTGAGGTTTTGGAAGAACGTGAAGCTGAAAAGCACTTCGACGTAGTAAAAAGCCAAATTGCAGAAGGATTGTTCCACTTATCAGCAGAAGAATTTGGAAAAGTGGTATTGGCATACGAGCCAGTTTGGGCAATTGGAACAGGTGTTACTGCTTCTTCTGATCAGGCTCAGGAAATGCACGCTTTTATCCGTAAAACTTTGGTTGAGCAATACGGTGAAGAAGTTGCAAACAACACTTCAATTCTTTACGGTGGTAGCTGTAAGCCTTCTAACGCAAAAGAATTATTCGAAAACGCTGATGTAGATGGTGGTTTAATTGGTGGTGCTTCACTTAAAGCTGAAGACTTCATGGGAATCATTACTGCATTCTAAGAATAGAATTTGATAAAATAAAAGGCCGATACACTCCGTGTCGGCTTTTGTTTTTTCTATGCTTTAAGTTACCTTGCAACAACAAATAAAACTAACAATACAAATGGACTATATAGAACTAAAATGCCAGATAACTCCTTTCGATGAAGATATAGCTGACATTCTAATTGCTGAGCTTGGAGAGATTGATTTTGAAAGCTTTACTCAAACCGACGATACGGTTGAAGCCTTTATTCAAGCCCCGCTTTTCGATATGCAAAGAGTGGAAGAGTTAACGGTAAACCTTTTGCCAAACCACAACATCTCATATACACATCAAACCATCGAGTCGCAAGATTGGAATGCAGTTTGGGAATCGAATTTTCAACCTGTTATTATCTCCGATCAGGTGGTAATTCGCGCTTCATTTCATACCGATACACCAAAAGTTCCTTACGACATTGTGATCGATCCAAAAATGTCATTCGGAACAGGCCACCACTCTACCACCTCTTTAATGGTTCAAACCATCCTGGAAACAGAAATTGAGGGCAAAAGAGTGCTGGACATGGGCTGCGGAACAAGCCTGCTTGCCATTCTGGCTTCGAAAAGAAATGCTGTACGAGTAGATGCTATTGACATTGATGAATGGCCATACAAAAATTCTCTTGAGAATATCAAGAACAACAAGGCCAAAAATATATCGGTATTCCTGGGAGATGCAGCCTTATTAAAGGGTAAAACCTACGATGTTGTTTTGGCCAATATCAACAGAAACATCCTGGTAAACGATATGAAACACTACGTTGCCTGTTTGCCAGAAAACGGACAACTAATTATGAGTGGCTTCTATACCGAAGACTTGCCTCACATCCAAAAAGAGGCAGAAGAAAATGGTCTACAATACATTAGCCACAAAGTGGATAACAATTGGGTGGCCGTAAAATACCTTAAAGCATAATTTTAAAAGATATCAGGAAAAAGTGTAAGCAATTTGACTTTTTCCTTTCTTTTTCTTTTGCCTGGAAAGTTTGATCCAGGCAAGGGTATTCATTGCACTTTCTGTGGGCTACTTTATCTTTTTTCCCTAATTCTTGTTAAATTGCCTAATCACTATATCAGTTCAGGCAAAAACAACATTTATGACTTCAGCTGTACGCTCTCTTTTCGTTTTAACGATACTATTTTGCTCTATAAATCTTTGGGGGCAATCAATCAAATCATTTCCTCGCGATTCTATTCTATTTCAGGAAGATTTTCTGAAGTTTATGGATCATCCCAGCAAAAAGAAAGAGAGCAAAGAGTTTGCCGAGCAGTTTCCACAATTCTGGTTCTCGTCTCATATTACTGCTGAAGAACGAAAAAAGATTTATGAAGTAAGCGATATTCTTCTGCAAAAAAGAGCGCGTTCGTTTCCCGATTTTTACAACTACTTTAGAACATTAATGCTCTTTCAGCAGCAAAACAGAAGCCAGGAAAACTTGAAAAACTGGCATTCAGGTTTCTTGCAACTGGTAAGCAACAAAAAAACAAAGCTAAGCAAGAGCAAAGATTTTTTAATTCAAACCCAACACCTTTTACAGGATAGCATCATCAACAAATCATATGCTGTTGAATGGAGAGCTGTAAATGCCAAATTCAAATATATTTTTAACGATGATTTGCACATTCAATTCGAGCAGCTCGATTTACAATGTATTGCTCAAAGAGATACCTCAAAAATTTACAAAACCAGTGGAATTTACCATCCCTTCGAAAAAATTTGGAAAGGCAAGTCTGGAAAAATAAGCTGGGAACGTGCCGGAAAAGACATCAGTAAAGAATATGCAATTTTTGATGCCTACCAGGTCAATACTTCCAAATCGACCTTTTCAATCGATACTGTCGAGTATTTTAATCCAAATCTTTCGGCAGGATCCATTTATGGAAACCTGATTGAGAAAACCACAAAGGCCAAAAATCCAAAACAAGCGCTTTATCCTCGATTCGTATCCTTCGATCACGAGATTAAAATCGACCAAATTTACGAACATGTAAACTACAAAGGTGGTGTTGCCATTCATGGAGCAAAATTTATTGGCAAAGGAAGTCCTGAGCATCCATCCGAAATAGAAATTTCAAGAAACGACACTTTATTTTTAATTGCCAAATCGGAACACTTTGCATTTCGCAATAATCAAATCGCTGCTAAGGATACCAAAATCGATATTTTAATTGATACATGCAGGATTCATCATCCTGGCCTATTGTTTAAATACTTTCCCAAAAAGAAGGAATTAAACCTTTTTCGCGATGGCGAAGGCATTTCGCAGAGTCCATATTTCGACAATTATCACAATATGATTATGGATTTTGGTATGCTCGTATGGCGCCTGGATGAAAATATGATGCACTTTACCAGCATGAAAGGTGCGACCAAACGCCAGGCTCATTTTGAGTCGACGAACTACTTTAGAATGAACCGATTCATGCGAATACAGGGAATGGATGCACAGAATCCTTTGGTGCTACTCCGTAAGTTTGCCGATTACATGTATGTTGAAACATTCTCAGCACAAGAATATGCCGATTACATTAAAAAGCCAATAAACCAGGTTCGACAGCAATTGTTTGCCCTCTCGTTCCAAGGATTTGTAACCTACAATATGAATACCGATGAAGTAACGCTTCAAAAACGTTTGAACGATTACATTTTAAGTGGAATGGGCCGACAGGATTACGATGTGATACAATTTACCACACAAACAGACGACAAAGAGTCTGATGCCATTTATTTTATTGGCAGCTCGCAGCTTCAGATTAATGGAGTTCGGGAAATTTCGGTGAGTGACTCTCAGAACGTGGTGATTTATCCTAAGTACCAGAAAATTGTATTGAAGAAAAACCGCGATTTCGAGTTCGATGGAAAAATTATGGCTGGATTAATTGATCTGCATGGTAAAGGCTTCGATTTTTCTTACGATAACTTTAAGGTCGATCTAAAATCCATCGATTCCCTGCAGATGAATGTGGTGGTAGATTCCCTCAGCAATTTTGGAAAAAGATATACCAACCAATTGGGAAGTGTAATTGAACAAATATCAGGAGATCTGCTAATTGATGACCCAAATAATAAATCGGGGAATAAAAATTTTGCTGATTACCCCATTTTCAACAGTGTAGATTCCAGCTACGTTTTCTACGATAAGCCTCACATTCAGAACGGTGTTTACAAACGTGAAGAATTCTTTTTCAAGGTAGATCCATACACAATCACAAATATCAATAATTTTGACCGTTCGGATATTGAACTGGCAGGCACCTTTGTATCGGATAGCATTTTCCCAACCTTTAGAGAGCCTTTAACCATTCGCGAAGACAATTCGCTTGGTTTCGAACACCTTACACCTCAAGATGGATTTCCGGCCTACAAGAAAGGTGTATTTACCGATACGGTTTACCTTTCGAATCAAGGACTAAGAGGTAGTGGTGTCTTAAACTACCTGGTATCTGAAACCAAATCTTCCGATTTTATTTTCAGGCCAGAAGAGATGGTAAGCAATGCCGAAAGTTTTGAGCTGAAGGAGCACGACACTAAAATGAACAATCCGGAAGTGAATGGAAAACAAATCTACGTTCAGTGGTTTCCGTACAAAGATGAGATGTATGTAAAAAGTAGTGCTTTACCGCTTGACATGTACAAGAAACTGGCCACATTGGCCGGAACGCTTAAAATTACGCCTGACGGAATTACCGGTTCTGGAAATATGGAGTTGGTAAACGCCGAAATAAAATCGGATTATTTTACCTACAACCGAAAAAATATTTTAGCCGATTCGGCCAGCTTTAAAATTCTAAATGCCGACTCAACTGGTTATTCTTTTGTTACCGAATCGGTAAACGCAGATATCGATTTTGTAAGTAGAACAGGAGCTTTTGAAAATACCAAGAAAGATAAAAAAAGTATCTTCCCCGATAATCGATACATGAGTTATATCAATAGCTTTAAGTGGTTTATGGACGATCAGATTATTGATTTTGGAAAAAAAGATGAAAGTACTTTGGCTGCATTGTGGGAGCAAGATAAAATTCAGGATCTGGATGAAAGTGCCCTGAACCAATTTGTTTCCATCGATCCAAAACAAGACTCATTAAGTTTTATTACCCCTTTGGCACGTTACGATGCTGTTGACAACACCATATCAGCGAAATTTGTTAAAAGTTTGCAGATAGCCGATGCAAAGCTATATCCCGATAGCGGAAATGTGAGCATTGCCAAAGGTGGTAGAATGGAAACATTCAGGAATGCGAATATTTTAGCAGATACAATTAACAAATTCCATAAAATATACGATGCCACCATTAATGTGCATGGTAAAAATTCGTATTCAGGATCGGGAAGCTATACCTATCTAACTGCCGATGACAAAGAACAACTGATTACATTTGATGTAATTGATGTAGATTCTACAGGCCAGACCATTGCGATGGGAAATATCCCGGAAGAGAAATCGTTTACTCTAAGCCCTGATTTTGACTACAAAGGAAAGGTAAAACTGGAGGCCAGGGATTCTGCCCTCTACTTCGATGGACAGGCACACATTCATAACAAATGTGGACAAATTAAAGACAACTGGTTGGATTTTAAAGCAAAAATTGATCCTCACAATGTTCAAATTCCGGTAGAACTGCATGCAATAGACGATGACAGGTTAAAGCTGTACAATTCTTTTTTTCTGACCAACGATTCGATTCACATCTACTCCTCCTTCCTTTCAAGAAGGATATTCTATACCGATAATGTATTGCTTGAGGCTAAAGGATATTTAACCTACAACGAAAACCTACAGGCTTATCAGATTGCAGAAAAAAATAAGTTGGCAAATTCGGATGCCCAGGGAAGCATGATTTCATTTTACCAGAACAATTGCAATATCAAAGGAGAAGGAAAAGTGAATTTAGGAGCAGAATTGGGGCAGATTCAACAAGTGGCTTCGGGAAATATTGAACACGATTTAACGAGCGATATTGTTACGTTGGATCTGATTTATGGTATCGATTTCTTCTTTAACGATCAGGCATTGAAAATTATGGAAAACGATTTTGCCAGTGCCAGCTTACCGGCCAACAAACTAAACAGCAAGGTGTATACAAAGAAAATTGCCGAACTAATGGGCAAAACAAGAGCCGAAAAAGCCATGTTAGTGCGCGATGTAAATGGCCTTTTTAAAGAACTCCCAAAAGAGTTAAAACATACCATCTATTTCAATAATCTTGATTTTATTTGGGACAAAGAGGCAAAAGCTTACCAATCGATTGGCGATATTGGAATTGGCAACATTAACGGAAAACAGATCAATAAAAGCGTAAGAGGAAAAGTAGAGCTCGATAAAAAAAGAAGTGGGAATAAATTAAGCATCTACCTTGAACTGGATAAATCGACCTGGTACTTTTTCGAATACCACCATGGTGTGATGTTTGTTCGTTCATCGAATAGCGAATTCAACACCATAATTACCGAAACCAAGGAAGACAAGCGCAAGTTCAAAGATCCGCTGAAGAAAAATCCGTATTCCTATATCATTACGCAGCGTTCAAAAAAGACCAAATTCTTGAAACGAATGAATTTTAAATAGCATAAGCCCAAAGGTAAACGAAGATTTCACCTGGAAACATAAAAAAGCCATACCTCAATGAACTGCACCCCAAAAGTTGGACACAACATTTGGGGTGTTTTTATGACTAAAAAAAAGAGAAACAAATTTAGTATTGAGGATAGAGAACAAGCAGTTCTAAAAATACAGAACGAAGGAAGATCTTGCCTATCTGTTGCACGAGAA
>NZ_RZNH01000085.1 GCF_013141825.1 Marinifilum caeruleilacunae
AGTAAGAATTTAATTCCAATAAGACCGAATCGTAATTTTAATCGGCATAAAGATAAATACAGAAATAGAGTCAAACCAAAGGTTACTAAAAATCAGCGTGATGCTTTGTGAAATAACCTTAACTTAATGACATTGAGCTCGCGCCAGCAGCAGGTGCAAACTCGGACTATCTGGGGCTGATGCAGATCACAATTTTTCTTTTAGTCCTTATGGTTATTGTATCAATAATCCTGTTGTTTTGATTGATCCCAATGGAATGGATTGGTTTTACAATGAAAATACGGGAAGTGTAATTTATGTGTCGAGTCTACAAAAAGGAGCCGAAGAGCATATGGAGGAAGGATGGACATGGATGGGTGAAAATGAAATGTTTGCTAATGAAGATATAGGTACGGATGATGCAGATGTAATAGAATCCAATAAAGAACTTACTTCGGATTATAATACAAAGGTCACTTATGGAAAAGATGGTACATCTAAAATGACTACTACAGCTTTATTTGAAGGTAAGAATGGTGAAAAATTTATGAATAATAATGGATATAAATTAGCACCAAAAGAAATGTATCATATGAAAGATTTTCTTCATAATGGTTTTCCAATAAATGCTCCTAAGTTTACTCAAAATCGTTCTCTTGAAGTTTGGACTAAGTATACATATATTAATAAAAACATGGTAGGATATGCTAATGATATAGATGTTTTAAAAGAATATGAACGAGCATTTGGTTATATTTCTTTATCTCATCGATCAATAGAATATTTTAAGATGAATAATTATCTTCAAAAGGTATTGAATTATGGAAATACTGCATATGATTATTACTCATTAAGCATGAATAAGAAATATGTAAATGTAATACGAGGATGGGATAACTTACCAAAAAACACATTACTTGAACCATGGAGAGGAAAATAATTAATTTACTACTTATAGCACTTGTAGTGTCATGTAGCTATACCCCTAAGCACTTGAATAAACTCGAAAAACTTAAGAGTGAAATTGAATTAAGTGAGGTTAATTGGGCAGAGATTAAATTACAGAATTATAAAAAATTTATCACAAGTTCAATCTTTATTTATCCTTCAGGCAAAGATGCATTTGGTTATTGTGGAGGCTTTTTATTTTTTGAATTAGATAAATGTAATTTTGATTCATTGTATGGAATGTTAAAGCAGAAATCAATAAAAATGAGTAATATAAGAGACACTAGTAATTTATATATTACAAATAATGCTGACAAACACTCTAAATCAGATATAACATTACCGGTGCCTAGTATTAATCATATATATAGTCCACTAGTTGAAAGCAATTATTCTTTTAGTGAAAACTCCCAATTCATTGTAACAGGATTTCAAAAAGGAACTTTTCTTGATGAAAAATATATTAATGCGGGGAATAATTTACGTAATCTAGTAATAGATTATAACGGATACAGTTTGGGTGCGTTGGTGGATGAAGAGCAGCAATTAATAATTTTATGGGTTATGGTTTGGTAGTTTTATAACTATCATAAGTCCCCTTGATGGAGCGAGTATGCACTGCCTGCTAGTACGAGTTTGCTCCCAGATAGCTATCGGGTTCGGACTCTGCGAAGCAGAACTTGCAAATTTGTCACATGATTTTATGGGAATAGGTTTGTGGTTTATTTAAAGCCACAAGTCACGTGTAGCGGTAATGAGAGAGGGTGTAGCTTGAGTTTGGATTGTTTTTCTGTATTCACAGGACACGAGCTACAAGCTCGCGCCCAATGTCATTAAGTTAAGAGTGTAAGTTATTGAAAAACAGTAGTAGTAGCGAGGTTTTTAGAGATTTTTTTGCT
>NZ_RZNH01000086.1 GCF_013141825.1 Marinifilum caeruleilacunae
TGTAAGTCTTCAGCCTAATTTGGACAGATTGGTATAAAAGTTAAGAGATGGATTTCTTAACTTTTTATCACCAATAATTGTCTGGAAGATGAAAAAGAAAAAACAGAGTACTGAGTCCAAAGTAAAAGAAATAAGGCGGCACACACGCAAGAAGTATTCCGCAGAAGAAAAGATCCGTATCGTCATCGACGGCCTGAGGGGTGAATCAAGCATCGCAGAACTTTGTCGGCGCGAAGGCATCAATGCTAATCTATATTACAAATGGAGCAAGGATTTCCTTGAGGCTGGCAAAGGYAGGCTAATGGGCAATACAAAACGTGAGGCTACTACTGGCGAGGTTCACCAGATCAAGAATGAGAATATGGATCTTAAGCAGCTCGTTGCGGAGTTAAGTCTTGAAGTTCGTATGCTTAAAAAAAGTCTAACTGGTACCGARTAAACTRCAAGCATATGAGAAGAAGCGCCAGTGAAAAAATGGAAATCATTCGAATTGTAGAAGGTTCGGAACTTGGRGTCAAGCGAACGCTKGAAGAGCTTGGTATAMGCCGAAGCACTTTCTATGAGTGGTATAAACGCTATCTTCAAGATGGCTATGAGGGSCTTCTGCCTAAGAATGTCAAACGTCGTTCTTTTTGGAACCGTATCCCTCAAAAAGAGCGTTCCAGGGTTATCGAAACWGCMTTGGAGCRTCCGGAACTATCGCCCAGGGAGATCGCTCATCACATAACYGACACTCAAAAATGGTTCATAAGCGAATCCAGTGTCTACCGGATTTTGAAGGCACAAGGTCTGGTAACCAGYCCGGCTTGGATCGTTATGGCTGCAGCKGATGAGTTCAAGGACAAAACCACTCGTGTTCACCAGCAATGGCAAACCGATTTCACCTATTTCAAGATTATTGGTTGGGGGTGGTATTACCTRGCTACGGTCATGGATGACTATTCTCGTTATATWATCACTTGGGAGCTTTGTAAGAGCATGGAGTCAACAGACGCGATGCAAGTTATCGACAAAGCATTACGGACCAGTGATCTTCCCGAAGACAGGCGTCCCAGACTCTTGTCTGACAACGGTCCTTGCTACGTCTCCCATGAGTTTACGAAGTTTATCAACGACTCACAAATGGGACACGTGAAAGGTGCGCCTTATCATCCTCAAACGCAAGGAAAGATAGAGCGCTATCACCGAACGATGAAAAACATTGTAAAGTTGGACAACTACTATTATCCAGATGAGCTGAGAGCCAGGATTAAAGAATTTGTGGATTATTACAATCATGAAAGGTATCATGAATCCATAAACAACCTTACTCCCGCTGATGTCTACTATGGCAGAGACCGGGTGCGATTGCAGCAGAGATTAATTATCAAGAACGAAACCATGAAGAAAAGAAGAAGGATAAACCGGAAGGTAGCTTCGTAGCTTCCTAAAAGAAGGTAATCGATTCCATCTTTAAAACAAAGATAATTGCCTAACAGAACCTGTAAAGAGCAGGTAAATGCCCTGCCGCAGGCGCCACACAGGGCACTCTTGACAGAACCTGTTATCCAATTGTGAAGAGGGTTACAAGATCGAATCAACCGGACCTGAAGTCATGATCATGGCTAATTCTCTAAAATAAGTATCCAAAAAAAGGATGCATAAGCCAATAGCTTGTTGTAGTCATGAAGCTATTGTAAGATCAAAAAGTATCTCTTAATTTTAGGTATCGATTTGTCCAATTGGTTTTGACGTCATACA
>NZ_RZNH01000087.1 GCF_013141825.1 Marinifilum caeruleilacunae
TGTATAACGTCAAAGCTAATTGGACAAATCGATACCTAAAATTAAGAGATACTTTTTTATCTAACAATAGGTGCATGATACTTAGCTAAAATGCCATGCATAACTATTGATTATAGAGAATTAGCCACGGTCATGGCTTCAGTTCCGGCTGATTCGATCTTGTAACCCTCTTCGCAATTGGATAACAGGTTCTGTCAAGAGTGTCCTGTGTAGCGCCTGCGGCAGGGCATCTACTTGCTCTTTACAGGTTCTGTAATGCAATTAGCTTTGTTTTAAAGATTGAATCGATTACCTTCTTTTAGGAAGCTACCTTCTGATTTATCCTTCTTCTTTTTTTCATGGTTTCTTTTTTGATAATTGATCTCTGCTGTAATCGCACCCAGTCTCTGCCATAGTAGACATCAGCTGGTGTAAGGTTGTTTAGAGATTCATGATACCTTTCATGATTATAATAATCTACAAACTCTTTAAGTCTATCTCTCAGTTCATCAGGATAATAGTAGTTGTCCAACTTTACGATATTTTTCATCGTTCGGTGATAACGTTCGATCTTTCCTTGCGTTTGGGGATGATAAGGTGCTCCTCTTACATGCCCCATTCGTGACTCACTAATGAACTTGGTAAATTCATGAGAGACATAGCAAGGACCATTGTCAGATAAGAGTCGAGGTCGTTTATTTTCAGGAAGTCCGCTTATCTGTATAGCCTTTTCAATAACTCGACTGGCGTTTTTTGAATCCATTCTTTTACAAAGCTCCCAAGTAATAATAAAGCGTGAATAATCATCCATGACAGTAGCCAGGTAATACCACCCCCAACCAATTATCTTAAAATAAGTAAAATCAGTCTGCCATTGCTGATGAATGTGGGTGGTTTTGTCTTTGAATTCATCTGCTGCTTCCATAACGATCCAAGCCGGACTAGTTACCAATCCTTGCGCCTTCAAGATCCGATAAACACTTGATTCACTTATAAACCATTTTTGGGTATCAGTTATCTGGTGTGCTATCTCCCTAGGAGATAACTCTGGATGCTCCAGGGCTGTTTCAACCACCTTCATTCGCTCATTTTGAGAAATCTGATTCCAGTATGAGTGTCGTTTGTTCTTCTTAGGTAAAAGCCCCTCATAACCATCTTCCAAATAGCGCTTATACCACTCATAGAACGTACTTCGACTTATACCAATCTCTTCCAATGTTCGCTTAACCCCAAGCTCTGATTCTTCTACAATGCGTATGATTTCCATCTTTTCACTGGCACTTCTTCTCATATACTTGTAGTTTACTCGGAACCAGTTAGACTTTTTTTAAGCATACGAACCTCAAGGCTTAATTCTGCAACAAGCTGCTTTAGATCCATGTTTTCATTTCTGATTTGATGTACTTCGCTGGTAGTCGCCTCTCTTTTGGTATTACCCATTAATCTATTTTTTCCAGCCTCAAGAAAGTCCTTACTCCATTTGTAATATAAGTTGGCACTAATGCCTTCGCGCCGACAAAGTTCTGCAACGCTTGACTCCCCACGTAGACCATCAATGACGATACGGATCTTTTCTTCGGCTGAATACTTCTTTCGAGTGTGCCGTCTAATTTCTTTTACCTTAGCCTCGGTACTTTGTTTCTTTGTTCTCATTTTATAGACATTAATTGGTTACAAAAAGTTAAGAAATCTATCTCTTAAATTTTATACCAACTTGTCCAAATTAGGCTGAAGACTTACA
>NZ_RZNH01000013.1 GCF_013141825.1 Marinifilum caeruleilacunae
GGTCATTTCCCCTTCTTCAACTTGACGTACAACTGACAATTTAAAGGATAAATTATAATTTCGTTGGGTACGCCTTGCTACAGTCTTTCTCAATATTTTCATAAATAAGTCGATTTACTGTCAACTTATTTCAGGACGGGACAAAGCAAAAAATCTAGGGCGTGTAAGTTCAAATCACTTATTCTTGAAAACTATAAGTGCGGTGGGGTGATTTTCGAAGCAAGTTCGAAACTTCCCCTCCTTACTAATAGTTTACTGCGCCTAATTGCTCTGAACTTCCAATGCCCGAAGGGATACCAGAATTTTGTAATTTTAATTGTATCAATAATCTATTAAGCATACTATATATTTGTATTTCGCCACAAATTTTAATAATTTCGATCAACGAAAATCAACTACAAGAAATATGAAATTGATAAAGTTTCTTCTGATCATGTCTGCCTTTTTAATTATGGTGGCAGCTATTTTTAATCTTTTATATTCCGGTGCCGAAACGCCTGACAGAACAGGTGTATACATCGAACTGGTGGTAATGTTCATTTTAATGATTTCGATGGTGCTTTTGAGCAATGTCGAAAAGAAGATGAAACAGTTGGAAGACAAAAAGGATCAGGAGCTTGAGTAGCTCCTTTTTTTATGCACTAATGTGAAAACATGTTTAAGAAAACTAAAACTTTTTTGAAAGTGAATTCGTAAATAATGTTAACTCTTGTTAATATTCGAACCAGCTATTAAAGTTTTTGGTAAATTCGAAACACAAGCTCTAAAAAATAAAAACACAAGAACATATGCTTGAACAAACAAAAATCGTCTTAGCTAATGTTAGTTTCGACTTAGGTCTATTCAGAAAAGAATTGATCAAAGCAATAAAGTGGCTCAAACCGTCGGAAATCGCATCACTAAAACAGTGGTGTAAAGAGAATTTTTCAGGAAAGTACGACGAAATCGTATCGGAGGTAATACAACCTCAACTGTCTTTTTAATTGGTAAGTAAATTTTAAATAGAAGAGGACCCATTTAGGGTCCTCTTTTTTTTAGTTTACATCCCAGAACAATTTAGTAGCCAATTCATCACCACCTATTGCAGATGCAGCAGCATTGTAATTTGCAGCATTCACCAATGACTCATCGGTTGGATATAATAATCTGTTAGGATTAGGAACCTTATTTGAAGCAGCAACAGCTAAAGTTGGGAAATCCAATCTTTTTGCTTCTGTCCATCCTTCGTGCCCCTGGTTAAACGAAGCGATATACTTTTGCATACCAATCTTCTCTTTCCAATTTGCAGCATCATAAACAACACTTGGCTGAGCCAAATAAGTAGCTAAATCAGCAGCACCAACTCCCCAAAATTCGAAAGATGATGTAATTGCATTCACGTAGTGCGTATTGGCATCACCAGAAATAATTCCTCTTTGTACAGCTTCTGCAAGGAAGAATTCCACAGCTGTATAATCCATTAAAATACCTGGATAATCAGGCGTGTAGATTTTTGGGTTGGCATGACTAAAGTTGGCATAAGCATTACCTGCACCACCATAAACACCACCTACATAACCTGCAGCGATATTATCATCATAGTAGAAAGCAATTCTTGGATCTGCATATGATTTTAATACATTAATGAAGAAATCAGAAGCGATAAAATCCGAATTACGTGAATCGGTTACAAAGTAGTTGTACATTGGATTTACGTATGGCTCTGAACTTGAGAATGCAAAGGCTGCATTGTCTGCATTCGATTCAAAAACACCAGTTGCAACTGCACCTGTAACCAATGTAGATGCCAATGAAGCATTAACGTCGGCCAAACGCATACCCAATTTCAACTGCAATGAAGCACCAAACTTTTTCCAGGCTGCAATGTCGTCACCAAATAAGATGTCTGCATCAGCTCCAAAACCACTGGCACCAGCATCTAAACCTGAAATAGCAGATGTTAAACTATCCGCAATTGCAGAATAGATCGTTGCTGCATCCTCATAAGCAGGATTGGTTTTATGAATATCCAATGCATCACCGTAAGGAACATTACCAAAGTTGTCTACCAAATACTGCCATGAATAAACTTCCAGTATTTTTATCATTCCCAATTGATTCGCTTTCTCAGCTTCAGTAGCTTTAATAGCATCTAAAGCTCTAACACCTGCTTTAGCATCTTTCAATTCCATCAGAATTTCAGTATAAATGTTATCCCAAATACTCCCACCAACATCGCGGTTGGTTGGATCATATGACGACTCCTGTATATAAGTTGTTTGGGTAAAGTAGTTTGCCCAGAATCGATCCAGGTTTTGGTTGTAATCAGCGTCTGCCATTTGTCTGGCCAGGTTTTCCATAGCATATGAGAACAGATACTGTGGATCTACCTCAGAGGCATTCTTATTGTCGATGTTTCTTTTATGAATATCGTCTTCACACGATACTGCGATCATTGAAACAATTAGAACTATAAATAAATATATCTTTTTCATGTCTTGCTTGCTTTAAAATTTAACTTTTACATTAAATCCATATTCCTTCGTACTAGGTAGTGTGGCCATCTGTATCCCTTGTAAGTTCCCCGAACTTGAAGTGTATTCAGGATCTCCATATGGTAAATTCTTGTCGATAATCCATAAGTTTCTACCAAATAAACCTACTGTTGCATCAATAAGGCCAATCTTGCTAATTAAAGATTTAGGAAGTTGATAATTCACTGTAATCTCTCTTAATTTTACATATGATGCATCGTAAACCAATGCTTTATCAGGTAAATAACCATCAGTTTCACTTGAGCCACCATAGTAACCGTAAGGTGCCTGGTAATTATGAGCTTCTGCTCTGGTTGTGTTTTGTTGACCATCTTTAGTAACTCCATCTAATAAGATACCACCACCGTCTTTTACTCTATCACGTTTAGGATTTCCTAATTCGTTCAAACCCGCAGTTTCAGCATATATACCAGTAGCTCGACCAAATCCCATATCGTAAGAAACAATATCTCCACCTTTCTGGAAATCAATTAAGAAACCGAAGGAGAAATTCTTATAACGGAAATTGTTACTAACACCACCATTCCAATCTGGCTGGATATTACCAATTACTTTCTGGGTACTTTCGGTTCTTAGATATTTACCATCGGAACCAACAACTTTCTTACCGTTCTTATATTGAAAGTCTGTACCTGTAATTGTACCGTAAGCTTCACCAACACGTGCATTAATCGCCGTGCTCCACTGGTTATACATCAATAAGTTTTTAATGTCATCGTTCAAGCTAACGACCTTATTCTTGTTCTTAGCCCAGTTTACATTCACCTTCCATTCAAAATCTTTGTTTTTAACAGGCGAACCAAATAGGGCTAATTCAACCCCTTTATTGGTCATTTCACCTGCATTTACATACTTGTTGTTGTAACCTGTAGCAGTTGAAACCTGGGCTGCCATAATTTGATCGGTAGTACTCTTATCGTAGTACGATAAATCTAAACCAACTCTATTGTTGAGCATGTTCAATTCCAAGCCAATTTCGAATTCTTTGGTTGTTTCATTTTTAAGCTCAGGATTATTATAAGTATCCGGAATATAGAACATTGGAGCACTACCAAATGCAGTTGCCCCTGAATAGGTACTCAATATACTTAGAGGGGGAGCATCAAGAGCAACTTCTGCATAACCTACTCTAAACTTAGCATAGTTTAACCATGATAAATCCAAGAGTTCATTGAAAATGAAACTTGATGAAATGGCCCAGTAGTTGTACTTGTTATCATCTTCTGGAAGAGTTGAAGAATAGTCCCTTCTGAAAGATCCTTCGGTATACCACTTGTCCCACAAACCAATGGTTGCCTGGGCATAGTAGCCGTACTTAATCTGATCAATATCCGCTTCATAAGCCGGTTCCAATGCACTTGCCGAGTTGCTTAAAGAGTATAACCTTGGAACTACCAGTCCTCCGGTAGTAGACGAACGAGTACTTCTAATTTTCTTGTTCTTGATGTTAATACCTAGAAGTCCTCTTAAGGTCACATCCTCAGAAAAACGCTTGTCTCCGTTTAACATGAAATCGGTATTGTACTCTTCGAATGTACGCTCATATTTTCTGTACCTAGGCAAATACAAAGAACCAACAGCAATACGTTCTTCTTGCAGGTCTGTATAGGTATCAATCCCAAATCTTGCCAAAGCATTAAGGTGCTCATTAATTTCATAACTCAACTGGAATTTACCAAAGAATCTGTTTCTAACATCAGTTTCGTAGTTCTCATAAATCACCCAGTAAGGGTTATCGAAATAATGGGGAGATAGATTGCTAGAAGAGTTAGAATTCCAGGTGATATTTTCCTTGGTTGCCAGGTACGCTTTCTTTTGATCTTGTACATCAACGTTGGTTTGGAACCATTGCCTAAAAGATTGCATTACGTTACCTGCATTATAACCTGTACCGTAGCGACCTTTACCAGATACCCTTGTGTATGTTGCTTTTGCATCAACCTTGAATTTCTCAGTTAATTTATATGAAGCAGCAAAATCAATAATGTCTTTTTTGATTTTTGAGTTTTCAATGATACCTGAACGATCATCATTGGTATAAGCCAAACGGAAAGTTCCATATTCATTACCTCCGTCCAGGGCAAGGTTGGTAGTTGACACAACTCCTGTTTGGAAGAAAGAACCAGGTCCATTCTTAGGTGCTACCCAAGCAGTTTTTTTCTTATAAGTATCCAATTGAGGATAAATGGAATTCCATTGGTAGACCATCAAACCCGGATCATAAGCTCCACCAAAAGAAGCATCTTCTCCAAATGGCACAACCAAATCAAGCGTACCATCTCCATCAAAATCTTCATCGTAGAAAGCACCGGTCGAACCATAATATGCACCGTACCCAGCTCCATACTCTTTCTGATATTTAGGGAATGTATCTTTATCGTACTTGCTAATGGTTACACCCTGGCTAATGGTTACGCCAATGCCTTTTTTCTTAGAACCTTTTTTCGTGGTAATCAGAATTACTCCATTGGCAGCGTCAGATCCATAAAGAGCCGAGGCTGTTGCACCTTTCAATACAGAAATCGACTCGATTGATTCAGGATCAATATCAGAAGCAGCATTACCATAGTCATAACCACCTCCACCACTCTGTGTAGAATAGGTATTTGTATTGCTGTTACTAATAGGTACGCCATCTACAACGAATAGTGCCTGGTTGTTATTCATGAAAGAGTTCGATCCACGAATAAGGATGTTTACAGATCCACCAATTTGACCCGATTTTTTAATGTTAACGCCACTAACCTTACCAGATAGGGAACTGATAAAACTCGCATCTTTTGCCGTACTTACAGCGTCACCGCCTACTTCTTGTACGGCGTAACCAAGAGACTTTTTCTCCTTGGTAATACCAAGAGCGGTAACAACAACCTCATCTACACCTATAGATTCCGTTTCCATAACCACATTAATCACAGTTTGGTGACCAACTGAAATTTCCTTTGTAAGCATTCCCACACTGCTAAATACCAGTACATCCGATGGCGATGCTTGCAGGGTATAAGCTCCATCGATATCTGTACTTGCTCCAGTGGTGGTTCCTTTAATCACCACCGAAACTCCAGGCAATCCCATGCCATCTTCGGCGCTGCTTACTTTTCCCGAAATGTGCCGATTTTGGGCAATAGCACATTGTAATCCTATGAGCACAAGAATTACATTCATACAAATTAGTTTTTTCATACATTAAGATTTATGGTTAATAATAATGGCCATATGAGAATGAGTTTTCCCGTACAGCCATTCGCTTTTATGAGATCAAAAAAGGAGGAGAGGAAAATACCATTAACCACAATGCTTTACCTCTCCATCACTAACTAAAAAAATGAATTTACACTCTGCATGCAGATATAGGGGTACCTAACATGAAACAGTTGTTTTAAATTCCCTATGAGCTTGTTATCATTTTTTTTCTTTCTCAAAAAAATGATTACAATCCCCAATAAGCCCACCAAAGCCATGTATATCAGCGAGCTTATTTTGATGTATTAATTGTTTTTATGTGTATCGAATGTCAAGAAAATATCTCTCAAAAACACCTGCTATCGACATAAAGGGTGTCACAATCGACAAAACCAGTCATTTTATCGACTTGTATAAATTATGATATATATAAAAGTTGGAATTTAGACTAAAAATATCGTGTAGATCAAATCTTAGAGTGTAGTTTTCAACGAATACAAGCTCAACTGTCTTTTTAGCCAATCAGTAATTTTAAATAGCCTTGTTTCAAATAAAAATCATGTTCTTTATTGTTATTGGATTGTCCATTATTCACAAAACGGACGTGAGATCTCATGACCCGATGGCAATTCCATCAAAATTCCAATTAAAAATTAATATGTTTTAATATTTGGGATTAATTGCTAGTTTTATTGAACACTTATGTTACTTAACCAAAAATGCTTATCCCTAAATCAATATCGATGAATCTGAAATTTGTATTGCTTAGCTTGTTATTAGTCTTAGCACTTACTTCGTATGGAGAAAAAAAGAAGGATAGTCTTACCATAAAATCCCTAAGACTTTCAAATACTAGTCTGATTGATAATTTCTATTCGGATGAATATCTTATTAAAGGAATCGGAAAAATCCAAAACGATAGTCTGTATTCAGGAGTGAAAGACCTCTTAAAAGGCGTACAGTTAAAAGAGAAAAGCGAAAATTTCGATAGAATCTATGATTATCAGATGTTGGAATTTGTAGTTTACATGAACTTGTTTGTCTATTCGAAGTGTGAGAAGTCGGTAAGTGATCAATTGGCAATAATTATTAAATCAGCATTTCCTTCCAATTTATCAGCTCACACAAATCAGTTAAATCTTGATTTTTCTGATGTGAAAGACAAGGATATGATGCTTAGGCTTCATCTCTATCAATCAGTGATTAATCGAAACCAGAAGAAGACCGAAAAATACCTTCAGAAACTTGTAAAACGAATGCCCGATTCTAAAGCATTGCTGCTTTTGCAAATTCAAAGTTTGTATGATAGCGGAGAATTTGAGAAATGTGAAGCCTTATTAGACAAACTATTGATCAAGTATCCCAAATACGCTTATGGATACTTGATTCGGGGATCCATAAAATTGCAACAAAATAATGCAATGGAAGCAAGTGGCAATTACTATAAGGCATTAGAGCTGTATTCATCCATACCATTTGCCTGGAACGAATTGGGAAGAATTTATTTGACCCAGAAAAAATTTACAGAAAGCAAAAAGGCCTTTCGAAAAGCAATTAAATTGAATCCTGCTTATAAATGGGCTCATATTAATTTAGGAATGTGCCACTCCATGACCTATAAAGTAGATAGTGCGATTTATTATTATAATAACGCACTTGAATTAGATCCGACTGATGCCGAATGCTATTCCTTAAAAGGAGGTGTTTATTCTTTAAGATTTAATAATACCGAAGCAATTTACAATTACACCAAAGCAATACAATATAATCCTAAAAATGAATACTATCTGAAGGATAGAGGGAATGTGTATTTTAAAATGGATAGTTTTCAGTTGGCCATAAAGGATTTTGAAAAGGCAGCCAAAATCAATGACAAATACGATTATGTGTTTAGAAGGTTAGGCGATTGTTACAGAGAAACAGAGCAGTTGGATAAAGCGATTGAAAATTATAAAAAGGCAGTTTCTTTAAGTCCGAATAACGAAGATTTAATGAGTGAGTTGGGCGAAATTTTATATTGGAACAACCAATACAAAGAAGCAATAAAATATTTGGATAAAGCCATTGCAATTAATCCAAAGAATGCGATTTATTATGCTTCTCGTGGAAATGCATATGTAGGAATGGATAGTATCGATACTGCCATAAAAGATTTCTCAAGTGCAATAAAAATAAGTCCGGGTTATGCATTCGCTTATTCGAGAATTGGAGATTGCCACTCTATGCGGGAAAATTGGAAAGAAGCAATTATACAATACGACTTAGCCATTTCTTTAAGTCCAGAATATGAGTACTCCATTAGAAGTAAAGGAAGATGTCATCAGGAGTTAAATGAAAATGATAAAGCCATTGCAGAGTATAACAAGGCATTAAAACTAGATGCCAAAAATGTTTATAATTGGTTGGCCCGGGCACATTACTACATACAAATGGAAGAGTTCGAAGCTGCCAAAGATGATTTATTGGAGGCAATAAAATCCGATCCGGAAAACAGCAGTGCCTACGGAAATTTAGGATGGGCCTACTACTGCCTCGATCAGTTCGAAGAATGTGTAAAATGGTCGAAAGAGGCAATTGCTATGGATGATGATGCCTATTACGCCAAGTTCAATCATGCATTAGCATTACTTCGATTGGGAAAAACAGATGAGGCTTACGATTTGTACAGAAAGTATCATGATGAGGCAAAGAAAAAGAAGATGGAACATGATGGAGCCGTACAGGATTTAAAAGATTTAATTGAAAAGGAAATATTGGTGAAAGAGAGCACCTACATTATTCAGGAGATTCTTGGCAAGGCTATTTAATGGCTCAGGCTCTTTCAGCCCGATGCCTTTAAGCACCAGGTAGCCAACCAACCAATTGTGGAAAAGCAGGCCATTCATGAAATGTTTGTTGATCAATTTGCTGCATAAAATAAGAGGCTGCTCATTTTGTGAGTAGCCTCTTGTTTAAGAGATGTTTGTTGTGTTCTTTAACTATTAACCTTTGTCGGAGTATAAATGTCTTTTATTTCAGGTGTATTAGGATTTGAATTTATTTCAGATTGAGGATAAATGAATCGCTCGGGAAATTTACTGCCGGATTTAATAGGAACTCCAATATGATTATCGGTTCTTCTTAAATCGTTAAAAACTTCAATTTGCCCATGAAGTGAAATGTATTTTTCCTCTAGTATTTCACTTAATAAGTCTGCATCACTAGCAAAATCTGTATCTACATATTCACTATACTTCCCTGCAAATTTTTTATTCCAGTAAGCTCTCACTTCATTTAAGGCATCTAAGGCATTTGCTTTTGAACCACCTCGCCATTCGGATTCAGCCTCAATCAGTTTATTCTCGACCCAGGAGAAAACAGGAAAAGGACTGCTGTTTGACCATATTTTTCCAGTATTGGGGTCCCAACTGCCACTACTTCCTGCATAATAATACGCCAATCTTCCGGCTTCATCTGTTTTGGTGTCGCCTCTGTACTCAGTAGCAGAAGCATCCAAGAGTTTTGGTAAATAAGCATCACTAGCACCTAAATAACCGCCTCGATACCATGCGCAAAATGAAAAGTAGATATTAAATTTACCATCTATCCAATTACCTCCATCATCATGATTAATTAACCATTCAGCATCAGAAGAGGGTATCCCTAGCTTTGCATTTGCCAATGCATTTGGATAATCTTTTACATGGAGGTAAAATCTTGATTTTAGAGAATATGCTATTTCTTTCCAACGCATATTGGCACGTACAGTTTGGTCGACAGTTTCAGAACCATGAACAGCCTCTGTTACTGTTGCATTGCCAACATTCGCTATAGCTTCATCCAACAGGCTTTGCAATCCAGCATAAACCGCCAATTGATCATCAAAGCTTGGTTCTGGAAATTTGTCAACATTTCCAGCCTGAGTAAAGGGTACATCTCCCCAAAGTGATGTTGCCAAACCAATTAAATTTGCCTCTACAATTTGCGAAATACCTTTAAGATGAGGGTCATTGGCAAGTGTTGCTTTTTCTTGAATTAGTTTACATTGAGCAACACCATCGGCATAAAGCGTACTCCAAATATTAGAAAAGTCACCTGCTGTAATCAAATACTTCTCAAAAGAAAGGTATTGCCTATCAGCTCCTGTAAATTGATCACTAAATATATTTGAAATTCGCGCTAACTCACCTTCCGCAACCAGAGCATTAGCAAGCAATGGAGTGTTAATAATTAAATCCGCTGGTGCATCCTTAAAATTGTTAGGATCGTTCTCTTCTAAATCAGCAATCTTATCGCATGAACTGATTGCAAAAATGAATAGAAAGAAGAGTAATATTTTATAATTTTTCATACTGTCTAAATTTTACTAAAATCCAACTTTGATTGAGAATAGATAAGATTTTGTGCCAGGATTTGTAAAGTAATCCAAGCCACGACCATTGGAGGCTCCTGTTAGGTTTGTTTCAGGATCTACTCCTTTGAAATCCGACCATAATTTTAAATTACGGCCTGTAAGGGCTAGTTCAACCCTGTCAATTTTCAATTTGTTTAGTATCGATTTAGGAAGCTCATATGCCAATGTAACTTCTCTTAATCTGGTCCAAGATGCATCCTTTACAAATTGTTCTCCAACCGGACCAAAACCACCTCCAAGTGATTTATACCAACTCTCATCAAGAGCAACATTTCCTCCACCAAAGTTGTGAATGTTACCTCTGAATGCTGTTCCTTTCGTGATGGTTCCATTGGCATAGTTTTTAAGATCTGCCGAGGCTATTGATTCATTTGCGGTAATAGGTGATATCCCGAAATGTCTGAGCACTCCTTGAGTACCTGCCCACATATCTCCTCCTTGCGAAGTTTCGAATAGTACCTTTAAATTAAGTCCCTTATAGCTAAAGGTAGAACCGATGGCTCCTTTCCAATCCGGATTTGGATCACCCAGAATCCCTTCTTCTAACGCTTGTTTTGGAAATCCATTGGCATCTAGTTGTAAAGAACCGTCTTCATTTCGGGCAAATTTTCCACCCCAAAGAGTTCCTAATGCATGTCCTTCAACAGCTCTGGATGATGTTCCGGTAAAACCATTTAGAAATATTGAAGTAACACCCTGAAGATCTTCTACTTCGTTTTTGTTTTTTGTGAAGTTGACCAATACATCCCATTTGAATTTAGAATCCCTAAATACTTGTCCTGTTAAGTCAAACTCTAACCCCTTATTAGAAATTACCGCAGCATTTTCCAATTTGGATGAATAACCAGTTGAAGCAGGAACATCAACAGCAAATATTACATCTTTAGTTTTATTTGTGTAATAGGTTGTATTCAGACTTAAACGATCTTCGAAAAATCTCAAATCTGCACCTACCTCAAACTCTGTTTTTCTCTCCGGATTCAAATTAGGATTTCCTTGCATGGTACTTCTCTTCAGTCCACCGCCAAAATAAGAAGGATCCATATTTGGTCCCCAGCCACTCTCGACTTTACCTCCTACAAAATCAGTTACAGTTACATACAATGGAGGTGCCAAACCTACAGTACCATAAGCAGCCCTTAATTTACCAAACGAAAGAATACCACTATCGTTCATCACTTTTGTAAACTGCCATCCAACAGAGGCTGAAGGATAGAAAATTGCATCTTTAAAAGAATTTGATTTTTCCGCTCTTCCTGTTAATTCAACCAATATTTGGTCGTACAGTTCAAAATTAACAACAGCATATCCACCCAAAGTTTTTTGCTTTTTCTTATAGTTGTCTGGAGATTTATTATCTGTTGTAGCATTACTGAAGTCAAATATCTGATCATTAACGTTAATGAAATTACTCATGCTCCCATCTAAATAGCTCTGGTAATTTTCATTATACTGCAAACCAAGGATATATGACATTGAAATGTCATCATTCAGCTTATGTAATGAGCGTACAAAAAGATCTAAATTGTTTTCTTTTTGCCAGTCATCTTCTTCTTTATAATAGCCAGTTGCAACACTTGCTGCCGAATTTACAGGAAAGAATGTGATTCTTTTATCGAAAGCAAGATCCAATCCATATCGGAAAGTAAATTTTGTTTGAGGTGTAATATCCCATGTCAATTCAGGATTGATCATTACGCGGTCAACATCTGAGGTATTAACCTGTTCGTTAATGGTCCAGCCTGGATTGTTATACGTAGGAGGTGCATCACCCAAATATCTGCGATAAGATCTGTGTGAATTAAAAGTTGGAACACCATTGGCATCGTAGTATGTGCCTTTATATACGGTATTATCAAAATCGGGAGAGGTTCTTAGATATCCTAAATACAATCCATTTAAATTCGATCCATGCTGAATACGATTACTCTTTATACGAGAATAAAAGGTGTTGATTCTAAATTTAACTTTATCATTAATCATGGAAGAATAATTAACCCTCAAAGAAGTTCTTCTGTAGTCCGATTTACCTTTAATAATCCCATCCTGATCCCAATCTGCCAAACTTATATACAGGTTACTTTTTTCTCCTGCAACAGAAATACTTGCTCCTAAGTCTCTCGCAAAACCAGTTTGAAAAACCTGCTTTTTGTTGGTGTCATTGAATACATCTTTCGATTTTTTTTCTTTTATCGGATATATTTTTGTGCCATCAATACCTTCAAAATAGGCTCCGGTTTTATCGAGTAAATCTGCTCCACCAAGTCGAGACGAAATCTTGTCACCCCAACTTTCACCTCGGTTGGCTTCCCACTTGCCATTTCGGCCTTGTCCATATATGCTTTGCTTGGCATGCTCGCGGTTGATTTTATCCCAAGAGAAACTTGCTCTTAGGTCAACATGAACATGCTTGCCTCCTTTGACTTTACCTTTTTTTGTAGTTATTACCAAGACTCCATTAGCAGCCCTGGTTCCCCAAACCGCTGCGGCTGAAGCTCCTTTCATAACATCTACTGATGCAATATCATCTGGGTTAATATCATTCAAGCGTGATTGTTGAACAACGCCATCGGTGCTTCCTCTGTCGGGATTAGAAGAATTAATTGGCACACCATCTAAAATAATTAAAGGTTGAATATTGCCTGTAATGGTTCCCTGTCCTCTAATTTGTAAATAAGCTCCTGCTCCTGGATCTCCTGAGTTTCTGACAACAGTAAGGCCTGATGTTTTACCAGACAAACTCTGAATCACTCCTGATTCTCCTGTAGACTCCAAATTATCAGCATTAACCGAAGTAATTGCACCTGTTATTTTGTCTTTACTTTTAGTGATACCTAAAGCAGTCACTACCACTTCATCCATCCCAATAGATTCCGTTTCCATAACCACATTAATCACAGTTTGGTCACCAACTGTAATTTCTTGTGTAAGCATTCCCACACTGCTAAATACCAGTACATCCGATGGCGATGCTTGCAGGGAATAAGCTCCATCGATATCTGTGCTTGCTCCAATAGTGGTTCCTTTAATTACCACCGAAACTCCGGGCAATCCCAAGCCATCTTCGGCGCTGCTTACCTTTCCCGAAATGTGCCGATTTTGGGCAATTGCAAACTGTAATCCTAGTGATACAAGAATTACAGCAAGACAAATTAATTTTTTCATACAATAAGATTTATGGTTAATAATAATGGCCATATGAGAACGAGTTTTCCGATACAGCCATTCGTTTTTGTGAGATAAAAAAGGAGGAGAGGAAAATACCATTAACCACAATGCTTTACCTCTCCATCACTAACTAAAAAAGAATTTGCATTTAAGTATTTGGCTTAGGGATGATCCCTAACAGCTTGTTATCATCTGTTACTTCCCACTACAAAAATGACACAATACACCAAATCAACTTTTCATGCTTTTGAGTATCAACAAGCTTGTTGTAAGCCTGCCAAATGTTCTCCTGTGCATCGAATGTCAATAAAATATCTTGCAATAACACCTGCTATCGACATAAAGGCCTTGTGAATCGACAAAGCCTTATGTTTTATCGACTTAGTTTTGTTATGATCAATTATAAAATCAGGTTTTTAGCCGAAACATTGTAATTTCGAGAACAGGAAATCTGGAAGTTTGAACTAGAATGGACAGGCTTACAAGAATTAAATCTGCCAGTTGAATTTTCGGATCGCATAATCCATCAAGCACTTATATGCAGATTCTTGCAGCTTTTAATCTTGTAAACGAAAAAAATAAATTAACTTCGCAGCTGTAAAAATTAAGAAAGATGATAAAGTTTAAGCGTCATATTAAAGTGGATGACCAGGTATTCGAAACCTGGTTTGGTATGGATATCAAAAAGAAAGGCAGCAGGCCAAATGTGAGTATCTTTTATTATACCGATGATCCGAACGAAGAGTTGAGTGTTCATCAGTTAATTAAAGCCAACTTTACCAGCAAAGACGAAGCTGTAAAATACGGTACAAGATTCATGCGCCGCATGTACCAGGACATGATAAAACGTGAAGCTTCTTCCAGCGAAGAAAACCAGGAAAACGAGGAAGAGACAATATTGTAGAGTCGTTTTGACTTTAATGCATATGGCCCAATCGTTTGATTGGGCTTTTTTTTGTGCTTGATTTTCTTTTTTATAGGGAAAAGAAAGATTGCTATGAACTGCCAATGCCTAAAGAGGCCGTCACAAGACTATTCGAGTTTCATATACTTTATGCCTGAAAGGCATATTTAATTTAGCCCAGGATGAGGGAGTAAGCGACCGTTTGCCTGGGTTAGCATTATAAGTTTTTACTCGTTGCAACTGCTGGTTCTAATTGTTCTGTTATGTGTAATGCAACGTAGGGTATTTGCTCAAGCCGCAAGGGCTCTTACTTTTTCCATTGATGAAAAAGTAAGCAAAAAATCTAGGGCGTGTAAGTTCAAATCACTTATTCTTGAAAACCATAAGTGCGGTGGGGTGATTTTCGAAGCAAGTTCGAAACTTCCCCTCCTTACTAATAGTTTTCTGCGCCTAATTGCCTTGAACTTCCAATGCCCAGGTGGCTCTGCAAGCTTTTAAGTATTAATCCACTTTATATATATCATCTATGGAGAAAAGAAAGGATGCCAATAACTGCACAAGCCGCAAGGGCTCTTACTTTTTCACAGATAAATTCGACCTAAAATCCAGGCAAAAAAAGGCTTTCAATCGAAAGCCTTTTGGGAATATTTAGTCTAAAACAAATTCTGGTTTGGTTAATTCAAGCCTGTTTTTCACAGGGTTGGCATAAATCTCGAAGAAAATCTGGCGCAATCTCTCGGTATCTTCACTTCGATCTTCGATGGTAGCCATTTTCTTTTCCATGTGTTTCAGGAACAATTCTTTTTCCTCGATGGTATATTTGTCTAAGAACTCTTTGCTGCCGTTTACAATATCGTAAGCAATATAGTTATCGGGCCACAATTTGTAGTTCTTGTGAATTCTGTAGTCAATTAAATCAGCAAGAGCTTTGTATTTGTCTTTGCTCTCGTCCATTTCCTCAATGGTATCCAACATATGATCAATTGGCTTTCCAATATTGAAATGCACACGACCTTTTTCGTTAATCATACCACGAATCATACTTCTAAGGTCGTCCTTAGCAGTTTTCTGATATCCAGACTCGGTTTCTTTCAGGTGTACTTCAAGAGTTTTCATTGCATCGCACGGCTCATATTCGTAAGAAATGGCTACGGGTACAATTCTTAAATTTTTGAAGTGAGCACAAAATTCTCTTCCGCCACTCATTTGTAGCATTTTTAGAAGGCTCTGCTGGGTTCTGTCGTCACCATCTTTGGTTCGTCCTTCGCGCTGTGCAATCCAGATAGAGGATTTTTTAGTGTTTAGGGCAAAGTTGATGTAATTGGAAAGTTGCTTCGAGCTTTCCAGCATTTGGCGAACGGTAACATTTCGGTTTACAACAAAACTTTTGTTCAGCTTTACCAAATCGGCAATCCAAGGCTGAATTAGCAAGTTGCTACCAATGGCAATTTCGGTGGTTTCGAAACCATTGTGATGCAGCATTACATTTAATAATGCCGAGTCGAGTATAATATCACGATGATCAGAAATGAATAGATAGCTCTGTTTAGGATCTAAGTTTTCTAACCCGTCGATGGTGATTCCTTTGGTGGTATTGTCGATGATGTGCTGAGCCAATCGGATAATAAAATTACCCTGGAACTCTTTGATGCTTTTCACTTCGCTCAAAGCTTTTTCAATCATTTCTTTCGAGAAACCCGGAAAAAGTTGTTGTGCAAATTTAATAAACGCCTCTTCTTGTATAAGACGATTTATTACTTCAACTACCTCTGAATCGTTATACGGTCTTATGTCATCAAAATCTGATTCGCTGATCATTCTTTGGTTGAATTAGTTTTTAAGGAGTGGCAAAAATAAGCATTATATGTGTAAATCTATGAAAATGTATTGACTTTTTGGTTTAGTGCATTTTAAATCTATCTGAAATTCAAATATTTGGATTTTTCGATAACTGGTTAAGAGGCGTGATTATGATTGCGATACAAACTACATATTGTCTGGCTGGTAACTGACAAATCGGCACTAATATGAAATGATTATATATTGGCAAAGATTTTGATCCATTGCAAAGTGAATAAACAAAAAGAGAGAATATGAGTATTTGGATCATTTTTATAGGTTTTACCTTGTTGAGCTGGTTGGTGAGCCATCAGCTGAAGTCAAGATTTCAGAAATACTCTCAAATTCCAACTTCGAACGGAATGAGTGGGAGAGAGGTTGTTGAGCAAATGTTGAGAGATCATGGAATCACAGGAGTGAGAATTGGATCGGTGAGTGGTCAGTTGTCAGATCATTATAACCCTGCCGAAAAGACCATAAATTTAAGTCAGGAAGTATATCATGGCCGCAATGTAGCTGCTGCTGCAGTTGCTGCCCACGAAACAGGTCATGCCATTCAGCATGCACAAGCCTATTCGTGGTTGCAAATGCGATCGGCCCTGGTGCCGGTGGTGAGCTTTAGCTCGAAATGGGTACAGTGGATTTTATTGGCCGGAATTATCATGGTTAATTCCTTTCCACAGCTCCTGCTGGCAGGTATTGTAATGTTTGCTGCAACTACTTTGTTCAGTTTTATTACCCTGCCGGTTGAGATCGATGCCAGTAACCGAGCTCTAAAATGGTTAAAAACAACAGGTATTACCACCTACGAATCGCAAAAAAGTGCTGACGATGCACTCCGATGGGCAGCCTACACTTATATTGTTGCCGCATTGTCATCTTTGGCTACGCTAATGTATTATGTGATGATGTATATGGGCAGGAGAGAGTAATGGTTTGAAAAAATAAAAAGGGAAGGCTTCATTTTTGGTGAGGCCTTTTTTTTGTGTCTTTTCTCATTTAAGGAGAAGAGAAGGGAAGCTGTTTTACTTTTCGAGTTTTATATGCTTAATGCCTGAAAGGCATATTTATTTTAGCCCAGGATGAGGGAGAGTAAGCGACCGTCTGCCTGGGTTTGCGTTATAAATTTTTACTCGTTGCAACTGCTGGTTCTCATTGTTCTGTTATGTGATATGCAACGAGGGGTGTTTTGCTCAAGCCGCAGGGGCTCTTACTTTTTTCATGGATGAAAAAGGAAGTAAAATCCCGATAGCTATCGCGGACCAGGGCGTATTAGTTCAATTTATTTTATCTTCAGCTCAGATGAACGTTGATACTTTCGATGAGGATGTATTTTTTTAATCTTCTTTTTATTTGAGCAAAGAATTCTTTTCTTATTTTTATTCGTTCAAAATAATAAGATAAGACATGAGTAAATTTATAAAGTACGGTTTTGTAATCACTTTTATCTGGGTGGGGTTTATACTTGCCATTAGTTTTATGGAAGCCTGGGTGAAATTTCGAGCCGAATCTCTGGATACACCAACAGCCTTAGAAGTGGGCATGCATGTGTTTGGTGCATTGAATTTTGTTGAGCGAATTTTTACGGCCATTCTGCTCGTATATGTGTTTGTGTATTACACCGATAAAGTGGTTGTGGTAACAGGTATCACTATCTTTACATTTATAGTGGCGCAGTCGGGTTACCTGCTGCCGGAACTAAACGAACATGCCCAACTGATTATGCAGGGCATGCAGCCCGAAAAAAGTTCGGTTCACCTTATGTATGTGGTCATGGAAATAATTAAACTGCTTGCCTTATTTGTACTCGGATTCAGGCAGGTGAAAATCTACAAGAACTTGTAAGAACAGATCTAAAAGAAGATCGTCAAATCGCAGGAAGCTTAAGCGATTGATGATAAAAAAATAAAAACCCAGGGAAATGGTCAAAAGACAGTTTTCCCTGGGTTATTTTGTATTCTATTGTAATGGAACTATTTCACAAGCCTTCCTGAATGAATGTTTCCTATGAGGGAAACTGTCGACAGACTAAAGGGTGAAATGAGATGAGTAAACTCGTTTACTTTTTCTTCTCCTTGTGCATTCTGTTCCTACTTCTTGCTCATCTCCTTTTTGTCCTTCTCTTCAATATAATACCCTTCGCGGGATAAAAGGTGCTTCAGGTTCGCAATTCCATATACCACAACAGCTGTCACAATAGAAGAGTGTTCCTGGTATTCAGCAATGCTCATATTGTACAAATCTCTTTCGGTATGCCAAATTTCCCTGTAGCTAAAATCGTAGCCAAAATGGTCGGTTTTTCCGAACTCCATGGTAGGTACACCTGCTACAGCAAACGGACCACTATCTGTTCCCCAGGGAGTTTTTGGACGTTTTGTTGCCTGGCGTTTTTTCAATGTAAACGGAATGTCTGGGTTGATGCTTGAAAGAGGTTCGCAAATCTTTTCCATATCGTCCCACATGGCCTCTGTAACACTTAGGCTGGTGGTTGCCGTTGGACCGCTGTCGCGATTAAACATGTTGGCAATTTTATCCAGTTTATCCTGGTTGGTTTTGATCCAGTGTTTCGAACCCAACAGTCCGAACTCTTCGCCTGCCCATAGACAAACCAAGATGGTTCTTTTCGGTTTTCCTCCTGCTTTCATAATCAGGCGCGCAGCTTCCATGGCTGGAGTAACGCCCGAGCCATTGTCAACACCACCGGTTGCAATGTCGAAAGCATCCAAATGTCCGCCCATAATTACATACTCGTTCGGGTATTTGCTGCCTTTAATTACACCAATTACACTATGGTATTTCACCGGACCCATTCTAAAGTGATTGCGAATGTCGAACTCCAGTTCGAATCGCTGGCGTTCCTTTGCCATCTGGGCGATAATTTTGTACTGATGCTCGTTCAGTTTGATATCTGGAATTTCTGGAAGTGTCTCGAAAGTCATGTCCATTAGGTTCTTTCGGTCGTACATGGCAGCAATAGGAAGTTTAGCCGACTGAATAATTCCAAGAATTCCGGCATCTACCATTTGCTGATAGAACAATGCTGGCTCTTCTTTCATAGGAATCAGTTCCACTTGTTCTCCATGTCGATTTCTCCAGTTAATTCTTCTGATGCTATCGTTTTTCTTCTCAATTTTTGCATTCTCGGCAATGATTTCTGCCCTGCGCTCTTCCGCTTTTTGCGAGTAATCGATTGGCCATCCTTTGTTTTCGCCACCAATAAGTACCCAGGCACCTTTTAGTTTGCCTTTCATGCGATCGAACTGTCGCTGGGTTTTTGGTTCTAAAACAACATGTCCTTTTTGTACTCCTTTTGTTCCCGATGTGTACGAAGGAGTTGCAAAGTGTAGGTGCAGGTTATCGCCACCCAGCATTCTTCCGAACCAAGGACCGCGGTTAAAGCCTACCGGCAGACTTCCTACTTCATCCATGATCACCTCCATGCCCCATTCTTTGAATTTGCTGGCTGCCCATTCGGCCGAATTGTCATAAGCGTTTGAGCCTATCAATCTGCCACCAAAGCGGTTGCTCAGAATATCAAGATGATCCATACACTGGTTATCGGTTTTACCGATCTCAATAATTTTTTTGACCACAGGATCTTTTTGCCCAAAGGAAAGGTGGGTTGCCAAAAGAAAAAAGGCAATGAAAATGAGTTTTAGGTGTCGTTTCATAAAAGTGTGTTTTGATTGTTTCATTTAAGGTTGAATTGTGAGCACTAAAAATAGTGAAATCTGCCGAGCTAATTTGATTTCTGAATATGTTGAGTGGCAAGTCGGGAGGCTTGTAAAATGAGCATCTTTTTCTTGTTTTTAGACTTTCTGCTCTATAACATATCCTTAGAATGATTCTGTATTACATGTTGTGCAGCAGTTAATTTTTTCCAATGCACCATACAAATTGTGTTATTTTTAAATAAAGAGTTAAAAATATAACACGAAAATTGAGTTTTTTAACGAAAAAACGTTCGGATTTGATCTTGTTTAGAATGGTTATAAGCAATATTTCTCTACTGATATTTCCGTTTAGATTCAGTCTTAATATGAAGATTTGCAATCGTTTTCAAGAAATGAATATTCCTTTATCTTTGTGAATGAATTAACAAGTATGATTTCTGATTAGCCTTAAATTATTGAGGGATAAGGAAATCTTCAAAAAAATTATTTCGATGAACAAGATAATCTCAATTACGGACGCAGTATCGAAAATACAAGATGAAATGACCATCATGATTGGTGGGTTTCTTTCGGTAGGAACTGCAAATAATATGGTTGATCAGCTTGTTGATGCTGGTGTTAAAAATTTAACTATCATTTGTAATGATACTGCTTTTGCAGATAAAGGTCTTGGTAAATTGATTGCGAACAAACAAGTGAAAAAGGTGATTACCTCTCACATTGGAACCAATCCTGCTACCATCGAGCAAATGAATAATGGTGAAATCGAAGTAGAATTCAGTCCACAGGGAACACTTGCAGAGCGTGTTCGTTCTGGAGGAGCTGGTTTGGGTGGTGTATTAACGCCAACTGGATTGGGAACCATCGTGGCCGAAGGAAAAGATGTAATCACAGTTGATGGCAAAGAGTATCTTCTTGAAAAGCCATTGAGAGCTGATGTTGCATTGATCGGCGCAAGCGTGAGTGATGACCAGGGTAACCTGATTTATAAAGGAACTACACAGAATTTTAACCCATTGATGGCGACTGCTGCAGATCTTGTAATTGTGGAAGCACAGGAAATGGTGAAAGTAGGAGAGTTAAGCCCTGAGCAAATCAAAACTCCTTCAATTTTTGTGGATTATATCGTTAACAACTAAACTAATATAGACAAATGGAAAAGGCAATGATTAGAATGCGTATGAGCTCACACGATGCTCATTATGGTGGAAATCTTGTAGATGGAGCAAAAATGCTTCAGTTATTTGGTGATGTAGCAACTGAATTATTGATTCGTCGCGATGGTGACGAAGGATTGTTCGCTGGTTACGAAAATGTTGAGTTTTTGGCTCCTGTTTATGCAGGTGACTACATCGAAGCAGTAGGTGAAATTATCAAAGAAGGAAATTCGAGCCGTAAAATGTCTTTCGAAGCTCGTAAAGTAATCGTTCCAAGAACTGATATTTCTGAATCTGCAGCCGATTTTCTTGAAGAGCCTGTAGTAGTTTGTCGTGCTACCGGTACTTGTGTTACACCAAAAAATTGTCAACGTAAATAATATACTGCAATGGAAAAATTGATCATCACAGCTGCAATTTGCGGCGCCGAAGTAACAAAAGAGCATAATCCTAATGTTCCTTATACAGTTGAAGAATGTGTTCGTGAAGCAAAACTGGCTTACGAAGCAGGTGCAAGTATTATTCACCTTCATGTTCGTGAAGATGATGGTACTCCTACTCAAGACAAAGATCGTTTCAAGGCAGTTATGGATGCTATCCACAAAGAGTGTCCTGATGTAATTATTCAGCCTTCTACAGGTGGTGCAGTGGGAATGAGCAACGATGAAAGATTGCAGCCTACTGAATTGAACCCTGAAATGGCAACTTTAGATTGCGGAACTTTGAATTTTGGTGGTGACGAAATTTTCGAAAACACCGAGAATACAATCAAATACTTTGGTGAGAAGATGATCGAGAGAGGCATTAAGCCTGAATTGGAAGTGTTTGATAAGTCGATGATTGACATGGCTCTTCGTCTTCACAAGAAGGGATACATTCAGTCGCCAATGCACTTCGATTTTGTGATGGGTGTAAACGGAGGTATTTCTGGTACACTTCGCGATTTCTCATTCCTACGTGGTTCGATTCCTGCTGATGCTACTTATACTGTTGCAGGTATTGGTCGTTACGAATTCCCATTGGCAGTTGCTGCTATTATCGATGGTGGACATGTTCGTGTAGGATTCGAGGACAACACCATGATTGCAAAAGGCAAAATGGCTGAGTCGAATGGTGAATTGGTTGAGAAAGTAGTTCGTTTGGCTAATGAATTGGGCCGCGAAATTGCAAACCCAGCTGAGGCAAGAGAAATTTTAGGATTAAAACAAAAATAGAGGACAGTCTTTGTACTTGATACTAATATAGAAATGAACAAAGGAAATAAATACGGAACTCACAGAGTGCTTGAACCAAAAGGCACTCTTCCACAGCCAGCTCAGAAGTTGGATAATACAATGTCGATTTACGACAATGAATTGTTGATTGATGTTCAGACTTTGAATATCGACTCGGCAAGTTTTACTCAGATTAAAGGGGCTTGCGATGCCGACACTGCAAAAATGGAAGAAATGATTCTTTCAATTGTTGGCGAGAGAGGTAAAATGCAAAATCCGGTTACCGGATCGGGTGGAATGTTAATTGGTACCATTAAAGAAGTTGGACCAAACTTCCCAAACCAGGATTTGAAGGTAGGCGATAAGATTGCAACTTTGGTTTCTCTTTCATTAACTCCTTTGAAAATTAACAAGATCAAGAATATTAATGTTTCTAACGACCAGGTTGATGTAGATGCAGAAGCAATTTTATTCGAGAGCGGTTTGTATGCAGTTCTTCCTACTGATATTCCTGAAAAATTAGCTTTAGCAGCTCTAGACGTAGCTGGTGCTCCTGCGCAGGTTGATCGTTTGGTGAAAGAAGGCGACACGGTTTGTATCATCGGTGGTGGTGGTAAGTCGGGTGTGCTTTGTTGCTACCAGGCAATGGAAAAAGTGGGACCTAAAGGGAAAGTAATTGTTGTTGAATATTCTGAAGAGAATGCACAACGTATCAAAGACCTTGGTTTGGCTCACGAAGTATTGGTTGGCGATGCCACTGATGTAATGGATATATACACTCGCGTAACCGAAATTTCTGGTGAAGAAGGTTGCGACGTGGTAATTAATAATGTAAATGTTGCTTCTACCGAAATGTCATCAATCCTGATTACAAAAGACAGAGGTTGCGTTTATTTCTTCTCAATGGCTACATCATTTACCAAAGCAGCTTTAGGAGCTGAAGGTGTTGGTAAAGATGTTGACATGATTGTAGGTAACGGATATGCAATCGGGCATGCCGACCTAACTTTAGATATTGTAAGAAAATCAGAAGGTATTAGAGAGTTGTTCGAAAAATTATACGTGTAATGGCTAACAACAATAGAAGAAAAGATTTATTTCCAGAGGTAACCGATATTCAATGGAACGACTGGAAATGGCAGGTGAGAAACCGTATTGAGACTTTAGAACAACTAAAGAAATACATCCACCTAACAGCAGAAGAGGAAGAGGGTGTGAAGAAGTCATTGGAAACATTGCGTATGGCAATTACTCCTTATTATTTGACTTTGATCGATCCTGAAAACCCAAATTGCCCAGTTCGTAAGCAAGCAATTCCTACAGGAGCAGAAGTGCACAAAGCTGATGCTGATTTGTTGGATCCATTGCACGAGGATGAGGATTCACCGGTTCCAGGATTAACTCACCGTTATCCGGATCGTGTGTTGTTCCTGATTACTGATATGTGTTCGATGTACTGCCGTCACTGTACGCGTCGTCGTTTTGCAGGTCAGTCTGATGCTTCAACGCCACAGGATAATATTGAAAAAGCAATTGAATACATTGCAAACACTCCACAGGTACGCGACGTTGTACTTTCTGGTGGTGATGCTTTGTTGATTAGCGATGACAAACTAGAGTATATCATCAGTCGATTGAGAGATATTCCTCACGTTGAGATCATCCGTATTGGTAGCCGTACTCCTGTTGTATTGCCACAGCGTATTACCGACAATTTGGTGAACATGCTGAAGAAATACCATCCGGTTTGGTTAAACACTCACTTCAACCACTCAGATGAGATTACGCCTGAAGCGGAAGAAGCAGTTGCACGTTTGGCAAATGCCGGTGTACCATTGGGTAACCAGTCGGTATTGTTGAAAGGTGTTAACGACTGTGTACACATCATGAAGAAGTTGATGCACAATTTGGTGAAAAACCGAATTCGTCCATATTACATCTACCAGTGTGACCTTTCAATGGGATTAGAGCACTTCAGAACTCCAGTATCAAAAGGGATCGAGATTATCGAGAACCTTCGTGGTCATACTTCTGGTTTCGCTGTGCCAACTTTCGTTGTTGATGCTCCAGGTGGAGGTGGTAAAACGCCGGTTATGCCTCAGTATGTTGTTTCACAAAGCCCGGGTAAAGTGGTGTTGAGAAACTTCGAAGGTGTAATCACAACTTATACCGAGCCTACACATTACGATGATAACTGTACTTGCCCTGATTGTGCAATGCAAGAAAAACACGAAGGTGTTGCTTCATTGTTACATGGTGAGAAATTGGCAATCGAGCCTGATCACCTGGCAAGAAAAGAGAGAAATAAAAAGACGGATGCCCTTTCTTAAGGACATAGAAAAATACAATAGTCTTTCGATTGTTGGACTTGAAAAGAATACCGGTAAAACCGAGTGTTTAAATTACGTGCTGTCTCGATTAAGAGACAGCCGTAAACAAATTGCACTTACCTCTATCGGTATCGACGGTGAAAGCCGCGATCAGGTCAAACAAACACACAAACCTGAAATTGAACTGAGCGAAGGAATGATGTTCGTAACATCGGAAACGCATTACGCAAAACGCAGATTGTTTTCCGAAGTTCTTGATGTTTCGAAACAAAGTACCAGCCTTGGCCGATTGGTTACGGCAAAAACAATTCATTCCGGTAAGGTGATGTTATCAGGGCCTGCAAACAATGCAGAAATTGTCAGGCTAATTGCCGATTTAAAAACAAAAGGGGTAGACCTTACCATTGTAGACGGTGCGCTGTCTCGCAAAAGTTTAGGTTCGCCGGCAGTAACCGAAGCCATGATACTGGCAACGGGAGCAGCCTTATCGGCAAACATACCTCAACTGGTTTTCAAAACACAATATGTGTATGATCTGATTCACTTGAAAGAGATCGATTCAGATTTGAAGACCAAATTCAGAGGAATTGAGAATGGCATTTGGGCATTGGATAAAACAGGAGAAGTAAAGGATACAGGAATTGCTTCTGTACTGATGATCAAAAAAGAAAAGGACAAACTCTTCCAGTTTGGAACCGACTTTTTTGTGAGCGGAGCAATTACCGATCAGTTTCTTGACTTCCTGAAGAGTCAAAAGCAGGTAAATCAAATACGATTAATTATCAGAGACTTTACAAGAGTCTTTGCAAATCCTGAAACCTACTATGCTTTTGTAAAGAAGGGTGGAAAGATTCAGGTATTAGATAAAACCAACCTTGTGGCAATTACCATTAATCCGGTATCGCCCGATGGTTACAGGTTAAATTCAGATGAATTAAAACTGGCTTTGGAAACAAAATTGCAAGTGCCGGTTTACGATGTGATGAGGATCATTCAGGAAATGAGTGAATGAGTTAATGAGTTAATGAGTGAATGTGGTTTCAACAAGAGTTGGAAACGATCAGTGAAAATCATAAAAATCAGCGTCTAAAAAAAAGATGAAGTTTCGTAAGGCAATATCAGAAATAAAAGGATTACAATACCTGGCCGAAAGCCTGGATTTGCAATCGCCAATGGGAAAAAGATTCCTGTTGGAGTCTGACATGCTGTGCAATGAAACCAACCTGAATATTGAGTATGATTTGATCGATAAGTTGATTCAATCTGTTGAATCAAATGAGAAGACCATTTCCGATATTCAAAGCAAACTCTCACATCTTAGAGATATTGTTGGAAGCATTGCCAACCTTGATGCGAACCTGGTTTTGAACGATGTGGAATTGTTCGAGATCAAATCTTTTGCATTCCATTGTCATGGGATATTGAATCTGCAAAAGGAATTGAAGCATGAGTTGGTTCAACTTCCAAACTTATCGGCTTTGGTCGATCTTTTGGATCCTCAGAAAACAGGAATTCCATCTTTCTACATCTACGACGATTACTCGGAAGAACTAGCCGAGGCGAGAAGAAAGCTGAAAATTGCCAAATCAGAAAATGGTGAGTCTGAAGGCAAGTTGGAGGAACTCTTTGCCGTAGCAGAAGAGCTGGAATCAAAAGTAAGAGAAGAACTTTGCGATAAGGCAAGAGCTTTTGCCGGTGATTTAAGAATTGCATTGAACCGATTGGCACATCTCGATTTGTTAATCGCGAAAGCGAAACAAGCCATTCAACTGAATTTTAGCCGACCAGAATTGCTGAAAGAAAATACAAGATACAAAGCGATGTTTCATCCGATGATTAAGGATGAACTTCAGAAACAGCAGAAGAGATATCAGGAAATTGATATTGAACTGGAAAAATCGGTTTGTTTGATTACAGGTGCGAATATGGCGGGCAAAACAGTGGTGTTGAAAACATTGGCTCTTTGTCAGTACCTGTGTCAGTTTGGATTTTTTGTGCCAGCAGAAAAAGCCGGCATTAGTTTGGTGCATCGCATACTGCTTTCGGTAGGCGATGACCAATCGGAAATGAATGGCTTATCGTCTTTTGCATCAGAAATGATGAGTGTGAACCAAATGGTTGAGCTTTCTCAATCGCATGAAAATGTATTGGTTTTGGTTGACGAGTTGGCAAGAACCACAAACCCGGTAGAAGGTTTGGCAATTGTAAATGCTGTTGCCGATATTTTTTACCAAAACAATACGCGTAGTGTCATTACAACGCACTATAGCGGATTAGATTCCAAATTCAGAAAATTACGTGTTAAAGGTCTGGATAAGGATTTGGGTGATCAGAGAATCACCGGCAAGAATATAAACAGTTATATGGATTATTCGTTGGTGGAGGACAATACAGGGGAAGTACCTCACGAAGCGCTGCGAATTGCCTCTTTGTTGGGCATCAACAAAGAGATTGTAGAACGAGCGCAAAACCAATTGAATAAGAACGCTAGTAAGGAAGAAATTTTATAATGGATAAATTGAATATGCAAAGGAGTAAACTAGGTCTTGACTTTGAGAAAGTTGGACATGCCAAAGAGGTGTCGAAACGAATTGCTGATGATGTTCAGAAATTCGTAGACAACTACTCTACCGTTGCAGTAGAGCGTACTTTGTGTCGTCTATTGGGAATCGACGGAGTTGATAGCAACGAGGTACCACTTCCAAATGTGGTGGTTGATGCAATTAAAGACAAGGGTGTACTAAGTGAAGGGGTAATGTTCTTCATTGGTAACGCAATTCTTGAAACCGGATTGAACCCACAGCAAATCGCAGAGAAGATGGCTGCAGGTGAATTGGAGATTACAACACTTCCAATTCGTTCGATGGAGGAAATTCAGAACGCAATTCAACCATTTGTTGATGAAAACATCAATAAAATCAGAGAGCGCAAAGCGAAGAGAGACAATTACCTTGATACAATTGGCGAAGGCCCTAAGCCTTACCTATACGTAATTGTAGCAACTGGTAATATCTACGAAGATGTTGTTCAGGCAGAAGCTGCTGCTCGCCAGGGTGCTGATATTATTGCAGTAATCCGTACAACGGGTCAGTCCTTGCTAGACTATGTTCCTTATGGTGCAACTACCGAAGGTTTTGGTGGTACGGTTGCAACACAGGAGAACTTCCGTATCATGCGTACTGCTTTGGATAAAGTGGGAGAGGAAGAAGGTCGTTACATTCGTTTGTGTAACTACTGTTCTGGTTTGTGTATGCCTGAGATTGCTGCCATGGGTGCATTGGAAGGTTTGGACGTAATGTTGAACGATGCATTGTACGGAATTCTTTTCCGCGACATCAACATGCAACGTACCATTGTAGACCAATACTTCTCAAGACTATTGAACGGTTTTGCAGGTGTAATTATCAATACTGGTGAGGACAACTACCTAACTACTGCTGATGCTTTCGATGAGGCTCACACTGTTTTGGCTTCTGATTTTATCAACGAGCAATTGGCATTGGTAGCAGGTTTACCTGAAGAGCAAATGGGATTGGGTCATGCATTCGAAATGACTCCTGATTTGGAAAATGGTTTCCTATACGAGCTTGCACAAGCACAAATGATCAGAGAAATCTTCCCGAAAGCACCACTTAAATATATGCCTCCTACAAAATTTATGACGGGTAACATTTTCAAAGGAAATGTTCAGGATGCATTATTCAATCAAATTTCGATCTGGACAGGACAAGGAATTCAATTGCTGGGTATGTTAACCGAAGCAATTCACACACCTTTCATGTCAGACAGATACCTTTCAATCGAGAATGCCAAGTACATATTCAGCAACATGAAGAGCATTGGTGATGAAATGGAATTCAAAGAAGGTGGTATCATCCGTCAGAGAGCTGCTAAAGTTCTTGATGATGCAACTGAATTGGTTGAAAAAATCGAGAAAGAAGGATTATTTACCGCATTGGAAAAAGGAATTTTTGCTGATATCAAGCGTCCGAAAGATGGTGGTAAAGGTTTAGATGGAGTTGTGGAAAAAGGAAGCAACTACTTCAATCCATTTATTGAGATTTTGCATAAGAAATAAATTAATTAGTAAGTACAAAGTATCGAATGCAAATTTGATACGACTCAAATATAGGAGACAATAAAATGAGTGGAGGTCTTTATTCAACCGATTCCAACGATTTTGATAAAACCTTGGACCTTACCAAAATTAAGCCTTACGGCGATACAATGAACGATGGTAAGACCCAGGTAAGTTTTACACTTCCTGTAAAGAAAGGAGAAGAAGCCATTGAAGCTGCCAAGCAGATGATGAGAAAAATGGGCTTCGAGAATCCCCAGGTGGTAATGGTACAAGAGTTAATGGAAGGCTTTACTTTCTTTAACTGTTACGGAAACTGTACTCACACAGTAGATTATACAAGCATTCATGTGCCAAAGGTAGAATCGACTACCATGGACATGCATGAAACTGATGAGTTTGTAAAAGAAAATATTGGGCGTCCGATTCGCGTTGTAGGTGCTAGTACTGGTACCGATGCGCATACAGTAGGAATCGATGCCATTATGAATATGAAAGGTTTTGCTGGTCACTACGGACTGGAAAGATATGAAATGATGGAAGCCTTGAACATGGGTAGCCAGGTGCCAAACGAAGAGTTCATCGCGAAAGCAATCGAGATGGAAGCTGATGTTCTTTTGGTATCGCAAACGGTAACTCAAAAGGATGTTCATATCAAAAACCTTACTGAATTGGTGGAACTACTGGAAGCTGAAGGATTGCGTGAAAAGGTAATCTTGATCTGCGGTGGTCCGCGTATCTCTCACGAGCTTGCAAAAGAACTAGGTTACGATGCAGGTTTCGGAATGAACAAGTATGCTGATGATGTAGCATCTTATGCTGCTCAGGAATTAAGCAGAAGATTGAATGCATAATAACATGATTTTGCTTAAAAATATCAATCACAGATAATCAGATATTTTTAAACAAATTCGAGTTAGGATATAGTCAAACTGACCAATAACTAATAAAACATGGATAAAAAAGAAATCAGAGAGGTGATTGCTAAAAGAGCTGCTCTCGAATTAAACAACGGCGATGTGGTAAATCTTGGAATTGGTTTGCCTACAATTATCCCTAACTACGTTTCTTCTGATGTAAATGTAATTTTACAGTCGGAAAACGGAATGCTTGGTATGGGTGCTGCTCCTGCTGAAGGAGAAGAAGATCCTGATTTTGTAAATGCAGGAGGTGGATACATCACTTGTAAAGAAGGAGCTAGCAGTTTCGATAGTTCTGTTTCTTTTAGTATCATTAGAGGTGGTCATGTTGATGTTACCATTCTTGGTGCTCTTCAGGTTGATGAGCAGGGAAATCTTGCGAACTGGATCATTCCTGGAAAGAAAACTCCTGGTATGGGTGGAGCAATGGATTTGATTGTTGGTGCAAAGCGTGTAATCCTTGCAATGGAACACACCGCTCGTGGCAACCACAAAATCATGAAAGAATGTAACCTTCCTCTTACTGCTGCCGGTCAGGTTGATATGATTATTACTGAAATGGGTGTAATGGATATTGTTCCGGAAGGAATCGTTCTGAAAGAGTACAATCCATTATTCACATTGGAGCAAATTCAGGAAGCAACTGATGCGAAACTGATTATTGCTGAAGATTTAATTGAAATGCGTAAAAACTAAACTTATGAGCAAAGTATATATTGTTGCAGCCAAGCGTACTGCAATCGGGAAATTTTTAGGAACATTAACTCCTGTTAAAGCAGCTGATTTAGCAGCTACAGTAATCAAAAACATTGTTGAAGAAACTGGTGTTGAAGCAACAAAACTAGATGAAGTTATCGTAGGGAACATTCTTTCTGCTGGTCAGGGACAGGGTGTAGCTCGTCAGGCTTCTATCAAAGCGGGTATTCCACAGGAAGTTCCTGCTTATGGTATCAACATGATTTGTGGTTCGGGTATGAAAACCATTAACCTTGCTTATGCAAACATCAAGTCGGGCGAAGCAAACATGATTATTGCCGGTGGTACTGAATCAATGTCAGGTTCTGGTTTTGTAATGTCGGGTCAGGTTCGTGGCGGACACAAAATGATGGATTTAAAAGCGGTTGATCACATGGTATTTGATGGTTTAACAGATGCTTTTGAAGGCTACCACATGGGTATTACTGCTGAAAATATTGCTGATAAATACAGCTTAACTCGCCAGGAGCAGGATGCTTTCGCATTTGGTTCTCAGCAAAAAGCTGCTGCAGCACAGGATGCTGGTAACTTCAAGAACGAGATTGTTCCTGTTGAGATCAAAACAAGAAAAGAAACCATTACTTTCGAAGCTGATGAGTTCATCAACAGAAGAACCAACGAAGAAAAACTAGGTGGATTGCGTCCTGCATTTAAGAAAGAAGGAACAGTAACTGCTGGTAATGCATCAGGAATTAACGATGGTGCTGCTTTCGTATTGGTTGCATCGGAAGAAGCTGTGAAAGAGTACGGATTTACTCCTTTGGCAGAAATTGTAGCTACCGGTCAGGGTGGTGTTGATCCTGCAATTATGGGTATGGGTCCAGTTCCTGCCATTGCAAATGTATTGAAGAAAGCAGATATGAAATTGGAGCAAATGGAATTGCTTGAGTTGAATGAAGCTTTTGCTGCTCAATCATTAGGAGTTGTGAAACAATTGTGCGAAGACCATAATGTTAACATGGATTTCTTTAAAGAGAGATGTAATGTAAACGGTGGAGCCATCGCTTTGGGTCACCCAATTGGTGCTTCTGGAACACGTATCACAGTAAGTTTGATTCACGAAATGAAACGTACCGGAAAAGATTTCGGTTTGGCTTCACTTTGTATTGGTGGTGGTATGGGTACTGCAATTATTTTGAAGAATATCAAGTAGCAAGTACATAGTATCGGGCAGCAGGAAAGACTCCAAAGCTTTTCTCCTGCCTGATCATTAATAAATATAAAAAGTAAACGATACGCAGTATCAAGTACAAGAGAAAGTGTTGACGGATCTGGTGAGGAACTAAAATGTAATCCCCTATTTAAATTTTTGATTAGACTGTAAAATGAAGTCCGAATTTATTCGGGCAAGGGGTAGTTTTTGTGCTTTTTTTAGATTTTGACACTGATATTTCTTGATACTCTATACTCAAATCTTGATACTATTATCTAAAGAAAATGGATTTTAGCTTAACAAAAGAACAAGTGTTGTTTCAGCAAATGATTAAAGATTTTGCTGAGAGAGAAGTAAAGCCTTTGGCTGCTGAGGTAGATGAACAGGAACGTTTCCCTATCGAAACAGTAGAGAAAATGGCTAAGATTGGAATTATGGGGATTCCAATTCCAAAGCAATATGGTGGTGCTGGTGGTAACAATGTAATGTACTCAATGGCAGTTGAAGAATTGTCGGCGGTATGTGCAACTACAGGTGTAATTGTTTCGGCTCACACTTCCTTGTGTGCGGCTCCTATTATGGAGAATGGTACCGAAGCTCAAAAGCAAAAATATCTTCCTAAACTTGCTTCTGGTGAGTGGATTGGTGCTTTTGGTTTAACCGAGCCTAACGCAGGTACCGATGCAGCCGGTCAGCAAACCACTGCAGTCGAAGATGGTGATAACTATATCATCAACGGTAGTAAAATCTTTATTACCAATGCCGAATTTGCTCACGTTTACGTGATTTTCGCAATGACTGATAAGTCGAAAGGTACTCGTGGTATTACTGCTTTCATCGTGGAAAAAGGAACACCAGGTTTCTCTATTGGTAAGAAAGAGAAGAAAATGGGTATCCGTGGTTCTGCAACTTGTGAGCTGATTTTCGAAAATGTTGTTCTTCCTAAAGAGAACATGTTAGGAAAACTGAACAAAGGTTTCGGTATTGCCATGAAAACCCTAGATGGTGGACGTATTGGTATTGCTGCACAAGCTTTGGGTATTGCACAGGGAGCAATCAACGAAACAGTACGCTATGTGAAAGAGAGAAAGCAGTTCGGTCGTCCGATTTCTGGTTTCCAGAACACACAGTTCCAGTTGGCAGATATGAATACCAAAACTGAAGCTTCTCGTATGTTGGTTCGCAAAGCAGCTAACAAGAAAGATCAGAAAGTTCCTTATTCGGTTGATGCTGCAATGTGTAAACTTTATGCTGCTGAAACAGCAATGGAAGTAACCAACAAAGCGGTTCAGCTTCATGGTGGATACGGTTATACAAGAGAATATCCTGTTGAGCGTATGATGCGTGATGCGAAGATCACAGAGATCTACGAAGGAACTTCAGAAGTTCAGAGAATGGTGATTTCAGCGAATATGCTGAAGTAAGGATGTAATGGTTTTTTGAACTGTTAAATTTTTACTCAAAACACCCCTCTGTCCTGTCGGACATCTCCCCTAAAAGGGGAGACAGATGCAATTAGCAGAAGAACTGTTAAATAGAAAGTTTTTCCCTTTTAGGGAAAGTGCCGAAGGCGAAAGGGTGTAAAGGAATAATTGAATAGCGAAAAAGATTTTACTGCTAGTCATAAAAAACTAAAAGAAATGAATATAGTTGTCTGTATTAAGCAGGTACCGGATACAACCGAAATTAAAATAGATCCAAAAACGGGTACTTTGATCCGTGATGGTGTGCCAAGTATTATGAACCCTGATGATAAGAGTGGTTTGGAAATGGCACTGCAATTAAAAGATGAACAAGGAGCACATGTAACTGTAATTACCATGGGGCCACCTCAGGCTGATTTGATTCTTCGTGAGGCTTACGCTATGGGAGTTGATCGTGCCATTCATCTAACCGACAGAAAATTTGCCGGAGCAGATACTTTGGCTACCTCTCATGCATTGGCTGGAGCATTAAGAAAGATCGATTTCGATTTGTTGATTACAGGTCGTCAGGCTATCGATGGAGATACTGCACAAGTAGGTCCTCAGATTGCTGAACACCTTGATTTACCTCAGGTATCATACCTTGAAGATTTAAAATTTGATGGAGACAAAACCTTCACCATGAAACGTCATATCGAAGAAGGATACCAGATGTTACAGGTAGAAGCTCCATGCGTTGTAACTGTACTTTCATCGGCTAATAGCCCGCGTTATATGAGCGTTGGAGGTATTGTTGATGCTTACCAAAAAGAAGTTGAGGTTTGGGGATTCAACGAAATTGAAGTTGATGAGAAAGATCTTGGTTTAAAAGGTTCGCCAACAAGTGTGCACAAAGCATTTGCACGTGGTTTAAAACCAGCAGGTGAATTGTACGAGGTAGAAACAGATGAGGCAGTAGGAATCATCATCAAGAAATTAAAAGAGAAATTCATTCTAAACTAGATTCAATTACGAATTACGAATTAGCAATTACGAGAAGGTAGGAGAAATAATGAATGACAGTTCATTTGATACTCTACTTGATTAAATTGCTATGAAATAAGCGTAATTCGTAATTAGTCATTCGTAATTAATTACTATGAACTTAGAGGAATACAAAGGGATATACGTTTTTATCGAGCAGCGCGAAGGCGAGATACAAAATGTAGCTTTAGAGTTGTTAGGACAGGCTAGAAAATTAGCTGATGAGTTGAACGACAAAGTGTATGCAATGTTATTGGGACACAATATTGCCGACCAGGCACAGAGCCTTATTGCTCGTGGTGCCGATGAAGTAATTGTTGTGGATGCTCCTGAGTTGGCAGAGTATACAACAGAACCATATACACAGGCAATTTGCCAGATTATTGAAGACAGAAAACCAGATTCGATGTTGATTGGTGCAACGACTTTAGGTCGCGATTTGGGACCAAGAGTATCGGCTCGCGCAGCAACTGGTTTAACTGCCGATTGTACCAAAATCGAAGTTGGTAAGAACAATGAGTTGTTAATGACTCGTCCTGCATTTGGTGGAAACCTTATGGCAACTATCGTATGTAAGAACCACCGTCCACAAATGGGTACTGTTCGTCCGGGTGTACTATTCGCAATGGATGCTGACGAAAGTCGTACTGGAGAAGTGGTAAACTACGAGGTAAAATTCAATAGCGCGAAGTTTAAAGTGAAGTTGCTTGAAACTGTGAAAGAAGATACTGATTTGATCGATATTACCGAAGCAAGAATTTTGGTTTCAGGTGGTCGTGGTATTGGTAACCAAGAAGGTTTCGAAGCAATGGACGGATTGGCAGATGTATTGGATGCAGAAGTTTCGGCTTCTCGTGCAATGGTTGATGCTGGTTATATTGGACACGAACGCCAGGTGGGTCAGACAGGTAAAACTGTTCGTCCTGACTTGTATTTCGCTTTTGGTATTTCTGGTGCCATTCAGCACGTTGCAGGTATGGAAGAGTCCGATTTAATTATTGCCGTAAACAAAGACAAAGACGCTCCAATTTTCCAGGTAGCAGATTTGGGTATCGTTGGTGATGCCAAACAAATCATTAAAAAGCTTACCCAGCAATTGGAAAAATAAGATACGGGGATTAACCACTAACTGGTAAAAAGACTTGTTCGATTTATTTCGGGCAGGTCTTTTTTATATTTAAATATTCTTGCAATTCCTTTAGTAATTTCCGGAAGTGGATCTTTTATGATATATCTCCAGGTTGAAGTTTTTAGTTTGTTTAGGCTTCTGGCTTGTAAAGCTGATTTGGCAAGATAGAAATGGGTTTTCTGATATCCCTTGAACTGAATTGGCTTGTTCTGGCCAAGTTGAAGTAGTAACAAAGGGAAATTGACTCCTGCATATAAGGAACCAATCAGGGTACTCCACATCCTTGGATTAAAATCGATCAGGAAATAGGAGTCTTTCTCTTTCAGGTAAATAAAATCGAGGTGAGCAATGCCACTCCAATTCAATTTTTTAACTATGGCCCTGGTTTCATCCAACAGTTTCTGATCTTCCAGGAATTCTATTCCGGTAGCAAAAGAATACGTTTCACGAACCAAGCCCTTTTGTATGGTATAGGCCAGGATTTCACCATTATCAGCTATGAAACTGATATCGATATCTTCCCCATTTAGCTTTTCCTGTATTAGGTAATCATCAGTTATAAAATCTTTTTTACTGATATATGCCTCATATTCCTCTCGGGATTGACATTCGATAATGCGCTTGCCATTGCCATCCAGTTTCGGCTTTAATAGAAGCGGGAAATCGAACAGTTCAATATTGTGTCTACTTATCGATTTGGTTTTCGGACTTGGAAAGGAGTGCTTTTCCAAATAGTCGGCAAGCAGCAGTTTATTGCTTACCCTATCAAATGAGTTTTTCTCGGGCATTGGAGGAAAAACCGAACCATTAAATAGTGCCTTGTACTTTGTTATGAATTGATAGTTAGATTGCTTTACCGGCAAGATAAGATCGATATCCCATTTTTTTCCAAAGCACTTATTTCTTTCACAATCTCTTTGGGTTCCGATGAGTTTAGATATTGATATTTTGATACATATCTTGAATAAGGGATGGTATTGAAGTAAGATTTCTTTTCGGGAGAAACCACAAAGATATGAACAGCCTGTTCATAAGTCAGGCAACGAATGGTGTCCAGTATATTCGGACCTCCACAATCATCTATCAGTAATACATTAGTGGTCATGCTATGAGTTAAGTTAATAAAAGTCACCGAATTGCACAAAATCCATTTCGAAAATCAGACTTGATAATGTAAAGGGAAGGATAGTTTTCAATTCAACTCCATTTATTTATAATGAACTTGGACACTGGCGGTATCTTTATCCAAATAAAGATGGATTATGCAGGTATGACAATCCTAAATCTGATATTTAGATTGTTGCTAACAACACACCAGTAAGTTAAATTCAGACTCAGGAATGTGGGAAATAATAGCAGATGAAAGAAAAATGCAGTTATGAGAATACTTTATAAATAATTCAAACATGTTTATGATATGAAAAGCCTTGCCAAAAATAGGAAGAGCGTAATGAAAATTTGGGAATCATTTCATAAAAAAGAATACCATTCCCGGAATGTTAGATAAAAAGATGGAATGTTTAAAAATAAAGCAGCAGGCTTATTAAAAAAGCGGAATGCTCAGATAAAATAGCGGAAAGGTGAATAAATTATTAGAATGTTACTCCTAAAAACTGTAAAATACAAACTCTGGAAAAAATAGCTAATGGCAAATTAGAAAAGAATATTAGCTTAGTTCCGAACCTTTTATCAATCGTTTAATATTGGCTATATGTCGAACAAATATTAATAGCGCACAAGCCATAAAGTAAAGAATAGTGTACTGATTATATCCCAAAAAGTAAGCCGATAGCGGCAGACATACAGCAATGGCCATAGATCCTAGCGATACAAACTTAAATCCTTTTTTCACAATAAAATAGATGGCCACCGATATCAATACTGGTAGGGGAGAAATTAAGACAGAAGCACCCAAAGTCGTATTAACACCTTTTCCACCCTTAAACTTCAAAACAAAACTAAAGTTGTGACCCAGGATTGTGGCCAAGGCAACAAAGTATATCAATAATGGAGAAATATTGAGGAGTTGATAGCGAAGAATCAACATGACCAGGAATACAGGTAGCAAACCTTTAGCCATATCGGTAATTTGGGTGTAAATGGATATTTTACTGCCAGCAATTCTTTTTACATTGGTAGAGCCGATATTTCCACTGCCAAAATTACGAATGTCTTTGCCTGTGGCAATTTTGGTATATACATATCCTGCAGGAAATGAGCCTACAAGATATGCTATCAGAATCAATACGTAGTCCCAAATGAATAGTGTCATTCAAGTTGTTTTAAGATGTTTTTGGCTTGTTCAATATGTTCTTCTGCTCGAAATTGTGAATTAAAGATATGAACAATTTTTCCCGATTTGTCTACAATATAGGTAACTCTTCCGGGTAAAAGGCCAAAAAAGTTGGTGGGCACACCAAATTGCTTGCGTACAGTATTGTTTACATCGCAAAGCAGGTTAAAGTTCAGCCTGTGCTTTTCTGCAAATTCCTTGTGGCTCTCAACCGACTGACCACTTACTCCAAAAACTTCGGCATTTAAATCGTTAAAGTCTTCGCACTGATCGCGGAAACTACACGCCTGTTTGGTACAACCCGGTGTATCATCCTTAGGATAGAAATAGATCACCAGATTTTGTTTGCCCACATAATCCTTGATGTTAATGAGTTCTCCATCCTGGTTCTGAAGTTGGAATGCAGGTATTTGATCGCCAATTTGTAATTCTTTTGATTTGTCTGCCATTGCTGATATGGGAAATAGAAATGTGAATATTAAAATTACTGCCTTAAGCTTCAGTTTCCAAAAAATTAAACCGAAGGTTTCAGGAACTTGTATGTGTATTTGATCTTGTAACATGATAAGTGAATTTGAATTATTGCACTTGCTTTTTCGGGAACCAGGGGAAAAAGGCACTGGTTCTTTCTACATATTCTTTATAGGCAGGTTTATCGCTGGTAAGCGTTCTTTCCAGCATGGCCACGCCCGAAATTTTAACAATCAGGTAGGTCATTAGGAAGGCACCAGCTACAAACCAGTATTGTTGTGCTGCCACTGCAAATAGTGCATAGCTCCACCAAACAGCAGCATCGCCAAAATAGTTGGGATGCCTGGTATATTTCCAGAATCCGCTCGAAAGCACTTCATCTTTATTACGCTTCTGACTTTTAAATTTACTCAGTTGATAATCGCCACCAGCTTCGAAGCTAATACCAATAATCCAAAGAGCTATTGCGGCAAAGTCAATTGCATTTAGAGGTGTATTTTCTTCTGCCATAAATACCCCAAATAAAGGAGAGGCTATTAGTAACATGAGAACGCCTTGTAAAAGAAAAACCTGGAAATAGCTGAACCACCAATAACGATGGGCTCCATAGTCTTTCCTGAATTTCTGATACCTGAAATCTTCTGGTTTGCCAACATTTCGTATGAATAAATGGATGCTAAGACGCATTCCCCAAATGGCAACCAGGGCCGATAATAAAATTTGACGCAGGGATAAACTTTCTGCCATAAACGACAGATAGCCTGCGATTACCACAAAGCCGAAGCCCCAGAAAATATCAACTATACTGGCATTGGTAATGTAAACACTGTACATCCAAAGCAGAGTAACCAATATTATTATAAGTATGCTTGCACCGAAATATAATTCCATAATTCCTAATTCATTTGTTCATGTGTAAAACAAGTAAAGGATCAAAAATGTTCTCATTTTATTTCGATGCCTGTGTTTTTTCCAGATCACCCTTACAGGAAAACTTATTCAAATTGAAGGGCAACCGCCACAGTTCCCTCACCAGCATTCATTCCGATTACCGGCGAAATGTTAATTACTTCGATTGGGGCTTGTCCAAAGAGGTCGTGTAAGCGGTCTCCATATTTTTGCGCTACAGCCGCATTATTGGCATGCAGAATGATATAGTTCCAGACCTTCTTTCCCTTTTTCAGATGAAGAACATGCTTAATCACCTTATTAATATTGGCTTTTTGACCAATGGCTTGTCCGAATAGTTTCGATTCGCCCATTTCGTTTAATGATACGATAGGATTGATACGCAAAAACATGGCAAACTTACCAACAGCAGGAGGAACGCGACCTCCTTTAATCATGGCTGTAAGACTTTTTACGCTTACAAATATTTTGGTATTGTTTAGCCACGAATCTACATGGCTAAGTATTGTATTTACCTCTTCTCCTTTTTCAATTGCTTTTGCGATACGCAATACTGCCAATCCAAGGCCGCCAGATACATTTCGTGAATTGATAACATGTATGGGAATATTTAACTCTTTCTGAACCCTCTCGGCTGCTTTTTGTGCACTACGGAAAGTGCCACTGAACTTCTCAGACAAATGTATGGAGATAATGGCATCGTAATTTTGAGCCATCTGCGAATAAGTATTCACAAAGCTATACTCATTAATTTGCGAGGTTTTTGGAAAATGTTCCGATCTCTCTAAAAGTTCATAAAACTCTTTTGACTTTAGTGTAACACCATCTAGGTACTGACTGTCTCCGAACGAGAGGTGTAAAGGCATCACATTAATTTGATAATTATCGATGATTTCCTGTGGCAGGTCGCAAGTTGAATCGGTAACAATACCAATTTTCCATTTTTGGTTTTTACTGATTTCGCTTTGGCGAATCATATCATCGACCTTAGGAGCGGTAATGGTAGCAAAATTTTCGAGCTGATGAAAGAGTTCTGACGGATCGTTGGTGTGCACATGAATTCGACAGCTGCTCTTACCCCCGTTAATAACGATAGAATCGCCATGCTGATACAAAATACTCTTGATTTCTGCCAGGCTGTGGGTAGAATTCTTTAAAATTGCCTCTGTACAGTACCTGTAGTTTAAATCTTCTAGATGATCGATGGCTTCGCTTGCCGATGGAATAAGATTGGGTGCCTTTATCCGATCGATAATACCATGGTTTACAAAATCCATTACTCCTTCTATGAAAACTACAAATCCCTTGGCACCGGCATCAACAATATTGTGCTTTTTAAGTACTGCCAATTGGTCGGTTGTTTTTTTAAGAGATGTTTCCAATACCTGCATCGAGTCGTTCAGAACCTCTTTGAATTCTTCCAATTGCTTTCGTTTGGAGTAGAGAAATTCCGACCAATCTTTCATTACGGTAAGCATGGTGCCTTCAACCGGCGTTCCAATCGATTCATAAATATAGGGAATGGAAGACTGCACACTCTCTACAAACTCCAGAAAACTGATGCTCTTTTTCTCTGATGTTTCACAGCTTAATCCGAATAGGAACTGAGCCATGATAATTCCCGAATTTCCCCTGGCACCTACCTGGGCAGCTTCGGCAATCTGATCGACCATAAGCTTATAGGAAACATTGGGCGATATGCGATCCATAACCGATCGCATGGTAGAAGCCATATTACTTCCTGTATCTTTATCGGCTACCGGATATACATTGATACGGTTCAATTCATTTAAATTCTTAATCAATTTATTGGCACCTGCCAAAAAAGCGAAATAGAGGTATCGACCATCGATATTTTGTGTCGGATTCATAAACGTTTTCTTAAGATTGTCTTTAAGGTACTTATATTATTGCAGTTTGAAAACTTCTTTTCTAAAAACACTTGTTATCAGCAAAAAGTTTAAGGCAAAATTTACATCTGACTATTCCATACCAGGCAAACATATCCTAAAAAGAGAAACACAGATTTAAAATAAAAAAGAAAGGAACCTGCCACCAACAGACAGATTCCTTTCGAGCTAACTTAAATGTACTTCTACTACGCTATTGCTTAATAATTTTAAAGCTTACGATTTCGCCTTGGTTTAAAAAGTGAATAAAGTACAGACCGGCCGAGTACGAACTTAAGTCAATTGTGGTTATAGGGTGTAAGTTTTGCTGAATTAATAATTGACCACTTGCATTGAATAATTTCAATTGAATATTGGTCCTGTAATCGAAGTTTTGACTCAAATCTATTACTACTTTTCCTTTTGTAGGATTAGGGTATATACTGATGTTTTCTTTGATTAAATCTTCGATACCTACCAATATCACTTCAACATTTTCCGAACGTGCCGACTTACAGCCATACTGGTTCCAAACCTCAACCGAATAATTTCCACTTTGCTCAGGTGTAAATTCCTGGGAAGTATAGCCACTTAAAATATCATCGTTTAAGTACCATTGATATTCTTCTTCGTAAGTCGATGCAAGAATGCCATCCTCATAACTTACCACTGGTTGCTGTGGCAGGTCATAAAAAGTAACGGTAACTGCATCACTAGCTTCACATCCATTGTTATCTACTACCCTTAACTGATACTCACCCGTAGCAGTTACCGTTATCTGGCTCGACCCTTCTGTGTTGTTCCAGAAATATTTATTGTGGTTGTCTTCAACTGATAAAATTACTTCTTCGCCATTACAGGCTGTCTGATCTTCGCCCAAATCAACTATTGGAGCTGCAAAGAAGGAAAGATTTGCAAGATCTGTAGCTTCACATCCATTGGCATCTATCACACGAAGTGTATAATCGCCTTCGGCATCTGCAATTAGCTCATTGCTTCCTTCCACATCGTTCCAGAAATACTGTACAAATTCATCGGTCACACTAAATGTGTGTTCATTGCCCTGGCAGATCTGAATATCGGCACCCAAATCGACAGTTGGAGCTGTAAAGAATGAGAGATTCACTACATCGGTGGCTTCACATCCATTGGCATCTACTACGCGAAGGGTATAATCGCCTTCGGTATCTGCAATTAGCTCATTGCTTCCTTCTACATCGTTCCAGAAATACTGTGCAAAATCATCGGTCACACTAAATGTGTGTTCATTGCCTTGGCAGATCTGAATATCGGCACCCAAATCAACAGTTGGAGCAGTAAAGAATGAAAGATTCACTACATCGGTGGCCTCACATCCATTGGCATCTACTACGCGAAGGGTATAATCGCCTTCGGCATCTGCAATCAGCTCATTGCTTCCTTCCACATCGTTCCAGAAGTACTGTGCGAATTCATCGGCTACACTAAATGTGTGTTCATTGCCTTGGCAGATCTGAATATCAACACCCAAATCGACTGTTGGAGCAGTAAAGAATGAAAGATTTACTACATCGGTGGCTTCACATCCATTGACATCTACTACACGAAGGGTGTAATCTCCGGCAATGCCGCTTGTAAATTCATTTGTACCGCTTGCATCGTTCCAAAAGTATTGCTCGTAATTGTCAGCAACACTAAAGGTATGCTCACTGCCTTCGCAAATCTGAATATCGGCACCTAAATCGAGGCTTGGAATTGCATGTATGCTGATAAAATCTGTCATTGTTGAAACATCCGATAAGGAATATGTTTCGTTAGTAGTGGTTAACGAAACGGTATAGGAACCGGGTGTATCATATGTGTGATTTGGATTTTCTTCTGTACTTGTATGGCCATCGCCGAAGTCCCAAAGGTAGCTTTCACCATCGCTCGAATTGTTGGTGAATTGTACACTCATCGGTCCACAATTCTCAGTTTTGTCTGCTGTAAATTCAGCCTTTACCACAGCAATTCTGTTAATGGTTTGACTTAACGGAACAGTCCATTTGCCCTGGTCATCCATAAACTGGTAAGTAATGCTTTGGTCAGCCCCTGGAGGGATGGATAAAACATCAACCTGCTCGTTAAGAGAGAATTTTTCTGCGTCAGGATCGATGTTTACGATTTTTGCATTGGCGATATCGTCGTTGAACCAATACCTGTATTGATTCAGTTTGGCGGCAATCTGTTTCGGACGCTTTACAAATTGCTTACTCACCACTATAGACCAAATATGGCTTTCGTCCATTACGCGGGTATGAATTGTGTGTAGTCCATCCGATAAATCAGATAGATCAATCAGTTCATTCATGTCCAATCGATCGCTCGATGCGATATTGATACTTACAGCATTTTCAAGATCATTATCGAACCAGTACTGAACTTTTGTAAGCTGATGAGCCTGGGTATTTTCTTCCCGCTTAACGAATTGTTCTGATACTACTGAACTCCACATATTCGATTCAGCCTTAATTCGATAGCTTAAAAGGTGAACTCCATCGCTTAAACCGCTTACATCGATCAATTCTGAATGATTCAATTGATCTGTAGCAGCAAAGCTATTGGTTACTGCATTGTCAATATCATTGTCGAACCAATATTGTATTGTATTCAGCTGTTGAGCACTTGCAATGGCTTCGCGTTTAATAAACTGTTTTGAAACTACCGAGCTCCAGCTATTCGATTCAGCTTTAATTCTATAGCTCAAAAGGTGAACTCCATCACTCAAATCTGCTAAATCAATTAGTTCGGAATGATTTAGTTGATTGCTTGCAGCAAAGGTATTGGTCACTGCATTTTCAATGTCATTGTCGATCCAATACTGGATGGTATTCAATTGCTGAGCACTTGTACTTGCTTCACGTATAATAAACTGTTTGGAAACTACCGAAGACCAATTCTTGCTTTCATCCTGTATTCTATAGCTAATTAGATGCAATCCATTGCTTAGCGCAGATAAATCGATAAGTTCGCTATGATCCAATTGATCTGTAGGCGCAAAATTGCTTGTAACAGCATTGGCAATATCATTATCAAACCAATATTCTATTTTAGAGAGTTGATGAGATGATGTATTCGCCGTCCTTTTTACAAATTGCTTTTCAACTACACTGCTCCAGGCATTATTTTCATCTTTGAATCGAATGGCTATGCTATGCAAACCATCGTTCAGCGCATTGATGTCCAATAACTCGCTGATATTTACCTGGCTTGTTGCAGAAGACAATACCACAAGTTGACGATTGGCAATGTCTTCATCCATCCAATATTCATATTCGCTAATCTGATTCTGGGCCATCAGTGGCAGAGTGACGAGCCACAGAATGCAGAGATATAGTATTTTTCTCATGCTAATTTCCTTTATTGTATACCATGTTCTCATATCTATTTATAAGGTATCTTTCGATGTTTCTATACATCGATAGTAAAGGAATTAACGGTCTTGAGCCTGTACGCCAAGTTCTACGCTTAGCTTGCCATCGGCATCATTTTCGCTTGCAATGTTCACCTTAAAAAAGTGTGGGTTAGAAGGTACTGCAGATGCTTTGTATGGAATTGATGATCCGTAAATACCAATATTTGTACCATCGGAAGCTGCACCAACACCTGGCGAACTTGCTTTCAGATGATAATCGTTCGCAAAATGAAATTTGTACTCCTGATCGGTTTCAAGATGCTCAAAAATGCTTGTGATGTCCTGATCGAAGATGTTATTCGTATCATCAACGTCCATATAAGTTGCATAATTTACTCGGAATAAATTGTTTGTGAAAGTACAAGTGTTAGGAATACTGGCGTATTGATCCAGAATCACATTAGAGTTAATATTCATGCCTTCACAATTGTAGAAAATATGTCCTGCTGTTGAATTTCCAGAATTCTTAACCAGAAGTACACAAAATTGTACTGTTGAGCTATTTCTAAAATACCTGATGTTTCCCTGTACAATAGAATTTTCGATTAGAATATTGGTTGCGATACCAGTGGTAGATGAATTGACTCCACCAATAAGAACACATTCGGAGATCGTAAATCCGTCGATAGTACCATCTAATGAAACCAGTCCTCCAATTCGTGATCTGATTAGTTTGACCTCATTAATTGTTTGACTACTTGTATTTACAGAGCTACTGATATAAACTCCTTCTACCTTAGTTTGGTCGCAACCTGTTTTAAAATTGATTGAACCATTAATTTTAGTCATACCCGAAGCCGCTGTGGAATCCTGGTAATGTCCTGTTCCAATAATGGTAAGTTTTTTATCAATGGTAAGACTTTCATTATAGGTAAAACCAGGAATGTAGATGGTATCGTTGGCAACCGCTGCTGTAATTGCATCGGAAATAGTAGTGTGCAGACTTGGAGTTCCTGCATGTTGGAGTAATACTTTTTGCTGAGCTTGTGAAGCAAAGGTAAATGCTACTAAAATAAGGGTTAAGAGTAGAGTTTTTTTCATGTTTATGCTTTTATTGGATTTTACAATTTGTATCTAAAATAGAATGATAGCAGCAGAGGGAATAATGAAAAATAACAAGTGGGAGAATTCGATAATAACTGGGAAAAAATAATTAATAATGAGTAATGAATAATGTGTAATGAGGAGGTTTATTGAAGTTTTCGAAACTTTATAAATTAAAGCTTGTGGATTTTGGTTTTTTAGCATGCTTAAAACAAGAAGTTGAGCTTCAGATCGGATTCGATATATCACAAATTCAACATTTGATTATTATTCATTACTCATTATTAATTATTCATTGAGTAATACCACTTGTTACGCTATTTGCTCACTTGTTATCTCGTAAATCAGATTTCGGGATAGATTTCTTATCTTGAGCTTGAAATTCCCAAACCCATCTGTTCACACTTAAATGAGACACTTTTGCTTTGTATTGATATTAACCTGTATAAACCTCGTGGTAATGGGGCAGCAGCGCCCGTATATCAATTACACAACACACGATGGCTTACCACAAATACAGGTAATGGCAGTGCATCAGGACAAGACGGGTTACATTTGGGCTGGAACCAAATCGGGACTGGTTAAATTCAATGGTGAGAGGTTTGAACATTTCCTTCCTAAAAAAAGAATCTACAATATCTATAGCGATAACTACAGTCGGGTGTATGTGCAAACCTACAACGAGCTGTATCGATACGACGGTCAGCAGATAAAACTCATGGCAAAGTTCAGGTATCAATCGGCCATTCGACTGGCAAATGATCTTGAATATTGGGTGCTATCGCCAGATGCTTTGGTGCATTACAAAGATACAATCGCATTACATACATATCAGTACAAGAAAGACCTGCCTGGTATAATGAATTCCATTGCCTGGAACAAAAAGGATGGAAAGTTATACCTGGGTGTCAAGAATCAGAAAAAGATCTTGAGTATCGATAATGGTAAAGTAGAAACGGTAAACTACCAAACAAAAGCCGATGAAATTGCTGTAAACTCTTTGGGTGATCAATTGGTATTTATTGAGCACTATGGCAGTAATTTGAAATGGATCAATCCACAAACGAAAGAAGAGTATTTTACCATTTACAAATCGAATAATGTGGTAGATAGTATCTCAGTAAAATCTTTACCGGTAAAAAAGCATATCCATTTTAACGATTACTCTTACTACCTTATCGATAGCCTAACAAATACAGGCAAAAAGGTGAAACTCGATTTTATTAAAGCACCTTATCCGGTGATTTTTGATGAGGATGATAACATATGGTCAGGATCGGATAACGGATTGTACCAGGTGTTTAACGGTCCGGTAAAAAACTATCCACGCAGCTTTATGAATGATGTTTGGACACTCATTAAAGGTCGCAACAAGGAAATATACGGTGCTGTTTATAAAGAAGCCCTTTACAAATACGACCTGGAAAACGAGCAAAAAACAGAGATTATTGCCCCGGGCCAGTTTGGCAGGAAAGAGACAGATTATTACTATGGTTCATCTATGGATGCGAAAGGTAATCTCTATTTTCCTACCCATTACGGATTGGTAAAGTATGATTACAGGAAGGCCAAAAAATTTGATACCGGCATTTCCTTAATCAGTAAATACGATAGCATTTCGAACCAGGTTGTTTTTGGGCAAATGCATGGTTTTGGCTTTATCGACGAGAACGAGAAGATAAGCTACGTGCAGGATAGTACCAAACAATTTGTGACTTCTCATCCAGCAGCACTTGAGTTCGATGCTGAAGGAAATATCTGGATTGGAACCAAAGCCAGCCTGTGCAAATGGGACCGTAAAAAGAAGGCATTTAGCCAGGCCATATCATGTCCGTCGAGAGCGGCTACTGTAATTCAACGCGACTTTCGAAATAACATTTGGTTGGGCGGAAAAGATGGCCTTTGGTTGTTCGATGAGCAAAGCCGCGATTGCAAAAGGGTTGATAAAGGCATTATTAATTCGAATATTACTGGCATTATTATTCCCAATCAGCACTATTTAATTGTTGGCACCTCCCTGGAGATTTACGTGATGGATCTGAAAGCTTATTATGAGACAGGTGAAATTAGAATGCGTCTCTTCAATTTCCGAAATGGCTTTTTATCGGAAGAAGTGTGTCAAAATGGTTTCATGCTGGATGGAAACCGATTATTTATTCCTTCTACAACAAGTACATCGGTACTCGATTTAGAGAAAATTGATTTCAATCCTGAATTTTACAATGTCAGAATTACCAGTTTAAACGATCTTGGAATTCAGTATGTTGATTCGGTGAATCGATCGGAGATCATCCTGGAAAAAGGAAAGAACGAATTGGATTTTGGCTTCGAAACAGTAGGTTTTGGATTGCCAACAAAACCTGTGTTTCGTTACAAACTAAGTGGTGTAGATAAGGATTGGAGCGAATGGACTACCAAAACCTATGCAAACTACAGGAATTTATCATCGGGAGAATATCGTTTCCAGGTTATGGCCCGTGCAGGTGGAAATCCGAATATTATCAGTTATAAAGAAGACTCAATAAAAGTTAAGGTTTCTAACCCTTTCTACAAAGAGCCGCGTTTTTATCAGCATAGCTTTTTCGGTTTTGTGTTTTTGGTACTGATTTTAGGCTTTTTTGTGCACTCACGTTTCCATATCAAACTGAAGATGATCGATCGTGAACGAAAAATCAAGCTGCTCGAAATTGCTACACTGCAGGCACAGTTAAATCCACACTTTATCTTCAATATTCTTTCCTCGGTACAGAACTTAATTAGTTTGCACAAGCAGGAAAAAGCCAATGAATATCTCATTAAGTTTTCACGTTTGATCCGTTCCTATATGGAAGCTTCTATCAAATCTTCGAAAGTGCTTTTGGGAACTTCTGTAAGTAGCGAGATTAGTGTAAAAGAAGAGATCGATCTGCTCAAAATGTATATCGAACTGGAACAAGTAAAACATGGGAATGAGAAGTTCGATTTTTCCATCGAAATTAGTTCTGATTCCATTCTGAACCGAAGCATTCCTCCAATGATTCTGCAACCTTTGGTCGAAAATGCAATTAAACATGGTTTGGAACCCAAAGAGGAAAAAGGTTTCCTTAGCATTCAATTTTCGGAGCATGAAGATTCGGTTGAATGTATCATTCTGGATGATGGTATAGGCCGTGAGCGATCGAACGAACTAAAAAGAGACTCCATAAAACTCTATCAATCGAGAGGATTGGAAATGATCAACAAAAAGATAGAGATATTAAATGACCTGGATTACCAGATTAGTATAGATTACCGTGATTCGGCAGAGGGGACAGAGGTAAGAGTAAAATTTACAAACGAATAGGATTATGCAAGAAGTATACAGCGCATTGGTAGTTGAGGATGTAAAAGATACATCAAACTATATCCGACAGAGAATAGAAAAACTGTGTCCTGCCATTAAGGAGATTCAGCAGGCTTTTAGTATTGATGAGGCCTACGATAAAATCAGGAATGAGCATTTCGATATCATTTTTCTGGATATTCAATTGCCAAAAGGAACAGGTTTCGATCTCTTACGAAGATTATCGGATGAAGGAAAAATAGACTTTGAGATCATCTTTATTACCGGCGAAAGTGCAAAGGAGTTTACCTTGCGAGCCATTAAATATTCTGCTCTCGATTTTTTGTACAAACCCTTAGATGATGCAGACCTGATTCATGCGGTGAATAAGGCAACCGATAAATTGAAAACCCAGTATTTCAACCGACAAATAAAATTGTTGCTCGATCGTGTTGGTGGCGATAATCTGGGTAAAACCAATAAGATTGCCCTGCATCTGCACAATGGCATTGTTGAGTTTGTAAATGTCGACGAAATAAAATACCTCGAAGCCGATGGTGTGGTTGCCTATGTTTATTTGAGCAATGGCGACAGGCTTACCACAACTCGCAATTTGGGATATTACAAAGAGATGCTGATGATGGATTATAACTTTTACCCAATCAGCAATAGCTTGTTAATTAACCAGGAATATATTTTAAGGTACAACCACAAGGAGTTGCAACTTACCTTAAACGATGGCACTGTTCTTTTTGCATCCAAACGATTTGGCAAAAGCTTTAAGGATACTTTTGCAAATCAGAATCAGAACAGGCCAAAGGTTTTTAAGAGTATTGCCCAGATTTGGCGACGAATTCTGGATTAGTTGGGCTTTTCCACAGCATCTTTAATGGATACGCCATCTATCATTACATCTTTTAGCGTGGCTAGGCCATTCTTAAGATTTACCAAAGCATAAGTTTGAGATAATGTATCAGATGTTGATTTACGATAAAGGTCTTCTGCCGCTTTGGCTTTCGATTCCTCCATGTAAAAACGATTAAAGGGGTACTGAAGTCGAATCTCAATTCTGCTGATGTTATTATTCTCGTCGAAAGTGGTTTTCACACTTCGAATTGTAGCCTTACAATAATGCTTATGTTCTTCGGGAGCTGTTTTTGTGGCATAGCTAATTGTGGCAAAACCCTTTTCATTTTCATCAATGTGTACAAAAACTTCCTCTCCCTTGGTCCATTTTTCGTAAGGAGCTACGCCAATCGAGTTTTCTTTAAAGCGAAGCACTACATATTTTCCCCGAAACGGATCGTTGGGATCAACAGGTGCAGTCTGAAATTTGAATTCTTTACCATTGGCAAGAACATCTTCCTGCTCGTAAATACTTTTTACAGGAACAGCCAATTGAATAACTGCAATAAGTATAAATGCTATGAATAGGAACTTTTTATGCATGGTGTTTTCTCTTTTTTAGTAATTGATAATTGGCGATAAAGAATCCAAACCCAATCGATAGAAATAGAATTCCCCTTAGCACAAAACTTAAATCGGTATCGAAAAATCGACAAATAATTAATGCGGTAATAATGACTAAACCCGAATTTAAAATGCCTAAATTCTGTTCGCGGTTTCCCGATACAATGGTTACTATACCAAAAGCAAATACCAATAAATTTACCAGGATATAAGCAAAAGAAGTGTGAGAAGCCGTAATGTATATCAGTAACAAAACAAAGAAAAGGCTCTCACTAAATCCAGCTTTGCTTTTTGTCCAATTGATTTTTGCCAGAATGAGTGCAATTGTTGTTAATAGAATGGTAGCATAAACTTCCGTTGATTGTAAAAGCGTCGGGAACTCATAAGAATTTCTTCTGATATCAATCCAAACGGCATCGAAGCTAAGTATTAACAAGACAATGATACTTCCTAACCAGGCAATAATTTTGAAACCATTGCTGGCAGGAGTAAGTTGACTGAAAGAGACCTGTTTTCCAATTGATGCAAACACCCCAAACAAACTCATATAAGCCAGGAACATGATCTCCTCATGGTTTTTGGAAAATGCTCTCAGGCAAATGGTAATCGATAAAGGAATTAACCAGCTATGAATGGCAACACTATTGCCAGCAGGATTTTCTTTTTTCTGAATTAGATAAAAAAGAATGCTGGCAGCTATGAATAAAATATACCAGTAAGGTATTGTATTAGGATATTCCCAGTAACCAATATTCAAAGCATAAAATAAACTGCCCACAATAAATAAAATAGACCCAACCGAAGATCTCATTAGGAAAGGAATTGGCAGGTACAAAATCATCCAGATAAAAAGAAAGGAACCCAACTGGCCAGGAATGTTGTAAATCTGACTAATTAATGAAATGCATGAGCCTATGGCAAAAAACAGGAATGCAGAACTTGCTTCTCTCCAGCTTTGAGAGGTTTGCTTTCTAAGAAGGGTAAATCCGCAAGCAAACTGTCCAATCACAAGAGGCAATATTGCAAAAGTGGCCTTAATCGACCTTGGAAACTGATCCCAGTTGTGAGCAATAATCAAAATAATGCCTAAGCCAACCATAATTGCACCCAAAGTACCGAATATGGATAAAAGTCTATTCTGAGTGGGTTGTTTTTGATTTGCGTAATAAGTAAGAATGTCATCTGCAGTACTCTGTGAAATGACCTTTGCTTCCACAAGTTTGGGAATCTCTTTTTGAATACTCATAAATATCGTGCTTGGATTTCATTATAAATCTAATAATATTATGAGTTAAATTGAACAGATTAAATAAAAAACCGAAAATCGCAGCGCCCCTATGCTTTGCAATTCTCGGTTTTATTTCGCCTGTTTCGTAAAATAGAAGAGAAGGGAGAAACAGGCTCTTCCAAACAGAATTTGGAAGGGGGTATGTGAATGTTGTTTGTGTTAAAACGAGGACAAAGCTCAATTCATTTGAGGTGAAATGAGAAGTATTGAGCTCTGCCTCATATATTGTTAATCGTAATTATGATTTCCCGAAAGCACAATTAAAAATTCGATGTGCTTTACGGGATATCATGACTACACAGACTAATTCTTAATTTCTTCCAGCAAGTGCTTAACAGCTTCTTCCAACTGCTGATCTTTACCGGTAATTACCATTTCGTAATCGTTACGAACTTTAATATCTGGTTCAACCTGCTGGTTTTCGATATAATTTCCTTTCATGTCTTTCACACCAACCATCGGCATGCCAAAGTACAAGCTTCTGTCTTGCAGTGTTTCCCACCAAACAGCAGTCATGGTTCCCGGAACAGGCATACCAATTAGTTTACCAATTTTAAGAGTTTGGTAAGCGTAAGGGAAAGCACAGGCATCCGAATAGTTTCCTTCTCCAATTAGCACGGCCGAAGGCTTTTTCCATTTAAACATTGGCTCTGTACCAAAGTCTTGTCCGCGAGGCGATAAGGTTGAGTAAATTTCACCACTTAATAAGGTAACAAGGTCGTCGTGAAGCCAGCCACCACCATTAAATCTTGTATCCACGATAATGGCATCGCAGGTACCGTATTTACCTAACATTTCAGAATATATCTTTCTGTAACTTGGCGAGTTCATGCCTTTAACATGCACGTAACCAATCTTACCATCCGAAAGGCGTTTTACTTCTTCCTGTCTACTCTTCACCCAACGTTCGTACAATAAAGTATTAATGCTTGAAACTGGTTTAACAACTTCTTCCCAGCGTTCTTTTGTATACGGACTGTATAGGCTCAATAATACCTTTTTGCCTGCCTTATGGTTAAGCATTGGGTAATGACTCTTGTCGTTGCTGATTGTTTCACCATCAATCTTTTCGATAATTACACCAGCTTTAATTTTTGAATCTGCCTGGTTCAAAGGACCTTTTTCAAGAATTTCAGCAATTCTTAGTCCATCACCTTCGTAGTTCCAATCGTAGAATGCACCTAGCTTGGCAGTTCTATCCGCATTTTTTGCTCTGTGACGATATCCCGAACCTGTGTGCGATGCGTTTAACTCACCCAACAATTCGCTCAACATTTCAGCAAAGTCGTAGTTGTTGTTGATATGAGGTAAAAACTTTTTGTATTCAGCCTTGTAAAAATCCCAGTCAAGCTGATGCATTTCAGGATCGTAGAATTTTTTCTTCATGGTTGTCCAAACATGCTCAAACATGTATTCTCTTTCCTTTGCTTTGTCAAGATACATTTCTGCAGCATAGCTAATGTTTTTGCGCTTGTTCGATGCAACATCAACTTTAATAATGCTTCTTCCCGACATTAGGAACAGGTTCTTGGCATCCTTATCGAACTGCATGGCACCACCGCCACCTTTTAAATCCAATACTTTTTTGGTCGATTTCTTTTCCAAATCGTTCACCCAAAGGTCATAACCATCTTCAAATTTGCTTAGGTAGAACAACTTCTTTCCATCAGGAGTTAAGATTGCATCCGACAGGTTCGAAGGATTAATGGTCAAACAAATCTGGCGATCTTCCATACCAGTGAATTCAATATTCAATGGTTTATCTTCATCCTTCTTGTCTTTTTTATCCTTTTTATCTTTCTTCTTGTCTTTCTTTTCTTCTTCGTCCTCTTTCTTGTTTGCTTTCTTCGCTTTCTCTTCCTCTTTTACCAATTCTCTTTCTTCTTTCGATAATTTAAAATCATCCAAAGCCTTTTGGTTGAAGAACTGAACGTACACATCTCCTTGAGAACCCCAGCTACCGTGAGAACGATATCCGCGACGGTCGGTAAACCAAATCATGGCATTTCCCTTTAAAGACCATTTGGCATTTGAGTCATTGTAACCACTCTCTGTCAGGTTAATCATTTTGCCATTTCCTTGAGCATCTACTAATGCTACATCAGACATAAAAATGGTGTGAGGATAAAAATCAACAAGGAACCATTTTCCGTCATTCGACCAATCGTAATGCTGATCGCCATCGGAATAAGAATAGTTGTATTCTTTACCTAAAATTTTACGAACTTCCTTTGTTTTAAGATTGATCACTTTAAGGATTACTCTTTCTTCAAGGAAGGCAACCTCTTTACCATCAGGAGAAAATTTAGGTTGGAATGTTGCTTCAGGTGTTTCTAAAACTACCTCTTCTTTTAATGAAGTGGCATTTGAGAATTGAGTTTCGCCTTCGCGTACCAATTTGGTTTGATATAAGTTCCAGCTTCCTTTTCGTTCCGAAGCGTATAGTAATGCTTTTCCATCAGGGCTAAAGCTAACCGAACGTTCTTGTTCTGGTGTGTTGGTAATTCTTTTTGTAGTTCCGTATTCTACCGAAGTAACAAATACTTCTCCACGTACAATAAATGCAACTTCTTTTCCATTTGGCGATACAGCCATTTCACCTGCACCACTGCTTAATCTTTCAAAACTTACCGCATTTTCTTTGTTGTCAACAGCCAAAGTAACCTGAAGTTTTACCGGATCTTTCCCTTTTTCCTGGGTGTAAATTTCACCATTGTACGAGTAACAAAGTTTATCATCGTTCGAAATGCTTAAGAATCGAACCGGGTGTTTGTCGAAGTTTGAAACCTGGCTAAGTTTAGATTTATCAGCAACAGGAGCTTTCCAAACATTAAAACTTCCCGATTTTTCCGATAGATAGTATATTTCACTATTGTCAGCACTAAATACAGGATATAAATCTTCTCCCTCAAAAGTAGAGAACATGCTGTGCTTTTTGTTTTTAGTATCGTACAACCAAATGTCTCTGGTTACTGCCGATGTATGGTGCTTTCTCCAGTGGTCTTCATAACCCTTGCTATCGCGATAAAGGATGTATTCCATATTATTGCTGTAGCGGGCATCAAGAGCCGGAGTGGTTAACACCTGTGAAATTTTTCCTCCTTCGCTAGGAACACTGTACAATTCCGAAAGCGCACCAGAAGGGAACATCACATTCTTGGTGTCATCGCTAATCAAAGCAGAAAATAAGATGTGTTTTCCATCAGGTGTAAAGGAAGATGGTGATTCTCCTCCCGAATAAAAAGTTAACCTTTCAGGAGTTCCGCCTTTTGCACCAACTTTAAAGATGTCAAAATTCCCAAATCGATCGGAAGCAAAAGCAATGCTCGATCCGTCAGGCGACCATACTGGTTTGTAATCGTATGCTTTATTGGTAGTAAGTGGATATGCTACACCACCTTCAGACGAAACAGTGAATAAATCGCCACCATATTCGAATACAATGGTTTCACCATTTGGAGAGATTGCCGGATACCTTAACCATAAAGGGGCATCCATTGCTAGTAAACTTTTTGCGAGTGCAATTAAAAATGTAGTAAGGAAAAAAAGTTTTTTAATCATAACGAATTGGTCTAGTATGAAAAAATCTAATTTGTGATTTGATTATTTTTTGACTAGTCATTCATATCAGATACTATACCAAAATGCGTAAGGTTAACATTATTAGATTGTTTGATTCATTTTTTCACTGATTTAAAAAAAAAGTTGTTCGAATGTGAACAAAATCATGTTCGTTATCGTACTGTAGTAATTGAATCGGATCAACTTTAAATAAGAGGTTTAAGCTTGATTTTTAAAGAATTTCCGTTTTCTTTGTTTTGTACTATATCGCTAAAAATCAATTAGAATTGTATGTTAAATTTTCGGATACAAGAACAATCTGTTATCGCATCTTTAGAAGGAACACGCAGAATTAATGGTATGATTTCGGAAATGGTGAAGAGTGAAATCATTGATTTTATTGAGAAATCTGGAAAGCAAGTTGTGCTGGACCTGAATGGTGTTAGTTTCGTCGACACCCAGGGTTTTTCTGCATTAAAGGCAATTGCAGAGTTGGCTAAAGCCAATGAACGACTGTTTTCTTTAGCCAATTGCTCGGATGATGTGCTCGAGCTGGTGGAACTTGTAGAGATGAGAGAATCCTTCTCTATTGGTAAGAACTAGAAATTCTTACACTTCGTTAAATTCTTTTGGATACTCAATGGTTCCTTCAACTGTTGAGAGTGAGTCTTTGACCAATTCCAGAGCCATAAAACTATTTTCAGGAACATCGAATGGAGCTGAAATTTGGTAGCTGCCAGCAGTTTTGAAACCAAATTTGGGATAAAACCCTTCGTGTCCCAAAACGATTACCGATTCATGTCCTAGTTTCTTAGCTTTTGCCAGGCCTTTTTGTACCAGTTGGCTGCCTATTCCCAGGCCTTGTAATTCGGGAATTACCGACATAGGCGCAAGAGCCAGAGTTTTAAAAGTTTTTTCTTTGCTTTTAATGTTTACCGGAAAGAATAAAATGTGCCCTACAATTTCGTTTCCCAAACAGGCAACCAGCGATAACTCTTTGATAAAGCTTTTATTCTTTCGCAGCTTCTCAATTAATAATCCTTCATTTTCCTGACCAAAGGCCATATCATTTATCATTGAGATGATGGGGTAATCATTTTTGTTTTCTGGTCGGATGGAAACTTTCATAGGTCTTATTAATTAAAATAATTGTGGAAAAAAGAAAAGAGCCATGCTTTAGACATGGCTCAATGTTTTATACTGATTCTCCTCTTAGTGTAGCTTGTGTGCAATCGGTCACTTTTACCTGTACCAAATCGCCAACCTGATAATCTTTGCGAGGGAAAACGATTACCTTATTTTGAGAGCTTCTTCCGAATAATTCCTGGTCGGATTTCTTCGAAACACCTTCAACCAACACCTCAAATACCTGTCCGATATCTCTTTGGTTGCTTTCCAGCGATAACTGATTCTGAAGTTCGATCATCTGGGTTAGACGTTCGCTTTTCACCTCTTCAGGAATGTTATCGTCCAGGTTTTTATAGGCAAATGTTCCTGGTCTTTCCGAATATTTGAACATGAAGGCCAAATCGTATTTTGCCCATTTCATCAAGTCTAAAGTTTGTTTGAAATCTTCTTCGCTTTCGTTGTGAAAACCACAGAAAATATCGGTAGAAATACCACAGTTAGGCACAATTTCACGAATGGCTTCAATTCTGTTCATGTACCACTCGCGAGTATATTTTCTACGCATATCTTTTAAGACAGAATCGCTTCCCGACTGCACTGGCAGGTGAATGTGCTTGCAGATGTTTGGATATTTAGCGATTACTCGTAGCGTATCATCACTCATATCTTTAGGATGCGAGGTGGCAAAACGAATTCTCATGTTTGGTTCAGCCTTGGCAACCATTTCCAATAGCTCTGGGAAGCTGATTTCAGAAACTGAGTTTTTAAATTTGAATGAGTTTACATTTTGTCCCAATAAGGTAACTTCTTTGTAGCCTTTTTCGGCCAAATCTCTCACCTCTTTAATAATGCTTTCCGGATTACGGCTTCTTTCTCTACCTCTTGTATATGGTACAATACAGTAAGTGCAGAAATTGTTACATCCTCGCATAATGGAAACAAATCCTGAAATGGCAGTTTCATCTATTCTCGACGGGCAAATGTCTTTGTAGGTTTCTGTAAGCGATAATTCAATATTAATGGCTTTTTCACCCTTTTCGGCTTTCTGAACAAGCATTGGTAAATCCATATAAGCATCAGGTCCTACAACGATGTTAACGTTTTTCTCCTGTTCGAAAAGTTTATCGCCTAATCGTTCTGCCATACAGCCAATTACACCAACCAAGAGTTTCGGATTCTTTTTCTTTAGTTCAGAAAAACCCTGAACACGTCCTCTCACTCTTTGTTCTGCATTTTCGCGAACAGAACATGTATTTACTAAAATAACATCTGCTTCTTCTCTTGTTTTGGTTATCTCAAACCCATCGTGTTGCATAATGGCTGCAACTACTTCACTATCTGCCACATTCATTTGGCAGCCGTAAGTCTCCAAAAACAATTTCTTGCTCATTTCGCTCATTCTGATATCCTCAGTTTAAAATTTCGGGCAAAGTTACATTATCTCAATGGATTGGCAAGGAAGAGAATGGTCATTTAGAATTGTTATAAAAACTTTAACAATTCAAACTAAGGATAAAAATAGATCGATAGAGTTAAATGATAAATTCGTAAATTTAATTGTTAAGCTTTATTTTTTGAGCACACTCAGGTTTCAATGATTAAGATCGTTTTTGGGGAGAAAATAGTGTTTGTTGCTAAATAATTTTGTGTATTTTTATCCCGCAAATTCAGCTTTTTGAAAAGCCTTGATTTTGAGTGAGTTTAGAAATGAATTCTCTCCCTGTTGCCAATTTTGTTTATGTAATATTGAAATTGGGAACTGTTTTTGTATCACAGATAAATGAAAAACTTAACAAGATGAAACGTATTTTGGTTCCTGTAGATTTTTCCGGTGATTCGCTCAAGGCTCTCAAGTTTGCGCTAAACTTGGCAAACAATCTCGGTACTGATTTGAGAATGATTCATGTGAAAAAATCAAAGAAATTTGAAATTCCTTTTCACTTTAATGAATTAGAGGATCAAATTGTGCATACCGTTCAAGATTATTTTGAAAAGCTGATAGAACTTCATTCGCCTGCTTATAATGTAGAGAATGGAGTTTTTGATTTTAAAATAAGAACTGGTTCTGTGTATCGCGAGATTGTAAATCAAGCGAAATATGGAGATTCTTATTTGATCGTAATGGGTGCATATGGAGCTTCGGGCTTTGAAGAATTTTTTATTGGCAGTAACGCGGTTAAGGTGGTGAGCAACGCCAATTGTCCTGTTGTTACGGTTCGTGAGGAGCTTTTGGCTGGCAATGTAAAAACCATTCTAATGCCATTGGATGCTACCAACGAAACCAGGAAAAAAATTCCATATGTTAGCGAACTGGCCGAAGCTTGTGCTGCAAAAGTGCATGTTCTGGGTGTGCATGAGTCAGCCGACTCAGCGATCGTTGGAAAAATTGAGCACTACATGAGGCAGGCCGAAGAATACTTAACAGATAAAAATATTGAGGTGGTAAAGAGTATTCGACAAGGAGAAAATAATACCACCACAGCTCTTGAATACGCAAGGGAAATTAAGGCCGATTTAATTGCCATTATGACCGAACAAGCAGAGACTTCCTTTAGCATGTTTTTTGGTTCATATGCAGAGCAAATGGTGAATAAATCGGAAATTCCAATTCTTTCTGTTCCGAATTGGAAGTAAGAAATGGACAATTGGTTTGAAGCTATTTTTAAATTTTAAATAAATAGATATGCAGTATTATTGGTTGATAGCAGTTTTCGTTTTCATGACCTTTGGGAAGGTGTTACAAGCTCAATCTTATGTTGTTGAGGAGAGAGAAAAAGATTCGCTTGGTGTCGTGAATATTATTCAGGATGAAAGAATAAATCAATTGCTTAATACCGATAGCATTATCAACTCGCAGAAACAAAGTTTTACAGGTTACAGAATTCAGATATTCTTTGGAGGAAGCACCGATAGAGAAAGAGCATTTGAAATTAAAGAAGAGTTTTTGGAACTCTTCCCTGAAGAAAGAGCTTATGTAGTGTACACAGCTCCTGATTTTAGGGTTCGTGTTGGTAATTTTAGAACCAAACTCGAATGCATCGAACTTTACAAAGCTTGTACAAAGTATTACCCGAATTGTTATCCGGTAAAAACCGAAATCATGTTTTCTGATTTGGTTCCATTAGAGAAAGAGTCTGAGGAACTGATTGTTGATGAGGAGATGTAAAGTAGCAAAATACAAACTAAATAACCATTTAAGAAAGAAAGAATGAGTGACCAATTAAAGCATGAGTGCGGAATAGCAATGATTCGATTGCTTAAACCTCTCGAATACTATCAGGAGAAATACGGATCCTGGCACTATGGTATTCAAAAGCTCTATTTGTTGATGGAAAAACAGCACAATAGAGGTCAGGAAGGTGCAGGTGCAGTTGGAGTAAAGTTAGATCAAAAGCCAGGTGAGAAATACATTCACCGTCACAGATCTAACAGCAATCAGCCAATTAAGGATGTGTTTGATAAGATTTACAAAGATCTTAGAGCAGTAGAGGCGAAAGAACCTGAAAATTTTAATGATCCGGTTTGGGCTAAAAAAAATCTGCCATTTGCAGGTGAATTGTATTTAGGCCATTTGAGATATGGAACTTTTGGACGAAACAGTATCGATTATGTACATCCGGTGATGAGAGAGAATAACTGGAGGTCCAGAAATCTTGCTTTAGCTGGTAATTTTAACCTTACCAATGTTGACGAATTGTTCAATCTTTTGGTTGATCTTGGGCAGCATCCTAAGGATTATACCGATACGGTAACGATTCTTGAAAAAGTTGGTCATTACCTTGATGAAGAGAATCAGCTACTATTCCGTCAATATAAAAACGATGGATATTCGAACCAGGAAATTTCGCCATTAATCGAAAAGAACCTGGACATTCAAAAAATCTTGTCATCGGCAAGTAGAACCTGGGATGGTGGATATGCAGTTGGCGGACTTTTCGGACATGGAGATGCTTTTGTAATGAGAGATCCATGGGGAATTCGTCCGGCATTTTACTACCAGGATGATGAAGTGGTTGTAATTACCTCGGAACGACCAGTGATTCAAACGACTTTTAATGTAAGAGCAAATGCCATTAAAGAAATTGCTCCAGGTAATGCTGTGGTAATTAAGAAAGATGGTAAAGTGGAAGAAGTACCGGTTCGTGTTCCTCAAAAAAGAAGATCTTGTTCTTTCGAGAGAATCTATTTCTCGAGAGGTAGCGATAAAGATATCTACATGGAGAGAAAGCGTTTGGGACAATTGCTAACGCCAGCTATTCTCGATTCAGTAGATCATGATATTGCCAATACCGTATTCTCTTTTATTCCTAACACTGCCGAAACTGCATTTTATGGTATGATGGAAGGGGTTCGTCAGAAATTGATGGAGGAGAAGAAAGAGCAAATTCACGACTTAAATGGCAGTTGGACCGAGGAAAAACTACAAGAGATTATTTCTGTGGAACCTCGTGTTGAGAAAATTGCAATTAAGGATGTGAAACTTCGAACTTTTATTACCAACGATGAAGGTAGAGATGATCTGGTAGGCCATGTTTACGATGTGACATATGGTGTAGTTAAAAATCAGGAAGATAACCTTGTTGTTATTGATGATTCGATTGTTCGCGGTACAACGCTTAAGAGAAGTATCCTTAGAATTTTGGATAGACTTCACCCTAAAAAGATTGTAATTGTATCGTCAGCTCCACAAATTCGTTACCCGGATTGTTATGGAATCGATATGACCAGAATGGGCGAATTTATTGCATTTAATGCTACCATTGCAATGCTTAAGGAGCGTGGAATGGAACATGTAATTGAAGAAACTTACCAGAAATGTAAGGCACAGCAGAATCTTCCGAAAGAAGAGATTGTGAATTACGTGAAAGAGATTTACAAGCCATTTACAGCAGAGGAGATTTCAGGTAAGATTGCAGAGCTTCTTACTCCGGAAGGAATGGAGGCAGAAGTGCAGATTGTTTATCAATCTATCGAGAATCTTCATGAAGCTTGCCCTGAAAACAATGGGGATTGGTATTTCACTGGAAACTACCCAACTCCTGGCGGAAACAAGGTGGTGAATACTTCATTCATCAACTATGTTGAAGGAAACGATAAGAGATCTTACTAATAGATTTTAGCATATAACAAGAAAGCCGATCATTTGATCGGCTTTCTTGTTGTATATCAGTTATTTTTGATTATTTCTTCTTAAAAATGCCAAGATTTGGTTTTTTAGGCAATTTGATTTTTAGGAACGATAGGTATGAAGAGGTGTGTCTGTCAATCTTCTGATCGTAAACATCACTAATGGTAATCATGATTCCTGTTTCTTCAACATCACCGAAATGTTTGTTTACAGCTGTACCAAAGCATTTCATAGTAGGAGAAAGTCCCATGTAAGCATTAATCAGCGGAGGGATATTTTCACCGTTGCTACGCACGTTTTGCGATAATACTTTGTAGTTCTCTTCAAAAGTATCGTGGCAAAAATCCTTAGCCAACTTTTCTTCATCCATATTAGTCACCAATGGAGTGGTTGGTGTAGCAAGATTGTCAGGGTCGTTAAACATCTTATCCATGAAATACAGAATGTGATTTCTCGCATCTCTGTTGTAATCAGGATACATGGTTACCTTACCAAAAAAGTATTTAATTTCAGGATAGTCAATGATTAATGATCCCAATCCATCCCATAAATTATCCAAAGCATATAAGCTCTTTCTGCCTTTTTTAATTGACTGATAGTCAGGCTGAACAAATGAACGACCTAGCTCAATTGTATGAGGCATGTAATTCTTTTTAAAATCTTCCGAGAATTCAAATAATCTTGAAGTGGCAAGGTATGTGTCTCCATTTTCATCAACAGGTGCATCTTTACAAAGAATATACCTGTATCCACCTAAAATTTCCCTTGCTTTTGGATCCCAAACAATCAGTTGGTGATATGGTTTTTCGTCGATATCAAATTTATCGATATCAATTTCTTTTCCTGTTCCTCCACCAGCTTTTCGAAAGGTGATTTCTCTCAAACGACCCACTTCGCGCATTAGGTTTGGAGAATCGTGATGAGTGAAACTGTAAATTTCATTAGACCCCTTGTTGGTCTTTCTCACAAATCTCTCTTCTGTTAGCTCTTTTTCAAGCTCTTCTCTTGGTACAGGGGGTATAATCTCTTTCATTGTAAAGTGGTGTTAATCCTCAGAGGATGATTTTATTTTTGGTTTAATAACAGATGAAAATAATTACTTATTCAGACAAATAATACTAATATTATTTAATTTTTGATAAACGTAATTTTTGTGTTTAGGAGTCTGCAAGTTTGTAAGTTTCTCTTTTCATTTTTTCAGCCCATTTATCATACGATAAGCTCTTGTCAAAAGTTTTGTAAGAAACAGGTTTTCCAATTCTAACGGTAAAGGTTTTTCCTCTTTGCTTAAATAGCTCGTTTGGCAAATATAACATTTCCAAATTAGATTTTAATCCCAGGAACTTTCTAAGATTGGCTAAATTGTAGAAAAAGTTGGAGTTTCTGCCATCCATATGAATGGGAACAATGTCTCTTTTGTGCTTTATCGATTTGGCAATAAAACTCTTTTTCCAATCCAGATCCTCGATCTTGCCTTTCTGTTTTCGTGAAACCAAACCGGCAGGGAAGGTAAGGATTGTAGCATCCGATTTGTATGCATTTTCAAGTAATAGCGCAGCGGCTTTAGCTTGTCCACCATGTTTGTTAATCGGAATAAAAACATCAGATAGGTTTTTGATATTCATTAGGATATCGTTTACCAAAAACTTAATATCGCCAAACTCTTTTCCGAAAATACTGATTAGGATAATGCCATCAGGTCCACCCAGCGGATGGTTGGATGCAAATAAGTATCTGCCATTTTTATCCAGATTTTCCAAACCTTCAATTTTGAAAGTAATATCAAGCTCCTCTAAAACGCTGTCGGCAAATTCAATCCCCTGTTTTTGATGATTTCTAGACAGGAAGTCGTTGATTTCTTCCTGGTGGACAATGCGTTTTAGATATCGGATAATAAAGCCGGGAAGCAGCTTGGCAAGTTTTTCACTTTTGCTTGCAAATACTTTCTCGACATCAATTTTCAAATAGTTATTTGAATTACTTTCCATAAAAGTTTTAACTAGGTTTATTTGGCTAGCAAATATCGCAAATTTATTGCTTTGTTGGCTCAATTTTCAGGACATAATCAAACATGTTGAAGAATAATTATTTGTCTTGCCTTAGAAAAGTTATCAACAATGACATAAAAGTGGGAGTAAGTGGTTGAAAGTGGGAGTTTTTTTCTCTAATTTTACAAATGTAAATCGATTTTTTTAATGCAAACATTCATAGGCGATTATCAATGCAAATTAGACGCAAAGGGGCGTGTTCTGCTGCCTTCGGCGTTTCGGAAACTCCTAAATGGAGATTCTGAGAATCGTTGTGTGCTTCGAAAAAATCTTCATGATAAATGTCTCGATTTGTATCCAATGAAAGAATGGGAGCGACAAATTGAGATGGTAAGAGCCAGGGTGAATACTTTCAATAAAAGGCATGCGGCCTTCCTGCGTGAGTTCTATCGGGGAACTGCCGAGGTGCAAATAGACAGTAATGGAAGAATATTGATTCCAAAAAAGTTTTTCGAGTTTGCAGGTTTTAAAAAAGACATCACACTAGCAGGGCAGGACGATAAAATAGAAATTTGGGATAGCGAAAGCTATGAGAAACCTGCATTATCAGATGAAGATTTTAGCAGTTTGGCTAATGAGATTTTAGGAGGTGATATTCATCCCGAATTGTAGTTGATTTTGGGAAAATATTGGTTTCTTCGCACTTGAATTGTTGAAGTGATTAAAAGGTTAAAAATGAGTGAATATCATATACCAGTTTTGTTGGATGAGTGTATCGAAGGATTGCAGATTAATCCTGAAGGAATTTATGTGGATTTAACTTTCGGAGGAGGGGGGCATTCGCGTGAAATTTTAAAGCATTTGACCACAGGAAAGCTGATTGGATTTGATCAGGACGAAGATGCAGAAGCCAATGTTCCAGATGATGATCGTTTTATTTTTGTAAGACACAATTTTAGGTATTTCAAAAATTTCGTGAAGTACCTGGGCTACGATAAAATTGATGGGATTCTTGCCGACTTGGGCGTTTCTTCGCATGAGTTTGATGTTGCCGAACGCGGATTTTCATTTCGATTTGATGGCGATCTGGACATGAGAATGAATCAAAGTTCAGATTTTACTGCTGCCGACATCCTAAACGATTATGAGGTGGAAGATTTATTTAAAATCTTTAAGATGTATGGTGAGGTGAAGAATCCTGGTAAATTGGTGAAATTGATCGAGAATTACCGTAAGGAGAACAATTTTGAAACCATTCAGCAGTTTAAAGAGGTGATTGCTCCATGCGTACCAAAATTTAAAGATCACAAATATTTGGCCCAGGTTTTTCAGGCACTTAGAATTGAGGTGAACAAAGAAATGGATGTTCTGAAAGAAATGCTGGAGCAATGTGCCGATGTGTTGAAGCCAGAAGGTCGTTTGGTTGTGATTACTTATCACTCATTAGAGGATCGATTGGTGAAGAATTACATTCGAGATGGAAAGTTTGAGGGTGGAGCCGAGAAAGATTTCTTTGGAAATGTTCAGACTCCGCTAGCAAGTGTGAATCGAAAAGTAATTCTTCCAACAGAAGAAGAAATTGAAAGAAATGGTCGTGCAAGAAGTGCAAAGCTTAGAATTGCAAAACCAAATTTGAGATAAGATGTTCAGATTTAGAAAAAAATACAACGATTTTGTAAGTCCTACAAAGGAGCAGAAAGAGATTTCGAGCGCTTCGGTGAAGGATTTTATTGATGGGAGTATTTTGACTAAATCGGCGGTTGTTCAGCAATTGCCATTTGTGCTTTTCCTGGTTGTCTTAGGGATATTTTATATCAGCAATCGCTATAAATCTGAAAAGGTATATAGAGATATGGTAAGCCTGGAAAAAGAGCTGAAAGATTTGCGTTTCGAGTCGATCACAACGGCCTCGGATTTAATGTATATGAGTAAGCAGTCGGAAGTTTTGAAACGAGTTCAAAGGGAAGGTTTGGAATTGAAAGAATCAACCGAACCGCCTGTAAAAATTTACATCGATAAATAGTGCCAATAAAAAAAGATATCATATGGCGAGTTGGTTTGGTGTATGCAGTTGTAATGTTTTTTGCATTAATGATTGTAGGACGCGTTGTGACCTTACAACTCTTCGAAGGTGATTACTGGAGAGGAAAGGCACAAAAAATATCCCAGCGCGATGTAACCGTTCATGCAAATCGGGGTGATATCTGTGCCGAAGATGGACGTTTGTTGGCTACCTCATTGCCCTACTATCAGATACGAATGGACTTTAGAGCTTCGGGTTTAAGCGATGAAGTTTTTAAATCGAAAGTTGATTCTTTGGCTTTATGCCTGTCGAAATTTTTCGGAGATAAATCGAAAAGTGAGTATCGTCGCTTGTTGTGGAATTCCAAATACAAGAAGAAATCGAATCGATATGTTCTGATCAATCGCCGTAAGGTGAATTATAACGAGCTAAAAATTTTAAAAACTTTTCCGCTTTTCCGCCTGGGTAAGAACAAAGGTGGATTAATTTGCGAACAAGAGAACATCAGAAGACAACCTCACAGAAATCTTGCCACCAGAACCATTGGTTATCTGAATAAGGAAGATAACGACGAATTGGTTGGTAGAGTTGGAATGGAAGGAGCCTTTGAAAGTGAATTGAAAGGGGTTGATGGTGTGAGTGTCATGCAAAAAATGTCGGGCCGATGGTTGCCAGTGAATATGGTAGAACCAAAAGATGGCAACGACTTGATTACGACCATTGATGTCAATTATCAGGATGTGGCTGAAACAGCCTTGTATCATCAGCTGGTGAAATATAATGCGCATCACGGATCGGCCATTTTGATGGAAGTGAAAACCGGGGCCATTAAGGCCATTGCCAATATAGGTTACGACGAGAAGAAAAAAATCTATCGGGAAATGTACAACTATGCCATTGGTGAGGCAACCGAGCCAGGTTCCACCTTTAAGCTGGCATCGATGATGGCTCTGCTCGAAGATGGTTATGTTGGGCCTATGGATTCAGTAGATACAGGCAATGGTGTTTATCGTTTCTACAATGCCAGGATGAGAGATTCACACCATGGTGGATATGGAAAGATTACCGTTCAGGATGCTTTTGAAAAATCATCCAATGTTGGAATTTCACGTTTGGTGGATGAACATTACAAAAACAAACCACGATCATTCATTCAGCGCTTGTACAGTTTCCGATTGAATGAGCCACTTGGAATAGAAATCAAAGGAGAAGGAATCCCAAAAATTAAATACCCGGATGATCCAACCTGGTCGGGAATTTCATTGCCATGGATGTCGATTGGGTATTCGGTTCATCAAACTCCTTTGCAGACTTTGACTTTTTACAATGCCATTGCAAATGATGGTAAAATGATGAAGCCGAAATTTGTCAAGGAAATCAAGTATCATGGAGAAGTACTCTCTAGTTTTGATGAGGAAGTTTTGGAATCGTCGATTTGTTCCAATCAGACATTGGAAACGGTACAGAATATGCTAGAAGGCGTGGTGCTTAGGGGAACTGCCAGGAATTTAAGAAACTCAAACTACAAAATTGCCGGAAAAACCGGAACCGCTCAAATTGCAGATGGAAAGAAAGGATACGGACATAAGGTATACCAGGCATCATTCGTAGGGTATTTTCCTGCTGATGATCCGATGTACTCTTGCATTGTGGTAATTAATCGACCGAATAAGACCAAAGGATTTTACGGAAACCAGGTTGCTGGTCCGGTTTTTAAAACCATTGCCGATAAGGTGTATGCCATGAGTTACTCTATGCACCCCGAAAAGGAAAATGAGGAGGAAGAAGGTCCAAAGGTTCCGGTTTCTCTTAATGGAAGCAAAGACGATTTGGATGTGGTTTTTGATGATCTGAATATTGAAATTACAAATCAGGAAATACAAACGGAATGGGTTGTTACCTCGCGTAAAGACTCGGTGATTGAATACAAATACCGGAGGGTGAAAGACTTTTTGGTGCCAAATGTGAAAGGAATGGGTTTACAAGATGCATTGTACATTTTAGAGAATGTAGGCTTGCAGGTAAATGTTCGTGGAGTTGGATCTGTTTCAAAACAATCCTTACGACCAGGTTCTAACTTTCGTTCCGGAGATAGAATAACAATTGATTTATCTTAAAGACTAAGATATGAGTATGAATTTAAATGAACTTTTTAGTTCGGTTAAAATAGGAAGCCTAAAAGGGAAAAGTGATGTTGAGATTAACAGCATACAATTTGATTCCCGAAAGGTTGAGGAGGGAGATTTATTTGTAGCCTGCAGGGGTACAATTAGTGATGGACATCAGTTTATTGGAAAAGCTGAAAGTAAAGGAGCCAAGGTAATTGTTTGTGAAGAGTTGCCAGAGGTTACCAATTCAGAAATTACCTATGTTATTGTTGAAGATTCCTTAGCCGTTTTATCGGTATTGGCACACAATTACTATGGAAAACCAACAGAAGGAATTCAGTTGGTTGGTGTAACAGGTACGAATGGAAAAACTACAATTGCAACTTTGTTGTACCGACTTTTTAAGAAGCTGGGTTACAAGGTTGGATTGCTTTCAACCGTAAGAAACTACGTTAATGAGAAAGAGATTGTGGCCACTCATACAACACCTGATCCTTTGCAACTGAATGCTTTGCTGGCCGATATGATTGAGGAGGGCTGTGAATTTTGCTTTATGGAAGTGAGCTCGCATGCTATCGATCAGAAACGTGTAGGTGCATTGCAATTTAAAGGTGGAATTTTTACCAACATCACTCACGATCATCTGGATTACCACAAAACGTTTGATGCTTACTTAAAAGTAAAAAAACGCTTTTTCGATGATTTGGATAAAACTTCTTTTGCCATTAGCAATGCCGATGATAAAAACGGAAAACTGATGCTGCAGAATACCAAAGCTCATAAGTTTTTGTATTCATCAAGATCTTTTGCAGATTTTCGATGCAGAATTTTGGAAAAACATTTTACCGGGATGCTTCTGGAAATTGATGGCGTAGAAACCTGGACCAATTTTATTGGCGATTTTAATGCCCATAACCTCTTGGCAGTGTATGCAGCAGCGCGTTTGCTTAACCAGGATAAGGAGGAAGTTCTTCGTGGAATTAGCGAATTGACTTCGGTAGATGGACGATTTGAGAGCATCATATCACCGGAAGGGGTAATGGCAATTGTAGATTATGCTCATACACCTGACGCCTTGAAGAATGTTCTTGAAACCATAGAAGCATTACGAACAAGAAATGAACAGGTAATTACCGTTGTGGGTTGTGGAGGCGATCGTGATAAAACCAAACGACCAACAATGGCAAAAATCAGTGCCAACTTAAGCGATAAGGTGATTTTAACCTCCGATAATCCAAGATCAGAAGATCCTGACCAGATTATTTCGGATATGAAGGTAGGTGTTGATGCCAGCAATCTTCGAAAAGTATTGGCAATTACGGATAGAAAAGAAGCCATTCGTACAGCATGTATGTTGGCTCAAAAAGGAGATATTATCCTTGTGGCTGGAAAAGGGCATGAAGATTACCAGGAAATTAAAGGAGTGAAACATCATTTTGATGATAAAGAAGTAATACAAGAAATTTTTAAACTGTAAGTATGTTTTATTATTTGTTCAGATATCTAAATCAGTTAGATTTTCCGGGAGCGGGAATGTTCGATTACATTTCATTTCGTGCTGCCATGGCAATCATGTTGTCACTGTTTATTTCGACAGTGTTCGGGAAGAAAATCATTTTATTACTTCAAAAGCAACAAATTGGCGAAATCGTTCGTGATTTAGGCCTTGCAGGTCAGCTAGAGAAAAAAGGAACTCCAACCATGGGTGGAATCATTATCATTATCTCCATTCTGATTCCTGTACTGCTTTTCGCCAAATTGGAAAATACTTACATCATACTCATGGTGATTACCACTGTATGGCTTGGCTTTATTGGTTTTGTTGATGATTACATAAAAGTTTTCAAGAAAGATAAAGAAGGCTTAAAAGGAAGATTTAAAGTTGCCGGTCAAATTGGACTGGGATTAATTGTTGGGTTGACGCTTTACTTAAGCGACGATGTAGTGATACGTGAGAAAGCTGATATCGACGAAATTGGCGTGCAGACAGAATTGGTTGACGAAGGATTTACTTCTGAACAGCCAGGTACAACCCGATTAACAACCGATGTAAAGTCGACCAAAACAACCATACCATTCTTTAAAAACAATGAGTTTGATTATGAATACCTGGTAAGTTTTGCGGGAGAGCATTCTCCGAAACTGGCCTGGTTGGTGTTCATCATTATCACCATATTTATTGTTACGGCAGTATCGAATGGTGCAAATATTACCGATGGTTTGGATGGATTGGCAACCGGATCGTCAGCCATTATCGGAGCAACCCTGGGAATTTTGGCCTATGTATCGGGTCACGTGGTGTATGCCGACTATTTAAATATCATGTACATTCCAAACTCGGGCGAATTGGTGGTGTTTATCGCAGCATTTATTGGTGCTACCATTGGATTTATGTGGTACAATTCATTTCCGGCTCAGGTTTTCATGGGCGATACCGGAAGTTTATCCTTAGGAGGAATTATTGCAGTCTTTGCAATCATCATACATAAAGAATTGTTGATTCCTATTTTGTGTGGAATCTTTTTAGTTGAGAATATTTCAGTAATGATGCAAGTTTCATGGTTCAAGTATACCAGGAAGAAATACGGAGAAGGCCGAAGAATTTTTAGAATGGCGCCATTGCATCATCACTATCAGATGAAAGGATATCCTGAACCAAAAATTGTAACTCGTTTTTGGATCATTGGAATTTTCCTTGCGGTAATCACAATTGTAACTCTTAAGATTCGCTAAGCGATATGGCAAATAGAATTGTGATACTTGGAGGAGGAGAAAGTGGGGTTGGAGCGGCAGTTCTTGCTCAGGCTAAAGGTTTTGAGGTGTTTGTTTCTGATTTGGGGAAAATCAGCGCCAAATACCGAACTGCACTACAGGAGTACAAAATCGACTTTGAAGAAGAAAAACACAGTAAAGAGCTTATCCTTTCGGCCCATGAAGTGATCAAGAGTCCCGGGATACCCGATAAGGCACCACTGATTGTGGAGCTTAAAAACAAAGGAATACCTGTAATTTCGGAAATCGAATTTGCAGGAAGATATACAAAAGCCAAAATGATATGCATAACAGGAAGTAATGGGAAAACCACAACCACCTTAATGCTATATCACATGTTGAAAAAAGCCGGACTAAATGTGGGTTTGGCTGGCAATGTTGGCAATAGCCTTGCCTGGCAGGTGGCTGAAAAAAACTTCGATCACTATGTGGTTGAATTGAGCAGTTTTCAGCTGGATGGAATGTACCAGTTCAAAGCTGATATTGCCATACTATTGAATATTACGCCCGATCATTTGGATCGGTACGATTATAAAATGCAGAACTATGTCGATTCGAAATTTCGAATTACACAAAACCTTACAGAAAATGATGCTTTTGTGTATTGCTCCGATGATGAAATCATTGGCAAAGAGATGGAGAATTGGAACTCTAGGGCTCAGTTGTTCCCATTTTCGGTAAATGAAGAACTGAAAAATGGCGGATATCTCGAGAACGAATTGTTAACAATTGATTGTAACGAATACAAAATATCTATGGATAAAAAGGATTTATCATTACCAGGAATACACAATGTTTATAACTCACTGGCATCGGGAATTGCAGGAAGTGTCCTGCGAATCAGAAAAGATGTGATTCGTGAGAGCTTAAGCGACTTTCAAGGTGTAAACCACCGATTGGAAAAAGTTGTGAAAGTTCGTGGTATTCAATTTATCAACGACTCAAAAGCCACAAATATCAATTCAACCTGGTATGCTTTGGAAAGCATGGAAGAACCTGTAGTTTGGATTGTTGGCGGGGTTGATAAAGGAAATGATTATTCTGTCCTTTTTGATTTGGTAGATGAAAAAGTAAAAGGAATTGTGTGTTTGGGTATCGATAACACCAAGATTCATGAAGCTTTTGACGGTAAGGTTGAAACCATTGTGGATGCCGACTCTATGGAAAAAGCAGTAAAACTATCTTACGAGATAGCAAATAAAGATGAGGTTGTGTTGTTATCGCCTGCATGTGCAAGTTTCGATCTGTTTCAATCGTACGAAGATCGTGGCGATCAATTTAAGGAAGAAGTAAGAAACTTATAATATAAGCTAGATGGAGAGCTGGTTATCAAGGATAATAAATTGGATAAGAAACCCCAGGTTAAGAGGTGATAAGGTGATTTGGATTATCATTTTGCTTCTATCTTTGGTTTCCCTACTTGTGGTGTACAGTTCTACCGGAACTCTTGCATACAAAGTAAGAGGAGGCAATACTTCCTACTTCCTGATTAAACAGCTGGTTCTTCTGGGAGGGTGTTTCTTTATCATGTACATTGTGCATGCCATGCCACACCGCTACTATTCCAGTTTTGCGAATATTGTGCTGATAATTTCCATCGGAATGCTCATACTCGCCAAGCTTATTGGTACTAACCTGAACGATGCTTCGCGTTGGATCACAATTCCTGGGATCGGATTTAATTTTCAACCCTCCGAATTGGCAAAACTTGCGTTGATATTGCATGTTTCGAGGACCTTATCCCGCTTTCAGGGAAAACTAGGCTGCAGCAAAGATGCTTTTATCCGTTTAATTGTACCCATAGGTGTTGTTTGTTTACTGATATTCTTAGATGACTTTTCAACCTCGGTATTGTTGGGTGGAATTTGCTATATACTAATGTTTATTGGTAGAGTTGCCTATAAGTATTTACTGGGAAGCATCGCCGCGGTTTTGTTGGTTTTGGTGCTACTTATCGCATTGGCTCCGGTAATTCCAAGTTTAGGGCGTGTGCAAACGGTTCGTAGTCGTATCGAGAACTTTTTCAACGAAGAAAGAAGCATAAACAACAACCAAAACTACCAGGTAGAACAAGCAAAAATTGCTGTTGTTTCCGGTGGAATTTTTGGAAAAATGCCTGGCAACAGTACACAGCGAAACTTTTTACCACATCCATATTCCGATTTTATTTATGCCATTATTCTGGAAGAAATGGGATGGATTGGTGGATTTGGGATTCTTGCTCTCTACCTATTTCTGCTCTATCGGGCAGGAATTATCGTTCGGAAATGTAGTAGGACATTCCCCGCATTTCTGGTCATCGGCTTAACCCTGAGTATTGTATTTCAGGCTCTGACCAATATGGCAGTTTCGGTAAATTTAATTCCTGTAACAGGACAGCCGTTGCCATTGGTAAGTATGGGAGGAACATCGCTGATATTTACCAGTGCTGCCTTTGGAATGATATTAAGTGTGAGCAATTGGGCAAACGAAGAAGAAAAAAGATTGAATGAAGCAGAAAGTTAAAATAATAGTTAGCGGTGGAGGAACGGGTGGACATATCTATCCGGCAATTTCTATTGCCAATGCCTTAAAACAAAAGCATAGCGATTGCGAAATACTATTCGTTGGTGCCGAAGGTAAAATGGAAATGGAAAAAGTTCCTGCTGCTGGATACGATATAGTTGGATTGCCGATTAGAGGCCTACAGAGAAGTTTTTCAAAAGAGAACTTAAAGTTTTTCTCGCGCTTGTTGAAAAGCATTTGGCAGGCAAAGGCTATTGTAAAAGGTTTTCAGCCCGATGCAGTAGTTGGAGTTGGTGGTTATGCCAGTGGTCCGTTATTGCATGTGGCCGCTAAGTTAGGAGTTCCGGCCTTAATACAGGAACAAAACTCATATGCAGGAATCACCAATAAACTATTGGCTAAAAAGGCCAAAAAGATATGTGTTGCCTATGAAGGAATGGAACGCTTTTTTCCCAAAGAAAAAATTGTAATGACAGGGAATCCTGTTCGCAAAGACTTACTGGAAATTGAATCGAAAAAAGCAGAAGCATTAGAATATTTCAATCTGGAAAAAGATAAGAAAACAATATTGATTGTAGGAGGCAGCCTTGGAGCAAGAACCATAAACAATAGTGTGCTGAAATCATTGGAGACCATTTCGAAATCGAGCGTGCAGATTATATGGCAAACCGGGAAATTCTACATTGAGAAGGTGAAAAAGGAGCTTGAAAATTGGGATTTACCTGATGTGAAAGTTAGCGATTTCCTAAGTAGAATGGACCTGGCTTATGCTGCCGCGGATATTGTAATTTCAAGAGCTGGAGCGGGAACCATTTCTGAACTTTGCCTGGTTGAAAAGGCCTGTATTTTAGTACCATCACCTAATGTTTCGGAAGATCACCAAACCAAAAATGCAATGGCCCTGGTAAATAAGGATGCAGCAATAATGGTTAAAGATATAGAAGCCGAAGAGATGTTAATACCACAGGCTTTAGAATTGATAAAAAATGAAGAAAAATGTGCAGTGCTGGCTAAAAACTGTAAGTTGTTGGCTAAGCCAGATGCAGCAGATGATATAGCAGAACACATTCTAGCAATGATTTAATATGAAGTTAGAAGATTTTAAAAATATTTATTTCGTTGGCATCGGTGGAATTGGAATGAGTGCAATTGCACGATACTTTCATTCTATCGAAAAGAATGTATATGGATATGATCGAACATCTACCAAATTAACTGGTGAGTTAATTGAGGAAGGAATTCAGATTACCTTCGAGGATGATTTGGATACCATTCCAAATCAATATCTGAATAAAGAGAATACTTTGGTGGTATTTACTCCTGCCATTCCAAAGGATCATCAGCAATTAAGCTACTTTAGACTCAATGGTTTCACCATCATGAAACGTTCACAAGTTTTAGGCTTACTATCCGACGATTTGAATGGAGTAGGAATTGCAGGAACGCATGGGAAAACTACGGTTTCAACCATTACAGCTCACATTTTTAAAACTTCCCAAATGGGATGCAATGCCTTTTTGGGAGGCATATCCAGAAACTATCAATCGAATCTGTTATTGACAAAGGAAAGCCCTTGGGTAATTTTGGAGGCCGATGAGTTCGACAGATCATTTTTACAGCTTCACCCAAAAATTGCCCTGATTACCTCAATGGATGCGGATCATCTCGACATTTATGGCGATAAATCTGAATTGGAGAAAAGTTTCCATGAGTATGCCGGGCAGATTAAGAAGGATGGAATTTTAGTCCATAAAAAAGGACTTGATCTCAAAAATATAGAAGTAGAAAAGTATACTTATTCTCTACACGATACGGCAGATTATTATGCTCAAAATCTGACTTTGGTTGAAGGCTTCTATGAGTTTGACCTGGTACATCCGAAAGGAGTATTTGAGAAACTACAATTCTCATATCCTGGAAAAATTAATGTTGAAAATGCCATTGGAGCTTGTAGTGTAGCCATTCTTGCCGGGGTAAAGGAAGAGGAAATAAGAGCTGCTTTATCATCTTTTAAAGGAGTACGGAGAAGATTTGATTATCAAATTAGAGAAGATAACCTGGTATTTATTGATGATTATGCCCATCATCCAAAGGAATTAAAAGAGAGCATTTCGTCGGTACGCGATATCTATCCGAACAAGAAAATTAGTGGAATTTTTCAACCACATCTTTATACCAGGACACGAGATTTTGCTGAAGGATTTGCTGAGAGTTTAAGTTTGCTGGATGAGGTGATTCTTCTGGATATTTATCCGGCAAGGGAATTGCCAATTGAGGGTGTCGATTCAAAAATGATCATGAAAAACATTAGTGTACCGGTTAGTCTGTGCGCAAAGGATGATCTGCTGGATTTGTTAAAAGAAAAAAAACTTGAGGTACTCCTGACATTGGGAGCAGGAGATATAGATAAATTGGTTGAACCAATTAAAAATATGTTGATAGAAAAAGATGCTTAGAAAAATTACTGTCATATTAATTTGGATATCATTGCTTGGCTATTTGCTGGTGAGCTTTTCATTTGTAAATGAGAAGAAAGATGCCATTGTTCTGCATGATATAAAAGTGAAGATTAAGGACAGTATCGACAGTGGATTTGTAAGCAATAAGGATGTTGAGAAAATTGTTAAAAAGCAATATCCCGATTGGGAAGGAAATTCGGTATACGCTATCAATAAAGAAATATTAGAAGAAAAGATTAACCAGGTGCCGTACGTAAAGAAATCGGAAGTGTATAGTTCTTTAACCGGAAATTTAGTCGTTGAAATACACCAAAGAAACCCTATAGTCCGAGTTTTGCATGGTCGTGGATATTATATTGATGAGGAAGGTAAGAAAATGCCATTGTCCAGGAAATTTACATCAAGGGTTTTGGTGGTTTCGGGGGCAGTAAATGAGCAATTGATAAAAGAAGAGCTTTTCGATTTGGTAAAATTTATTACAAATGATGAATTTTGGAGGTCGCAAATCACTCAAATCTATGTTACCAGTGGGAAAGAGTATATTTTGGTTCCCCGGGTTGGTGCACATAAAATTGAGTTGGGACGAATAGATAATTACCAAAAGAAATTCAAGAAGTTGTATGCCTTGTACACCGATGGTTTTACAAAAACCGGGTGGAACAAATACAAAAGAATCAATCTGAAATACGAAAATCAGGTGGTTTGTACAAAAAAGAACTAGAATGATAGGGAATAATAATATAGTAGCTGCAATTGATATAGGAACAACGAAAATTGTTGCCATACTTGGAGAATTTACACCCGATGGGAAGCTAAATATTCTGGGAATGGAAAAAACTGTTTCGAAAGGCGTTAAGAGAGGGGTAATTCATGATATTGAACTTACAATTGAGGCTATTAATGATGCTGTAGCTCGTTTAAAGGCAAAAACGAATCAGGAAATTTCTAAGGTTTATGTAGGAATTGCCGGTCAGCATATTCGCATCGTTAAAGAGAGAAAATTTAAGTACATAGAGAATTCCATTGAGGAAATTACGAAGGAGGATATCGAACAAATCACAAACGAGAATTACAAACATCCGGTTGAGATTGGTGAGCAAATTTTACATGTTATCCCTCAGGAATTTGTAGTCGATAAAGAGGTTGGAATTAAGAACCCATTAGGAATGGCTGGTCGCCGTTTGGATGGACATTTTAACATTATTATTGGCAGAACTGCATCGGCCCGAAACATTGAGAAATGTGTAAAGGAGGTAGGCTTAGAAGTGGAAGAACTGGTACTGGAACCTTTGGCATCGTCCCTGGCGGTTTTAACCAGGGAAGAGAAAGAAGCAGGTGTTGTATTGGTTGATATAGGAGGAGGTACTACCGATGTTACCGTATATTTCGATGGCGTGTTAAAACACACCTCGGTAATTCCATTTGGTGGCGATAACGTTACTCGCGATATTAAAGAAGCATGCTCGGTTTTATTGCGACAAGCCGAAGCATTAAAAATACAATTTGGTGAAGCCGTTTCCGATTTGGCTTCAGATGATAAAGTAGTAAGTATTCCGGCAACTGGCGGTTGGGACGAAAAGGACATCTCCTTTAAATTCATTGCCCAAATTATACAGTGCAGAATGGAAGAAATTATCGATTCGGTTAAGTTGCAAGTGGAATCAACCGGTTTGAAAGATAAAATTGGAGCCGGAATTGTCTTAACCGGAGGGGGCTCTTTGCTAACTAACCTTGATTTATTAACTGAGCAAAGAACAGAACTTGATGTGAGAATCGGTTTTCCAAGAAATTTAAGAGTAAACCTTGATGAGAATTTAGATCATCCGATGTACTCAACCTCTATTGGTCTTTTGTTGAAGGGAATGGAAAAACCCAAGCCAAAACCTGAAGAAAGCACCGATGTAAATGGACATAAACCTAAAAAGAAAAGAGGGATCGCAGCATTCCTTGGCTCTTTATTTGACACCCATGATGTGGATATGTAAAAAAAGACTTTTAACCCTAATACTGTGAGATCATGATTGACGAATTGTTACCGGTTGATTTTGAACCAAAAGAAAAATCTATTATAAAAGTAATTGGTGTTGGAGGCGGTGGAGGAAACGCTGTTAATCACATGTTACGAGAAGGAATTACCGGGGTTGATTTTGTAATATGCAACACTGATTCACAAGCACTCGAAAATAGCCCTGTACCCATAAAAGTGCAATTGGGTAAATCGCTGACCGAAGGAAGAGGAGCAGGAAATAAACCCGAACGAGGCAGAGAATCCGCCATTGAGAGTTTAGATGATATCAATAAGGTTTTGAGCGAAAAAACCAAAATGGTATTTGTAACTGCTGGTATGGGTGGTGGAACCGGAACAGGTGCCGCTCCAATTATTGCAGAAGCAGCTCGCCAGCAAGATGTATTAACAGTAGGGATTGTAACCATACCTTTCAGATTTGAAGGGAAAAAAAGAATACAGCAGGCTCTTGAAGGAATCGAAAACCTTGAAAAGCATGTAGATGCATTGTTGATTATTAACAATGAGAAACTGAGATTGATGTACGGCGATTTGAAACTTTCCGATGCTTTTGCCGAAGCCGATAGTGTACTTTCGGTAGCCGCAAAAAGTATTGCCGAAATTATTACCGTTGCCGGATATGTAAATGTCGACTTTGCCGATGTTGAAACAGTAATGAGAAACAGTGGTGTTGCGGTTATGGGATCGGCATCAGCTTCAGGGCCTGATCGCTCAATTCGTGCAATCGAAGAAGCTTTAACCTCGCCATTGCTTAATAGCAACAACATTGTAGGAGCTCGAAATATTCTTTTAAATATTATTTCGGGTAGCGAAGAGGTTACTATGCAGGAGGTAAGTCAGATTACAGATTACGTGCAGGATGTTGTAGGTGATGATGTAAGTGTAATTTGGGGGAATGGATACAACGAAAAAATGGGCGATGAATTAAGTGTTACCATTATTGCGACTGGATTCTCCGAAAATCCGATTCCTGAATTGATGATTGAACCTCGAAAAAGAGAAGATGATGCTCCCAAATTGGAGTTGATTATCGAGAATCCTGCTGAAGAGGAAGAAAAAGCAGCAGCTAAACGTCGCGAAGAAATTCAACGACGTGAAGAATTGATGCGAAAGCGATCGGAAGAACAGGAAGAAGAACAAGAGGAAGAAATTTTTGAGGTGAAGAGCAAAGTTGAACCAAAAGTGAGTCAAAAGCCTAAAACAGAGCAACCAAAAGCCGAGGAAGAAAAAGAAGGAGAGACGATCAACAATTGGTTTAAAGATCAGTTTACAAAGATTTTTGATGGTGGCGACACTTCAATGTAATTTGAGATAATAGAATTAATAAATAATGGCAGAAGATTTAATAGATTTTAGCTTACCCGAGAATGAATCATCAATTATCAAAGTAATTGGTGTTGGAGGAGGTGGTGGTAATGCTGTCAATTACATGTTCCAGCAAGGCATAAAGGATGTAGATTTTGTGATCTGCAATACCGATGCACAGGCACTGGAGAATAGTCAAATCCCTGTAAAGATTCAATTGGGTGAGTCTTTAACAGAGGGGCGCGGAGCAGGTAACAAACCTGAGCGTGGAGCTCAATCGGCGATTGAAAACATTGAAGATGTGAACGAGGTTTTGGCCGATAACACCAAAATGGTATTTATTACTGCTGGTATGGGTGGAGGAACCGGAACTGGTGCTGCACCCGTAATTGCAAAAGCGGCAAAAGAACAAGGAATATTAACAGTTGGAATTGTTACCATTCCCTTCCGTTTCGAAGGTCGTCAAAGATTAAACCAGGCAATCGAAGGAATCAACAAACTAAAAGAGAATGTTGACTCTTTACTGGTGATTAACAATGAGAAATTAAGTGAAATTTACGGTGATTTAAAGCTTTCTACGGCTTTTGCCAAGGCAGATGATGTTTTGGCAACTGCAGCCAAAGGAATTGCCGAAATTATTACCCTTCACGGATATATAAACGTCGACTTCGAAGATGTAAAAACCGTAATGACTGATAGTGGAGTTGCGGTAATGGGATCGGCATCGGCCGAAGGGGAAGACCGATCGGTAAATGCAATCCGAGAAGCTTTAACTTCTCCATTACTAAATAGCAATGATGTTCGTGGAGCTCGAAATATTCTTCTGAACATTAGCTCTGGCGAGGAAGAGGTAACCATGGACGAGGTAGGCGAAATAACCGACTATGTGCAGGAAGCAGTTGGCGATAGTGCCTCAATTATATGGGGAACTGGTCAGGATTTGGCCCTTGGAAACAAAGTTTCGGTTACCATTATTGCTACAGGATTCGAAAATGGTGGAATTACCGAAGAGGTTGAAAAACCGAAGACAAGCGCTTTCAGAGGAGGACGTGGAACTGCCCAGCAAACCAGGATGCCTTTAGATGAGGATATCCCTGAAGTTGAAGAGAAGAAAACGGTTTTAACCGATCTTAAGGATGCGGAAATCGACGAGTTGGAGAATATTCCGGCTTATAAAAGAAAGCAAAAGAAGCTTGAACAAAAACGCTATCATTCAGGAAATGTAATTAAATTTACATTGGATGACGAATAAGCTGGACCGATCAGCGAAAGCGATAAAATATTAAAAAAATACAATATGAGCTTACTGGAACAAATTAATGCAGATATGAAGTCTGCAATGAAAGCGAAAGAAAAAGATAAATTACAGGCCATAAGATCTGCCAAAACAGCCTTTACACTTGAAATGACCAAGACAGGCGCATCGGAAATTGAAGATGCTGCAGCGGTTAAAATTATCCAAAAATTGGTGAAGCAACGTAAAGATGCTGCAGATACGTATAAAGCAGGAGGCAGAGAAGATTTGGCAGAGAAGGAATTGCTTGAAATGAGCTTCCTTGAAGTGTATTTACCTGCTCAAATGAGCGACGAAGAGCTAACTGCAGCTGTCCAAAAGATTATTGAAGATACTGGAGCTTCTTCGATGAAAGAAATGGGAAAAGTAATGGGAATTGCCTCGAAACAGTTGGCTGGTAAAGCCGATGGAAAAGCTGTTGCTGATAAAGTAAAAGCTTTACTTTCGTAGATTTCTGAAGCGATAAAATATGAAAGAGTTGTCATTTTTTGGCAGCTCTTTTTTTTACTTCAGACTTTGTTATCCTCACTCATGTGAGATTGCTTGTTGATAATCCACATCAAAATTGGGAATAGTAAGGTGGATTTATTCAAAGAATATAGAGAATTCTCAAACCATATCAGCAATAATTATATTCTTCATAAAAATCAGCGATCAATAAATAAAAAAAGCGAGATGAATAATCACCTCGCTTTCTTTGTGTCTCACTATTTTCTAGTAAAACTTATATCTTTTATCAACAACATTAGCATTGTCTCTTAATGCCTGGAATGCCTGATAGTTTGTACGGTACTGATATCCTTGCTCTAATCTTGCTTTGAAAGCTTCAACTGTAGCATCAGTTACTTCGTCGGTAGTTTCGTTGGTAACCAATACCATGTAAACTCCCTGGTTGCCTTCAATTGGAGCAGAAATTTTTCCTTTTTCAAGAAGTGCAGCAGTACTAATTACATTTGGCTCAATACCTGCACCAGGAATCTGGAAGGATGAGAAGCTAACACCAGTAGCATTCTTCACTTCAAGATTTTCTTTTTGTGCAACCGATAGAAGACTCTGTGCTCCCTGGCTGTTCTTATTGAACTCAGCAATCATTTGCTCAGCTTTCTTCTCTTTTCTGATTTCACGTCTGATTGTAGATGCAACATCATTTACCAATGCAAAACCTTCCTCTTTGATATCAGAAAGAACTGCAACAACAAACTTGTCACCAAATTCGAATACTGCCGACTGATCGTTGTTCATCAAAACAGATTCCATATCGTCAGTTTGGTATGCTGCTCTAACCAATTCTCTTGAGTTTTCAAGACCAGGAATGTTCTTGGTATCTCTTCTTAGGTTAGCAGTTCTTCTTTGTAGGTTTTGTTCCGATACAGCTTTTAAGAAAGCATCTTTGCTTAGGTTGTTACCAGCAAATGTACGTGCTTTTGCATAAGCAGCCTGAATGGTTTTGTTGCTTGCTTCTACTTTACGGTCAACTACTGCCAACTGTACTTTCTTAACAGCTTTTCCTTTGTTGGTTACTTGTAAAACGTGAGCTCCAAATTGAGTCAGAACAACTTTAATTTCGTTTCTTTTTGAATCGAAAGCCGCTTCGCTAAATGGAAGAACCATTTTTCCTTGTGTGAACCAACCAAGATCACCACCATTTACAGCAGATCCCTGATCATCAGAATTCGCTTTTGCCAAATCATCGAAACGAGCTCCTTTATCCAATAAAGCTTTTAAGCTATCCGCTTTAGCTTGAGCAGAAGCGTAATCACCGTTTACCGGGCGAATTAAGATATGACGAGCCTTAACCGAGTCAGGCAACATTTTAACTTCATTGATTTTTGCTAGCTTGTACGAATCACCTTCTGAGTATACATCAGTAACATCACCTTTGTTTCCAGAGAAAGCAAATTCTGCTAAATCAGCATTGGTGATATCTTCTTTCTTAAAGTAGAAAGGATTGAAATCTGTATCAGCGTTTAACTCAACGAACTGTACGTTGTTGGTTTCTGCAGCAAAATCAGCTTTAAGCTCAGCAAGCCATTGTTCAGTTGCTTTGTAATCTTCAGTTGAAGGCTCTACAAGGAAAGGAACGTAATCAATTCTTCTCGACTCTGTTTGCTCAAACAAATCTTTGTGCTCGTTATAGTACTCTTTGATTTCAGCATCGCTTACAGTGATTGTACTGTCTGGAATCAGGTTGTAGTTTTTAACGATATAGTTGATATCTACTTTTTTGCTTCCTTTGGTAGCAAGATCTTTCACCATTGCATCTGGCATGTACAAACCTTTTTGAATTAATGAGTTGTACTTGGTTAAAGTTCTTTGAGTAGTCATTGCATTTTCGATGTTCAGCCAGTAATTTTTTTGTGGCGTTCCTTTAGGAGCGTTAATTAACTGTTGAAGAGTTGCAACTACCTGATCTTTGTTGAAAGTTCCGTCAGGACCCTGGAACATTTGACGAATTGTAGGATCGATATTTCTACCTTGAACCATGTCGAATAATTCATCAGAAGTTACTGAAATTCCCAGTTCTTCATATTCAACATTCATTACCATTTCCTGAACCATTTGCTGCCAGGTTTGCTCTCTTAGTCTATCCATCTGTTCTGAAGGAATAGAAGATTGACCAGACATCATTTTAGCTACTTCAATATTATGGTTGAATCGATTCTGGAAATCACGAATATTTACTGATTCACCTGCAATTTCTGCCATTTCATTTCGTGAATTCGTCAATAAGGAACCACCCGATTTTAGAGCGTCACCAGCAATAAATGCGAACAAAGCTCCCCCAATGATGATCCCAATAAACACACCACGGTTTCTTATTTTCTGTAATGTTGCCATCGAAAAAGATTTAAATATTTCTTAATTAGGCTACGAATATACAAAAAAATGGGAAATGATTGCCTTTTCTGCCAATCAGTTTGGCCTCTTTTATAGTAAAGTAAAATTTACTTGATGAATGGATAAAAAATGATGGCATATTGAGCTGAAATCTACCCAATATTTGCAGGAAAACATTAATATGCAAATGTGTTTTTAATTGCTTCTAATGTTCAGTAAATGAGTTGTAAAAAACCTAGTTAATAATGGTTAGTTTTATTTTCTCTACGCGGGTATTACTAACTTCAACAATTTTAAAATTGAAGTTCTCAATTCGGATGGTTTCGTTGTATTTTGGTATACTTTCGTGATTAAATAGAATGAATCCATTCAAGGTTTCGAAGTCTTCCGACTCTGGCAGGTTCAATTCATATTTATCATTGAGATAATCAATTTCCAATCTTCCCGAAAACAAGTACTCATTTTCTGAAATTACCTCTTCTTCAAAATCGATATTGTCATGCTCGTCCTCAATCTCTCCGAATATTTCTTCCATGATATCCTCAATGGTTACCATTCCGGCGGTACCACCAAATTCATCAACAACAACTGCAATGCTCTTTTGTTCTTTGGTAAACAGGTTAAGCAATTTGTGCGCTGCCATGGTTTCAGGAACAAAAATAATTCGGCTTAAAGCAGATTTGATACTTTGCGGTTTCTTAAAGATTACCGATGAGTGAACGTATCCAATAATGTTATCGATAGATTCTTTGTAAATCAGAATTCTTGAATAGCCTGTTTCAATAAAACGCTGTGTAATATCTTCAAGTTCGCCATTGAGTTCCATGGCTTCAATTTCGTTTCGCGGAACAATACATTCTCGAAGTTTTACCTTCGAAAAGTCTAGCGCATTTCTAAAAATTTTAATGTCGTGCATTTCATCTTCAGCAATGGCTTGTGTGTCCTGTCCTTCTTGTACCAAATGATCCAAGTCTACTTTACCAAAGGCTTGTGTTTCTGCATCCTCTGTAATTTCAGTTTTGAACAACCTGTGAATGATATTTTTGGATAACATCATGGTAATAATGGTAACCGGGTAGAAGATAATGTAAAAGAACATTACCGGCAGTGCAAAAAAGTTGAGAGCGAAATTGGGATTCAGCCTGAACAAGGTTTTTGGAATAAACTCGGCTGTTACCAATATCAGTATGGTTGAAATAATGGTTTGAATGGTAAGAACCAATGATTCCGAATCGACCCATAATTCGATACTCGGTTCCAGCATTTTGGCCATTACAATACCATATACTACAAGCGCAATGTTGTTACCCACCAACATGGTGCTAATGTAATGACCTGGATATCTCGAAAAAATAGATATGATTCTTGAAGAAACCGTATTCTTATTTCGATCCAGCTCCATGCGTAATTTATTGGCAGCAATAAAAGCAATTTCCATGCCTGAGAAAAAGGCGGAAAGAGCGAGCATGGCAAAAATGATGATCAGATCATTCATTTACTTCTGGGATTGGTTTTTCTCTCGGGTTCTTCGAAGATATCGGCGCGAAGTGTACATTAAAGCTGCTAAAATGGCGATAATGTATAGTAAAATGTTTTCGCTAAAGTTGGTTTGCATGGTTCTGTATACGGCAAGCGAGGCACTGCCAATCATTACAATCAGCCAAACAATTTCTAATACAAATGGAAGTTTTTGATTCACTTTATTCAGGTTTTGTATGCAAGATAATAAGCTTTATTGATTATTGCTTGTTTTTATCCTCTAAATAAACTTCTCCCGAAACATTTTTAAGGCGGAACTCATTCATATCTTCATCGGCAGAGAAGTTCGTTCCTTCCAATACTTGTCCGTCTTCTGTTATGATTCTGGTGTACTGATCTGAATAAATGAGCTTCTTTTTGTGATCCCAAAACATGAGCTCAGAATTAATTTTCGTACCATCTGCCCTGGTCGCTTGTACATCATTTCTAAGTTCCCAAAGTTCATCTTTTGGATAATGTTTGGCGTAATTCGCTTTAATTTCCCAGGCCGTCTTCTCATCCTCGTCGTAGGAAATAATTTTTCCCCCTTTGGGAAATTCACGAAGCATTCCTTCTTCTTCCGAATTGGTTTCAACAAATTCAACGGCAAAAGCACGATATTGAATTTTAGTTGAATCGGTATAAATAAATTCAACTTCCTTGCCTTGCTGAACCGGAAGATTTTGGTTGGTTGTAAGACTCTGCACTTCTTTCATGCTGTTCTCACAAGACAAAAGCATCGCAATCCCCGAAAGGATTACAATGCTTTTGATAATATTGTATTTACTTTTTGGCGTACTATTCATTCAGTCTAGCCTTTGTAGTTTCGTTAATCCAATCACCTACTTTAATTACATCACCGTCTTTAATTCCTTCAAAGAAAGCATTTTCTTTATTCGGGAAGTGTTTCGAGTAAGTTCTGATCTGATTGTTTGCTTCTTCAGCACACTCAGAATCCACAGCTTTTGCTTTTTTGAATTTGTCAACAGCTACCCAATACACATATTTTTTCTCGATTGGCTTTGTTCCATATTTAGGAGCGTAAGCAGCATAAGCTTTACCAATTAAGATATAAGGCTCACCCCAACCTGATCTTAGTTGAGCTGCTTTCAATGCATTAGATCTTGCTGCGCTTAATTTACTCTGACTTAATTGAATATAAGCTAACTTGTAATGTAGGTCAGCTTTAATGTCAGCATCTTCTTCCAATTCAATAGCTTGCTCCAAATAACCAATACTCTTGCCAAACTCTTTTTTCTTGATAAACATTTTAGCAAGGTTATGAGCAGCATCAGCATTAGGCTCTAACTCATACTTTCTTTCAGCAACTTTAGCATACAAAGCACCATCTTCACACTCCTGACGGTTCAACATGCGAAGGATTTTGTTGATCAATACGATATCGTCTTTGTTTGCTTCGAATTTAGGAGTAAAGATATTGCTCAAAGTTTCACAGTCAGCAACACCAGCCTTGAAGAAAATTCTTTCCACATTCAAACGAGCATTTTCGATATTGTCAATTTTTGCTTGTTTGGTTTCAGCTTTCTTCTGCTTTTCAGCCATATCCATAAAAAGAAGGTAGTTGTCGATTACTTCTTCCGGCTCAATTTCTCCAGCTTTTACCAAAATACCAGAAGCTTCCATAGTATAGTTAATTACTTTTGCTTCCGATTTTAATTGCTGCATTTCGATTGATTTTTTCAAAATGCCATAAGCTTCTTTTACCGAAGGAATGTGCTTTCTCTTGTAGTTAAACAAGTCACCACCTTTACGACCCAAAATCCATCCTTCAGGATATTTACGGTCTTTTCCAAAATACTTAATACGCTGATCGTAAACCATCATCAAAGTATCAACATACTTTGGGTTTTTGGTTTTGCGAAGCATACCACGCATAATGCTTACACCTTTGATATAAGTCGTTTTTTGGAAAGCTGGAGCATTTTGGAATACATATCTCCAACCCGGTAGGGCTTCTTCATAATTTTTTTGCTTCACCATTTCTACATATAGAGAAGCGTTCAATACAGTCTGAGCACTATCCAATCCATATTTTGATTCCAAAGTTTGTGCCTTTACGGTAAACATACTTGAAAGCAAAAGAACCACAGTTACGATTGTAAATCTTGTCTTCATGTTACTAAATTTTTTATAATCAAGTTTATTTGTTGCAAAACTATAAAAATGGTACTTAGGATATCCTGAAAAATGTCATATCTATTCAGTCGAAATAAATATAACGAAAGTTTTAGTTTTGTTGGAACTAAAACTGCAAAACTCATACCAAAAATTCAGTATAAGTTTTGAATTCGTTCTAAATAACCATTTTAAAGCTCTAAAATTAGCTTCTTGCAAAACTATAAATAAATTGGAAATCAACAAAAACTTTGTTAGTTATTAGCGCTTTCCGAAGCGTTAAATTCCAGAATATGATGTAAACCTATGGCCAAAATGTTTGGTTCATAATCAGAATTGTTTACAATATGCTGATGTAAAAAAGAAGCATCTCCACCTGTTAATACCACCTTAAGGTCGGCATATTCTTCTTTTAGCTTGGCGATGTATGAATCCACTTCGAACACAATACCATTTTGTACGCCACCTGTAATTGCCTCATTGGTATTTTTTCCGATTAAATAAAAATCATCCTGTTGCGAAAGTTGGGGCAGCTTTTTTGTAAAATGATGCAATGCTTTATAACGCATACTTAAACCAGGAGAAATACATCCGCCAAGGTATTGACCTTTATTATTGATAAAATCGAAGGTGATTGCAGTTCCGGCATCAATAACAAGAATGTTTTGCCCAGGATTTTTTGCATAAGCTCCTATGCAGGCAGCAAGACGGTCGTAGCCTAAGGTGTTTTTCGATTCGTATAAATTTTCGATTGGCACCGGTAGTTGAGCATCGAAAAAGAAAACTTTCTCAATTTTCGATGTTAGCAGCCGCATTAATTCTTCTGGAAACTCTCTTACCGAAGAAACAATGGCATGTTCAATTGTGAAATCTGCCAAAATATCCAGGGCAAAATCGGTATCTGTTTGCTCAGAAGTTTTGGTGTCGATCAATTTCCCGTCGCGAAAAAGACTGGCTTTAATTTTTGTATTGCCTATATCAATAATAAGATTCAAGAGAATAGATTTGATACGTAAATTATTATAAATAGCTTGTAAAATCGCATAAAATTAGTAAACTTTAGGCATATTAAATAAAGTGACCCACAGCTTTTTTCCTCATAAATTTAGAAGAAAGTAATACTTCGATTAATTTAGAAGAGAATAAGCCAAGCTCTAGGTATTAAATTGTACTGGTATCGATCAAATATTCAATTACTGCTTAATGAAAAAAAAGATTTTAATCGTTGAGGACGATAACCTTATTTCGACCATTTTTAGAATGTTTTTAAAGGAATTGGGTTATGATTTGCTGGGAATAGTTGAGGATGGAAAAGAAGCCATTCGTTTGTGCGAAAAACTAAATCCGGATATTGTTTTAATGGATGTTCATTTGGGTGGCGACCTGGATGGTATTCAGACCACCGAACTGATTAAATCGAAATTCGATATTCCGGTAATATTCCTTTCCAGCGATACGGAAGAGTCTACCATTCAGCGTGTAATTAATACTCATTCTTATGGATACCTGGTAAAACCAATTGATAAAAAGGAGTTGGGCATTTCAATCGAGCTGGCATTTTACAAACATCAGTTCGATTTGGATCAGAAAATGAGAGAAAAACGATTCCGTAATTTCATTACCGATTCGCCCGAAGCCATCTTGGTAATTAACGAAGCTGGTGGGATTGAATATTTAAATTGTCTTGGACTTAAATTATTCAAAACGGCATACATCGAAGATCTCATGGGACTTCAGCTTCTTTCTTTTATTGGAGATGATTACCAGGAAGAATTTAAAGAGAAATTTGAACGCGCCGTGCAAATGGGACAAGGAATTGAATACACCCATTTAAAATTTAAAACCATACATGGCGATATGTTCGATGTTGGTTTAACTGCTGCCCATATCGAATTCAATGGAAAGAATAATCTTCAATTCATTATTCGCGACGTAACCCAGGAATACGCTTATCGCGATATGTTGGCCGAAAAGGCTGATATCATTAATCATTTTCACGATGGAGTGGTGACTTTCGATTTAAATGGAATGGTGAAGTCATGGAACAAGGGTTGTGAAAGAATATTTGGGATTAACGAAGCCGATATGATTGGCAAACCATATAGCGATTTGTCATTATCGGGCAGAGAAAAATCATTTGCCGAAGATTTACTGATTCCAACCGAAAAAAATAGCAATTACGAAGTAGAACTCTTATTCGACATAGATGGAAAAGAGACTTACCTAAAGCTCTATTCGTCGATGCTGAAAAACGAAAAGGGAGTTGATAAAGGAATTGTATGCTATGTGCGGGATGTAACAGTTCGACGAAAAAGTCAGATCTTACTGGAAGAGAGTGAGCAACGAAATAAAGATCTGATTAATGCAATTCCTGATCTGATTTTTGTAGTGAATAAAGATGGAATTTTTGAAGATTACAAATTGGATGATGATTCAGCCCTGGCATTGCCAAAAAATACAATTGTAGGATCGCATTTAAACAAAGTATTTACTGGCGATTCCTTAGCCAAGGTGGAAGATAAAATTGAGAAAGTATTAAGCGTTGGCTTTATGGAGAAATTCAAGTACGAAATGGAAACTGGCAAAGGCAAGAGTTGGTTCGAAGCACGAATTACAAATTTAGGAAACGATAAAGTATTGGTTTTGGTAAGAGAGATGCACGAGAGCTAATTTCTGATCAGGCCTGCACAGATAAAAAGAAGATCGCAAAAGTTCAATTTTGCGATCTTTTCTTATTTAGTCTTTCTTGATTTGTTGTAAAATTTCGCTTGCTGCCAAAATATTTGATACATTTTCGAAGCTTAAGCTCAACCTGTTTTTTGCCTCTTTCATTTTACATGGCACCGTTTGGGACTGTAAGAATTGTAAAACCATGCTAAACTGTGGCGATTGATAAAAAGGAGAATCCTGATCGGAAATAAAGTAAAGCACCAATTTGTTGCTTTTCAGGATCAGCTTTTCAATGCCCAAATCCAGTGCCAACCACCTTAATCGAACCACATTCAACAATTCGATACTTGGTTCAGGCAAATCTCCAAATCGGTCTTTCAACTGACTCTCAAATTTTTCGATTTCTTCTTCGCTTTGGATGTTATCCAGTTCTCGATACAAACGAACCCTCTCAGAAATACTTTCCACATATTCTTCAGGGAATAAGATCTCAAGATCGGTGTCAATCTGGCAATCGTTAATAAATCGGATAATCTCTTTTTCTTCCTCCTTCTTTTCATCGGCAAAGACATCCTTGAATTCGTTCTCTTTGAGTTCAAGCATGGCTTCATTCAGTATTCGCTGATAAGTTTCGTATCCTATATCAGTAATAAAACCACTCTGTTCGCCACCCAAAAGATTTCCGGCACCGCGAATATCCAAATCCTGCATTGCAATATTGAAACCACTTCCCAGTTCTGAGAAGTTTTCGATGGCCTGAAGTCTTTGTCTGGCTTCCTGGGTCATCGATTCCATTGGAGGTGTCAGCAGGTAACAAAATGCTTTTTTATTGGAACGGCCCACCCTGCCTCTTAATTGGTGAAGTTCACTCAATCCAAAGTTTTGGCCATTGTTAATAATAATGGTGTTGGCATTCGGAATATCCAAACCCGATTCAATAATGGTGGTAGCAATCAGTACATCATAATCGCCGCGAATAAATTCGAGCATGATTTTCTCCAGTTTTGGTCCATCCATCTGTCCATGTGCCACAACTGTTGAAACTCCAGGAACTGTTCTGTGTATCATATCCTGAACCTCTTTAATGTTCTGAACACGATTGTGAATAAAGAAAACCTGGCCGTTTCGCTCCACTTCGTACGTAATGGCTTCACGAATAATATCTTCGTTAAAATTGTGTACTTCGGTTACAATTGGATATCGGTTGGGAGGTGGCGTGTTGATAATTGATAAATCGCGTGCTCCCATTAAAGAGAATTGTAAAGTTCTTGGAATTGGCGTTGCAGTAAGAGTTAATGTATCAACATTTACTTTCATCTGCTTTAGTTTTTCCTTTACGGATACACCAAATTTTTGCTCTTCATCAACAATCAGTAATCCCAAATCTTTAAAGTCGATATCTTTTCCAATAATTCGGTGCGTACCAATTAATATATCAATCTGACCTGCTTTAAGGTCTTTTAGAATTTCTTTCTGGTCTTTGGCTTTTCGCATTCGACTGATATAATCAACCCGGCAAGGGAAGTTCTTTAGTCGTTCGCTAAAAGTTTTGAAATGCTGGAATGCCAGGATGGTGGTTGGAACTAAAACAGCAACCTGCTTATTATCAGCAACAGCTTTAAAGGCTGCTCGAATGGCAATTTCGGTTTTCCCGAATCCTACATCTCCACAAACCAGTCTATCCATTGGGAATGGCGACTCCATTCCTTCCTTTGTAGCAACTGTAGCCTTTACCTGGTCTGGAGTATCTTCATAAATAAAGGAAGCTTCTAATTCTTGCTGCATATACGAATCAGGACTAAACTGAAATCCTCGTTCGGCTTTACGTTTGGCATAAAGGGCAATCAATTCTTTGGCAATGTCTTTTACCTTGCTTTTGGTTTTTTCCTTTAGTTTTTGCCATGCTCCAGTTCCAAGTTTGTAAATTTTTGGAGCCGATCCGTCTTTGCCTTTGTATTTCGATATTTTATGCAGAGAATGTAAGCTAACAAACAGAATGTCATTGTCTTTGTATACCAGGCGAATTGCTTCCTGGTCTTTGCCATTTACATCAATTTTCTGCAAACCTCCGAATCGGCCAATTCCATGATCGGCATGTACAATATAATCGCCCGGATGAAGTCGATTGATCTCTTTAAGAGTAACCGATTCTTTTGCTTTGTGAACCGTAGCCGTTTTTAATCTGAATTTGTGGTAACGGTCAAAAATCTGGTGATCGGTAAAGACAGAAATTTGTGCATCTCGGTCTGAGAAACCTTCGTGCAAAGTTTGATCTATGCTTTGGAATTCAATCTCAATGCCTTTGTCATCGAAAATGTTTTGTATTCTTTCTATCTGCTTGGCATTATCAGACAAAATATAATTACTTTCGGCTCTGGCATTGTTGTTCAGCAGATGCTCTCCCAACAAATCGAAATTCTTATTAAATGCTGGTTGCGGCGCCTGGTTGAACTGAATTTCGTTTTTGGTAGGGAAAAAGAATTTCTGACCAAATTCAATGCAAGAATATTGGTTAAGCTGATCGATAAAATCTAAACCTTTAATGAGGTAATCTTTTGTTGATACGGTATCATCTCCCAGCTCCAGGGTTGGGACTTTTTCTATAGTGTTTTCATAGATTGCCTGTATTCTATCGCTGATAAATTGTACGTTTTTGCACCAAAATACTGAATTTTCAGGGGCAAAATCCAAAAAGGAAATCCTTGAGTTTTTTAGGAGGTTTTCCTGTATGTTTGGAATGATATCAACCGTTTCAAGCTTTTTAATGGAAAGTTGGTTTTCTACATCAAATACACGAATCGACTCCACTTCTTCTCCAAAAAAGTCAATTCTGTATGGATGTTCATCCGAAAAGGAGAAGATATCGATAATGCTTCCACGAATGGAAAACTGACCAGGCTCCACAACAAAATCGGCACGTTCGAACTCATAATCAACTAAAACTTCCTCAACAAACTCAGGAGATAGCTTTTCTCCAACTTTAATTTTTAATGTGTTTTCGCTAAGCTGATCCTGGCTGATTACCTTTTCGACAATTGCCTCTGGAAATGTGACGATGAAAGTTGGATGGTGCTTTGAATTTAACCTGTTTAAGGTTTCGGCACGCAGGATGATATTAGAGTTATCAGTTTTTTCATACTGAACCGATCGTTTGTATGATGATGGAAAGAAAAAAACCGAACTATCATCAATCAAATTGCATAAATCATTATAAAAATAGGCAGCTTCTTCCTTATCATTTAAAATAAACAATTGTGGTTTTGCCTGGTTGTTTATAGAAGAAACAAGCAATGGCAGTGCAGAACCAACCAATCCACGCAAGTGCAAGTGAAAGTTGGTATTGCTTTGTAAATGATTATCGATGCTAAATCGTGCAGGATGTTCTGCAAATATCCGTATAAGTTCTTTTAATTCCAATGAATGCCTTTTTAATTGATTGAAAGGCAAATTTAGGGAAAAGTTTTAATCTCGATAAAGATATACATCAAAACCCAAATTGTGAGCGTAAAATTTACAAGGATTCAGCAGATCAATTTATTCAGAATCCATACCCAACAGGTCCATGACCGGGAACGCTAACATAGCCCCTGGTGTTGCCCTGGTCATAATTGCCGGCACTAAATCGGGTAGACCAAAAATTATCGCCGCCACTTCCCTGGCCGCTATAGCCATTTTGCTGGGCAGCAAGATACAAATTGACTGTAGGGATTGGATTGCCAACGTAACCAGCATTTCCCAAATGATCGAACCAATAGTTTCCTGGTTGGATATAATAGCCCAGCACATAACTCCAAACCAGCCATTCGTTTTGTGGTAGCTCTCTGCCGTTAACAATTACATTGGTTTGTCCGTTCGAGGCATTTCTTTTGATATTGCCAAAATCGTGATTGGGAAGCATAAAGCCAAAAGAAGCATAGCCAACAACTCCATATAACCCACTGGTTTTATCGTACCAATAGTTTCCTGGAAGAGGTTTTGCACCATAATATTTCTCAAACTCCTCAATTTGTGATGGTTTTAACTCGATATCGTTGATTATGATTTTCTCTTCCTGCGTTTGCGCTTCGAGCATGCAAAACAACAACATGCATAGTATTGTTATCCATTTCATTTTTAAAGGTTTTAATTGTGAATGAAGAATGTGAAGAGGCAGATTAGGATTGGCAAAGTAAATTTACGATAAAGAGAAAGGGAAGTCAAGTTAAAAAATCAAAGCCACTTCTCATTCAAGAAGTGGCTTTGCATTTTGGGTTCTGGTTAGGAAATCAAATATTGTTGAAGAAGTGTAAAAACTCTTCTGTTTTTTTCACCATATTGGTCGATCCGGTGTAGAATGGAACTCGTTGATGAATCGAATCGGGTTTAATTTCCAAAATTCTGATATCACCATTGGTCGCCATACCGCCAGCTTGTTCGGCAATAAATGCCACAGGGTTACATTCGTAGGTTAAGCGCAATTTACCATCAGGATTTTTATTGGTTTGTGGGTAAATAAAAATACCTCCTTTTAGCAGGTTTCGATGGAAATCGGCTACCAAAGATCCAATGTATCTAGAGGTAAAAGGTCTCTTGCTACGTGCATCTTTCTCCTGGCAGTACTTAATGTATTTCTTTACTCCTTGAGGGAAATTAATATAGTTTCCTTCGTTAATAGAGTAAATGGTTCCCGATTTAGGTGTCTTAATGTTTGGATGAGACAAACAGAATTCACCAATGGAAGGATCAAGTGTAAAACCATTCACACCATTTCCTGTGGTATATACCAACATGGTAGATGATCCGTAAATTACATATCCTGCAGCAACTTGCTTGGTTCCTTCTTGCAAGAAATCTTCCATAGTTGCAACCTGGCCACGTGGAGTTACACGCTCAAAAATGGAGAAAATTGTTCCAATCGATACATTTACATCGATGTTCGAAGAGCCGTCTAATGGATCCATGCAAAAAACGTACTTTGCATTTTTTGCCATTTCGTCTTCGAAAATAATGATGTCCTCGTTTTCCTCCGAAGCCACAGCAGCACATTCGCCACTGGCTTTAAGGGCATCAATAAAGTGTGTGTCGGCAAAAACATCTAGCTTTTGCTGATCTTCCCCCTGTACATTCTGATCGCCATGCTCGCCAAGAATATCTACCAAACCAGCTTTATTAACAGCTCGGTTTACAATTTTGGCAGCAATTCCTACATGATGAAGCAAACGAGATAACTCTCCTTTAGCTCCCGGATGATCAGACTGACGCTCAATAATAAATTGATTGAGGGTTTGAACATTATTGTGTTCAGTCATTTTAAAAAGGCTTTTGGTTTACATTCATTTGGTGGCATAAAGTTATGCTTTTTTATTTAATGCCAAACCCTTATTTCAAACGTTGACAGAAAAGTTTTTCTCTTTCCATAAAAGTTTTATTTACGGTTAAATCGATTTAAATGGAGGATGCAAAGGATTTTTATCTTAAAAATTGTGAAAAAAGTAAAATGTTGAAAAATATTTTTGTTTTACACAAGCTTTATTTAGTACCTTCAATTTTTGAAAAAATGGTGTGAGCCTAAATCAATAAAACTTAAGCAATTTTCCATGAACATATTTAAATTTGGTGGCGCTTCGGTGAACAGTGCCGAAGGGGTCAAAAATTTTGTAAAGATTGTTCAATCTTATAAGGATGAAACCATAATTGTGCTTTCTGCAATGGGCAAAACAACCAATGCACTGGAAGAGATTACGGATCAGTTTTGTGCTAAATCCGATTTGGTGGAAACTAAATTTCAAGAGGTAAAATCCTTTCACTTAAATATCATAAACGAACTTTTTACCAATAAAGAAGATGCAGTTTATGAAAAGGTAAATCGATTATTCGATCAGTTGCATGCCTATTTGCAAAGAGAGCCAACTTTAGATTACGATTTTGATTATGATCAGATTGTTTGCTTTGGGGAATTGGTGTCTACAACAATTGTTTCAGAATATCTGCGCTTAAGCGGATCTCCAAATAAATGGATCGATATCAGAACCTGTTTAAAAACAGATAATACTTATCGTGAAGGAAAAGTGGATTGGGAACTCTCACAAAAACTGGTACCACAAGCCTTTAGTTTCGACAGTACATTTGTATATGTCACCCAAGGATTTTTGGGAGGTACAACAACCAATCAATCTACCACTTTAGGGCGTGAAGGATCGGATTATACCGCTGCAATTTTATCTTATATTCTCGATGTAGATAAATTAAGCATTTGGAAAGATGTTCCTGGAATTATGAATGCTGATCCGAAATGGTTGGAAGACGCCGAGAAATTGGATCGGATTTCTTATCAGGAAGCCATTGAGCTTGCATTTTACGGTGCAAAGGTGATTCACCCAAAAACCATTCAACCAATTAAACGAAAGAAGATTCCTTTGCAGGTAAGATCATTTATTGACTATAGCGAATCAGGCACTTTGATCAGTACAGCTTCAAAACAGATGGAGAAGCAGTTGCCGGTTTATATTCGAAAACAAAACCAGGTGTTGATCTCCATTCGTCCAAGCGATTTTTCATTCATTCTGGAGGAAAATTTAAGTTCGCTATTTGCCCTTTTTGCAAAGCATCGCATGAAGGTAAATTTAACCCAAAATTCAGCAATTAGTTTTTCGGTTTGTGTGGATAAATCGGAAAGAAGATTGAAGAATTTACTGGATGAAATTTCCCAGGATTTCGAAGTAAAATACAATGATGATGTGGAGTTGATTACAATTCGTCATCATGATGATGATGCGGTTGAGCGCATGACTGCAGGCAGAGATATTTTATTGGAACAACGAAGCAGAGATACAGCGCAATTTGTGATTATTTGAGATTCATTTTTGTCAAAGCGTGCATAAAATAATTTGAAAAAACACAAAGTCAAAAAACTGGCTTTGTGTTTTTTGTTTTTCATTATAAGGTTCTCATTTTTTCATGATAAACCAGTTGTACGAATCACTTTTGTAAGATTCCGATTTATTTTTTCAAAAAAAAATATGCTCCAAAATCACTTTTGTATATATAAGGTATAGTTTGCACATTATCAACGAATAAAATTTAAGACTGCTGCATCTTTTATTTGGAGATTAAAAAATCATGCCTATATTTGTTGCAGATATTTAAGGTAATACTCGCAGGAGGATATCATTAATTTATACAGAAGAAGTGAGAGAACAGGCTCGATGACCTTCTGACAACCCCGGCAAAACCAAAAGCTGAAAGGTGTCAAATCCTGACCATTTAATTTGGTGAATATAAATTAAAAGATCATGAAGAAGACAGAAATTCACAATTTAAAGCAGGCTCAACCAGAGCAAAACATTCAGTTGCAATCTTTGGCATCTATTACCACTATGATGCGAATGCAGCGAATGATGCGTATGCTGTAACGCATTCTGTCTAAATTCTTTCCCAATTTTTTAGATGCTGGTGCGTATAAAATAACTCCGAAGCAGGGAATTCAAATTCTAATTTACGATTTCAATTGTTTCTGATTTTCAGAAGTAGGAATTGATACAAGCATTTCTGAATAAATCTAAGGGTTCAGATGGCTTGTAAACAAGATAAATACAGAATTTGCGACCACCAGAAGCCTTTCGCTTCTAACAATTAACCAATTTAAAATCAAGGATTAAATTCCAAATTTGCAATGCTTATCGGCACAGAGTAATGCGGTATGCAAAAGCTCGAAGCTTGGCTTGCAACTAAAAAACTAGAATCGCCATGTCAAAAAATTTAAGATACGAAACATTACAAATACACGCAGGTCAGGAAGTTGAAGAAACAACAAAATCGAGAGCAGTTCCATTGTATCAAACAACAGCCTATACTTTTAACAATTCAGAGCACGCAGCAAATCTATTTGGCTTAAAAGAATTTGGAAACATCTACACCCGTTTAATGAATCCAACCAACGATGTTTTTGAGAAGAGAATTGCCGCACTGGAAGGTGGAGTAGCAGCTGTAGCAACCGGCTCGGGACAGGCAGCCCAGTTTCTGGCACTGACCAATATTTTGGAATCGGGAGATAACTTCATTAGTGCTTCGCAAATTTATGGTGGAACCTATAACCAATTCAAAGTACAGTTTAAGCGCTTGGGCATTCAGTGTAAGTTTGTCGATATTGATCATCCAGAGACGATTGTTCCTTTAATCGATGACAATACCAAAGCCATTTACGTGGAAGCATTGCCAAACCCAAAGTTTTCAATTCCTGATTTCGAGAAAGTATCGGCTATAGCCAAAGAATATGATTTGCCACTAATCGTTGACAATACCTTAGGTGCGGGAGGATATCTTTTCCGACCATTGGAACACGGTGCCAACGTGGTAGTAGAATCGGCAACCAAATGGATATGTGGTCATGGAACAGCCGTTGGAGGTGTTTTGGTTGATGGTGGAAACTACAATTGGGGCAATGGGAAATTTCCACAGTTCAGCGAACCATCAGAGGGGTATCATGGTTTGGTTTTCTCGGATGTTTTTGGAGTAGACGGACCATTTGGAAACATTGCCTTTGCCATTCGTGCAAGGGTAGAAGGTTTAAGAGATTACGGTTGTAGTCAAAGCCCATTCAATTCGTTCCTGCTATTGCAAGGATTGGAAACACTTTCGCTTCGCCTCGATCGTCATGTTGAAAACACACTGGCACTGGCCGAATGGTTGCAAGAGCAAGACTGGGTGGAGCAAGTGAATTATCCTGGATTGCCTACGAGTCCATACTACGAGAGAGCAAAAAAATATTTCAAAAAAGGAGCAGGCTCAGTACTTACATTTAAGGTTAAAGGCGGAAAAGAAGTTGCCGATAAGCTGGTAGATGGAGTAGAACTACTTTCTCATGTTGCCAACCTTGGCGATGCCAAGACTTTAATTATCCATCCTAGTTCAACAACTCATGAGCAATTAAGTTTGGAGGAACAAAAAGCATCAGGAGTTGAACCGGGCTTGCTGAGAATTTCAGTTGGAATTGAGCACATTGAAGATATCAAAGCCGATATTAAGCAAGCGGTGGAAAAAGCCATTAATGTAGAGACAATCAATTAGTTCTTATAGCAATCCCACACGGAATTGAATTTTTGTGGAAGTTCTGTGTGGGAAACTCTAACTATCCTTAATACAAGGGATTGAATTATCAAATCAAAAAGCAATAATCAAAATTTTTAACCAGTGAATCCAAATTGTTACATCCATAAAGAAGGTCTTCAGCTTGAATCGGGCGAACGTCTGCAAGAGTTGACTATCGCTTATCACACCTATGGGGAGTACGATCCATCGCGCAATAATGTGATTTGGGTTTGTCATGCTCTCACTGCCAATTCTGATGTTTTCGATTGGTGGGCAGGACTTTTTGGAGAGAAGGACTTTTTTAATCCTAAGGATTATTTTATCGTTTGTGCCAATTTTCTTGGCTCGTGTTACGGTACCACAGGACCTCTTTCCCAAAATCCGGAAAACGGACAAGCTTATTACCACGATTTTCCGCAATTGACAGTACGCGACTTGGTGGCAGCACACGAAATTTTAAGAAAACATTTAAATATTCATCGCATTCATATGATGATTGGTAGCTCACTGGGAGGCATGCAAGCCTTGGAGTGGGCTTACTTGTTGAATGGAAAGTTGGATCATTTGGTGGTGTTGGCTTCCAATGCCAAGCATTCACCCTGGGGAATTGCATTCAACGAATCGCAAAGAATGTCGATCGAGGTTGATCCAAGCTGGAAAGAATCGAATGATGAAGCAGGTTTGGAAGGTATGATAGTGGCAAGGTCTATCGCGCTTTTAAGCTATAGGACCTATGCAACTTACGACCATTCGCAGCAAGAGAATGAAAAAGACAAGGTGGATGATTATCGCGCAAGCTCTTATCAAAGATACCAGGGGGAAAAATTAGCCCGACGATTTAATGCCTATTCATACTGGCACTTGTCAAAAATCATGGACAGTCACGATATGGGTAGAAAGAGGGGAGGATTAATTTCTGCTCTGAATGAAATTAAATCAAGAACACTTGTTATTGGAGTGGATTCAGATCAGATTTTCCCAATAAACGAACAAAAATTCATAGCGGATCATATTCCGCAAGCTCAATATCTGGAAATTCATTCGCTTTATGGACACGATGGATTTCTCCTAGAACAAGAACAATTAACTAAAGTACTACAATCATTTTTAATCGAAAACAAAATCAATGAGCAATAAACTTAAAATAGGTGTATTCGGATACGGAGTTGTTGGTTCCGGATTGGCCCACGTTCTGAAAAATAGCAAAGGCTTGGATGCCTCTATTGTAAAGGTATGTGTAAGAGATGGTGAAAAGGAGAGAGAGTTAGATTCAGCAGTTTTAACCACAAAGCCTGATGATATTTTAAGCGATCCTGAAATTAATGTTGTTGCTGAATTGATTGATGATGCAGATGCAGCTTACCAGATTGTAAAAACTGCACTTCAAAATGGGAAACATGTGGTTTCGGCCAATAAAAAAATGTTGGCCTACCATATCGAGGAGCTCATTCAATTGCAATGGCAGCACAAAGTGTCATTTGTATATGAAGCTTCGGCTTGTGGAAGTATTCCAATCATCAGAAATTTGGAAGAATACTACGATAATGACTTGTTACAATCGGTGAGCGGTATATTGAATGGTTCGTCGAATTACATTCTTACCAAGATTTTTAACGACAATTTAGATTACGATGTAGCCTTAAAACAGGCGCAGGATCTAGGATTTGCAGAGAGCGACCCGACATCTGATGTTGATGGTTTCGACACATTGTACAAGTTGATTATTCTTACGGTTCACGGATTCGGATTATTTGTCCATCCCGACCAGGTATTCAACTTTGGGATTTCAAATCTATCGCCGAAAGATATCGAGCTGGCATCGCAAAAAGGATATAAAATCAGATTGCTTGGAAAAGTGACAAAGGTAAATGGAAATCATGTGAACCTTTTGGTTGCGCCAAAATTTGTGAAGCCCGAAGAGCACGCTTTTACTGTCGAAAGTCATTACAATGGTGTACTGATACAGGGAAATTTCTACGATAACCAGTTCATGTATGGAAAAGGAGCGGGAGCTCACCCAACGGGTTCTGCCGTATTGTCGGATATCACAGCATTGGCCTACGATTACAAGTATGAGTACAAAAAATTGAAATACTATGGTGGTTTGCAATACACCAACGATATGGAGGTGGAAGTTTACCTGAGATACACAAATAAAGACGATTTGGCTCTCTTTAATTTTTCAGATATCAAGGAATCTCTAACAGGGAAAGATTTCAATTATGTAATTGGGACATTGAACCTTTCGGATTTGATAAAAATTCGCCAGCAAATTCAAGGAAGAGATGTTTTCCTTGCCTACCTGGGAGATGAATAATTTGTTGGAAAATCACAACTAAGATCAAAAAGAAAAATGATAATATACAAATTCGGTGGCGTATCGGTGAAAGATGCGGCTGCCATACGAAACATCTGCCAGATTATAGCTAAGGTGAAGCGACCCCTTACTGTGGTAATTTCAGCAATAGGTTCAACCACAAACCTGCTGGAAGAACTGGTAGATGCATATTTTTCGGGAAAGGATAGCTTATGGAATCACTTCGAGACACTGAAACGAAACCACATTTCAGTGCTCAACGATTTATTCGAAGAAGTGCCTGAGCATGTTGCCTCGGAAGTAAACGCTCTTTTCGTCGAGCTGGAAACCAAAATTTCAAAACCATCATCTGATCAGTTCAACTTCGAATACGATCAGGTGATTGGTTTTGGCGAGTTGCTTTCAACCACAATGATTTCGGCATATCTAAATCAAACAGGTCAGAAAAATCAATGGATTGATATCAGAACCTGCCTTGATTCGGATGACAATTATGTAGATGCCAACATCAACTGGGAAACGTCGAAAGAGAAAGTGAATGCAAAATTTGTTGATGATTCGCAGGCTTTGTATATCACCCAAGGATTTATTGCCCGCGACGATAAAGGTTTTACAACTTCGCTGGGACGAGAAGGATCGGATTATACTGCGGCCATTTTGGCTCATTTGCTTGGCGCTGATAAAATGATCATTTGGAAAGATGTGCTGGGCATCTTAAATGCCGATCCCGATTATTTCGAAACCACAACCAAACTGGATTTGATTCCCTATCACGAAGCCATCGAGCTATCGTATTATGGGGCAAGGGTAATTCATCCAAAAACCATAAAGCCCTTGCAGGCAAAACAGATTCCTCTTTGGGTAAAATCTTTTATCGATCCGGCCCAAAAAGGAACATTAATTACAAAGGGAGAACAACCGCAACCTATGTTGCCAAACTATATTGTGAAGAAAAAACAGGTGATGGTGAATTTGAAACCCTTAAATTTTTCATTTATAGGTGAAAAAGATCTGGTTTTTATCTTTTCACTCGTGACAAAGTTTAGAATTAAGCTTAATTTTACTCAAAACACCGCTGTTAGTTTTGCATTTTGTGCCAACAGTTCGGCCCGAAATATCAAGGAACTAATTGATGAGCTGAGTAAAAAATATGAAGTAGACCTGAGCGATGATCTGGAATTGATTACAGTTCGACACTATACGCCAGCTACCATTGAAGAAATTCAAAACAAACATCATGTGCTGGTGGAACAGAAGAATACCAATACTGCAATCTACCTGACCGTGGCAAATTAATTTGCCGATTGATAAAATAAAAAGAATAGCCAATAGCTGAATAGAATATGGAGCAAAAGTTTACAATTAAAGAAGCATTACAAAATCAGATTTTGGTTCTCGATGGAGCTATGGGAACCATGATTCAATCGCACGGATTGGGCGAATCGGATTTTAGAGGCAAACGTTTTGCCAATATTTCCGCCGATCAGAAAGGGCACAACGATTTGTTAACGCTTACCCAGCCTGATATTATAAAGAACATTCACCTGGAATTTTTAAAAGCAGGTGCACATATCATCGAAACCAATACTTTTAATGCAAATGCAATTTCATTGATTGATTATCAATTGGAAGAACTTGCTTATGAGTTGAATGTTGAAGCGGTGAAAAATGCTCGCAGAGCTATTGATGAAATACAAAAAACCGATCCTCATACCCCAAGATGGATTGCCGGAGCCATTGGTCCAACCAATAAAACAACATCGATGTCGCCTAAAGTGGAAGACCCAGGTTTCAGAGATGTGAGTTTCGACGATTTGGTAGAAATTTATTCCGAACAGGTGAGAGGTTTGCTGGATGGTGGAGTGGATGCATTACTGATTGAGACAATTTTCGATACCCTAAATGCAAAGGCAGCTGTTTATGCGGCCGATCAGCTTTTGGAAGAGAGAGGTTTGGATTTGCCAATCATGATTTCGGGGACCATTACCGATAATAGTGGAAGAACTTTATCGGGTCAGACGCTGGAAGCCTTTGTAACATCGATGAAGTGCGACAGGTTGTTGAGTATTGGACTGAATTGTGCCTTTGGGGCAAAAGATTTGATTCCATTTATTCAACAGTTGGATACATTATTGCCGGCATACGTAAGTGTATATCCGAATGCAGGTTTACCAAACGAATTGGGCGAATACGATGAAACACCTGGCACAATGGTGGGTGACCTGAAGGAATTGCTCGATAACAAAAAGGTTAATATTGTAGGAGGATGTTGTGGAACAAGACCCGATCATATTGCTGCAATAGCAAAGGCTGTAAAAGATGCTAAGCCAAGAGAAATACCTTTCGTAGAAAGCGAAACCCGCTTAAGCGGATTGGAGATGTTGCGAATCAATTCACTCAGCAACTTTGTAAATATTGGTGAGAGAACCAATGTTGCCGGGTCTCGAAAATTTGCAAGATTAATTCGCGAGGAAAAATACGAGGAAGCATTGTCAATTGCCCGATCGCAAGTTGAAAATGGTGCTCAAATTATCGATGTGAACATGGATGATGCCATGTTGGATGCCGAAAAAGAAATGGATGTATTCCTGAAGCTTTTGGTTTCGGAACCAGAAATTTCCCGCGTTCCTGTTATGATCGACTCTTCGAAATGGTCTGTTTTGGAAGCTGGTTTAAAATGTGTGCAAGGAAAATCGGTGGTAAATTCCATATCATTGAAAGAGGGTGAAGAAGAATTTATTAAAACTGCTACCCAAATTAAGAGATATGGAGCCGCTGCAGTTGTAATGGCTTTCGATGAAAAAGGTCAGGCCGATACTTACGAAAGAAGAATTGAAATTTGTGGAAGAGCCTATAAAATTTTAACAGAAAAAGTAGGTTTTCCACCAGAAGACATCATCTTCGACCCAAATGTACTGGCAATCGCTACCGGAATAGAGGAACACAATAATTATGCGGTCGATTTTATTAAAACCGTAAAATGGATCAAAGCAAATCTTCCGCATGCAAAAATTAGTGGGGGAATCAGTAATCTCTCTTTTTCGTTCCGTGGAAACAATGTTGTACGGGAAGCAATGCACTCGGTATTCTTATACCATGCCATAAAAGAAGGATTGGATATGGGAATTGTAAATCCGGGAATGTTGCAGATTTATGATGAAATTGAGCCTGAACTCTTAGAAAAGGTAGAAGATGTAGTGCTGAACAGAAAGCCCGATGCTACCGAGATTTTAATAGAATTCGCTGAAGGATTGAAATCGGCTGGAACAAGCCAGGTGAAAACAGATTTGTGGAGAGAAAAATCGGTGAATGAGAGGTTGTCGTACTCGCTGGTGAAAGGAATTACCGACTATATAGAAGAGGATGCAGAAGAAGCACGTCAGAACTATCCGAAGGCATTGGAGGTAATCGAAAAACCATTAATGGATGGCATGAATGTAGTAGGAGAGCTGTTTGGAGATGGAAAAATGTTCCTTCCCCAGGTGGTGAAATCTGCAAGGGTGATGAAAAAAGCTGTTGCTTATCTTCAACCATTTATCGAAGAAGAAAAAGGCAATGCGGCCGATGCTAAAAATGCTGGAAAAATATTAATGGCAACCGTAAAAGGTGATGTTCACGATATCGGGAAAAATATTGTGGATGTAGTTTTGGGTTGTAATAATTTCGAGGTAATCGATTTGGGTGTAATGGTTCCATGCTCAAAGGTTCTGGAAGTGGCCAAACAAGAAAAGGTTGATGCCATTGGTTTGAGCGGATTAATTACCCCATCGCTTGAAGAAATGTGCTTTGTTGCCGAAGAAATGCAACGAGAAGGATTCGATATTCCTTTGGTGGTGGGAGGAGCCACAACATCAGAATTGCATACAGCAGTGAAGATTGAACCCAACTATAAGAATGGCGTGGTGCACGTGAGCGATGCTTCTCAGTCGGTAGGGATTTTCAAGAAACTTTGCGACAAAAGCAAGCGCAGCGAATATTTGGCGGGTGTGAAAGAGCAGTATCAGCAGGTAAGAGCGGATCATTCTAAGCAGAAATCGGCAGAATATTACTCTTTGGAGGAAGCCAGGGCAAATGCAGAAGCAATTGATTGGGAAAAATCGCCAATTTACAAGCCAAAGAAAACAGGATTGCAGGTACAGAAAAATTTCTCCATCAAAGAAATCAGAAAATATATCGATTGGACCTTCTTTTTTGTGGCCTGGGAGTTGAAATGCATGTATCCTGAAATTATGGAAGATCCGGATTACAAGGATGAGGCCAAAAAACTTTTCGACGACGCCAATAAAATGCTGGACAAGATCGAGAAAGAGAATCTTCTGGAAGCAAGTGCTGTGTATGGATTGTTCCCGGCAAATGCTGTGGGCGACGATATTGTGATCTATTCCGATGAAGAGAGAAGTTCTGAGCTAAAGCGATTCACTCAAATTCGCCAGCAGGAAAAATTCTCGAAAGGATTAAGCAATTTGTGTTTGAGCGATTTTGTGGCTCCAATTGAGTCGGGTAGAATCGATTATGTAGGTGCATTTGTTGTGACAGCAGGTCTTGGAATTGAAGCAAGTTTGCAAAAATATACCGAGAATAACGATGATTACAACAGTATCATGATAAAAATTTTGGCAGACAGATTGGCTGAAGCTTATACTGAATTGTTACACGAGCAAATCCGTAAAGAAGATTGGGCCTATGCCAATGGTGAAAACCTGAGCATTGAAGAAATGTTACGCGAAAAGTACCAGGGAATTCGTCCGGCTTTTGGTTATCCATCATTGCCCGAACATTCCGAAAAAAAGGTACTTTGGGATTTCTTGCAGGTTGAGGAAAGTATTGGAGCAACATTAACCGAAAATTATGCCATGTATCCGGCAGCTTCGGTAAGCGGATTGGTGCTATCACATCCCGATGCCATTTATTTTTCTATCGATAAAATCAAGGATGATCAGGTACAAGATTATGCCAAGCGAAAAGGAATATCGGAGAATGAAGCCAGTAAATTACTAACGGCTATTATATAGAAACATCAAATTAATAGAATACAATTTTTGAGATCTCCATTAGGATGTCTTATCTAAAATTAACCAATGAAAGTAATCGAACATTTAAACCAGGCAATCGAGAATAAAACCACACATTTCTCTTTTGAACTTTTACCTCCTTTAAGGGGTAATAGTATATATAAGGTATTCAACACCATTGAAAAACTTCGCGATTTCGATCCGAAGTATATTAATATTACCGCTCACCGCGATGAGGTTGTCTTTGTAGAATCGCCCAATGGAGGATTCGAAAAAAAGATTACCCGTAAGCGTCCGGGAACGGTTGCTGTGGCGGCTGCCATTCAAAATAAATACAAACTTACAGTTGTTCCGCATGTAATCTGTAGCGGATTTACACCCGAAGAAACAGAAAATGCTCTTTTAGATTTAAATTTCCTGGGAATTCATGATCTCTTGTTGTTGAAAGGTGATTCCTCACCGCGCCACGATTTTATTCCATCCGAAGGAGAACACAAATATGCCATCGACCTGATTGGACAGGTGAATGATATTAACAAAGGAACCTTTTTGGACGGAACCCATGTGGAGCCTTTTGAAACTCCCTTTTCCTTTGGAACTGCCGGATATCCTGAGAAACACGAAGAAGCTCCAAATATGGAGTCGGATTTGTACTGGCTAAAGAAAAAGGTGGATGCAGGAGCAGATTATATCGTAACGCAAATGTTTTTCGACAACCAGAAATTCTTCGAATTCGAGAAAAAAGTTCGCGAAGCTGGCATTACAGTTCCTATTGTTCCTGGAATTAAACCAATTTCTGCTTTGTCTCAACTTAATGTGCTTCCGCAGATATTTAAAACAGAAATTCCCGAAGCCCTGGCAGCGGAAGTGCGTAAATGCAAAAGCAATGATGAGGTGAAACAAGTTGGAGTAGAGTGGGGAATAGAGCAAAGCAAAGAGCTGATTCAACACGGTGTACCGTCACTGCATTTCTACACTCTTATGGCATCCAATTGTGTGAGAGATATTGCAAAGGCAATATATTAAGGAAATTAACAAGGAGAACCAATCCCTTTTCAAAACTGAAGAGGGATTTTTTTATGCAAAAACAGCAATAAATACAGGCCATTATCAGTTAAAAAATAGAATTGATAATTAATGAACAAATGAGAAAGACAATTATTTTATTGCTCTTAATGAGTGGCGCTTTTTTATCAAAGGCGCAAGTTTTTAATACTTCAGGAATACTTAAAGGAGGCGAGGCAGCTGTTGGTTTTGAACCATCCTTGTTGGTGTACGATGGCGATACCGATTTTATGATGTTTTTTCATGCAGGGGTTGGTTTGGGAAGAAATCTAGATCTTGGAGCAAAGTTTGGAGTATTTGGAGATGAAAACTATTACGGCGGAGATGTAGAGTTTGGCATAAGCAAGACCCTATCCTTATCGGCAGGGATGCATCATTTTCATGATTTTGGATTAGATGGAACCGCAAATGTAAGTGTTCCATTGGCCAGGGGAACAAAGCTGATAACAGGTTTGGATATGGATATTATATTCGGCGATGAAACCAAAATTCCCTTGTGGCTACCTTTCGGGATAAGGGTTTCGGTGGGCAATGGTTGGTCGCTCATCATGGAAACAGAAATTGAGTTAACCGATGAGGCCTATCACTATTTTGGTATCGGAATGGCTTACGGATTTTAAATGATGATAAGATGTGAAATGGTGCTTTTAAAGTTTCTAACAGTCTGTTAATAATGTATTTTGATTCTATTGGGAAATTGACGTATATTATTAATCTGATAAACTTGAATCTTTAAAACCACCACTACCACATGGAAAAACGGAAATCTGCAATCCAAAAATTGAAAGATTTTGCCGATAGAACGCATCGTAAAATCGATTTTAACGAAAAAGCTTTTCCCTCTAATGCGATTCACCCGCTAACTTACTATCGAAGATATGTAAGCATACCCGAGAATGATTACAATCAAATTTTTTATGTCTGTTTTGGAGATTCTCGCAAATTAGATAACTATTCTACTTTTAGTGGCGTTTTTTTTCCTCTCGATCTTGCCGGTGAAACACAAATTTGTGTTCGAAAAAAGCAGATCATGGATAAAATGAGCTTGTTCGGGAAGAAGAAATCATATAAAACCGGTATCGATTCTTTCGATTCACAGGTAGTGTTTGAGGAGTTTACAGCCATCGCGACCAATAAAATTTTTACCAATCTCAAAATTCAGGAGCTCATTCTAAAGGCTTTCGATTTTGATATGCGATTAAGAGTTGGTGTTAATATGTTGAATCTCGATTTTATTCCAGAATTAAAGGGGAGAACCTACATTGGAATTTATTCTACTCAAAACTGGTATACAAATTTATCCGAAATAGAGATTTTATTTAGTTTGGCCGAACAGCTAAAAGGCTGGGCCGATTTTATAAAAGAACCAGATTTAGTAGGACAACTTTAATCTGAAAAGAATTTAAAAAAGCCTCAAATCTAAAAAACTTGAGGCTTTTGTATTTATTGAGCAAATTCATCAATAATTTTCTGTGCGGTAACTTCCGAGAGTTTAATGTTCGATTCATGTGTCCAGCCACCAACATGAGGACTCAATAACACATTTTCAGCTTCAATTAAATATTGAAATTCAGCTGGAAGCTCCGATGCATGCAAATCTTCGAAAGAAGTTTTTTCATATTCCAAAACATCCAGACAGGCGCCTTTCACTTGTCCCGATTTCAGGTTTTTCACCAAATCAGCAATACGAACTACTTTTCCCCTTGCAGTATTTATTAAATAAATAGGTTTTTTAAACTGATTCAAAAACTCATCGTTCACCATAAACATGGTTTCATCTGTTTGTGGCACATGCAAACTTAAAATGTCACACTGCTCAAACAAATCTTCCATTTGTTTTTCGCTACAATACTCATCGCTATAATCAAACTTGTATTTGTCGTAAGCAATCACATTGCAGCCAAAGCCTTGCAGCCTGCGGGCAAAAGCACCTCCCATATTGCCATAGCCAATAATGCCTACGGTTTTGCCCATTATTTCGATGCCTCTATTTTCTTCTCGTCTCCACATTCCGTTGCGAACCTCCCAGTTACAGCGACACAAATTATTAAAAAGAGTTAAAAGCATACCAACAGCATGTTCGCCAACCGCATCGCGATTTCCTTCTGGAGCATTAAAACATCTTATGCCTTTGGCTTCGGCATATTCCACATCAATATTCTCCAAACCGGCACCCACTCTTCCAATAAACTTCAGATTAGAAGCAATATCAAGTTCGTTTTTGGTCAGCTTAAACTTACTCCTAATAATAAAGCCGTCGTACTCCGGAAAAATCTCCAATAACTCTTCCTTGTTCTTTTCAGGAGCATAGGTACATTCGAAACCTGCATTTTGCAACATTTCCAATAAACGAGGGTGAGTAGAATCTATAAATAGAACTTTCATTTTTTTTACTTTCAGGTTATAAATATCAGGATTCAAGACTGTCCCGATGTTTAAATTGGTGCAAATTTAGACAGATTTTCCTCATTTACACCATGGGTGTATGCCACTATTACTTTTCCAAATCAATTACAAAACTTGCTTTGTAGCCTCTCAGTTTTCCGGTGGCATCGAAAATTTCAAAGCCAAACATTATTTTACGTACTTCTTTTCTCAGCTTTAAAGCTTCTTTGTCCCAATACCAGTTTTCTTCAAACTGAATTTTCCCGGTTCGTCCATTCAAATCATTGTCATTAATAATTTGCTCTATTTCACGTACCGATAATTCACGATTGTCGTAATAATCATAGGCATTCAAATTGCCTGCACGTACCTCTTTCAAAACTTGCTTTACCAGGTAAGAGCTTTTCGTATTTCCAAGGCATTCGTTCAGCCATTCATCATCTTCATTGGGTGCTTTTACAATCACTTCATAAATAATAGGATCGGCAATAAGTTCACCTTCTGTTTTTGCAGGCGTATTTTCTACTTTGCTTTGGCAAGAAAACAAAAACAGCCCTGAAAGAATCAGAGCTGTTATTTTATAAGTGTATGGAGTCATATGTATAACTTATTACTAACTGATGTTTTAACGAATTATTCAAATAGTATTTGGGAATATTGCTTTAAATAAAATAGTTGACCCCATGGACATTGGAAGGACAAGCTGTTTGGATGTAGAAAACTTTTAGTAAGTCGGGGAAGCTTCGAAGAATTGAGAAGATCACCCCGCCGCACTTAGAGTTTTCAAGTAGAAGCAGTTTGTCCTTACACGACCTAGATTTTTTGCTGACTTTTTTATCAATGAAAAAAGTCAGAGCCTTCCGGCTTGAGGGAAAAGCTGTGTATGCGTCTATCTCTCAAAACTCAAACGCATCCCTTTTGTGCTTTCATCAAACTTCCCATTGTCATAAACCAAGTGTCCATTCACAAAAGTCTTTTCAACCATATATTGGAATTTTTCTCCGTCGAAAGGTGTCCAGCCACACTTATATAAAGTATTCTCTTTGTTGGCAGTCCAATCTTCTTCCTTTACAAGAACCAAATCGGCAAAATAACCTTTACGAATAAAACCTCTCTTCTCAACCTGGAAAATCTCAGCAGGAGTATGGCACATTTTCTCAACCACTTTCTCCAAACTAATTTTACCACGTCGTGCTTGTTCAAGCATGGCAATAAGCGAGTGTTGAACCAATGGACCGCCTCCGGCAGAATTCAAATAATTACCATCTTTCTCCTCCTCGGTATGTGGCGCATGATCAGTAGCAATCACATCCAACCTGTCATCAAGCAAGGCTTCCCAAAGTTTATCCTGGTCAGCTTTTGTTTTTACAGCCGGATTCCAACGAATTCTCGATTTTTTCGTCAGGTAATCTTTATCATCAAACCAAAGGTGATGCACACACACTTCGGTGGTAATTCTTTTGTCCTTAGAAGGAATTGAATTGTCGAATAAATCCATCTCCATTCCTGTGGATAAATGAAGAATGTGTAAACGCGTATTGTATTTTTTAGCCAATTCAACAGCCTTCGACGAAGATTTGTAGCAAGCCTCAGCACTTCTAATCACACCATGATACTCCATAGGAATGTCTTCCCCATATTTCTCCACAAACTCTGCCTGATTTTTCTCAATCATCGGAGTATCCTCACAATGGGTAGCAATCAGCAAAGGTGCTTTTTCAAAAATCTGCGAAAGCGTATCAATGTCATCCACCAACATATTCCCGGTCGACGAGCCCATAAAAATCTTTATCCCACAAACCGATTTCGGATCCGTTTGTAAAATCTCCTCAAGGTTGTCGTTGGTAGCACCCATGTAAAAAGAGTAGTTTGCCAAAGATTTTTCAGCACCCAATTTATACCTTTCAGCAAGCAATTCCTGTGTAACAGTTTGTGGCTTCACATTCGGCATATCCATAAAGGAAGTGGTTCCGCCAGCAACGGCAGCTCTCGATTCAGTATACAAATCCCCCTTATGAGGCATTCCCGGATCACGAAAATGAACCTGATCATCAATCACACCCGGCAAAAGCAATCTGCCACCAGCGTCAATCACTTTCCACGAAGCATCAATCTCCGCAGGAACCGATGTGTAAATTTCTTCAATCACCTGATCTTTCACCAGAACACTTCCGGCGAATTTCTTGCCTTCATTAACAATCAAGGCATTTTGAATTAAATAAGTCGACATTTTGGTTGTTTAGTTATAAGTATCCCGATAATCTATCTTTCGTATTTGGTAAAAAAGCTACGCAGTTTCATTTTAATAACACCCCAAACGGCCTCATTAAAAATACCACCACTCATTTTCGAAGTACCCTGCGTTCTATCCGTAAAAATAATAGGCACCTCAATAATGTTAAAGCCAAATTTCCAACTTGTAAATTTCATTTCAATCTGGAAGGCATAACCCTTAAAACGAATTTTATCCAGATCAATAGTTTCCAATACCTTCCTGGTATAGCATTTAAAGCCGGCTGTTGAATCATGAATTTTCATTCCGGTAACAATACGCACGTATTTCGATGCAAAATACGACATCAATACCCTGCCCATAGGCCAATTTACAACATTTACACCAGAAACATAGCGCGAACCAATGGCCATATCACCACCATCTTTGGCACAAGCCTCATACAAACGGATCAAATCTTCAGGATTGTGCGAAAAATCAGCATCCATCTCAAAAACATATTCGTAATTGTTTTCAAGTGCCCATTTAAAACCGGTAATATAAGCAGTACCCAAACCAAGCTTACCTTTGCGCTCTATCATGTGAAGTCCAGAAAACTCCTTTTGCAAAACTTTAACTATGTCAGCAGTTCCATCAGGAGAATTGTCTTCAATTACTAAGATATCAAAAGCCGTTTCCAGCGAAAACACCTTCCTAACAATGGCTTCAATATTTTCTTTTTCATTGTAAGTCGGGATAATAACAAGTCTATCTGTCACCTTCAGAGAATTAATGTGTAAAACAATTTAATTAGCACGAAGATAGTATATCTCTAATAAAACCGTCATTTCCATTCGTTAAAAAGAGTGAAAACCCACGATTAATTTTGGCGGCCCCCTTCGGGTCGGGCTATCCGCTATATCTTTTTTCTCATACTTCGAAAAAAAGGATGCCGCTCCTATCCCTGCCGCAATATTTCCATTGCCGTTTTGTAAAAATGAGCGAATACAGCTTCTAAAAGAACAAAAAACACATTCGCCGAAACTTTTTCTAAATTTTTTCCATCGGGATATCAGAGTGTTAGGCATACGGTGGTAAAAAGATTGATTTTTTCATTTGGAAATAGGAATTATTATCAGTTATCTTTGCACCCGCTTTACAACGGTAAGGCGTTAGAGTAGTTCTGGAGAGAAGAGAGAATGGTGGTTGAACCACGATTGCATTTTTAAAGGGATTACGATTTTGAAGTTTTTTAATTTTTTTCAAAAAAGTTTTGGATTTGTAAAAATAAAGTGTTTATCTTTGCAGCCGCTTTTGTAAGAGAGAAGATTCTTTGGAGCACTAGTATCTATGAGGCTTTCGAGGGGATCTAACTTGAAAAAAAAGTTTAAAAACATTTGCAAGTTTAAATTAAAAGTATTTATCTTTGCAGCCGCTTCTCAAACGAGAGGAGTTTAGAAAAAGTTTTGGGAGTGAGATGACGGTTTAAAGAAATCGCATCGGGTAAAAAAAACTTCAAAAATATTTCAAAAAACATTTGGAATTAAAAACAAGTTTTATTTATCTTTGCACTCGCTTTTCCGCCTGATTTTTCAGGGGATTTAGAAGGAAARACAGAACGATACGTTCTTTGAAAATATTGAAAACAAGAAGTTAGGTAAATACAAGATATAAAAACCTTGTCAATTAAAAATTACCATTAAACTTTGATAATCTGAATGAGACAGAATTTATAAAAACTTTTATACAACGAAGAGTTTGATCCTGGCTCAGGATGAACGCTAGCGACAGGCCTAACACATGCAAGTCGAGGGGTAACG
>NZ_RZNH01000088.1 GCF_013141825.1 Marinifilum caeruleilacunae
CTGTTCATAATTTGAACAAATCAATGGATTATATCAAGCGATATCGACAAACGATTAATGAGAATCGACAAACGATAGGTGAATATCGATTTAATGAAATGTAAGATTGATACTTTCAGCACCAGATATTGGCAAAATGGAAAGGTAGAATATAAAAAAAGCTGACATTTCTTCTAGCAAGCCAAAAAATCCTTATCTATTTTTAGTAATACTGCATAATTGTTTTTTTATGTTTTATTTTTAAATCAACAATCCAGTATTCGTAATGAAGCCTAACGGCTCAGATATGGGATGTTGGACATTTCAAAGATCCAACTTATCAAACCGAATATTTTTTGTTAATGGCTTTTTAATTTTTCACTAATTTGTTTTACATCATTATCAATTATTAATAAAAACCCCAATCACAAAAAGAATGAAATTAAAAATACTATGTATTAATACTGTAAATACAAATGCATTCTCTTCTCTCTCTTTAAAAATAAAATAACTATAGGATAACACTAGTCCGCAACAAATTGCATAGAAAACATAAGAGATTGAATAATAATGAGAAATAGCAAATAATAAACTAGAACTTATTAAATATATCACTAGAAAAAATTTCTTGCTGGAAATCAATTTAGAAATACTCCAATAAATAAACATTTGAAAAATAAGTGTCTCCAATACTGGCGCAGCAATAACTGATTCAATAAAAGTCTCTAGAATAGATAAGTTATCCAAATAACTTACATTAGGATTGTTTAATGCATTTCCATTGCTAGTAAACAATGTTGTTATTACTAGTAACAACAACATTACTAAAAAACCCAGAGTAACAATAATCCACTTATTAATACTCATCAAAAACTTTTTTATGTTGATCATATTGTTACATTTAAACTATAAGTAGATTTTTTAAAAATGTCAATTATTCTCAGAATCCGCATACTAAGAGATTAAGATCGCTGCCTCAAAAATATGGACAAATCTGAGATATTATAAATTATATTCTTAATAACATTTCAACTTGACAAATAATTATAAAGCTAGCTATACAATTTATCTACGGCATCCCGGTATGCCATCATAAGTGCCATTTGCACAAGCATCTACATAACCTTCAAGTGCATCATTATAAGCTTCTTTTACAGCAGTTACAAGCTCACCCGAAATAGCTCCTTTTATTAATTCTTTAAGCCAACCTACTCCACCATTAATTGACTGCATTTCTTTTTCAGTTAATTTCTGGACTTTAAATTTTTCTAAATTTGTCATTTTAATTTGATTTTAAAATTATGCCTATTTCTGATTTAAGACCTCTTCAACAATGTCGATTGTTTTTTCAAGTATTCTAGCATCGTATAAAGTCATAAATCGCCTCCATTTACTTACATAAATTCAACTGCTCTGTTCATAATTTGAACAAATCAATGGATTATATCAAGCGATATCGACAAACGATTAATGAGAATCGACAAACGATAGGTGAATATCGATTTAATGAAATGTAAGATTGATACTTTCAGCACCAGATATTGGCAAAATGGAAAGG
>NZ_RZNH01000089.1 GCF_013141825.1 Marinifilum caeruleilacunae
GTCTAAAAGATGGAAATTGATCAGGACACAGATTGTATATGATGTGTTTGATTGTTTATGATTTTGAGGAAGAGGTATGAGGGATAATTGATAAACATTGGGAGCTTACTTATTGATTAACCGAAGCTTTCTTAATTTAAAATATATAGGTTTATTACGATGATTGTATTGTAGGAGATTTCTAAGAAAGGTTATTCGAAAGACAAGGACAAAATCATATTTAATCATTAAAAATCCTAAAAATCAGCGTCTAAAAAAAGAAATTAATCGAGACGCGGATTGTATATGATGAGTATGATTATTTATGATTTTGAGGTAGAGATGAGAACGATAATTATGAAATCAAAGCTTACTGAAATTAAATGAAGTTTTGTTTTTATGCAAAAAGAATATCAAGTTTAATTACGATGAATGTAATGAGAATGATTTCTAAAAAAGGTTTTTCGAATGACAACGTAGAAAGCATATTTAATCATTAAAAATCCTAAAAATCTGCGTCTAAAAAAGAAATTAATCGAGACGCAGATTGTATATGATGAGTATGATTATTTATGATTTTGAGGTGGAAATATTGGTTATATATTTGAAATTTAAGAAACAAGAATATTAAGGTTAATAAGGATGAATGTAATGAAAATGATTTCTAAAAAGGTTTTTCGAATGACAGGTACGAAATCATAATTTATCATTAAAGATCCTAAAAATCTGCGTCTAAAAAGATGGAAATTAATCAGGACGCGGATTGTATATGATGTGTATGATTATTTATGATTTGGAGGAAGAGGTATGAGGGATAATTATAAACATTCTGAGCTTACTGAGAAGATAATTGAAGCTTTTTATGCTGTATATAACAAACTCGGAGTTGGATTTCAAGAGAAGGTGTATGAAAATGCTCTTCTTATAGAGTTAGATAAAAGGTTTTTAAATTTTACGAAACAGAAGAATATAAAGGTTTTTTACGATAATCAAGTAGTGGGCGACTTCTATGCGGACATCATTGTTAATGATAGTGTTATAATTGAATTAAAGGCTGTGGAAAGTATTAGGTTAGAGCACGAGGTTCAATTGGTAAATTATTTACGTGCCACCAATATTGAAGTTGGCTTGTTATTAAACTTTGGTGCTAAACCTCAGTTTAAACGAAAAGTTTTTAGCAACACAAGAAAGAAATCATAATTTGTCATTAAAAACCAGCGTCTAAAAAAATTAAATTAATCAGGACGCAGATTGTATATGATGTGTTTGATTGTTTATGATTTTGAAGTAGAGGTATTAGGTATAATTATAAACATTGGGAGCTTACTTATTGATTAACCAAAGCTTACTTAATTTAATATATATAGGTTTATTACGATGATTGTATTTTAGGAGATTTCTAAGAGAGGTCATTCGAATGACAACGTAGAAATCATATTTAATCATTAAAAATCCTAAAAATCAGTGTCTAAAAGATGGAAATTGATCAGGACACAGATTGTATATGATGTGTTTGATTGTTTA
>NZ_RZNH01000014.1 GCF_013141825.1 Marinifilum caeruleilacunae
AGCAAAAAAATCTCTAAAAACCTCGCTACTACTACTGTTTTTCAATAACTTACACTCTTAACTTAATGACATTGGGCGCGAGCTTGTAGCTCGTGTCCTGTGAATACAGAAAAACAATCCAAACTCAAGCTACACCCTCTCTCATTACTGCTACACGTGACTTGTGGCGTTAAAAAGCGCAAACCTATTCCCATAAAATCATGTGACATATTTGCAAGTTCTGCTTCGCAGAGTCCGATCCCGATAGCTATCTGGGAGCAAACTCGAACTGGCGGGCAGTGCAAACTCGCGCCATCAGGTGCCGCACTCAAAAGATTCACTAAGTAGCCATTAGTCCAGTTCTTATGTCGATTAAATTTTATTTTATCGATAGTTGATCAAAATACCTTAAACACAATCGCAACTCTTTAGCTCTTTGTAGTAAATTCCGCTCCAATTCGTCTTTTACATTGAACTTTGAAAAGTACTGATCGTTTGAGTGCAATTCGTCTTTACTCACCCTAGGTAATACAAGTCTGTTTAAGTGTTTTAAATGAAGTGTTTTAAATTCATCTTCGTAATCTGGCATTTTGTCATTTAATAACTTAAATACAATCACCTCTAGATGTTCTTCTATGTTTTCATAAGAGATCGAAACGACTTTTTCATCGCGTCTATACTCAACATCATAAAAAGCATTCCCATTTATTGTTTCATTCACTTTAATAAAAGCAAACTCCAATTCAAGAAAGGAATAAAACATTCCTACGATTTTCAAATATTGATTTCCTTTTATCATGGTTTTATAATTTTAAATGCGTTTGGATGTAGTTTTAAATAATTGTTAATCATCTTTCGTTCCATCTGATAGAATATACTTGGAGTTCCCCGTGTTGGATCGAATCCAATATCCATTATTGGCTTCCCACTTCTCATTTGTTGCAACAACCATCTACGATTATACTGCATCATTTGACTGGTTATTTGGTGTGGAGATCCTGAAAAATGTGGCATATTATTCAAAATAGTAGAACCAGGACTCCTTGCAGCAGCTACGCTCACACGCTTCATTCCTTCACCAATTATTGTTTGACCTCCCTTGGCAGTACTCCTAGCCAACAAAGATCTACCCGTACCCAAAATAGAGGCAGCCCCTTCTATTCCACCTGTAGCCACAAACAACAAACCATGAATTGTGGCCTGAGTTACAGGGTGGTTTATAAAATCAGCATGAGCTCCATGAATTAAGGCACCCATGATTTGCTCCTGTCCTTGTGCGCTAAATCCACTACCTTCTGACAATAATTTTCCCAATAATTCAGGGTCATTCAGAATTTTCTGCTTTACATTTATTGCGCCATCCAGTGAGGTTACTCCGTAGTTTTGGAAAGCATTAAAATAATATCCTTCCCCAAGTTGGATACTTACATTTGCCCCAATATTGGAATAAGTATTATCGTCAACCTCAATCGTTTCATCACTGCCATCCCGATAGGTATAATGATTGTTACCATCTTCATCAATGTATCGATACCAATCCATCCCAGTCGGGTCAATATTATTGATCGGATTATTCCCGAAGAGGCTATATGGCGATTCGCTATAATAACCTTCCAGATGTGGATCAGGTGTTGTGGTTCGTACAATTGTACCATCATACATTCGCGCATGAAAATCCAACCACTCCGTCTCCTCCTGCAACTCTTTTCCATTAAAGAGGTATTTGTTTGTCGAAGCTTGGTTTAGGTTCATACATAAACCAAATGGATAATAATCAACAGACTGTACTGGTCTCGATTGATTCTCCAGGAAAGCCACACGGGTATTGCCCAGGTGGTCTTTCAAATGGTACTCGTAGCTGCCACCGTTTTCTGTGTGATTCACTACAAACCTTCCCTCATCGTGCAATATATATTTCAAAGAGCTTCCTTCATACACAAAGTTAGAGATATAATACAGCTTTCTGTTGTTGATGCTGTTCTTTATTTTCAGCCCTCCTGCCGAGTATTCATACCTTACTGAATTAGAGCCTATACTCATGCTTTTAGGAAGATTCAATTGATTGTATGCCAAACTTCTAATGCCCTGATTGCTGTTGGCAGTCATATTACCATTATAATCGTAGCTAAATTCGTTGACAGCCGGGGCAGTTCTTCCGTTCTCGCCCAGTGCCATTAGCTGGTTGCCCTGGTAACGGTAACGAAATTGGTCCTTTACTCCTGTACCCGAATTGTTTCGTTTCAAGTGCAGAATATTTCCATTCAAATCGTAGCTTATTCCATTGGCATTTCCTCCAAGATCATATTTTGTACTGTTGCTCCACGAAGAAGTTTTCTCCTCATAGTCGGCAGTTTTCAGGCGGTTAAGGGCATCGTAAATAAAACCATAGGCTTTTAAATTGCTGTAATTGCCCGATACACTGTTTTTCGATTTCCAAAGCATGGCGGCTATGTTTCCATTATATTGCACCCTATTGCTCACATTGCGAAGTTCGGAGCTATTGTTGTACAACAACTTCATGGCGAACAATTTGTTGCCAATTTGGTAAGGGTCGTTAATGTGGGTGAGCCACCCACGAATATTGTAACGGTAACTACAGGTCTGCTGTCCATTGTGATAGCTTTTGCTTTGTAACTGCCCCAACTCATTATAGGTTATGCCTAAGGTTTTCGTTCGGGCTTTGTTAATGGCCCCGCTCATGCTTAGGTATACCTGTGTAAGCCTACCTGCATGGTCGTAGTACAGCTCCTTATCAATTCTTTGTGGTCGACTCAGCTTTGGTGAGTTATGCACTTGTACACATCGCGTTAGTTTACCTGTAAAATCGTAGCGATTCGAAATGCAATCCTCAAAAGTAGAAGTCCGACCCAATTCAACCAGGCTTAAGCGTTGAAGACTTTGTATCATCTGCTGTTTCTGATCGTAGTAATAACTTGTTGTTAGCCAGCTGCCTTCTTCGGCTCCCAGAATTTTTTCTTTGTGAGTGCTAACCTGCCCTTTTATCGAAGTCATTCTATTGGAACCCGAAATGTTTTGCCCTGCATCAAAACCTATGGCCTCGCTTCCATACCTATCGTACCAGGTATAAGTATGTGCCCTTCGGCCCGATGGCACATAATTCAGGCTGTTGCCAACAGATGTTTGCAAGTTCAAAAACGACGCATTGGTTCTGATACTGCCAGTTTCAACTGGTTGGTTAAAATCGTTGTACAGCGTATACATCCATTCTTTTGTTGATTGATGGCGCTGGTTCCCATCCTGGCTTAAAACCAAACGATCTCTCTTATCGTAAAGCATGTAGATCCAATCGGCTCCCGGTAGTTTTTTATGAGTCATGCGCCTGCATTTATCGTATTTGTACTGGTAAGCAAATTGATTTAGCAATGCCTGACTGATTACAGGAATCCTGGCGATTACTTCATTCCTCCTGCCATATTGACGATTCGGTAAACCCATTGTGATGAGCGTATGATATCGAAGTGACCATCCACGATCTACCCTAATACCAGGATTAGGCATCCTGCCAGGGTAGGTAGTCGATAGCGCAATATTGTAGGAAAAATCACCCGATCCCGCCAAAGAAGGATTGAAGCTGTAGGAATCAGCTCTTCCCCCAACTAGACCTGGGAAGGGATTGTTGAAATCGGGAGTCCCAATCCCAATTAAACGCGCTGCTGTACCGCCATGAATAGAAACAAATCCATTCTGAACTGACAGGTGAATCGGAACACCAGTTGCAACATCCATACTTTTTAGATAGTAAAAATCAGGTGGTAGTATTCCCTCTCCTATTTTCCCAGTGGCGGATAGTGAAAAATCTCCTAAAGAATTATACACCACTGTATTGATATCGATTTCTATGCTAAGACTGTTGCGATTAATGGTATATCGTACATATCCTACAATTCTTTCCGGAACATGAGGGAAATGCCTGCCAAGTAACAAACCATTGTTCAGGTAATGCATTTCGAGAAAAAAGGTTCCTGTATAACTTGCATAGATTTGTCGGTATTGAGCTGTGGCTATGAGCTGAGGTGGCAACACATAACGAAGCTGTCCAAAATCATCATACACGTAATAGGTATCAACTACATCGGGCATATTGCCAGCATCTGGACCATCTTCAACATAACTCCGTTTAAGGATGATTTTCCCTTCTTTATCAGTAAATTCTTCAGTGGTATGTAGATTTCCTGAGTTCCAGTTTTCATCTTTTAATATGCTTTTATGCAAGCTGTTGGCCTGGTAAAATCCTTCCACTTCCAGGTCATCCCCTTCCATTCTGAACAAAAGAACTTCCATATCTTGATTGAAATCATAATCCATTCTTTGTTTGTGGTTCCCACTTACTTGCCAGGCCGCCCCTGGAGCTCCCTGTGCAAATACACGGTTCAGAGGCGAGGCATCGAACTGAGTTTCGGCATAGGCATATTGCTTTTCACCTCCATAAATAGCCCATTTATTCGGGTCTAATTTGGATGCCACATAGGCTCCTGCATTTGAATGTCTCAAAGCATATGGCAGGAATTTCTTCTTTTCACGCCCTAACTCATCATAGTCAAAAGGCTGAACAAGATCAAAACCATTAGGCGTCGCACCGATCTCTATGTTTTGATCAACTCGCCCCAGGCCATCAAAATATTTAAGGCTGTGCAGGGTTTTGCCGCTTAAACCACTGGTAGTTTGCGGCCTGGAAATTTTAATGTAATTTTTCGATTGTGTTTGTGCAAAACTTAAACATGAAACTAGCAGAAAACACAGTGGCATTATAGTTCGTATAGTGTATTTCATTTGTTTTTAATTTTTGGGGTTAAAATCAATAATTCGAGCTTGATCAATCATTCTCATCTTGGTAATGGTATTCATATTCCTCCACCACTTCCTTGTCATGATTTTTAATCCGTTTCAAACGTCCAAAGTCATCATATTCGTAGTAGTTTATCATACCTGCAATATCCGCTTCGGATATCATTCCAATTGCAGGATCAAAGACATAGGTTTTGATGGCTACACCCCTTAAGCGACTATCGGAACGCAGGAGCCTGTTGAGACGTTTCCACAAGTCATTTTGTGTATAGCTTTCCAATGTTCCTATGCGGCTATACACGTGTTGCAAATCACCTCCTGTTAATTGTCGACAAACGGCATTCACCCCATTTTCCAGATCTTGTGAAGATATTCCATCGGCCACAACCACGGCATATTGGTGGTTGTATGCCCACATGAAAGAAGAAAGAGGTCCAGATTTAGGTTCGTATTCCAACACATTACCGTAGGAGTCGTAACGCTTATAGTTATGCTGGTTTTCATACAAATCCGAATACAAAAAATTGACATAGGGTAGCGTATTTAATGAATAAGATAATCGTCTTACCGGTCGAGACATTGGTTCAGCCAGAAGCAGTTGTTTTGTAGAAAGTGGTTTGAAATGACCAGCTGTTGTTTTTGTATAAAGGTGCAGTTCAGAATCAACAATTTTCTCATCTTTGAAGCGGGTGATTTCCACGGGGAAGTCGTACATCTTCCTATCAACCATCTCTTTTAAAACACGGGCATTCCCTTGGTAACTACTAAGGTTTGGGTATGACTTTAAACAATAATCTATGGGGTATCTGTATTCTATACTACTGCTTTCTCCATCGCTGCAAATGGTTGATTCTTTTCTTACATTTTTATCCTCTCCATAAGTGTAAATCAATTTTGTACTTAAGGCAGGAATTGTAGATGATTTCTGATAATAGGTTTTACTTTTTGAACCTGGCAAGTAGGAATGCATTAAATGATGGTAAGCCACCCGGATATCTGCATAATCACCACCATTACTGCAAATGGCAATTGATTTCTTAGAAATACTTCTGACATCCCGGATATTAAATCCTCTAACTCGCTGGTATTGGTTCTCCTCTTTGTAAACCGGGTAAGAATTGGCATCAAATAATGTTTTTCGCAAAAGTTTACCTCTTTCCTGTAACCTGGAATTAAAGGGAATTAAGGGTGAATACTGCGTATTGTAAAGGGTATTAGCCTTATTGTCGGGATTGCTATGGTAATCGGAATATTCATAAAGGGTATAACTTCCATCTGCCTGCACTTCTGCAACCTGCGAATAACTGATGTATTTGCCAATACTGCTTGACGAAAGTGGAATAACCGGATTGTTATTCTTATTATAGTATTGAAAAGCTTTGCCACTAATCAACCTACCCGTGAAACTATAGTTGTAACGCGGTTTTACATTTAGAATACCACTCGATACCCCACCACTCATTCCCGGCTCGTAATCTTTCACATAGTAATATCGCTTGTAATGTTCATTCCCCAAACCATCAACATGTGTGATTTTCCTTATCCTTAAACCGCCTGCAATACCATTTTCTAATGACAATCCTGTACGCTCATCATTCACATAGGCACCATAACTGTTTTGTTCAAATTCAAATTTTGTCATTCCTCCTGTTGGGTATTGAATCTCTTTTATGATTCCATAGAAAACCTTAGAAGTCGGTCTACGCTGGTACAAAAAATTCAACTGATTAATCGATGGAAACAGAACTCCATTGTTAAATCCCCAATGGTCTGTTATGGTTGAAATATAGTCGGGAAGCAAGCCCTTATCCCGATACCTAAAGGTATGCACTTTGCCCCTGGCATTCTGATGGCTCCCCTTTTCAATCAGGCTTTGCAAAAAAAGGTGCTCATTTAAATTGGTGTTATAAGCAAAATCGAAAGATTTGAGGAGCTCGTTGTTATCCGTTCTTTTGATCTCAACACGGTCCAGTTTTAACCATGCCAGCCGGTCAAAATCTCTGCTCCACTGATCTATATAAGGGCTTTCAACAATATCAAGAATGCTATTATTGCGTGTATCAATAAGCCCGGGACCATTGAACAGTCGATTGTAATCGTCCCTACTGTATATTTCACGTTCAATTCTTGATTTCTGAAATTCAATCTTCAATGACTTTGCAGGAAAATCAATATGATCAAGATAGACAGGTGAGCTAAACTTTCCTGTAATTCCAGATCGAATTCCCCAGGATGAACAGGATGAACTTAAGAAGGAACCACCTCCATCTGCTCCTTGATTCGAATCGTAAGCAAATTTATACAAATGAGCTACAAAAGGACCGCGCTCATAGTTCAGGTGAATGAGCTCACTACCATCTGCCGATTCTATTTTAATTAGATACCATGTATTCGCAATACATAGTTCACCAGCTCGTTTAGGTAACGTTTCGATATTATCGGAATATTCAATAGCATCTGCTCCTCCAAAAGTATATTTCGTACCCTTGCCATCGGTGATTTCAAATGCTTCAAATGTTTTGGACAAATATGCATAACTGCCATTGGTATATCCGGTATTGTGAACAATGGTATTGATAAACTCTCCATTAAAGCAAACCGAAAAATTTTCATCACTTTTCACCACCCAATCGCCTTCACAATTCATGTAGAACTTGCCTGTTTTTCCCATAAAATTAAATTGGAACTCATCCGGTGCAGAATCATATGCGTGAGTATATTCATTAGGATTACTCAGTTTTGTAAGGTTTGCCCAATCAGATTGATTCAAATCGCCATGGCGATAATAAAAGCCACGCTTCCTAAAATTTAAAGCATCGGTTTCATCTGGCTGATCATTCACTATTCGTGTAATGGAACCTCCTGCAAACAATGACCATCCTTCACCAAGCCAACCCGGAGGAATATTGGGACGAACCCCTGCGCTATGGTAAGATAAATAAACATTTAGCCCAATGTTTTTGCCCTGAATAGCATACAAAGGAAGAGAAATGTTTGGAATTCCTTTATTTAAGGATACCGGGATATCACCATAGACGTCCAAATCGGCGATATTGGGACTAGGAATACTTTTAATTTGTGATTTTACAGGTAAAATGAATAAGACCAATAGAACTAATAGGCCAATTGTACTGGTAACAGCTCTATAGAATTTAGCATAGTTTTTCATCATATCACATTAATTTTTGGAACTCTTGGGGAATAGTTGTAGAAACAGCACATAATATGGATCATGTAACTTTCGAAGTCTTACAATTTGATCCATTAAGAGAGATTCGCTCGAGATTATACCTGAACAATCATCACAGGCAAACACAATTCCTTGTTAGAGTGAAGTAGCTTCATCTCGTAGCATTTAGTATCAAAGTTTGGAGGAGTGTGATATTTTCGGTTAGTAAACACCCAGTCACCGGATTGATTTCCAATCAGTTTAAAAATTACTTTATTGAATTCCTAGCGATATCGACAAACGCATACTCAGCATCGATAATCGGGCATTGAGCATCGATTTAGCAGATTTGGAAATGAGAATTTTTGGGTAAACAGCTTATGCTATAACAGAAAAAACCCACTTACATTTTTGTGTAAGTGGGTTGGGTTTTAAGTCTATATATTTTTTCAGTCGCAAGTCAAATGCTTGCAGCACATGCTATATTACAATTGTTGGCTATTGCGGCGATACCTCCTCTTTCTTTCCCAAACAGATGTATTCGTAGGATTCCAGTACATATCGTTTAATGAAAATGACAATGAGAATGGTAAGTGGGATACCGATAAGTAAACCTGGTGTTCCCAAAGTGTAGCCCCAAACACTTAGTGCCAATACCATGATTACCGGGTTTAAGCCAATATTTTTTTCCATGATAAATGGATTTAGCAGCAGTTCTTCTATAATGCTGGCTACAATAAATGTGGCAATTACAATTCCATAATAAAATAGAAAGCCATGCTCATTTTCTATGGATAAAACCAGGCAGGACAAGGCAATGGGAATAAGGCTAAGATACTGAAGATATGGAATGTAAGACAAGATGATAATGAGCAGTGTGAACATGATGATGCCCGGCAAATTTAGAATGGAAAATACCAAAATATAGAGCAGGGAAAGGATCAGCACAATTTTTGTTCTGAGCTTGAAGTAGATGAAAAAGCTGCGGTTAAAATCGTCGAGTACCATCTGAAATTTCGACTCGATTTTGTTTTTAAAATATCTGGCCTTCAGCGAAATAAAGTAATCGAAATTGAATAGTATCAGTACAAAATAAAGCAGGGAGGAATACAGAATATACAAAAAGCCAAAACTTTCAGAATCATCCTTCTCCTCTACCTCCGAATCGGTCTGAAATACAGAAGTGATTTTACCAAAAGCCGATGAAATGGTTTCTGTATCCAAATTGTCGCCTAATTTTGCTTTCAATGTATCAACCTGTGCTTCGAAATCCATTTCCAGGTTTTCCGATTGGTAAATTTCGCCAACATAAGTTTTCACTTTCTGCTCAATGCTTTCCAACTCGCTCTTGTTATCGGAAATTAACACATGGAAACTCTGATTGACCCTCTTAAAATCTTTGTTGACATAGCCTGCAAAAAACACAAGCGACAGAACAAAGATGCCCATGATCCCGGCCAGGAAAAGAAAAGATGCCAATTCGCGGCTCTTAACAAGCTTCTGTATTTTTTCTATGGCTGGCAAACAAGCAAATGCCAGGAGCAAACCAATGACAAATGGCAAAAAATAACCGTACAAATAGAAAAAAGCTATGGCCGATAGTACAACAAAAGCCGTAAGAATAATTTCGTGTTTGTATTTACTAAGCATAGTGGTTTTAATTGGTTAAAAGTTCTAGATAGCATTCAGCTTCAAGCCTCAAGCTACAAGCCTCCCATCTGCTGGCCAAAGTTTCTGACTTGTGTCTTGCAGACAGCATCTAAATATTTGCAAAAAATGATTTTAAAGGTAGAGATAAAAATTTATTATCATCATTAGAGAGTGAATATTGTACTTTTTTTTGTGGAAAGGGGTATGATGCTTTTTAACTGCAAGAAAAAAGCCACAAGTCACAGACTTGCGGCAGTGCAGATTATCCTCAAAAGTCGCTGTCCGGCATTCTTAAAATTGTGATTTTATTCGAAGAAAGGCTTTAGTAAGACCGATAGCTATCGGGACGGGAAGCTGATCCCGATAATTATCGGGAGAAGATCACCCGGCCGCACTTAAGCATTTCAAGAATCAAATTGCAATTTTCAGTTCGCCTTGGGTTTTTTGCTTACTTTTTGGGCTTAAGCCAAAAAGTAAGAGCCCCTCCGGCTAGAGGAGAAATAAATAGCATTCAGTGTTTAACTATTTTATTTACGACTGCAACATACGAGTCATAGACTTGCGGCATTTGCTTCGAATTCTTTATAAGATTTAATTATCTCTTTCTCCAGATGGTCATTTCGGCTACCGTGTGCTGGTACTTGCGCGATGTTTCGCGGATGACAAAAGGCACATCGATTGGATCTTCCAGCAGTTCAAACTGATCGGACAAGAGATCTTTAAGTCCTTGCAGTGTGGAATAGGGTTCTCCATCTTTTCTGAATCCTCCAATCCATTTTTCTGCTTCGGTAAACTCTTCCAGCCAGGTGTAAGGCGATGTCAAAACCAGCAATCCATTCCTGTTGATTCGCGTGGAGATATCAGCCAGAAATTTCTTCGGATCGTACAAGCGGTCAATCAGGTTGCCTGCAAATACAAGGTCGTAGCCAGTAAAGAGTGCTTTCAGGTTACAAGCATCGGCCTGGAAAAATTCGACTTTCTCGCGGTAGGCATCCAATCCAAAATCGCTCAATTTACATTCCTGGTAGGAATTGAGTTGTCCCTCTTCCTGTCGCAGGTAGTTGAGTTTTCCGGTTTCTTTCAGCTCGGTTCCAATGCGAATAAAGCGGGCCGAGAAATCGAGACCTGTAACCTGTTTAAAATGCTTTGCCAATTCGAAAGTCATGCGGCCAGTTGCGCATCCTAAATCTAATGCTTTGCTTTCATCAAAGCCTTTTAAATGCTTCTCTATCAAACCAATACAAGAAAGGGCGTAATTTTCCACCCCAAAGTACTTTTCGCCATACTGAAATTCGCAATATTGCGATACCAGTTCATCGGTTTCGTAGTAATCCGATTTGATCTCTACCTCCTCGTCCGACTCGATGTACCTAAATCCTGCATGTTGGAAAAAATGACGGCGAAATGCGTAACGCGAATCACGAATGGCCAGGTTGCCTGTAGATATCCACGAACCTCCTTTAATCAGGTTGTGCTTGGCATCGAAAGTTGGGGTCGAAAAATCGTCGTAGAATGGGTGAACTTCAAATCCATCCAATCCGGAAATTGGCATTTCGGTCCACTGCCAGACATTTCCAACTACATCGTAAAATCCGGCAGATTCGAATCGATCTACAGGACAAGAGGATGCAAAGTGCTCCAGGTTAATATTTCCTGGCGCCTTTTCCCAATCGGGTTGGTCCGGGATGTTTACGCTATCGTACAAACGGTAATATTCTGCTTCGCTAGGCATGCGCAATTTTTTCCCGCTTTGCGCGGATTTCCAATTACAAAATGCTTTCGCCTCCAGGTAATTGACTTCAACCGGCCAGTTCCAGGGCATGTCTATCTCCTCGCTCACCAGGCGAAGCTTCCAGTTTTCACCATCTTTCAGCCAAAAGAAAGGAAAGCTACACTTTTTGTATTGTACCCAGTTCCATCCCTCTTCGGTCCACCATTCTGGGTTTTCATAAGCACGATCGTCTACAAAAGCTTTAAACTCTTGATTTGAAACTAAATACTTTGAGGCATTAAAAGAATTGATTTCAGTTTTGAAGCTTCCAAATTCGTTGTCCCAACCGTAGAGCGCAGCTTCTCTTTCTTTTCCAATTTTCACCCTGCCCGATGCTACACTTATCAATTCATTTTCGGGTGCCACGCCACTCTCTTTGCATGTTTCAAAAAGGTCGATATTTTGCACCTGATCGATGGGCAACTGCCTGATCAGCACCGAGGAAGTCTCGATGTGAATGCGCTGATGCTCAATACCCATGAGCAACACCCAAAATTGAGAATCCCAATCGATGGGCATTTGAATGGGCAGTTCCTGAATCAGCTTTTCAATGACTTGCTTTACCTGCTTTCGATATTCCTTTACTTCGACCAGCTTTGGCCAGTCGTAATGCTGTTCGTTCAAATCGTCCCAGGACATCTCATCAACACCCACCGCAAACATCGACTCCAGTTTCGGATTGATTCTTTGCTTAAGAATGCCGGCCAATATCAACTTATTGATAAAGAAAGTTGCAGTATGCCCGATGTAAAAAATCAGTGGGTGACGAAGTGGATCGGCACGCATGTAAAATGCTTCCTCTGTTTTCAGACAATCGTATAAACGATCGTCGAGCTCCCAGGTAGACTGGAAGTAGGACAAAATTTCCGCTCTTTTCTCTTCGGGTGTACCCTCATTCAAAATGGGCGATTTGGTATGTAGAATATTCTGGTATTCTGCTATTTTTGTTGCATTGTTCATCATTTTCGGTTTCAAAGTTTCATTTGAAGGTAACCAAAAATGCATGCAGAACAAAGCAAAAACAGCTTCGATCTGGCTTTTAGGAAAGAATTAACATTACCCTAAAGGGCAACTTACTTCTCAAAAAAGTAATCGGAATCTACTTTACAAATACGCACCGCATATTTCTTGTACCACTCTTCTTTGCCTCGTTTCTGGGCAATCTGATGTGCCGGGTGTTCTTGCCATTTCTTAATGGCCTCAAGGCTTTCCCAATAGGATACGGTAATGCCCAATTCATTTCGTGCCGATTCTACACCCAGGAAACCCGGTTGAGTATGAGCCAAATCCATCATGGTATCGGCCATTTCGGCATAACCTTGATCGCCCTCTTCCCTCAAAGACGAAAATATTACGGCATAATAGGGTGCTTTAATTGTTTTTGCAATCATCCTTCAATAAAATTAGTTTTTACGACTTCCTTGCCTTCCTTATTCAGCATTTGCTTTGGAATACAAGACTGAATGGTTTCCACCACCGATGTCAGCAAGTTTTTTCTCACTTCGCTTTTCAATTGAACCAGGCTAATCTCCCTCACTTTTTCTATTCCTGACAGCTCCTTCAGCAAGTCCTCCTGATCGGCAGGAATCATTAAAGTAGCCAGTTCGGGAACAAAGGTGAGTCCTCCCTTGTACTCCACAATCCTGCGAAGTGCATCAATATTGTTGCTTTCATAAATCAGTTCACTTTCATGCTTTCCAGCAATGGAACACATATTGGCCACCTGGTCCATAAAACAGTTCCCTTCCTTTAGCATCCATACATTTTCAGTATTTATCTTCTCAATCTCAACTTCATCTTGCTCGAAAAGAGCATGTTTTTCGGAGACATAGAGATAGAATTTCTCATAAAAAATGGGCTTTAATTCCAGCTTACTTTTTATTTGAATGGGGGTTGAAATAATGCCTCCATGTAATTCCCCTTCTTTCACGCCCTGCAAAACTTCCTCGGTAATCAACTCTTTAACAACAAGTTTAATTTTTGGAAAACGCTTTTTCAGTTCATCGGCAAAAAGTGGAACCAAATAAGGCGAAAGCGTAGGTATAATCCCTAAATTCAAGTCACCCTGCACCTCTTCCGAAAGTTCAAGTGCAAAATCTTCCAGGTGTTTCGATTGGGTTACCAACAACTGGGCCTTCTCCAAAAACAGTTCTCCATTACTTGTGGTCTCCACCTTTTTTTTGCTGCGATCGAATAGTTTAATGCCCAACTCTTCTTCCAAAGCCTGTATTTGCAAGCTAACCGCAGGTTGAGATACGCCCATAAACTTTGCCACTCGCCCATAACTGCCCAAATTACCCAGGGCCAGTGCGTATTCAAGTTGTTTTAAAGTCATGTAATTAGATTTTGTTATAGATAACTCAAATATAATTAAATTCGCTTATAGCTAATGCACTTCCATTTGATTATCTGGAAAGAATACAAATAAATTTATAGCTTCCCTCACAAAAAGGCATTTAGTTTTATAACTTTGCACTCACAAAATCAATTTACCAAAACACAGTACGTGTTACTTTATACTATAGTGAATGAAAATAGGAATTATTGGTGCAATGGAGATCGAAGTGGTAAGACTGAGAGCTTTATTGTCGGATAAAAATGAACAAAAAAAGGGTGGTTTTGTTTTCTATACCGGGAAACTAAATGGAAATGAGATTGTTTTGTTGCAATCAGGCATTGGCAAGGTTAATGCAGCCATTGGTGCAGCCATTATGATTGACAATTACACGCCCGATTTTGTGATTAACACGGGAGCCGCAGGTGGCTTTCCAGGCGATTTAAAAGTAGGCGATATCGTAATTTCTAGCGAATTGATCCATCACGATATGGATTGTACGGTATTTGGATACAAAACAGGCCAGGTTCCTGGCATGCCGGCAAGTTTTAAGGCCGACGAACGCCTGATTGAACTGGCCGATAAATGCATTCACAGGCTAAGCGATGTGCAAACCAGGACAGCGAGTATTCTTACTGGCGATCAGTTTATGAACAACCCGGAGGCAACCCAAAAAATTAAAGAGATTTTCCCGGCTGCCGAAGCTGTAGAAATGGAAGGGGCTGCCATTGCTCAAACCTGTTTCCAGTTTGCAACTCCTTTTGTTGTTATCCGATCTATTTCGGATATTGCTGGACAAGAGAATGCGGTTGAGTATGAAGAATTTGTAGAAACAGCAGCTGTGAATTCTGCAAATATGGTTGTTGAAATGACAAAAGAATTAGCAAATCAGATAAAAGAATAAGATATGGAAAAGATAGATAGCTTTACGGTAGATCACAATAAATTGAAAAGAGGAATTTACGTATCGAGAAAAGACAAGGTTGGAGCCGAAGTGGTAACCACTTTCGATATCAGAACCAAACTTGCCAACCAGGAACCTGCAATGGATATTCCTGCCATGCATACCATGGAACACCTTGGTGCTACCTTCTTAAGAAATCACAAAGAGTGGTCTGAAAAAACCATTTATTTCGGTCCTATGGGATGTAGAACAGGTTTCTATATTATTTTCCATGGCGATTTAAAATCGGAAGACATTGTGGAGGTAACCAGAGAAATGTTCGATTTTATGGCTGAATTCGAAGGAGAAATTCCAGGTACCAATAAAATTGAATGTGGAAACTATGTAAGTCACGATTTAACCGTTGCAAAATGGGAGTCGAACAAGTATCGCAGCGAAGTACTTTCCGATTTAAAAGAAGAGAATTTGAACTACCCTCAATAGATCGTTCAAAACGACATGAAAGGCTGTCCATTATGCGACAGCCTTTTTTATTGCCTAATTTTCACTAAATTTAGGAAAATTGAGAAGACCTATTGTCTATGAAAATTTCGGGCTTTCGTTGTATTCTTATTACGGTACTGATATTGCTGATTCCCATTTACGGGAACTGGAGACTATTCCTGCAAGGTGAAAAAGCAGAAGGAGTTGTGATTAGAATCAGCAAAGACAGCATTAGTGGCATCTACTCTATCTACTCGATTATACGATACGAAGTGGAGGGCGAGCACTATCGCATTAAAGGTCTCGAAAATGTAGAATATCCAATAGGAAAAAAGTTCACCATCTTGTACCATCCCGATAATCCTCAGGATGCCATTCTGTATAACTTAAAAGGAGTGTACTTCAACCGAATGACCTCTGTTGCCATTGTGCTTTTTGTACTGTGGGTGGCTTTTTACCTTAGTTTCACTCCAAAAAGCGAAAAGCGTAAATCGGAACAGGAACGCTTTAAAACCAATGGTAAATTTTCGCACCACAAACTGAATTAAGCATATCAGCTTGACTCAAATAACTAATTTTCAATCTTTTTAAGATTTCTTGACATTTGATTGGCACGCATCTTGCAATTCGATTGTCAACTGCAGTAGTTAAAAATTTAGGGATAGAAAAATTTATCAATTAGTTATGAGAAAAAATACAGTTAAAATAGTATCAGTTGTCGTATTAGGACTTACAATATCCTTTTCGGCTTTAGCAGATGGCAAAGAATTGACAAAACAGGAAAAAAAGGAATTGAGAAAAGAGAAGAAGGCCATTCGTAAAGCCGAAAGAGAAATGTACGATAAAGCACTGCACGAGCAGGCTTACCAGGCTTTAAAAGATCTCGATTTTGTTTTGGAAGCACATACCGTGCAAGGGAAAAGAGGCAAAACCATTAATGTTTCAGACAATCTGAACTTTATTTCGGTTGAAGAAGATAAAGCAACGCTACAGTTGGCTTTTAGAGGATATGGCGGACCTAACGGATTAGGAGGCATTACATTGAATGGAAGAATCAGCAATAAAAAATACTCCACCGATAAGCATGGCAATAAATTCCTGAAATTTAACGTAATGGGCGCTGCCTTGCATGCCGAAGTGAGAATTGATTTAAATGCTTCGAACAATTATGCAAATGCATATGTTGAGGCTTCGACCAGAAGCGGTAAAATCCAGTTTCATGGCCGATTGGTTCCCAAAAGCGAAACCAGAACCTATAAAAGTGGTTTCGACATTTAAATAACAAACACAACATACGCTCACCGTTCTTTTTCGAAAGAGCGGTTTTTTTGTGCCTAAAACTCGCTAAGCCCAATTTTCGGTTCTATCTTTGCAAACAGAACAAATTTTTAAAGAATGAATAAACCAGAATTATTATTACCCGTTGGGAATCCTGAAATGTTTCATGCTGCCGTAAAAGGTGGAGCCGATGCCGTATACCTTGGACTGCGACAATTTAATGCACGTGGAAGAGCATCGAATTTTACAAGCTCACAATTGCTGGCTCTCATTAAAATTGCCAGGAAGAACAACATGAAGGTTTATCTTACTTTAAATACGGTAATTAAAAACGAGGAATTGCCCGATTTGCTGGATACCTTAAACCTGGTGCAGAAAATTGGTGTGGATGCCATAATCATTCAGGATTGGGGCGTTTATTACCTGGTAAAAAAGCATTTCCCGAAAATTACGGTACATGCCAGTACACAAATGGCACATCACAATTCGCTGGGTGCGATCTATTGTAAAGATAAAGATTTCGAGCGCGTGGTAATGGCCAGGGAATTAACCCTGCCCGAACTGAAAGAGATTCGCAAAAAATCGGATATTGAACTGGAAATCTTTATGCATGGCGCATTGTGCTACTCCTTTTCGGGCATGTGTTTGTTCAGCAGCTTTTTAGGTGGTAGTGGCGCCAATCGCGGCCTTTGCGCACAACCTTGCAGAAGATTTTACGAAACCGGGAAAGAGAAAAGCTATGTATTCAGTTTAAAGGACAACCAGGCCGTTGATGTTTTGCCCGACCTAATGAAAATGGGTGTTGAATCCATTAAAATTGAAGGCCGTTTGAAACCGGCAGAGTTTGTGTACAATGTTTCGAGGGCCTATCGTAAGGTAATTGATGAGAATGATGTAAAAACGGCCAAAGAGATTTTGGCTTACGATATGGGGCGTGAGAAAACTGGTTATTTTCTTGCCGGAAATGTAAACAAAGCCATTACAGAAAATACCAACACAGGAATTTTGATTGGAAGGGTTGAAAAAAGAACAAAGAACACTGTGATTTTCACCTCTAATCATGAAATTAAAGTTGGAAACAGGGTTCGATTCAAGCAAAAAAACGGAGAACCGCAAAAGGCAGTGAAGGTGAAAGAGTTTAGAGAACTGAGCAAAGCTTCCTATGAACTCGAAATTGGAAATGTAGTTGCCGAGAAAGGCGACCAGGTGTACCTGGCCGGAATGATGCAGGAAAAATTCCCAAACAAATTCCGCGAAGAAGGAAAACCACTAAAAGCCAATCTTCACCGAACGGAGAAAGCAAAAATCTTACACTCACTGGGCAAAAAGAACATTCCTCAGAAAGAACAGGTTTACGTTCGAATCGATTCTTTGGCTTGGTTGAGAAAAGTTCATTTGAACGAGGTAAACTACCTGATTTTGAACCTGAAAAAATCGGAATGGGAAGAGTTGAAGTGGGATGTGCCTTTCCTGCAGAAAAATGCACAAAAAATCATGATTGAATTGCCAAAATTCATCCAGGAGAAAGATCTTGATTTTTACAAGCAGCTGTGCAAGAAAGCTATGCGAAACGGATATCAGAATTTTATGCTGAGCCACATCTCTCAAAAGTTGCTATTGCCAAACAAAGCGCGTGTTTCCTGTAACGAGAATGTGTACCTGTTTAACGATGCCGCAATTGCGCACTTGCGTGATGAAAGAATCAATCTGTACAGCCATCCCCAGGAAAATGACCTGGAGAATTTGTTAAAAAGCAATGACCGATTCGGAATTGTACCAGTCTACTTCTACCCACAACTGTTTTACTCGCGCATGCCAGTAAAAACAGTAAACGATGAATTAATTGACGATATGCAGGGCGAATACAATAAAGAACTTCGCGATGGAATGACCATTGTCTATCCAAAACATCCGGTAACGTGGATGCAACAGAAAAATAACCTGTACAAAGAAGGTTTCAGAAGGTTCCTGATCGACCTGAGCAACGAGAAAGTATCCTCGAATACTTTCAAAAGACTGATGAAGAATTTCCAGCAATCGAAACAGGTACAGCCATCTACGAGTTTTAACCTTAAAAAAGGACTTAAATAACAATTAGCAATTATCAATGATCAATTAACAATTAGGAATTGATCATTATTAATTGATAATTGCTAATTGCAAAAAACATGTTGCTAAATGGGTAAAAACCCTTAGTAAAGACAGAGTTTTTTACTATTTTGGCGATTCAACAATTTTAATATTAACACTAAACCTATTAAAGTGAAAAAGACGTTCCTTTATTTACTTGTAGCAGGTGTTGTTTTTACAGCCTGTGATGGAAAAAAAAGCGAGCAAAAGACTGACAATCCGTTTTTTGCTGAGTACAACACTCCTCATCAAACTCCTCCGTTTGATTTAATTAAATTCGAACATTTCGAGCCTGCTTTCATGAAAGGTATGGAAGAAGGTCGTGCGGAAATTGAAGCCATTGCGAACAGCAAAGAAGCTCCAACTTTCGAAAACACAATTTTAGCATACGAAAAATCTGGTGCTTTATTGGATAAAGTAGGAAATGTATTCTACAATATCAAAGGATCAGAAAATACCGATTCAATTGCTGCTTTGGCGAAAAAATTATCGCCAATTACAACAAAGTACTATGGTGATATCAGCCTAAACGAAAACTTATTCAAAAGAATTAAGGCAGTTTACGAGCAAAAAGATCAATTGGAACTTTCTGTTGAAGAACAAACCATGTTAGACAAAATGTACAAAGGATTTGTTCGCGGTGGTGCTAACCTTCCGGCTGACAAGAAAGAAAAACTTCGTGCAATTGATGCTGAACTTTCTTCATTAACGCTTCAGTTTGGCGAAAATGTACTGAACGAAACCAACAGCTTCGAATTGGTTATCGATAACGAAAAAGATCTTGCTGGTCTTCCTGCTGGTGTTATTGGTGCTGCTGCCGAAACTGCAAAAGCTGCTGGTAAAGAAGGCAAGTGGATGTTCACAACTCAGAAGCCAAGCATGTTGCCTTTCCTACAGTACGCAGATAATCGTGATCTTCGTAAGAAGCTTTACATGGGCTATGTAAATCGTGGTAACAACAACAACGAGTACGATAACAAAGAGATTGCGAAGAAAATTGTAAACCTTCGTATCCAACGTGCTAAATTGTTTGGTTACAACAACCACGCTGAATACATTTTGGAAAGAAACATGGCTAAAACTCCTGAAAAAGCCTTCGAATTGTTGAACAAGCTTTGGACTGCTGCTCTTCCAAACGCGAAGAAAGAAGTGAAGGAGATGCAAAAAATCATTGATAAAGAAGGTGGTAAATTCAAACTGGCTTCATGGGACTGGTGGTACTATGCTGACAAGGTGAAGAAAGCAAAATACGATCTTGACGAAGAAGAATTACGTCCATATTTCGAAATCAACAACGTACGTGAAGGTGCATTTGCATTGGCTAACAAGCTTTGGGGTGTGAAATTTATTGAGCGTAATGATATTGCAAAATTCAACCCGGAAAACCAGGTGTTTGAAATGCAGGAAGCTGATGGAACTCACATTGGTATTTTCTATATGGACTTCCACCCACGTGCTTCTAAGCGTGGTGGTGCATGGATGAGCTCATTCCGCAAGCAATCAGGTTTCGGTACAGATAAAGAGGTTACTCCTATCATCATGAACATCTGTAACTTTACCAAGCCTGTTGGCGATACTCCTGCTTTATTAACTCCAGACGAAGTTGAAACTTTATTCCACGAATTTGGTCACGCTCTTCACGGATTTTTCTCTAAGTGTAAGTACAACTACTTATCAGGAACTTCTGTATCTCGCGATTTCGTAGAGCTTCCATCTCAGATTATGGAAAACTGGTGTTTCGAGCCAGAAATGTTGGCTATTTACGCGAAGCATTACAAAACTGGTGAAGTAATTCCTGCTGAGTTGGTGAAGAAAATTCAGGATGCTGGTAAATTCAACCAGGGTTTTGCAACTGTTGAGTACCTTGCTGCTTCTATGTTGGATATGAAATATCATACACTTTCAGAAGAATTAACTGATGATGTAATGACTTTCGAAAAGAACTACTTGAACGAATTAGGTTTGATTCCTGAAATCTATTCAAGATACCGTTCTACTTACTTCAACCACATTTTTGCTGGTGGTTATTCAGCTGGTTACTATGCTTACATTTGGGCTGGTGTATTGGATACTGATGCTTTCCAGGCTTTCAAGGAAACTACTTTATTCGATGCTGAAACTGCTAAAGCATTCCGCGATAACATTCTTGCAAAAGGTGGAACTGAAGATCCAATGGAATTGTACGTACGATTCAGAGGTGCTGAGCCAAGCATTGACGCATTGTTGAACAAGAGAGGATTAAAATAAGCTATAACAGATAGCGAATCAAATATAAAATCCGATCCACAATGTGGATCGGATTTTTTTATATTATTCATTATTCATTACACATTATTCATTACTCCTCGTATTCGGCCTTGGTAATATACATATTCAAAATCTTTTGCTGCATGGCATCAATTGGATATCCTTCTGGCTCCAGGACATAATTCATAGCTATACCATCCAACATCGAGGTTAAAAACTCTGTTTCCATTTCGGGATCGGCCGCACCGCTCTTGCTGAAATATTCATTCAGCACATCGAACTTCATGCTCACAATTTTATCTAGTTCCTGCTGGTACAATGGCAGAACACCTGGCTGCCATCGAAGTGCATAGAACAATTTAAAGAATTTTAGGTTCTTTTCGGTCGAGTCGAAATAATCGTTGATAAAGAAGAGCAATTCAACTTCCAGAAGATCTCCATCCTCATTCGGATCCAGTCCATCGAATAGAATATGAACCGCCTCATCCACAATGGTATGCAGCAAATCTTCCTTGGTTTCGAAATAGGAGAACAACTGATCCTCCGAAATATCTGTAGCTTTGGCTATGCTTGCTCCGGTAGCTGCAAAATAACCTTCCTGCACAAAAATTTCTAAGGCTGTACTTAGAATTTCTCTCCTCTTCTCTATCTCTTTCGGTAATTTATTTGTAGGAGCCATAATCACAATTGTTTAAATAAAAACATCGGTTTTTATCTAAGTTACAACAGAAATACCGTTATTTCCAAATATTTACAAATACCAATATGTTCTAAACCTCGATTTGGGAACTAAAAAAAAGAGCCATTCACCTCAGATTTACTGACACTTACAGAGTCTCATGAAACTTTCAATAAATTTGTGTGCAGGTGGATTTGTGTAATTTGAATCTCATCGGGTATTTATTCTCTCCAGAGAGTATGCTTGACTTTCTATACCAGGTGAGTGAAAATGTCTTGATTAGTAGCCCATCGTAAGTTATTACACTGTTGGTTATAGAAAATTACGATAAGATTTTCCAATGATAATTAAGATCACAAAAAAGCCCTCGTTCTCCCTTCAGGAATTCAGCTTCAAGTGCATTTAGAAATGAATAGAAGCAGTCATGTGTTGATTATTTTCTATATTCTATTTTTTTTCGAAACACCATATTCACTCTGAATTTGGAATCATTTATAGAAAATTCCTTATCTCCTCCTTCAGCACCAGAAGCCGTTGCCTGGTATGCATCAACATATTCAAAACCTAATTTGGACATTGCATTTAACAAGTCGGTTTGATTTCTAATTTGTAACTTTTTTCGATTTTGTAACAATAATTCCAATTGCTCCAAAACCTGTTTGTATTCAGATTTTTTGTAATCAATGCTTATACCCGATCCTCCCAATAGCTTGGTATTTTCTGATGTTATGATTACATACTCCGGAAGTTGTTCTATTTTGACACCTGAAGATTCGCTTACACTCAACTCTTGAGCACAAACACTATTTATACTGGCAAATAGAAGAATTACTAAAATAGTTTTAATCTTTTTCATCTTAAAAAATATTAATTGTTAATAGAATTTACAAAGAATGATAATTGGGAGCAATGAACTCCAACTCACATAAGTCCCAACAGTATAGCTAATTATAAATATGCAATCCGATTTTTATTTATACAAGCGATATCGACATATCGTATCTAACAATCGACGAACGCACACTCATAATCGACTTAATTTATATTGAGTAATTTTTGAGATCGTAATTTGGCTTAATGGAAAGTAAAAATCTGCTTCATGAAACATTACTTTTTTGATTCTAAAATTCCAATCAAGAACAGCCTCTATAATTGAAATTACTTTTAAAACGCTTAGAAGAACGCATTAGAAAATGAAGCAAAAAAAAAGGATACAGTAACTGTATCCTTTTCAATTTACGTGATTAACTTGTTTCAGTTCCCCAAAACAATCATTTTAAACCTAAGCTTTACAATTTGGATGATGCATGATCGCATGTTAATATAGATACTTACTAATTTGTCCGGCATCTACCATGATAAAACGGAAGATCATTCCACCCAAAAGGATAAGGAAAGCCGGAAATGCCACAGGTATTTTTTTTCCTCTCAGTTCCATAATTTCCAAAATGGCAGGTACCAGTAATCCCAGTACCACTACTCCACCCCAGAATGGCAATGTATAAGCTCCGCCAAGGAAGAGTTGTGCTGCTTCAATTTGAGCGGCATTACTTGCCAGGAATCCCATAAACAAATGGATGATGAAAAAGATTTCGATTCCGATCAATATCAAATCAATTTTACTAAAAAGGGTTCTTTCCAGATGATCTTTCGACATCCACATGATAACAGCTGCACCTGTAGATAAACCAGAAACCAGGAACAAAGGGCCTAATATTGAGGTGTTCCACAATGGTCTGGCATTAAATGCCGAAAGCAAAATACCGGTATAAATTCCTAAAATTACCGATGAAACAATCATTACCCAGGCCAATGGCTTGCGATATTTGTTCACCATCTTTTCGATATATTCCAACCACTCTACTTTGAATTTCCAGTTGGGAACCAAATCTCTCCAATAGGCAACACACCATACAATTGATAGTGGTGTAACCAGCATTAAAACCCATGCTCCCCAAGACATTGGAGATTCTAAACGGATTGTGGTATACAGTTGCCAGAAATAGAGTTTATTCTTTAAATCGAGGAATAAAGCAAACAAACCAATTACCAAAATAGCCGGCACAAGGAAAGTTGCTCTTCTTACGGCAGTTGGCAATTCTTTTTCCCTGCCTAATATGGTATATAAAGCGGCAAAAAATAAGATTCCTGCTGCCAATCCACCTAAAAATAAATACAATGGAATTTCCCATCCCCAAATCGCCAGTACTGGATCGATTTTGGGATTCATTCTTCCACTAATTATAATTTCTTCGTTCATAATTCGATTGTTTTTAGATTTCGTTCATCAGACTTACCCCAGCGCATAAGAAGCCTGACGAACGGAATCGTATTAAAACTTGAACTTGTTAAAACCTGCCGGAGAAACGCAATACAACAACCAACTTGAATGGCTTTGCCGGCATTATCTTGAATATCATTAAACCAGATAGTAAACGTGTGGTTTTGTTCCCACTTCGGGAGCCAGCACTTTCCAATCTCTGTTTTGTAACAATTGATATACTTTGCTTTCCTTGTCATCCAAATCGCCGAAATACATGCATTCGGTTGGACATACCGACACGCAGGAAGGCAATTTTCCTTCGCTTATTCTGTGATGACAGAAGGTACATTTGTCGACAAATCCGTCGGGATGAGAGTAACGGGCATCGTAAGGACAAGACTGAACACAGGCACCGCAACCAATACATTCGTGGCGAGTTACTTTTACCAACCCTCCTTCTTCGTAATGACTTGCCCCTGTTGGGCAACATCTTACACATGGAGAATTTTCGCAGTGGTTGCATCGCTCTGATCTGAGCTCAATACTCACATTTGGAAATGTTCCTTTTGCATTTTCGATAACCCAGTCGCGACAGTATCCAATAGGAACACGATTTTCGTTTTGGCAGGCAACAACACAATCGCTACAGCCAACACATTTTTTTGTATCAATTACCATTGCATATCTCATGATACTACCTCACTTTCTGGTTTATCTGTTACAAAACTTACAAAGTTTCCACGCATTCCGGTTCCACCCATAATTGGGTCAACCATAACGTTTGTTACCAATTGAGTATCGCTAATTCCCTTACCGTATGATCGTTTCAGTTTCTTATTGGCTCTACCAAATCCGTGAATCATATAAACATTGTCTTTTCCGATACGCTCGGTAACGCGAACTTTAATTGGAAACTCCGAAACAACTCCATCCTGGTTCTTCAGCCAAACCTCCTGGCCATTCTCCAAATTATTATCGGCAGCCACAAATGGGTTCACCCACAGGCAATTTTCGCTCATCAGCTCATTCAGGTTCGGATTGTTAACCGTTCTTCCGAAGGTGTGCATTGGAGCTCTACCATAATTCAGGCGATAATATCCTTGCGGTGGCTCGGGGTGTGGTGTATAATTCGGAATTGGGTCGAATCCTTCCATTTCCAGATCCAGGGAGTACAGCTCAATCATTCCGGTTGATGTTCCAAATTCATGGTAATCATCCTCTTCCAGGAACATTGGACTCTTACGATCTAGTTTCAGAACGCCTTTCTCCTTTAGTTCTGCCAACGAAGAACCTACTTGCTTCAATTGCCAATCGATTACCTCGGCATAACTTTCGTAGTTGAAGTGTTTCGATAATTTCAGTTTCTTAGCCAGTTTTCTAACGATCCAGTCGGATGGTTTCGATAAATATTTTGGCTTAACAGCCGGAACACGAACGGCAATATTAGGTACACGATTCGGAGACAAACGCATATCGTCGTAACGCTCCAGGTAGGTACATTCAGGCAATATAATATCGGCATAACCCGTAATTTCCATTGGCATGGTATCAACCACCACCAACAAATCGAGGTTTTGAATGGCCTCTAAGGTCCTTTCTGTATCAGGAATGGTGGAAATTAAATTGGTTCCCACAACAAACCATCCTTTTATTTTATGATCCGATTCGTTATCGGGATGCGACATATCTACAAATACATTCGCAATTGAAGATCCTGCCAAAGCATATTTTCCATCAAGGTAATCGTTCCAGGTCCAGCTTGCCGGTGGATAACCCGGGTGAGGGAATGAAGGTACTTTTGCTTTTTCGGGGAAGTAGAAACCACCTTTTCTACCCCACGATCCCAATAAGGCATTCAGCATGGCCATTGCCCTGCATCGTTGTGTATCATCGCCATACCAGGTAACGTGGCGGCCAGGATGTATTAATGTTGCTGGTGCGTGAAAGGCCATTTCTCTTGCTGTCTGGCGAATCACATCAGCACTAATGGTGGTAATTTTTTCTGCCCACTCAGGGGTTTTATCGGCAACATGGGCTTGCAAATCTTCCAGACCATAAGCGTATTGCTCGATATAGTTTTTATCGTATAATTCTTCGGTAACAATTACGTTCATCCAAGCCAGTAAAAGGGCAAGATCGGTAGCCGGTTTAATTGGCAACCAGTATTTCGATTTGCTGGCAGCTGTAGATAATCTTGGATCTACAGTAATAATTGTTGCACCTCTATCAATGGCTTTCGACATTTCCTGCACATGAGAGTTGTGCATGTTCTCTCCAATGTGGTTTCCAATCAGCACCAAACATTTGGTATTTTCAAGATCGACTGGTTCTGGAGAGTTGATATTTGATCCAAAAGTAGTATGGAAGCCCACCTCTCTGGGACCTCTACACTGAGCGTAGGAAGGAGCTGTAATATTTCGTGAACCAAAAGCTTTAAACAGTTTTCCGAAATGTGCACCACCCGAACCGTGTTTGAACAAGGCAAGACTTTCTGCTCCGCTTTCGTCTTTAATTTTATTCATTTTTTCGGCGATAAAACGGAAGGCTTTATCCCAACTCACCTCTTCAAAAGTTTGTTTCCCGTTTTCCTCAACACGCATTAAAGGGGTTTTTAAACGATCAGGATCATTGTACATTCCGATTCCTCCTGTACCTCTCGGACAGAATCTTCCGTTAGAATGCGGATCATCTTCGTTTCCTTCAATTTTCCAGATTTCACCTTTTTCATCGGTGTAAACCCATCCGGCACACTTCCAGAAACAAACTTCGCAGTATGTTGGGAAGCGCTTTATTTTTGAAGCATCCATTGGTTCAGCAGCATTTACCTGCCCAATCATGGCATTCAATAGCGGATTGGCTAAAACCAAACCTCCTGCGCCAATTGCGGATAACTTAATAAATTCTCTTCTCGACTTGTTCATCAGGTTGATATTTTAAATTGAACTGATGCTATCTAAACAGATATATAATTTGTGGTTTTCTTTGATTTTACAGATTGAATAGCAAATTCAGATAAACACTACTTTCTTCGTAAATTTATATTTGCAGTAGTCATTGAGCTGAACTCATATCCTTCGAAGAACGAAGGATATGATATCAGATTTATGAAAAAATGAGCTTACTTCTGAACTGTTTCTGTAGCAGTCCACTCAAACAATGCTCCATCGTAAACTTTTACCTTAGGGTAAGCCAAAGCAGATTTAAGTGCCAGGTAAACGATTCCTGCACGAACACTCGATTCGCAGTAAAGAATTACTTCCTTATCTTTTGTAATACCTGCAGCAGTAAATAATGCCTGTAATTCTTCTTTCGATTTTAGTTTGCTTTTGCTGGTCATTACATTCTTAAACTCAAGGTTGATAGAGTTAGGAATATGTCCCTTAGGCAATTTAGATTCTTTAATTCCCTTGTATTCGTCAGCCGAACGTACATCTACCACAACTGCGGCAGCCGAATTTGTTGCTTTTTTCACCTGAACCATATCGGCAATAGCAGCTTTATTTATTGCAACATTAAATGTAGTTGCTTTTCTCTTTACAGGATTTTTGGTTACAGGCTTACGAGCCATTCTCCAGGCTTTCATGTGTCCATCAAGAACTTTTACGTCCTTCGCACCTAAATACTTTAAAATCCAGTATACACGACCCGAATATTTTCCCGATCCATTATCATACAATACAATGGTGTTGTTGTTGCTAATTCCTTTAGCACCTAAAATTTTAGCGATTTCGGCTGTTGATTTTAAGGTACTTTTTGGTTCTGCCTTATACAGATCTTTATGATTTACATGAATCGCACCGTCAATGTGTACTTTCGCATAATCAGTAGCTTTACGTGTACTTACCAGCACCACGTTATCATTGTTCTTGATCTTTAGAAATTCTTTTACAGAAATTACATCCTGAGCAAATGTCATTTGCATGCCAAGAAAACAAACAAATGCAAGCAATATCATTTTTTTCATCATCTAATTTTTTTGAGTGTTATTAAAAAATTGGGAGGTATTTCACTCCCAATCAATCAATTGTTAAAACTTCACAGTTACCTGTAACATGAAAATATCATTATCAATTTCATCAGCTCTTTCTGCACGGTACACGTAGTTTGCCTGAATCTTGGTCCAATCGTTCAAGAAATAGTTCAAACCATAAGTTGTACAGAATTCTGTGTTGTTGCCCATATCTTTATCCGAATCGAAGAATTCGCATTTAAATACTGGCTGAAGGTTGTTGTTGAACTTGTACATTGCCATGATAAAACCACCATCGCGTTTCACGCTACCCTGATGTAAGGTTAGCTCTTCGCCACAACCTCCACCGGTTGTATAAGATCCAACATCTTTACCATATAAGTATTCGGCTTGCAACATAAAAGCACCAGTTTTGTACTGAAGGTCGGCACCATATCTTGTTCTTTCGTCATCAGGCATTCCTGCTGTAGCAGAAGCTGATTCACCATACTTGTAACTTGCACCAATTTTGAAGTTCTTATGAGGATTTAATACTACACGTGCAGCGTAATCCTTCTTCTTGTTGTCGTCCTTATCGAATAAGCCAGTACCATTGGTTACTGCAAAACTGTACTGGAACAAAGTGGTATCGGCTCCACCTAAAATCATAAAACCACGGTCACGATCTGGAGTAGCCAATTGCTCAACAACTCTCGAACGGTTTATTGTGTGTAGTTTGTGACAAGGTGTATTCAATTCCATTGAGATAGGCGACTTGAAAGAACCCAGTGAAATTTTAGCAAAATCGAAACGAGAATAGGTTACAAATGCATCCAAAAGGTAAGCATCTCCATCATGTCTTGTATTATCAGGACTTGCTTCCAATACTACATAGTAGCTGATATCGTAAGGAATTTTCCCCATTACACCAATTCGTGCACGATTAAAATCGAATGTGTTGGTATCGTCGTTCGCAGCATTTTCGTTGTACTGATATTTTGGCTGAATAAAACCAAAAACGTTAACACCTTCGCCCGATGGTTCGTCGCAACCCTGTGCATTTACCATCATTGGAAGACAGAAAGCAATTGCAAATAGTAATGCATATAATTTTTTCATGATTATCTTTTTTAGGTTTTGGGAATTGCATTTCAAATGCTTGCTGTGCAATTCCCGATATTCGGTTAGTTTTTTGAATATTTTTTATTCCTGTACTAGTTTACCAATGGTAAATCGGTTGTTGGCGTGCTAAACTTGTGACTTTCCAATGATGGATAAATCATGTTGTTCGAACCAAATTTTAATGAAACTGCATCGTAACCCAATACACTTAGATAAGCAGTAATCATAGAAGAAGTCTGACCAGTCCAACAGTAAGTACATACTGTAGCACTTGCATCAAGATTTTTCAACTCGTCATTTTCAAGGCTTAAAGGCTTAATTCTGTACGCACCTGCAATGTGACCATACTTGTCAACATCTGCCTGATCCCAGAAATTGTTAATGAAATAGTTTGCTGGAGATGTTAATACATCTGAAGCTTTTACTCCTTTAAATCCACCTGAAGTCATTGCTGTAACTCTTTCCTGAAGAATGGCAGCTCCTGTAGTAGCCGAAGAAGTTAATGTTGGATATTCGAAAGTTTGAGGAGTTTCTACAGCTGTAGTTACCCAGTTTGCATGACCTTCACCGTTAGCGCCATTTGTAGCACCTGAATTGTTTTCCCAGGAAGCAGATAAAGTTGAATTCCAACCACTCATACCCCATTTAAGTACTTTAGCATCGGTGTATCCGCTTAAGCGCAATGCAACTACTGCATGACCCGCAGTTTGACCAGTGTAACAAGCAACCAAAATTGGTTTCGTTGTACTTGCAGCATCAGCTACAATATTTCCTAATGATGAGTTTATTGCACCATCAATATGTCCATTATTGTAATCGGTTTCCGAACGGATATCGATGATATCGTAAGTAGAAAGGAAGGTATTCAAATCAGCTTCTGCTGGAGCAGCTGTAATCCATCCATTTAAAATGTCCGGTAAATCAAGATCATTGGCTACCAAATAATCAGATAAAGTTTCGAAAGGATTGGTTTCTACCGGGTTAGAAGTAACAAGTGGTAAATCGGTTGTTGGAGTAGAAAACTTATGACTTTCCAATGATGGATAAATCATGTTGTTCGAACCAAACTTCAGAGAAACTGCATCATAACCAATTACATTAAGGTAAGCAGTAATCATAGAAGAGGTCTGACCTGTCCAGCAGTAAGTACATACTGTAGCATCAGAATCAAGATTTGCCAATTCGCCACCTTCGATACTTAAAGGCTGAATTCTATATGCACCAGCAATATGTCCGTAATGGTCAACATCGGCTTGTGCCCAATAGTTATTAATAAAATAGTTCGATGGATTTGTTAACACATCGCTTGCAGAAACACCTTTGAAACCAGCAATAAGCATTGCATTTACTCTCTCTTCAAGCATGGCTGCACCTGAAGTAGCAGTTGTACTGAAACCAGGGAAGTTAAAAGTCTGATTTGTAGCCACAGGAGTAGTTACCCAGTTTGCATGTCCTTCACCAACTGCACCATTGGTAGCACCTGAGTTACTTTCCCATTTGCCCGATAGAGTTGAGTTCCAACCGCACATCCCCCATTTTAATACTTTGGCATCTGTGTATCCGCTTAAGCGCAATGCAACTACTGCATGACCAGCAGTTTGACCAGTATAACAAGCAACCAAAATTGGTTTTGTTGTACCGTTGGCTGTATTCAAAATATTGTCTAAAGATGAATTCACAGCACCTTCGATATGACCTGCTGCATAATCGGCTGCCGATCTGATATCAATAATATCATAAGTATTCAGAAAAGTTGCTAAATCAGCTTCTGCTGGCGCTGCAGTAATCCAACCATTCAAAACATCCGGAAGATCAAGGTCATTCTCGACCATATAGTTGGTTAATGTTTCAAAATTAACCGTTAGATCAGGACCCGGCTCTGGAGTATACACATCATTCTCTTCCTTACAAGAAGTCAGAAGTAATGCGGGTACCAATGTAAAAATAAAGAAAAACTTCATTAATTTTTTCATGACTCAATAGTTTAGATTTGTATTAGTTTAGGGTTTAATTAGGTTAGATAGTTCAAGTTTTAACATCCGCCTGAATCTTCTTCTTCAGTTGCGGCATATTCCATCCCACCTTCTTCAATATTATCTTCGCTGATTTCGGGATAAGCTTCGTGCCAGCCATGCCAGCCTCCGCTAATTACCTTCACATTTTTGTATCCAAGCTGCTGTAATTTTAAGGCAGCCAACGGACTACGATTACTCTTCTTGCAGTACAGAATCAGTAATTCTTCCTTTTCTGGTACATACAATCCTTCTTCATCCCATACCTTTTCGCTTGCAATTCTAAATTCCAGAACTCCTCTTGGAATAGATACCGACCCGGGGATATAACCTTTATCATGTTCCTTTGGCAGGCGTACATCTAATAATACATATGGATCTTCACCATTCATTAAAGTGTGGAAATCGCTTACTGTTATTTCAGTAATTTGTACTCGCGCATCAGCCACCATTTCATCAACGCTCTTGTATGTTTTTGCAGTTTGGTTCGTATTACTGCTACAAGCTGCAAGAGCAATAAGGCAGATAAAGAAAAAAGCCTTTATTGTTTTCATAGATTTGATATTTAGGTTTAAAAACTGTAACATTTTGATAAGAATTATTATATTTGCACGTTCTTATAACGTTTGCAAGTATTTTGATAAGCAGAATTGATCTTTTTGAAATAAAACTAGCCTGCCCTCAATAAAGATTTATTTCTCTATTACAATATTAAAGGATTCCCACCCTGAAATCGAGAAAACTGCATCCCAATCCGTCAACCCAGAATCGGTAATTTGAAACAAAAAGTTTGACTCCAGACAGGTCAAAACTTGATCTATTACATGTTTTTTTCCGTTATATGACATATGATTATACTCTAAATTTGTATATATTTACAGGAGTGCATACAACAACCTAAACCCCCTTACCCTATGGCAATGCCTGTAAAAACAACCTGTTGCAAAGATTGCGTAAGCAAATCTGCTTGCTTTAAGGAACTGTCTGATGAAGAACTAGTTCTGATAGACCAGGGACGCTTCGAGGTCACTTTTAAGAAAGGTGAAATTGTATGTAAGCAAGGCATGCTTGCATCTCATTTGATCTATATTAAGAGTGGATTTGTGAAAATGTATATCGAAGGAGGTCACAATAAAAACATCATTTTAACCATCGAAAAGGATGGATATATGATCGGATTACAGTCTCTTTTCGGTAATAGTGTTTTCCATTACACAGCTGTTGCCTACGAGAACACAACTGTGTGCCTTTTCGAAATGAATACCATTAGTAAAATTATTGAGCAAAACTCTGGTTTTGCTTCGAAACTCATAGCTCGCCTGAATGAAAATACCATTCGCGGATATGGACGTCTTTTCTGTCTGACTCAAAAACAGGCCAGTGGAAGGTTGGCAGATATTCTCTTATGCCTGTCCGATCGTTTGTACAAAAGCAATAACTTCGAAATGGCGCTCTCGCGAAGAGACCTTGCTGAAATTACTGTGATGTCGGTTGAAAGCCTTTCACGGGTGATTAAGGAATTTAAGGATGATAAAATCATTTCCCTGGAAGGAAGAAACCTGGAAATACTTGACAGAGAGAGGTTAGAACGAATTTGTGAAACAGGATAAAACTAATAATAAAATCAAAAAAAGGATTTCCAAAATTGGAAATCCTTTTTTTTGATATCATCTAAATCAGTTTTTTATCTTTTAGTACCTTCTTTAAGCGCTCGTGGCGTTGATCAAATTTCTTTTTTAACACCTGCATAAATTCTTTATACTCTTTGGTATCACTTATTTCCTCCAGCAAAGGATCATCTTCTAAAAACAGGATCACCCAAAATGAAAACTGATCCTCTTCGGCGAATCGTTCCAGCTCCTTAAAAGCTCTTTCCCTATCTCCTTCCTGTACGGCACAAACTGCTAAACTTAAATGTTTGTAGATGGAAGTATGTGTGTTGGCAAATTCCCTGTACGAATCAAACAACAATTTGGCTTCCTGGTATTTTCCTACCTCTTTATAAACATGAGCAATTTTAGAATCTTCTCCGGCATAGATATCCAATTTTCGCTCTTCTCGCTCTTTTACAAAAATACTGTAATACTTATAGGCTTCCTGGTAGTCTCGTTGGTAGTAGCAAATTTTTCCGATTTCCTGGAGAATATCCAGGCGTGTTTGGTCTTTATTCCAGGCAGTAATCAGAAGTTGTTTGGTTTCTTCCAAATCCTTGTTCTTAGCCAACAAAACAAAGGCTCTTAAATATTCCGAAAACAAATTGTTCGGATTGTGATCAAGAGATTTATTAATGTATAATTCTGACTCTTCCACAAAGCCAGTTTGTATCAGCGCATTACTAATATGTAAGTAGATATAGCTGGCTGTTACAGAATCGTTGGCAGCAATATTCAGTTGAATTCCTCGTAATGCATATTCGAGGTATTTTTCCGAATTAGGCATAAAATTCGCATAGAAATTCGATAGGTTATTTAATACGTAAGCAGAATTGGGTTGATACTCCAAAGCTCTTTCAAAATATGGAATGGCCGCAGCATTCTCCCCTTTTGCGAGGTAGGATAAAGCTTTTGCGATTAGGCTTTGATAATCCTTCGAATCGTATAACATGGCCTGATCGGCATTAGCCACCACCTTATCGACATGTAATTTTTCAGCCTTAAAAATATCTAAGTAATAATAGCCCATCGACTTAAATGCATAAGCACGTGCAAATTCAGGATCGAGTTCAATGGCTTTATCAAGATGAGCAATGGCTTCAAGTAAGACCTCTCTCTTCTCTTGTCGCATTAATTCCAAAGCCTTTAAATACTCATCGTATGCCTCAAGATTATCGGTAGGTGTTTTGTCCATTAACTCCTCTTCTTCGGGTGTAATAATGGCTTCTACACTACTTGCAATTTTTTTTGCTACTTCTCTCTGTAATTTAAAAATATCCTGGGCCTGCCTGTCGTACTGTTCTGCCCACAAATGCGTGTCGTTACTGGCTTTAATGAGCTGAATATTCAATAAGATCTGATCGCCTATTTTCTGACCACTTCCTTCAACAAAGTAGCTTACATTTAACTCTTTGGCAATCTCGGGAATGCTAAGGTTCGAATTTCTATATTTCTCTACCGAAGTTCGGCTGATTACCCTTACATCTTCGATTTTCTGCAGGTGATTCAAAACCGACTCCATTAAACCATTTACAATGTACACATTAGCTGAATCTTTGCTGTCGTTCTTAAAGGGTAGCACGGCAATCGATTTATCTACCTCATTATCGCCAAACTGAATTGGATTCAAAATAAAATAGGTAGAGAGTATGCTTAGCAAAACAGCAATTATTACGACAATAGTACCTTTGCGCGAATTTGGTTTTCGAGCTTCGCTTTCCTCTTTTGTTTCTTCTACTACTTCGTGCTTTCCGGTTTCGCCTGGCGGATATCCATACAACTCTCTAAAACATTTAATAAAATAAGATGTGCTGCTAAAACCAACCTGGTAGGCAACTTCTGAAACATTTGCATCGCCCTGCAGCAAAATTTCTTTGGCATTTTCTAGTCTTATTTGCCTGATAAACTGGCTCACAGAAAGATTACATTGTTTTTTAACTTTTCGCAAGAGATTGGAACGACTCATTCCTACTGCATCAGCCAATTCGGATACTCCAAAACTTTCGTTGGACAAGTTGTCCTCAACAAGTGAGGTAAGTTTTAATAGAAATTCATTCTCTTCAAATAAGTGATCGGTCATTATAGTGGGGTAAAATTGTCATCAATAAATCGGGAAAAAGATACAAATAATATCAAGATTATTCAGCAAGATATTCTGTTGTATTCTGAGGTTTTTGGTGCTTAAAAATCGCTTCTTGCATCATATTTTATACCTATGCGCCATAATTTATACTGATTCTCAAAAGCTTATATTCTTCGATTTTTAAATGATATGTGCTGCATCATGATTTGAAAGACCTTTACATCAAACAAATGTTGAACTAAAAATCAGTAAAAATGAAAGCACATAAATTATTAGCATTCGCAATGTATTTCCTATTTGTATTAGCAGTTTATTCATGCGAAAACAAGAATTCAAAATCAGACACAACAGTAAAGGCTGAGAAGGTAAAAGCTCCTAAAACCGATATTCATGCGGCTACTTTTATGGGAAATTTAAAATTAGTAGAACAGCACATTGCTGCGGGCACCAATTTAAATAGCAAAGAACCCATTGGCGGGTCTACCCCATTAATTACAGCATGCTTATTCGGCAAAACCGAAGTTGCAAAGGCACTTATCGATGCAAATGCTGATTTAAGCATTAAAAACAATGATGGCTCAACCGCCCTTCATGTTGCAGCATTCTTTTGCAGAACAGAAATTGTAAAAGCTCTTCTTGAAAAGGGTGCCGATACCAATATAAAAAACAATGCTGGTGCCACTGCTTTAGAAAGCGTTTCGGCTCCTTTTACGCAAGTTAAAGGTGTTTACGAGTTCTTTAATAAGGAATTGGGACCTCTGGGATTAAGATTAAATTTTGAAAGAATTGAAAAGGCAAGACCTGAGGTAGCTGAATTGCTGAACAAGCAAAGCTAATTCTTATTTTGCCGACAAATTGTAAACCATTAAATTCAGGGGGCAAAATGCCCTCTGGTAAATCATAGAAATCATGACAACAACAGAAAGAAGATACGATATTGATTGGCTGAGAGTGATCACCATTGCTTTGTTATTGATCTACCACATTGCCATTGTTTTTCAGCCCTGGGCTCCATTTTTAGCTTTTATTAAAAGCGATACTTCAATGGAAAGCATTTGGATTCCGATGTCTGCGCTGAATATCTGGAGAATACCATTGCTGTTTTTCGTTTCGGGAATGGGAGTTTGCTTTGCCATGCGCAAAAGATCGGGCGCACAATTACTTCAGGAACGCAGCATTCGAATATTAATTCCCTTTCTGTTTGGAATGTTTTGCATTGTTCCTTTGCATTTTCTGATCTGGAAATCTTTTTACAATCAGGACCTGGCATACATGACCAATCCAAGCCATTTGTGGTTCCTTGGAAATATATTCGCCTATGTTTTGATTTTATTGCCACTTTTCCTCTACATGAAAAAAAATCATTTCAGGATCAAAAGCAGCTTGAACAAATGGTTTAAAAGTCCACTGGCTTTGCTCTTTGTAATGATTCCTTTTGTATTGGAAGCCATTCTGGTTAATCCAAATCCTTTTGAAATGTATGCCATGACTTTGCATGGATTTATACTGGGATTATTGGCCTTTTTCTTTGGTTATATTTTCATCCTTGCCGGAGAAACACTTCGAAGATCTTTGATGAAATGGAAATGGTACTTATTAGCCTTGGCAGTAGGCATGTACACTACTCGTTTGTTGGTTTTCGAATTGCAATCGCCAAACTATCTTATGGCCATTGAGTCGAATCTCTGGATATTTGCAATTTTTGGTTTTGCTTTCCAGTATTTAAACAAAGGAAGTAAAACATTGAGCTATTTAAGCGAGGCAGCCTACCCGGTTTATATTATACATATGGCAATGTTGTATGCTGCATCTTACTTCATAGTACCGCTACAAATACCTGCAATTCTTCAGTTCGTACTAATTAACCTGTTTACATTTGCTGCTTGCTTTGTATTGTACGAATTTGTGATAAAACGAAGTATTGTATTGCGACCTTTGTTTGGACTTAAAATTAGAGTCAAACAAAAATTAGAATTGAAAACACAAGAAATACATTAATTTAATTTGTCTTCGTAATAATTTAGGAAGGATATATAAGGGTGCTCTACATCTTAGGTTTTAACAAGAAATAGTATCTATAAGTATAACGCAAGTCTGTTGCTTGATTTTACATTTTGGTGCAGAGCACCATAATCTTTATAGATAAGATATTATTATTATGAATGTAGGTACAGAGTACCGTAATATACAATATTCTTAATTGAACAGGCAATATCAGCTTAAGTAAAAATACCAGCTTGTAGAGTTATTTATTCGGAATACGAAGTACTGATTGCCTACTTTGCGTTAGGGATTGAAGTGAATACCCCACAGCGAGGAACGAGCGAGGAGTAGAAACGGAAAGCCCGACCGACGAAGGAGGGAACGCCCAAACCGTATCAATCCGTATTTCATTTCAATAGCTATCCTGAGATGATGGGATGAACAAAAAAGGCTCAGGTTTCCCTGAGCCTTACTAATCTATAATGAATCTGCTTGTCCTAAAACAAGTCTTTTAACAATGAATCTTCAACCAGGTTAGGCAGAGTAACCTTTAAATCTGGTCTACGATCCATTTCACGTTTAATCGCAAACATTGCTTCTTCGTTTCGGGCCCAGCTTCTTCTTGCAATACCATTGTTTACATCGTAAAACAACATGTTTTTCAAGCGAGCATCGGCCTCTGGAGTTCCATCAAGCAGCATACCAAAACCACCGTTGATTACTTCTCCCCAACCTACACCACCACCGTTGTGGATGGATACCCAGGTTGCTCCTCTAAAGCTATCGCCAATTACATTATGAATGGCCATATCGGCAGTAAATTTACTACCATCGTAAATGTTCGAAGTTTCTCTAAATGGCGAATCAGTACCACTTACATCATGATGATCACGACCCAAAACTACCGGTCCGATCTTACCTTCGGCAATGGCATTGTTGAATGCTTCAGCAATTTTTGCTCTACCCTCAGCATCGGCGTAGAGAATACGAGCCTGGGACCCAACAACCATTTTATTTTTCTTTGCATCCTTAATCCAGGTAATGTTATCCTGCATTTGCAACTGAATCTCTTCTGGCGACGATTCCATGATTTCCTGCAATACATTCATTGCAATTTCATCGGTCATGTCCAAATCTTCTGGCTTACCCGAAGTACAAACCCAACGGAAAGGACCAAAACCATAGTCGAAACACATCGGACCTAAAATGTCCTGAACGTATGACTTATATCTGAAATCGATGCCATTTTCAGCCATAATATCAGCACCGGCTCTTGAAGCTTCCAAAAGGAATGCATTTCCATAATCGAAGAAATAGGTTCCTTTCGCAGTGTGATTGTTCACAGCTGCTGCATGACGACGTAAGGATTCCTGAACTTTTTCCTTGAACACTTCTGGTTCTTCGCGAATTAATCGGTTCGATTCCTCGAAACTTACATCAACAGGATAGTATCCTCCTGTCCATGGAATATGCAATGATGTTTGATCGGAACCTACATGAATAAAAATCTCTTCCTGATCGAATCGCTCCCAAACATCTACAACATTACCAATGTAAGCGATAGAAACCACTTCGCTATTGGCTTGCGCCTGTTTTACGCGCTTCACCAGGTCGTCCATATTATCAACCAAGACATCAACCCAACCTTGCTCGTGACGTTTGGTTGCTGCTTTTGGGTTTACTTCAGCTGCAATGGTAATACAGCCCGAAATATTTCCTGCTTTTGGCTGCGCACCACTCATTCCACCTAAACCTGCTGTCAGGAAAATTTTTCCTGATGGAGTTTCACCTTTTTTCAAGATTTTACGGAAAGCGTTCATAACAGTAATTGTAGTACCGTGAACAATTCCCTGAGGTCCGATATACATGAAAGAACCCGCGGTCATCTGACCATATTGTGATACACCAAGCGCATTGAATTTCTCCCAATGATCTGGCTTCGAGTAATTTGGAATTACCATACCGTTGGTCACAATCACACGAGGAGCACCTTTCGATGATGGGAACAAGCCCATTGGGTGACCTGAATACATGTGCAAGGTCTGCTCATCGGTCATTGTAGCCAAATACTTCATGCAAAGCAAGTACTGCGCCCAGTTTTGGAAAACCGCACCATTTCCCCCGTAAGTAATCAGCTCTTCAGGATGTTGAGCTACTGCAGGGTCAAGGTTATTCTGCATCATTAACATGATACCTGCAGCTTGCTGTGATTTTGCAGGATACTCTTCGATTGGTCTTGCATACATTTTGTATTCAGGCTTGAAGCGATACATGTAAATGCGGCCAAAATCTAATAGTTCCTGTGCAAATTCAGGAGCCAGTTCAGCATGCCATTCTGCAGGGAAATAACGCAAGGCATTGCGAATGGCCAATTGCTTTTCCTCTACTGTTAAAATATCTTTTCTTTTAGGAGCTCTGTTGGCATCCTTTGGATATGCTTTTTTTGCAGGCAATTCCGATGGAATCCCCTGTAATATTTGTTCTTGAAATGTCATCATTTTCTCTCCTATTTCACGATAAACGCTCTGTTTTTCACAAACTCAACCATTGCATTGATATCATCTTTCAATACACGGTCGTCTTCCAATTTGTCCACCTTAGATCTGATGATATCAAAGTTCTTTTCGATGATATCCGACAATCTGTTTGGTCTTCTGAATTCAATTGCCTGTGCGGCATACATCAACTCGATTGCAAAAATCTTTTCTAGATTACCAAGAATCTGGTTGAATTTACGTCCAGAGATACTTCCCATAGAAACATGATCTTCCTGTCCTAAAGAAGTTGGAACACTATCAGCTGATGGTGGGAAACACAATGATTTGTTTTCAGTAACCAAAGCCGCTGTAGTATATTGAGGAATCATGAAACCAGAGTTCAATCCTCCACTTGAGGTCAATAAGCGAGGTAAACCATATTTACCTTCCAACAATAAGTAACATCTTCTATCGGCAATATTACCCAATTCCGAAGCTGCCAATGCACAATAATCAATTGCCATTGCCAATGGTTGCCCGTGGAAATTACCACCCGAAATTGCTTCAGTTTCGCTCAATACGATTGGGTTATCGGTAACAGAGTTCATTTCGATTTCTGCCATTTCCTTAACATGAGCAAATGCATTTCTCGAAGCACCATGTACCTGAGGAATACAACGCAATGAATATGGATCCTGAACACGTTCGCAATTGCTGTGAAGTTCAAGATTTTCCGATTCATCAAGCAACATGCGCATGCGCTCTGCTACTTTTATATTTCCCGGGAAAGGACGAATTTGGTGTAGTGCAGATTTGTAAGGAGCTGCACTTCCCATAAAGCCTTCTAAACTCATTGCTCCGGCAACATCTGCAAGGTCTAGCAGATATTCCATTCTGTGCAAACCTTTAATGGTGTGAGCCAAAATGAACTGTGTACCATTAATCAAGCCTAAACCTTCTTTGGCAGCAAGGCTAATTGGTTCCAAGCCATGCTTAGCCAACACCTCTTTGGCAGGAAGAATCTCTTTTCCAACCCAGAATTCACCTTCACCTAATAATGGCAAAAACAAGTGCGACAATGGAGCCAAATCGCCCGATGCTCCTACAGAACCTTGCTCAGGAACAACTGGTAAAATATCATTTTCAATGAAGTATAAAATACGTTCGATAACTTCCAAACGAACCCCTGAAAAACCTTGCGACAAAGCTTGCACTTTACAAATCATCATGATTTTAGACAACTCTTTGCCAATTGGATTACCAACACCAACCGCATGGGTAATAATCAAGTTCTCCTGAAGCTTACTTGTCTCCTCAGGTGAAATTTGAGTATCACAAAGTGGTCCAAAACCAGTGTTTACACCGTAAACAGCTTTATCTGAATTCGCCATAGTCTCAACCTTAGCTCTGCACTCATTTACTTTTGCAATAGCTTCTTCAGTTAAGACAGCTTTTAGCTCACCTCGAGCAATCTGTATTGTTTTATCAACTGTTAGTCGATCTATCCCGTATTTAAACATTGTTCTTGTATTTTATTTATTGCAAATGTAAAAGCTATTTTAATACCCAACAAGACTAGTTTTATCAAGATATAATAACCCACAGTTATCATTCATTAAAAACTTATCAGAATCAAACCTTCTAAAATCCCAATACTTTATATTTTACTTATAATATTAACACCCTATTAACTGCGAATTTACAGGGCTTACTTTTATAAAATCGCACACTTAGCTACAAAGCTGATAACCTATTATTTAAATTTATTTTACTTAATCATAAAATATAATTACTTTAGAAGTTCAATTAATCATATTTGGAATAATTTTTGTTATTACCAGCACTATAAAAACGATAAACAATGAAAACAAAACTCACCTTATTCGTGCTATTACTCATCTGTTTTAATGGCATGGCAAACAAAACCAACTTTAGTTTTTGGACTCAAATCTGGATGGACAACACCAGTTCACAAGAAATTGCACAAGGCAATTACCAACTCACTCTTCACAATCATCACTGGAACTACAAGAATCGTAAACTCTTGCACGATGCATCGCAGGAATATTTGATTCAACTGGAACTTCAGGATGCATTTTATGTTGATCCGGAACTGGAAGATTATTTGTACCAACTGGTACATCAAATTCGATCTAAAGAATTTCCAGAACAGCAAAAGGTTCATTTGAATGTAAAAATGATTAAATCTGTTATTCCGGAAACCTTCTCTTTTGCAAATGGAACCATTATTATTAGTACAGGAATGCTTTCGCTGCTTCAATCGGAAGATGAGTTGATGGCGATTTTAGCCAGGGAAATTGCTCATTTAACCCTCGACCATAATGTAGAAGCGTATTCAGCACTGCAAACAAAGAGAACCATTGCCGGAATTATTGGGGCCGGAGTGTATATTGCCAGTACTGCAAACGCTATGGACAAAGGAGAAAGCTTTTGGGATGCTGAATACCTGGGAAGTTTTGTGGGAGCAGGCTCGGAATTGCTTTCATACGGCGTGTTAAGTGCGCTTGGTGTAGGTTATAACAAAGCAAGAACCTACGAAGCAGATGAAATTGCACAAGAATGGATGATGGAAAACAAGAAAAACCCATATGCTCTTGCCCAGGCAATCAGACGTTTACAATTCTATGAAAATCAGCACAGGGGAACCATTCATGAACTTGCCGAGAATCGTTTCTTTCTAAAAAATCGCTTCGAAAACATTCTAAACAAAAGAAAGTACAAGCTCGTTCCTGGTGGCATAAAGATGACTCTGGTAGATTTAAACTACGATACCAACATTTCGGATTGTTTAAAAACCAATTCAAAACTACTGGTTGCCAATGAATGCTATGCAGAGGCACTGCCATTGTTGGAGCGTTCTATCGGGTCTGAATGGACTTCGGGAGAGTCGTATTTGCTAAAAGCAATTTCTCTTCGTCATACCAAATACAGTCAGGAGGACAATCAAAACATTCTAACAATACTTGATATGGCAGAAAAGAATGCTGTATCAGAATTGCCATGGATCTGGTCGGAAAGAGCCCTGATTCACCTCAGGCTGAATGAAGATCAGTATGCCTTGGAAGCCTTGCTTAGATATGAAGAGTATTTTGCGCAAGATCAATCGGACGACACTTTATGGGCCAAAAGAATGATTGCCAAACTTCAAAAAAGAATCAATTAGAAAAAAGTTATTTTCAGAGAGTCTCATCTAAATATGAGGCTCTCATTTTATAGGGTACTGCTTATTCTAAACTCAAATAATTAATAGCAGTCCAATGAATAGGATAATTAGGGGAACTCGAATCAATAATAATCACGTAAAAACTCCCTCTTGCCTTATATAAAACAACAACTGAAGGAATTTTTTCTTGATAATCAAAAAGAATTTGATGTTCTCCACATCTATTACTAAAGGACATTTTATATATATCGGCAGAAAAACCTTTATAATTAGTTCCTTCAAATCTTTTATGTATTTCTGATCGTTTATCTATGTGTAGCTTAAATCTTTTATTAAAAGAATATCCATATTTTACTTTTACTCTACTTTTTCCCTTTGGATTAAATACTTCTCCAGACCTAATATTAACTTCATCTAAAGTTAATTTTTCATTATAGAAAATATTATCTAAATCAATTTCACCTAAATCTTTAAACTCCCAAATTGTTATTCGATAATCCTTCTTATATCTGATGATAGAACGAACTGATCTTTTCCTAATATTACTATGTCCAATTTCAACATATTTCTCGGCATCCTTTATAAGCCAAGTATACTCCTTCCATTTCTCCCAACTAGAAGAATGAGCATATACCACAATTTCATATGTAAAAAATACAACATATGACATTACTATAGCTATAGCCCCTGAGACTATTATTTTAATTATTTTGTTCATTATGGTCGAAGCTTAATTTTCATAAAGTTATTAAACATACACTATATCCAGCATAATATAAAATAAAAGGTATGATTTGAGCATCCGCTATTTCTAAGGCTGCAAATTCAATCTAGCTCGATACCCTCGCTCAAATGAGGGCATAGAAGCCCATAGTTTTGAACAAAAAAAACCTGCCAGACTCCTGACAGGTTCAACAACAACATAGTAATTCACTAATTAAATCTTAGCATTCACTATATCAACAATTTCTTTTTCGTTCGCCACAGCTTTGTCTACAATCGCTTGTCCTTTAGCGATAATATCTTCAGCCCATGCTTTATCTGTAAGGTCAGCAGCATTGATTTTCACATTCATGAAAGCACCAATTACACCCGAACGAGCAGCCAAAGCACCTACGCCAGCATCGGTAACCGAGTTAGGGTTTCCAATTTCAGCCATTGCTTTACAAACATCCATACAGCCTAAGCAAAGCTCCATAGTTTGGAAAGGAACCATAGTTGCAAACTTGGTAGCCTCTTCCATTGCTTCTGCACGAGCTGCTTTTTCTTCTTCACTTCCTTTTGGCATACGAACCGCATCCATAATTTTGTTGAAGGCATTGGTATCTTCATCAACCAACCAGGTAAGCTTGGTGTGGTATTCTTTTCCTTTTTCAGCCCAATCAGAGAACTCTTCCCAACGCTCATCCCAACCTGGTTTGTGAGCAGAAAGGTTAGCTACCATTGAACCAAGAGCTGCACCCATAGCACCCATATAAGCAGAGATTGATCCTCCACCCGGAGCCATAGATTCAGAAGCGGTTTCTTCTACGAACTCAGTCAGGTTTAGATCAACCAATTTCTTCTGACCTTTTTTCGCTTCATTCTCAAGGATATATTCGATAATCTTCTTATCAGCATCGAATGGGTATAACTCATCCAAGCCTAAAGATTTTACTGCAATCTTAATGATTTCGCGATCGGCAATACCCGTAGAACGACCTTGCATACGTAGGTAATGCTTTCCTGCATCCAACATTGCTTTCAATGGTACAACACCTACCAACTCCGATCCTGTTACACGGATACCACGAGCCTGAGCTTTTGCACACACTTCATCAAATGCTTTATGGATAGAAGTTACCGAGATATCAGTCATATTCATTGAGATCTGAGCCACTCCGAATTCTTCAATAAACCACCCAATTGCCTTGGTTGCTTTCAAAGTACCAGGGATCATTACTGGTTTACCGTTCTCATCTTTTACAATTTTACCTGTGATAGGATGTCCTTCACGCTTGGTACGACCTCGCTCGCGTACGTCGAATGCAATTGCATTGGCACGACGAGTAGAAGTAGTATTTAAGTTGAAGTTATATGCAATTAAGAAGTTACGAGCACCAACAGCAGTAACACCCGACTTGGCTACAGCATCAGTAAAAGCTGCTGGCCCAAAATCTGGTTTCCACTCTTCTGTTCCGATTCTTTCCTTAACAGCTTCGTATTCTCCTTCGCGACAAACTGCAAGGTTCTTACGTTCTGGCTTACGAGCAGCATGCTCATAACAATACACAGGTACACCAGCTTCTTCACCAATACGCTGAGCCAATTTGTGCGCATACTCAACTGTTTCTTCCATTGTAATGTTCGCAACCGGAACCAACGGACAAACATCAGTAGCACCAAAACGAGGGTGAGCACCTGAATGCTTACTCATATCGATTAATTCAGCTGCTTTTTTTACAGCACGAAAAGCTGCTTCACAAACCTCATCAGGAGTTCCAACCATGGTAACTACAGTACGGTTGGTAGCTTTTCCCGGATCAACGTCAATCAGGCTTACGCCTTCAACAGATTCAATTTCGTTTGTAATCTGCTTAATGATATTCATGTCGTTCCCTTCAGAAAAATTAGGAACACATTCGATTAATTGCTTCATATTGATTTAGATCTAAATTTGTTGCTTAAATTATCCTATATACTTTTCTCGAGTAATCGTAATAGAATTTCTAATTGTGTAAAGTTATCACTAAGTTTGATACCTAACAATACTATTTAATTTAGGGATTCATAACTATGAGTTATCAAACAGAATTTAGACATTTTAGGTATTTTTTGGCTTTGGCAGAGGATTTACATTTTCGTAAAGCTTCGGAACGCTTGTTTATTTCTCAACCTGGTTTGAGTCGACAAATCAAGCAAATGGAGGAAGCCCTGGGCATAAACCTGTTTGAAAGGCACAACCGAAAGGTAAAGCTTACCAAGGCCGGCGAATACATGCAAAGAGAGCTGATTAATAATTTTCAGCGTTTGGATGATATCATTTCTCATGCAAGGCTTTTAAACGACGGAATGGATGGTAATTTAAAACTTGGTTATGTGGGTTCAGCCATGCAATTGGTAATTCCTGATCTTCTTTTGAAATTTAAAGAGGAGCATCCTAATGTTTTGTTCGATATCAACGAAATGGATAACAACAAGCAAATTAAGGCCCTGTTAAAACAGGAAATTGATGTTGGTTTTGTGAGAATGGAACGTGTGCCAAGAGGTTTGAATATTCTTCCTCTTTTCGAGGATACATTTTCGTTAGTGCTTCCGGCTGAGCACAAAGTAGATTCCGGCAATTTTAAAGGCTTATCGCAATTTAAAGATGAACCCTTCATCCTATTCGATTCCTCCTACAGTCAATCTTACTACGAAAAAGTAATGCAAATTTTTGATGATGCAGGTTTTGCTCCTATCATTTCGCACAATACGGTGAATGCGAGTTCTATTTTTAGGCTAATTGAGAACAATTTTGGAGCTTCCATTGTTCCAACCTCACTAAAATTGGGCTATGACATGAAAATTAAATTCATAGAACTGGATAAAATTCCACAGCGAACCACCTTGAAATTGATTTGGAACAGCGTAAATACCAATCCACTTTTAGAGAACTTCCTGAACATTGCCGAAAATGTTGATTTTAAATAAAAAAAAGACTGCAAACATGATATAACATGTCTGCAGTCTTATCTCAACATCACTACTTTTTGTGATTAAACAAATCTCAAAATCTCATCAACCTCTTTTCTTGGAGTGGCTTTCGGACTTTCATCCGGGTAACCATAAACAATCATTGCTGCTACAGTTTCTTCTTCGGGAAGACCAATAATTTCTGAAATGGCCTTATCATTAATTACACCCATAATGGTCGTACCAACGCCTTTTGCATGAGCCGCCAAACAGAAAGTCTGACAGGCAATACCTGCATCAAACACTTCCCAAGAGTTTGCACTTCCATCGTAATTAAACTCACCATCTTCCAACTCAAGCTTTTCAATTTTACCACTCTTTCCTTTCACAAAACTCAGGATCGCAACATTTTTGGCATTCGCAAGCGTTCCAATATTATACACAAAGTCATTTACGCCATCGTGCTTTAATTTGGCAATCGCTTCAGGATCATTTACCATAGTGTATCGCGCTACCTGATAATTGCCCCAGGAAGGTGCCCAGCGAGCATGCGAAATAATCTCTTTCATCGTTTCCTGATCAACAATCTCATCCTTAAATTTCCTTACGCTTCTGCGCTCTTCAATCATTTTTATTGCGTCCATTTCGTTCTGTTTTTTATATGATTTGGAATTGATAATTTCTAAAAGCTTTACCCACCAAAGCTAGCCTGTAATCTTGATTAAGCTATTGTAGGTCCAGGGGTTAAAATTGTACGATTATTGGATGTACTTAGATAGAATGACGCAATGGCACGCTATCCAAAACAAGATCATCTGTATCGGAAATTACATAGTCTACACGATCGATGGCCGATTGTTTGTCTTTTGGAAGCTGAGCATCAAAACTAACAGTATTGATAATGTGGATTCCCATATAATAGGTAGGCACATCTACCAGTTCCAAAGTTTTCTTTTGTTCTTCCAAAACCTCACGTTCTGTAGCCAGTTCAAAATTGCCTTCGGCGATATCTTTTGCCAACTTCGTACCTTCGTTCGGACTTAAAGTGGTTGGAACAATTCCCAATGGTTTGACTGTATTAATCAATTTTGCATTGGCTTCTGCATTTTCAATTCCTCTTCCTTTACCAGCTGCTCCAAACATAAATCCATAAAAGAAAGTAATGCCTGCCCTATTTAAACGTTCCAATTGCTCATAGGCATCTTGTAAAGAAGCACCTTTATTCAGATAATCAAGCGCATCTTCCAATCCTGTTTCAACACCAACCCACAAATCGCCAATTCCCAATTTGGCCAAGTCAGCCAGTTCCTCATCTGTTTTGCCCATGATATTATTAATGGATGCATACATGGTAATAATCTCAACCTCGGGCAGGTATTTGTGAATCATTTCGGCTACCGCTTTTAAGCGTCTCCCCGAGAGCACAAAGGCATCACCATTCACCAAAAATACTCGTTTCACCTTCGGATATTTCTCCTGGGCTTCCTGCAAATCCTTTTCGACCTGCTCCATTTTATCGACCGAGAATTTTACATCTCGATACATGGTACAAAATGTACATTTGTTATGAGCACAACCTACGGTTACCTGAAGTAGTAAAGTATTCGCCTCGTATGGAGGTCTGTAAACTGGTCCTGTGTAATTCATTTTCTTACAATTTTATTCACGCTATTCATTCATTTACAATACAAAGTTAGAAAGCTCAAGCTCAGGCTTACTGTAAGAAAATTGGATAGAATTGTATCTTTAATGGCTTAAAGAGCAATATAACTTTCAACTTAGCGATTTTTCACCCCAAAAATGCTTACACATCGCACTTTACAACCTAAACAACCAATAATTATACAATCTAAAATCAGAAAGGATTCCTCCCAATGCTTTTTCATTATCAACTTATGGGAACAGTATTTTGTTATGATAGAACTCGAATTATTGGTACCACAAAAGGAATAAATTGTACAAATATTGGTTTTTGCTACAAATCAGCCCCTTTAAGCTTTTGTTAACACTCTTTTCTGCCTCATATTACGTATATTGCGTTCAAACAAACCAATTTGAATACAATGCATACAGAAAGAGCAAACAAATTATTCGAAATACATATTGAAGAATTATCGACCTGGGGAAAGCGCCCGCACAAGCACAATTTTTTTGAGATCGTGTATGTAGAAAAAGGTTCTGGCTACCAATGTATCAACAATCATGAATTTCAATATCATGAAGGGAATATTTTCCTGCTTCCTCCACTCGATTGTCATTCTTTTAAAATTGAAGAAGAGTCGCGCTTTTATTTTATTCGCTTTACCGATCATTACTTCCTGAAGAACGATGGCCTTACCAATTACAAAGATTGGTTCGACAAGGTTGCCTATATTTTAGCCAATTACAATAAAGTACCAGGCGATATTATTACCACAACACGCGAAAGAAATTTTATCATCGACAATATCAAATCTATCTACCAGGAGTATTTATCGGCCGATAGCTATTCCGATTCTATTATTGCAGGATCTATTGCCTCCATACTAAATGTTCTGGCCCGAAGTATCGAGAAGAGATATGTTGACCAGGCCAATGAAATCGATAATCGTTTTGGTGAGATTTTGAGGTATATCAACACCAATATTTTTGATGGTGAAAAGCTGAGAGTACCAAAACTGGCCGATAAATTTGGCATTTCAAAATCCTATTTTTCAGAATATTTTAAGAAACAAGCCGGAATTAGTTTGGCCGATTACATTATCAAATCCAAACTGAGAATTGTGGAGACCAAAGTGCTGCACACCGACCTGTCATTAAAAGAAATTGCCTACCAGTTGAATTTTACCGATAGCAGTCACCTGTCGAGATCTTTCAAGAAAATTTATGGTATGACTGTGAAAGAGTTTAAAAACGGAGGTCATACCCAGTGTGCTCCCCAAATTTAATTCAAGATGAACGAATCAATACATCCCGATGGCTGCCTATACTTTGCGGCAAACTCACTCGCACGCCATTTGAACAACCTGGCCGAAAATGCATTTAAATTTACTTGCATTACTCCTGCCTATGCTTTTGTAATGCTCGAAATTTTGAAAGATCCAGGATTAGGACAGAACGAACTTGCCAGGCGGGTAAATGTAAAAGCCTCTACCATGACTCGATTTGTAGATAAGCTCATCGAAAAACAATTGATTAAGCGTACAACCGAAGGCAGAAGTGTAAAGATTTTCCCAACAAAAGAAGGTGAAGATTTTAAGCCAATTATCGAGCAGGCGCTCACTATTTTACATGATTCTTACTGCGACTTGCTTGGTAAAGATCTTGCCATGAACATGACAGATCAACTTCAGGACATCAACCATATCCTTGAAAAATAAGTCGTTCAGAAGCTAAAGATCTATATAAATTACACCAAAACAAGCTTATTGTGAGCCAGTAACCATCTTTTGGTCACTGTGTCCAGCTCTTCATTTTTAATCGAAACCTGGTAGTCCAGATCACTGATGATTTCGTTTGAAAACCGAAGTGAGTCCAATAAGCGAAGTTGATCTTCAGAAAACAAATGTTTCCGATCCTCCCGAAGTAAAAGCACTGCCCTATCGACAGGTCCCAAAAGTCCTTTGGGATCTTTCAACTCCCGGATGTTATACAGATGCTGCAAAAAATTCGGCTTCCATAAAGGAACTACAACCCACTCCTTATTTGCGAAGGCCCGCTCCATAGCAGTATAACAACACTCCTCGGTTCCTGTAAAAAAACGATATCCTGTTTTACTTAAGCCATACAAATTCATGATTTTCACGGATGATCGGCTAATTCCAGCTCCAGGGCAAACCCCCTGAATGGCTGGCCTCATTTTTTCAGCGACATTTTTTTTGTGAAGATCCGCAATTTCAGACACCTCTTCTTCAGGCACATAATCTGGCACCGCCCAAATTGAGTAAGGTTCATAAAATAAACCCAACTCCAGAATGGACACATCCTTTTCTAGCTCTGCTTTATATTTTCCATCGCTAAATGGCAGCCAGGCCGATGTTAACATATCAAGCTCACCATATCGAAGCTTGTCAAAGTTATCCTGATGTGGAGAGTACACTCGATTTACCTCGAAACCCATACTCCTCAACACATTGGTTAATAAAGACGCTGTTACCCTATGAAAAGAGAGATCCGTCACCCCTATTGTGATTAACTTATTATACCTTAGCCGCATGAGTCGATTTCCTTGTCTGTCCGTAGAGTTTTTATTGAAATTATCCTATCATTTTTTGTGTCAATTCAATCAGGTCAGCAAGAATGACTTGGTCGTAAGCATCAGGATGAGCCATTGCAAACGAAGCTCTGTCATTATCGAAATACTTTCCAGATACATCAGAAAATTCATCAGATACACCCAAGGCAATTAAAATATCAGCTCCTTTTTCGGCAGGAGACCAATATTGACCATAGGCTTCGTTTGCCATTTTTGTATTCAACAAGGATCCTGGATTCACAGCAACAACCATCAATTCAGGCACTTCCCGGGCCATATAAAAACTCCACATTGTAAAAGCCAACTTACTTTGTGCATAAGCATCGCTTACGCCAATACTTTCCTCACCTTTTAAAGCTTCAAATGAGATAGATGACTGCGCTGCCGAGCTTAAATTCACTACTCTAGCTTGCTCTGATTTCTTCAATAATGGCAACAATTCGTTGGTAAACAAAACCTGTGCAAAATAATTTACTACGAATCTCAACTCTAAGCCATTTTTGTTATGCGATTCCGGACTATGAAATACGCCAGCATTATTAATTAATACATCAAGCTTTGATAGATCACTATTCACTTGCTGAGTCATCTGTTTTACCGCTTCAAGATCAGAAAAATCAGCTACAAAACCTTTCACACTCTTGTTTCCTGTTGCAGATATTATTTCAGATATCACTGCATCCAGCTTATTCTTATTTCTACCATGCAAATACACTTCATGACCATCCGCAGCCAGTTTTGTTGCAGTTAATTTTCCAATACCATCGGTACTTCCTGTTATTAAAATCGTCTTTTTCATGTCTATCTATTTTAAGCATTGTCTAAGCAATCTCTACTTTTTTGATTTTAAGCACATGCATTATGGCCCTCAAAATCATCAAAACAGTAAATTTTTCTTTTGTGAAATCAATTTGAATTACGGATGCCGGTACACCAGCAATCACATCAAAAAATTTGTGGTTGACCTCCTCCACCTCGCCAAAGGATACAATTTCACCAGTCTTTTTATCAAAGATATCCTTCAGTAAGGAATGATAGAATAATACTTTTTGATCATGCTGCAACAAGCACTCCTTGCCCATAACCAACTCTTCTACGTAATAAATCGAAATCTCAACTTCATCATCCTTAGGCAGATCACCTTTAAAAAAGCGATCGCATACATATTTATAGCCAGCACCCAGGCTAAGCCTTTCTTTTTTGCCTCCATTTTGGAAGTCAAATATCAATTGATCCTCTTCCAGTTTAATTTCATTTACAACTGAACTATTCGTACTTATCATCGCTCAAATTCTTTCTATTCCTTTTCCTCTGATAGGATATGCACAAAATTACAGACATTAGAAGATACTATTATTGTAAGCTAATCCCTTAAAATTGTATTTTAAAGGGTTAGAAATACAAATCATTAATCAATAAATGTTTCCTTAACGTGCAGGGTATCCATATATTCCTTTATCACACTGATCTTTCCATTGGTAAACTCAAAGAGGAAATGATATGGGTTATTATAGACTCTACCATTATTCAACACACCATAGGATTCATATTCAGCAGCCACTCGATTCCCTTCGGCGGTCCATGCAATTGGTTTCAAATGCAAACCTTTTGGAATAGCGCTTTTCACCATCACAATCAGTTCTGCAATTCCATCTTTGTCCATTGTTCCTGAAATTGGTAATTCTCCTTTCAACCCCATGGCTCTCCACTGCACATCATCATGCAAGAAAGATAAAGCCGCTTCTGCATCGGCAGCTGAAAACTTTTCAAAAAAGTCTATTACAACCTGTTTGTTATTCTCTTTTTTCATTACGAATCATTTTATTGGGATGCGATATCAAATCACATCCCAAATTTTAATTTTTTTATTCCTTACTTAACATCTTGAATGCCCACAACCAAATCATTCCAGTTGTGCTGATTATTCATGTCGAACTGAGCACCATTTTCATCTGCGTAAGCAAATCGTTTAATTGCAGGAGTTTGGCTTGTAGCCTGGTACAATTGATATGCCTCTTCTTTTAGAGCTTCATGTATTGGCAAATCGATTGAGGCATGTACTGCACGTTTGGTAGCTTCAATTGATGCAGAAGGGAATTTCGATATTCTCTCTGCCAGCTCTTGTACAAAAGGGCCAATCTCATCAGCTTCAAATGCTCTGTTTACCAAACCATAATTGGCTGCCTGATCGGCATCAATATCCCTTGCAGATAAGGTAATTTCCAAAGCTTTTCCCAATCCTGTTAAACGGGCCAAACGAGAAGCACCGCCACCACATGGCAAAATTCCCATACCTACTTCCATTTGCATGAATTTGGCTTTTCCGCGAACTGCAAAACGCATGTCCAAAGCCTGTGCAAATTCACTTCCTCCTCCACGGGCATAGCCTTCAATTTTAGCAATCGTTGCTTGTGGTAACTCACTAATACGCTGAAGTACTTTTTGAAGATATAGCAACTCTACTTCCTCTCTTGACACTACAACAGTTGACATTTCTTTTAGGAAATTGGTATCGGCGTGAGCAACAAAAATATCTGGATTCGCCGACTGGAATACCACAACTTTAATGGAACGATCGTTTTCCAACTCTTCTGCCAATGCATTTAAATCGTTCAACATTGGAATTCCTTGAATGTTTACCGGTGGATAATCAAAAGTTACCCATGCTTGTCCATCTTTAATCTCTACTTTAAAAGTTTCGTAACCTATTGTTTTCATCTCTTTTTTATTTTCTGTTATACACTAATTTTAAATCGCTTACACTCTTCGAAGATTGATAATACAAATGTAGAGTATGAGAAACATAGAGGCACTGTACCAAAAGCAGCATGAATTGTATTTTTACTGGTTGCATATACAACTACCAAGTACAATACAGTCAAAATTCAACTTATTTCCTTTACAACCACCCATTTCACATCAAAAAAACCAATTTAAATACATTTTAATGATGAGTATTTCAATTTGTCTTTACATTTTCATTGCTGATAAAAAAAGGTGGCACAAAAAAAAGCCTGTCAGCTCTAAAAGCTAACAGGCCATAAACAATAAAACCAAACAGTCAGGATTTTATCTAAGCCATTCAACAACTTCTTCCATTGGGAAACGAGATTGTGGAAATGGAGAATCCTCCTTTTTGTAACCAAATGCTACCATAGCAGCAACTCCAAGCTTATGGGTATCAACAACACCTTCTTCAGCTAAAATTGCTTCTACTTTTGCTCGGTCAAATCCTTCAATCGGACAAGAGTCAATTCCAATTTGAGCCGCTGCAGTCATCATATTTGCGAATGGCAAATACACTTGTTTACATGCCCAATCGAAAATCTTACGATCATCGGTCAAATCAAATTCATTCTCCATAAAATTTTTGAAGAAATCATTTTTCATCTGTTCGATATCCGCCGGCAACTTATCAACCACTTGCGATTTGTATTTTAGGTAATCCGAGCCCACTCTCATTTCATCGCCTTTGCGAGCCAATAATATTACAAAGTGACTTGCCGAAGCCAGTTGCTTTTGTGCACCCCAACTTGGTTCCGATAATTTCTCGCGTAAATCACTATTTTGTACCACAACAAATTTCCATGGCTCCCATCCAAACGAACTTGGAGAGCGTCTTCCTACTTCAAGAATAAATTCAAAATCTTCATCTTTAATTTTTTGTTCTGGTTCGAACTCTTTAATGGCACGGCGATATGCATGTGCTTTTAAAATTTCTTCTTTTTTTGCTTGCATCATTTTATATTTTTCAATTATATCTTGTTTTTATTATAATCAGGCATTACTCACTTGCGTGATGTGGATACTGCTAAATCCCGACAATACAAAACTATATAATCGGTAATGTCGGATTGTTGTAATCAAATCGTATAGAATTGTATTCATAAAGGTTGTACATACAATCGTATTTTGCTTCAAAATCCCTTAAATAACTGATTACTACAAAAATATGTGATCACCCCAGATGAGAATTATAGCAATGATCAGGAAAAAGATCATTACAAAATAACAGCCAAACTTAGTTGCCTGCGGTGGTCGCGGACGAAAATCCGTCAGGTCGCATTTTTTAAAATTTTGTCGTACCATTTGTTTCTCGAAGCGTACAAGGATACTATTCCTCGATAATTTCAATCTTTTCTGCCAAAATACTTACCACTCGCACATAATCCTTGCCCGACTTCTGCATTTTATCTCGTAAACTCTTCACTTCGGCAGCCGATAAACTATCTGCAACACCCGTTTCCTGTTTGCGTTTTACCCAATCTTTATCCAGACATGGAGTATGATCGATATGGCATAAAAGGGTCTTTTCTCTTGCGATCTCATCAACAAAAGCTCTTTCAATTTTTTCACACTCTACTCTGCCTGTTAACTTTAGCTTTTTATGCTTGAGTTTGGCATTAAATTGCACCAGGATATTGTCCGGCACCACTTTCACAATAGAACCATTGGCTGATTTAAGCTTTAGTTTCTTTTCCTCTGCTCCACAAAAATGAACGGCTAATCCTTCTGTTTCAATCCGCTTGCCTTCAAAATATTCCACATCCTCAATCAATTGGTCCAATGCAACAACATCCACTTTCTCTTCTTTGCAAGATAAGAGTCCCAATATTATTATTGGAATCAGGAAAAAACGCTTATTCATCTTTATTTATTTTTAAAGTTTTCGACATACGATTTGGGTATAAATGCAATATTCGCCCTAATTTCTTCCCGATAGGTTAGCAATTCGGGAAACTGATAGAAAAAGGAAATTTTTTGATTTTTGATATCGCTTTTTAATGGCTGATCCGAAAGCACAAAAAAGGTCCAGGATTCTGCAATATCTTCTTCAGGGCTTTCTGCGGCATAATCTGTTACAAACTCATCTGAATGGTCCAGGTAAAACTGGTACAACCTGTCAGCCAATTTTTCCTGATTTCTTTTCTCACAAATTCTGTCCCATTGTCGTAAAAGTTTTCCTTCCCAGAATTCCTCCACAAATAAATTCAGGTAACTCCCTTTAATGGCATAACCTTCATCCGTTAAATATCCCCGGTCAGGATCTTGTATTTCATCATCGCTCAATTCAATTTGCATCGAGTTTAAGCTAAGCAAGTGCCCAAATTCATGTATTAATGTGTGGGTATAGTCCAGAATTTCTATGGAATCCCTGCTAAAGATGTTCATATCGGCAGTATCTAAATCTACCTGCCAGAAATCAACTGTTTCATCCATCTGATTCATTCCTCCCAAATCCTCATTTCTACCATCCGAGAACAATCGTAAAGACACTACATATTTCTTTAGCAAATCATTGGGTAAGATTGAACAAACTGCCTCCCAATATTGAAAGCCCAGTGTATCGATTTTTGAATTGGGGCTTTCAATCCTTCCATTTTCTATCTTCCAAACACCAACCTGCTGGGCATTCACCATTTGCAAAAGACAAGGCCATATGGCAATCAGGAATAGGATTTTTTTCATTTAAACGAGTTTTTAATGTGGTCACTTTAGGTAAACCTGATAATCTTCAATTTTTTGTTCCAATCTCCGATGTAAGTACTCATTTTTATCAAATAGCTCCTCACAAATCATTAGCGCTTCCTTTCTGTAGGCCAACATCTTATCCTTGGTCCAATGCCCAGGTGGTTCCTGGAGGTTGGTAATTCGATCGGCCAATTTCACCATTCCCACCTCCTTCTCTAACTGATTAATGCGATTCAAACTATCCATCATTTGCTCTTGCTTCGTCGAAAGCTGTTCATTTTTAGTTAATGCCAGCACTCCTTTTGCAACACGATCGCCAAAAGCTTCGCTAAGTTCTTCCAGTTTCGTATCGGTATCCTCCAGTGTATCATGCAATATGGCGAGCTGCACTGCAAAATCAAGATCAAAGGTATTGGCTGCAGCATAAGCCATTAAAATTTCCATGGCTACATTGGAAATATGCAGCAAGTAGTTTGAGTTAGTTCCCGGAACTTGCTGGTTCTTATGCTTTTCTCCAGCAAATTTTATTGCTTTCTGATAGATCTCCTGTGTCATGCGCTCTGTTTTAGTTGATAATTTTTACTGCCCACCATGATGAACAAACGAAACAACAACATTCATTATGTTTTGGATGTGAATTTATAAACAATAAATTTTAATCAAAAAATTTTTATCAGAATTGAGCATCCGAATTTAAAATGTTCACGCAACCTCTTTCACTTTACAGCATCATTAGAATAAATGCCGGATAAACAACAAGAGCAAAACGTATTTAGGTACTATTTTTGTTGTTTTTAGGCCAATAACTCTAAATACTGATGTGATGAAGAAATGGATTTTTATTTTATTGTTGGGATTATTTACGGGTTGTTTGGATGATAATGATAACGAAATCATTTATCACACACACGACAACAGTGTTGTTTTATTACAGGTAAATTATACCGATTATGTGTTTGAAGGTGGAATTGAGTTGTTCCTGCATTCGGAATTTAACGATGCAGATACCATTCCCATTAGCGTTGATTATGTACCTCCTGGAGATTTTGGAAGTATTGCATTGTACTACGAACCAATAGAAGAGTTGATTTTTGAAGGTACCATTGTATGGTCAGGATCTGGTAAGAGATCTTTCCCGGATAGAATTTACCACCCAAATAACTTCTTGTATCTGGATGAAGAAATTGAAAAACCTGAAGATGAAAGGTTTCAAATCATATTTCCTGAAGAAGGAGTTGAGTATCCTTTAGATTCGATTTGGAATTCGATCAACGAGCTTTCCATTGTATCACGATATCTGGAAGGTGGCAAAAAAATTGGAGTTTTTCGTTATACGCCAAGTGTCGGAATTGGTGATCCGAATGAATGGAATTGGTATGTGATTATGAACACAATACCAGACTAACCACTAACTATGAATGAAAGGAGATGAGTACTTCACTTGTCTCCTTTTTACATTTCCAGTTCGGCGCAAAAAAAGGCGCAAAATCTCGCGCCCGTAATTTCATATTTCAACACCAGTAAAGCAGTTTACACACAGTAAAATAATCATTATTACAGATCACTCTTTACTGATAACTGTTCAACGTTATTTAACTGTTTTCTTCATAATTGCAATATAAGACCAGTTCAGGTCTCTCAACTTCATCGCTTCTTCGATTTCACGTTGCGTGTCAGCATCCACATTAAACACCTCGTTTCTGCCATAAGCATCGAAATAGTGAAGGTAACCATCGAACATGTCAAAGGTCATGTGAGTCATTCTTACATTGCTTCCCGAAGGCATCAGCACTCGCGTTAAGCTCCAATGGCTCATCGTTTTTGCATCTACCCTTTTCTGATGAATTGGCAGGAATAATTCTGTTTCAGCTTTTTCATACTCATCAAATTTGCCTTCTGCAGCTTCCATAAAATTCATTCTCATTACCGTTCCAACATCCATTTTAAAATCATCTTCGGTAGCAACAACAACCTTCATAAACACTCTTTTACTGAGTTCACGAGATTTCACCGTCTCTTTCAGCTCTGCCTTTAAATCCTCGTCAGACATTTCAGGGTAAGCCTTTTTAGCAGCAGCAAAGGTATCTCCATTTGCCATCGCCTTTACCGGATCATCATAGATGGTAACTGTAAGGTACTGATAACCTTGTTCACTACCACCAGGCTTTAGAGACCATAAATCCCAACCCAATATTTCTCCACTTTTTAATCTTTCTTCGTGAATCTTTTCAAAAAAAGTTTCGGTTTCCCAATAATCCAGCTCCATATCGTCTGAAACCTTCATAAAATCGAAAACCAGAAATCTCTCCTGCTGAGCCATGCCAACACTGCATAACAAAGCAAACGTAACCAATAGCAATATTTTTCTCATTTCAGCAAGTATTTAGTGAATAATACTTAAGTTACAGCTTTTTCTTCCGGGAAACAATTCCATTTTGGTAAACCCCGTAAATTATCAGAGTAAGCAAAAATTCTTTCTCTTTATTATCCATATCAGACGAAATATTCTTGATCTGGAAAGATTGCCATCAAATGAAAAGGTTTGCGCTCGTAAAGTCTTGATATTTCGCAAAAACTTGACCTAAAATTCAAATGGAGATTGCATATAAATTGTATCTTTAAAAGTGTTTCACACCTTCGAATATTCAATCCATAAGATTAGAAAATGATCAATCAACCGGAAATTGTAAAAAGCGATCCTCAACTAAGGCCATTTCAATCGATAATCGAAAATCGATTGGGAAGAATGGTAGAAAAGTCTAATGAATTGTCAAAAACCAATTTATCTGACTTTGCGAATGGATACCGCTATTATGGTTTACACCAAAACGAGGAAAATTGGATCTTTAGAGAATGGGCTCCCAATGCCACCAATATTTACCTTATTGGTGATTTCAATAACTGGAGAGAATCAAAAGAATATGAATTCGAGAAAATGGAAAATGGAAATTTCGAATTGATAATCGATAAAAGTAAAATTCCATGTCAAGTCCTATACAAACTTTCGGTACATTGGGAAGGTGGACAAGGAGAAAGAATTCCTGTATGGACCAATCGCGTGGTTCAGGATGAAGAAACCAAATTGTTTTCGGCCCAAATTTGGCAGACTGAAAGTGATTATAAGTGGAAAAATGATAAAAAGAGAACCAAAGTAGATAACCCGCTGGTTTACGAGGCTCATATTGGCATGGCTACCGAAAAAGAAGCAGTTGGAACCTACAATGAATTCAGGGAATGGGTACTTCCCCGTATCAAGAAAGCAGGTTACAATGTAATTCAATTGATGGCCATACAAGAGCATCCTTACTATGGATCTTTCGGATATCATGTCTCCAGTCTGTTTGCCGCATCTTCTCGTTTTGGAACACCGGAGGAACTCAAGCAATTGGTTGATGAAGCCCATGCCATGGATATTATGGTGATAATGGACCTTGTACATTCTCACGCCGTAAAAAATGAATTGGAAGGCCTTGGCCTATTCGATGGTTCGCCTTACCAGTTTTTTCATACCGATGAAAGAAGAGAGCACAGCGCATGGGATTCTCTTTGCTACAATTATGGCAAAAACGAAGTAATTCACCTCCTCTTATCAAATATTAAATATTGGTTGGAAGAGTATCATTTCGATGGCTACAGGTTCGATGGTGTAACCAGTATGTTGTATAAAGATCATGGTTTATCGCGAGATTTTACCGGCTACGAAATGTACTTTGACGGCGAACAGGATGAAGATGCCATTTGCTACCTGGCTTTGGCAAACAAACTTATGAAGGAGGTCAATCCCAACTCTATCAGCATTGCAGAAGAGATGAGTGGTTACCCTGGATTGGCCAGTCCAATTGAAATGGGCGGCATTGGTTTCGATTTCCGCCTGGCCATGGGAACACCCGATTATTGGATCAAATTGATTAAGGAAAAGAACGATGAGGATTGGAACGTTGGGAACATCTTTTATGAATTATCAAATAAAAGAGAAGAAGAACAAACCATTAGCTATGCAGAATCGCACGACCAGGCATTGGTTGGCGACAAAACCATCATTTTCCGTTTACTTGATAAGGAAATGTACTGGAACATGGACAAACAAAGCAGGAGTCTTGTGATTGATCGTGGAATTGCCTTGCACAAATTGATTCGACTGATGACTTTTTCCTGCGCCGGAAACGGATATTTGAACTTTATGGGAAACGAATTTGGACATCCCGAATGGATCGATTTTCCAAGAGAAGGGAACGACTGGTCGTACAAACATGCACGCAGACAATGGAGCTTGTTGGATCATCCAGACTTGAGGTTTGAGCATTTAAATGCCTTCGACAAAGCCATGATCGTTCTGCAGCATGATCAATCTTTCCTGTCGGATACAAGCATAGCCTGTCTTGCTGCAAATGAAGAAGACCAGGTTTTGGCAATTCAAAGAAAAGACCTGGTTTTTGTTTTCAATCTACACCCATCAGAATCTTATACCTTTTATGGAATTCCTGTAAAAGCTGGAAAATATGAGATCATATTAGATTCGGACGCTGAGGAATTTGGCGGTTTTAATCGAGTTGATAATCAACAACAATATTATTCAAAACCAGAAGTTCAATTATCGCAAAAACACAGGCTATACTTATACCTTCCCAGCAGAACAGCATTGGTTTTCAAGCACATTCCGCCCAAAAGTATTTTTTAAATCATGACAAAAGAGAAAATTATTATATACCAGTTATTGCCCAGGTTGTTTGGCAATAAAAACACAAATCTTGTTCTGAATGGTTCAAGAGTTGAGAATGGCAGCGGTAAATTCAGCGACATCACTCACAAAGCCCTTAGGGAGATAAAAAAAATGGGTGTCAACCACATTTGGTATACTGGTATTATTGAACATGCCATTGCCGAAGGATATCCTGAACATGGTATTTTAAAAGGAAACCCTTTGGTGATTAAAGGAAAAGCCGGTTCGCCCTACGCCATTGCAGATTACTATGATGTTAATCCCGATTTGTCAGACAATGTGAATGAGCGAATGGAGGAATTTCAGGAGCTGGTATCACGAACCCATCAAAATGGCATGAAAGCAATTATCGACTTTGTGCCCAACCATTTGGCCCGCGAGTACAAATCGGACAAAAATCCTAAAGGCACAAAAGATTTTGGTGAAGTGGATGATAAAAACAAGTCATTTTCTGCCACGAACAATTACTACTATCTGCCAAATGAGGAGCTGAAATTACCACAGGAACTTCAAGATAAGTTCCCAAATCAGCAGTATACCGAAAATCCTGCCAAAGCAACGGGAAACGATCAATTTTCGGCCTATCCCAATTCTAACGACTGGTACGAAACCGTAAAACTTAATTATGGTATCGACTATCTGAATGGTCATGCCAAACATTTCGATCCCATTCCCGACACCTGGCATAAAATGAAAGACATTCTGCTCTATTGGGCACAAAAAGGAGTAGATGGCTTTCGTTGTGATATGGCAGAAATGGTTCCCGTAGAATTTTGGAATTGGGCAATTGGTGAACTAAAACATGAATTTCCTGATATCCTATTTATCGCCGAGGTATACAACCCTCAACTTTACGAAAGTTATATCAGGCAAGGAAAGTTTGATTATTTGTACGATAAGGTAGGCTTGTACGATACTTTAAAAGCCGTAATTCGAAATGAACAGCCCGCCCGAAATATTTCAAATTGCTGGCAAGCCTTGAATGGCCTGGATCAACACATGCTTCGATTTTTAGAAAATCATGACGAACAACGTATTGCTTCACGCTTTTTCTCGGGAGAAACACAAAAGGCAATTCCTGCCATGATGGTTTCAACCTGCCTGCACAAAGGTCCGGCAATGATTTATTTTGGACAGGAAGTTGGTGAACCGGCTGTTGGAGAATCAGGCTTTAGCGGCGACGATGGCAGAACTACCATTTTTGATTATTGGAACGTGCCTGAACACCAGAAATGGATGAATGGAGGTGCTTTCGACGAAGGCTTACTTTCTGCTTCACAAATTAATTTGAGAAAATCTTATGCCGAATTGTTGCAATTAGGACAAGAGCCTGCCATTAGCACAGGAGAATTCTATGATATCATGTGGCAGAATACCAATATGAATTCGTTTAATTCCGACCGTATTTATGCATTTCTTCGCCATACAAAAAATCAAAAATTACTTATCATTTGTAATTTCGATTCTCAAACTCAATTCCCTCATGTTGTTATTCCATCTCATGCATTGGAAGTTATGCAAATTCCAAGGCCAATTAAAATCTCCTTAACGGATAAACTAAGTTCATACGCCACAACAATTGGTACCGAAGAATTGATAAATCAAGGTGTAAAATTGGAAATAAGTGCTTACAATTCATTAATTTTAGAATTGAAGTACTAAAACCCAAACAACATGAAAACCTTACATTGGAAAAAAGGCCTGTTTAGCTGTACCTACAAAATCTATTCGGGCAATGAACAAATAGGATCGCTTTGCAACAGAAGTTTCTCAAAAAACAGTGAAGCCGAAATGAATGGTAAGAAATACACTTTTCGAACCAAAGGTTTTTTTAAGCAATCAACCGAAGTGTATACTGAATCTGGCGAGCTTGTAGGCGAAATTCAGTACAACTCCTGGATGACCAAGGCTCAAATCAGCCTGAATTCTAAATATTACTATTGGAAATACAATACCATGTGGAATACCAAATGGATTATGGAAGGTGAAGACCAAACTCAAATTAAGTCATGTACCAATTCTTTTAGTGGTGATATTGATACCAATACCGATAATGAATTGGCAATTCTTTCGGGATTGTATGTTACCAATTACTATATGCAAATGACCGTAGCGGTTATGGTGGCTGTATTTATTCCAATTTTTACAAGTACGATGCAGTAATCTTGAATTAAAACCTCAGGAATTAAAGGAAATCTTGAATTAAGCACACTTTAAAATTACAAAATAGGAGAACACAACGGTCAAAACTCAGTTCTCCTCTATATTCTTACGCCCTTTTAAGCACTCCTTTTCAGGTTTCAATTCTTATCTTTATTGATTATAAACAACGAGTCACTCCTACTTCTAAATATAGGCTGTTCAACAGGATACTATGAAATACAATCACCACTGCATTTTATTATCATTTCATTTTTAGATACTTATACGAACACTACTTATTATCCAACGATACAATTGTTAAGGTTTGTTAAAACATTAGGTTAAGATGTTAATTTTTTAATTTTACTTAAATTTTCCACTAATATTTTAGTTACATTTAAAGTGATTTTGATTATTAACATGAGGGGACAGATTGAAGAAGGGACGAAAAAAGACTACTAAACCATTTTGAGAACTGTTCAAATCTTAAATCAGATTGCATGTATTTGCATCATTGTGTTGTTTATTTCATGCAATTCTTCTAATTCTGATGATTTTTTTACCTACAAAGTAAATCGATCGCCTTTTACCGAAAAAGTTCAAATTACTGGTGAGCTTGAGCCCATTAAAACACTTACGGTTTACTGCCCCAACCTTAGAAGTGATGCTATTATTTCCTATTTGGTTCCCAATGGAACTGTTGTAAAAAAAGGTGATATCATCTGCAAGCTACAGTGTTACCAGTTAGATAATCAATACAATATTAAACAGAGAGAATTGGAAATCCAGAATGCCGAACTCTTAAAAATACAGGCAAACCAAAACCTTCAACTTCAACTGCTGCAAGCCCAACAACAAAACATTGAAGCTTCCACAGCTATTAAAATGCTCGATACCATACAGGAGAAGTTCATAAGTCCAGCCCAAAAGAAATTATTAAAACTAGAATTACAAAAGGCTCAAGTTGAATTGAATCAGATCAAAAGTAAAATTGGAAGCTTACAAAAAATCAACAAATCAGAAATTAACAGTCAAAGGCTTAAAATCAAACAAGCCGAAATGCAATTGACAAGTTCGAAGCAGCTGATGGACCAATTAACAATTAAAGCCTCATCGGATGGAATTGCCCTAAGAGCCAGGCGCTATGGCGATGGTCCTTTTCTTGTGGAAGGAGATGCTGTTTGGAGAAGAAAACCAATTGTTAAAATCTCAAACAATTCGGAGTTCTTGGTAAAATTTAAACTTCCCGAAGGTGTATACAAAGCGATTAACAAAGATAACCCTATTACTGGAGTGATCAGTTCCATTCCCAAATCTAAATTGAGTGGAAAAATTAGTCAGAAAGCTCCTGTAGGCAAACCCATTTCAAAAGAATCGAAAGTAAAAGTATTTGATGTAAGTGCCACAATTGATAGTATAAACATGACTCCCAAACCGGGATTAACTGTGATTTGTGATGTTTTTACCCAAAAAATGGACAGTGCTCTAGCTGTACCACTGGTTGCCATTCATAAAAGCGATTCTTCTCAGTATGTCTACACAAAACGCAAAAACAAATTCGTAAAAAGAGAGATCAAAATATCGTACAAAAGCGCCTCTTTGGCAGTGATTGAAGCAGGCATAAAAGAAGGTGATGTTATTTCCTTACACAAACCTGATAACAGGTCCATAACATCAACCGAAAAATTATAAACTAAACCAAACAGTACTTTTTTTTACTATGAACAAGTATTTATTCCCCTTACTCTTGTTTATTGTCGCTTGTGGCAATAAACACAATCCTGATATTGGATTGTACACCGTTAAAAAAGGTGATTTACAAATTATGCTTTCGGAAGAAGGTGAACTTAAGGCAACCCATTCAATTAACATTTCCTCTCCTAATGTATCGTGGAGGTATGGCAATCTTAAAATAGTAAACATTGTTGATGATGGAACAGAAGTATTCAAAGGTGACACAGTAATTACCTTTGATCCTTCAGAAGTGGGCAAAGCAATCGAAGAATCGAAAAACGAGTTGGAAATTGCCAAAGCAGAATTGGAAAAATTGAAAGCCCAACACAGTTCAAAACTAGCGGAATTGGAATCCAATTTAAAGGTATCTACCCTATCGCATGAAATATCGAAAATCAATTTTGAATTGGCCGAGTTTGAAGCTGAAGTAACCAAAAAAGAGATTGAGCTGAAACTCGAAAAGGCAAAAATATCGCTTGGCAAAGCCAATAATGAGATCGAGAACACAAAAAAAATGCAAAATGAGGAACTGCAACAATCTCTGCTTAAAATTGAGCAGCTAAAAACAAAACTAGATGAAGGCGAAAAAGCCCTTAAAAGTCTTACCGTAATTAGTCCTGCAAATGGTATAGCCATACTAACCAAGAATTTTAGAACCAATAACAAATGGCAAATTGGTGATCAAACCTGGTCGGGAAACCCGATGATTACCTTACCTGATTTGAGTGAAATTATGGCAAAAGTACAAATCAACGAAATTGATATTTCAAAGATATTGCCCGATCAGTATGTTGAGATACGCTTAGATGCCTATACCGACACCACTTTTAAGGCGAAAGTGAATAAAATTGCCAATTTGGCTGAGAACAAAGACAACAAGACCAAGATTAAAGTTTTCCCGGTCGAAGCATTAATTGAAGGAAGATCAGCGAAACTTTTACCAGGAATGACTGTGAGTTGTAACATCCATATCAGTAAAATAAATGATAAAATATTAATCCCTACCGATGCCCTGTTTTCTAAAACAAACCAACACTGGGTATACCTTAAAAAAGGGAGTTCCTTTATCCGTAAAGATATAGAACTGGGTGCCTCTAACAACGATTATGTGATTGTGGAAAAAGGTTTAAATGCAAAAGACATTATCGCATTAAGCAATCCATTTCCAGAAGAAGAAGAATCCCAAAAAGAATCATAAAACTTAACAGGATGAAAATCATTATCAAATGTCTTTTTGTGAGTATCCTTTTTTGGTCGTGCAGCAAAGAAGGCAAAAAGAATATTCACAATCTACAAAATGGTGCGTACACCGCATCCATTAGTGAATCAGGCGAATTACAAGCCATGAACTCACGAGCTCTTAATTTGCCATCCATTGGTTTTAGATATGGTTGGGAATTTAAACTGATTCATCTTGTTGAGAATGGCAGGATTGTTAAACAGGGCGATGTGATCGCAAAATTTGACCAGTCGTCGGTGAAAAAAGTAATCATCGAGTTGAAAACCAAACTTGAACTGGAGCAAGCCAACTACAATAAAACCAAAGTAAGCAACGAAATTGAACTTAGAAAACTAGAAACCGCTTTAGAAGAAGAAGAGGCCAACTTTGATCTTAAAAAGCTTGAAATTGAAAAGTTCAAATTCGAATCTAAACAAAAACTAAGGGTAAAAGAACTTGAGTTCGAACAAGTAAAACTAAAATTAGCAGAAGCAAAAAAAAGAATAAAATTACAGGGAATCATTAGCTCCAACGAATTAAAAATTCAGGAATTAAAAGTAAAACAGATTCAGAATGATATCGAAAATGCTTATGCCGCATTGGAAAAACTTACCGTTACAAGTCCGATTAATGGTATTGTTCAAATTAAAAACAACAGAAGAACCAAACTGAAATTCAAGGTTGGAGATGAACTTTACCTTGGCCAATCATTTGCTTTGGTTCCCGACCTAAAGAAAATGAAGGTTTTAACCAAAATCAACGAATTGGATTTTAAAAAGATTCAAGAAGGCCAGAAGGTAAAAGTTCGTTTGGATGCTCTCCCATCTGTTAGTTTTCATGGCAAAGTGAAATATTTGGGAAAATTAAGCAAAGCAAAGGAAGCGGAAAGTAGAATTAAAGTGTTCGACTGTGAAATTGAGGTAGATGAAGCCGATCCGAGGTTAAAACCAGGCATGACAGTAAGCTCAGAAATTTACTATGCTGATTATAAAAATGCTGATTACGTAAGCAATGATTGCATTTATACTACAAATGGTAAATCCTATGTTTACATCTGGGAGAATAACGAACCTACCATGTACCCTGTAAACGTAAAAGCAGTAAATAGTCAGTTTAGTTTGGTAGAAACCAAGTTAAAGCATGGTCAAAAACTCATTCCCATTCAAGAAATTTCTAAGCTTAAAAGTTAATTCATATCAATATGCAAATAGAAGAAAATATACGGGTTGCTTTTAACGGGCTCGTAGAGCACAAGGTGAGATCATTTTTAACCATGCTGGGGATCATTTTTGGTGTAGCCTCGGTAATTGCAATGCTTTCGATCGGTGAAGGTGCAAAGCGCGAAGCCATTAAGAAATACCAGCAGTTGGGTGTCAACAATATCATTGTAAGAGATAAAGACTTATCCGATCAGGAGCTGGAAAATGTGAGAGCAAAATTCTCCAACGGTTTGTCTTTAAAAGATGTTGAATCCATCCGAAATATTGTACCACAAATTGATAAAATTTCTCCACAGGCAGAAAAAGCAAGCGAGGTAAAATATGAAGACAAATCGCTAAAAGCCAATTTAATTGGCGTTACCCCTGAATATGATGAAATTTTGAATTACAAAATGGAATCGGGCAGTTTCATCAATAATGATCAATACCAACGACAACTAAAAGTGTGTGTGATTGGTTCCGAGGTTGCCAGCAAATTTTTCAAGCTTGGAGATCCAATAGGACAAAGTATAAAAATTGATGATCAATGGTTGGAGGTAATTGGCGTTTTGCAAAGCAAAGCTCTATTTACCGAAACTGTAGGAGAGCTAGCTTCAAGAGATTTAAATTCCGACATTTATGTTCCTCTTTCTACATTTCATGGAAGGTTCGATAAAGAAAAGCAACTTGCCAGTGAGTTGAAACAAATCACCATTAAAGTGGAAGATTCCAAGAACATCTCCAAAGCAGCCAAATTGATAGAAAATATTGTGAGCAGGCATCATTTCGACAATGATGATTTTAGCATTATCATTCCTGTTGAGCTTTTAAAACAGGAAGAGAAAGAACGTAGGATTTACAATATTTTATTGGGATCAATTGCTGCCATATCCTTATTGGTTGGTGGAATTGGCATTATGAATATTATGCTGGCAACAGTTATGGAACGAACCCGCGAAATTGGGATTAGAAGAGCCATTGGAGCCAAAAGAGATGCCATTCTTTCGCAGTTTATTACAGAATCTTTAACACTAAGTATTACAGGTGGGATAATTGGAGTACTCTTAGGTCTCAGTCTATCAATAAGCATCAGCTTTTTCACCGAAATTACAACTAGCGTAACACTTTATTCTGTACTGATTGCCTTTCTGTTCTCGGTAATCGTAGGTGTAACTTTTGGATACCTGCCGGCTAAAAAAGCAGCCAACCTTCGCCCAATTGAATCGATACGTTACGAATAAAACTTTTACTATGCTGATAGAAATAAAAGACCTCAGAAAAAAATACATCATGGGAGATATTGAAGTTGAAGCTTTAAGAGGAGTCAACCTCAATATACAACAAAATGAATTTGTATCGATTATGGGACCGTCGGGTTCAGGAAAATCAACCTTAATGAATATTCTGGGTTGCCTGGATAATCCTAGTTCTGGTCAATACATCTTCGACTCGGTAGATGTTTCATTGCTGAACGATGATGAATTATCTGAAATTCGAAATCAGAAAATTGGGTTCATCTTTCAAACCTTTAACCTTTTGCCAAAATTAAGCGCATTGCAAAATGTTGAGTTGCCTTTAATTTATGCAGGTTACGACAAGCATGAAAGACGCGAGATTGCTCGTGAAGCTCTGGATAAAATGGGGCTTTCGAGCAGAGCCGATCACAAACCCAATGAACTTTCGGGCGGACAAAGACAAAGAGTTGCCATTGCCAGGGCGCTGGCAACTAAACCTGGAATTATTCTTGCCGATGAGCCTACCGGTAACCTGGATTCGAAAACAGGAAACGAAATTATGGCCTTGTTTCGTGAGCTCAACGAAGAGGGAAATACAATTATCCTGATTACCCATGAACCCGAGATTGCAGAATATGCCGACCGCGCCATAATTATTAAAGACGGATTAATTATATCTGATAAACCAACAAGCGGAAATACTGCAGAAGTCTTAAGTGAGAACAGTCTAACATCCTAACCCACAAAAAATAACAGAATGAGATTTTTATACAAATACTTGATTATATTATTTTTAACACCTTTTGGCCTGAATGCACAAACCATTCATACCCTTGATTTGGAATCGAGCATTAATATAGCCAAAGAGAAAAGCTACAGCATTCGTATGCTGAGCGAAAGCTTAAAGGGTGCCGAACACAATTTACACGCAGCAACCAGTTCGTTTAAAACACACATTACAATGGATATGGAGTTGCCAAATTATTCAGAGCGAATTACCTCATATCAGGATACAATTGGTTTGACCTATTTTTCTGACAAACAACTCTCCTATTCGGGAAATTTAAGGATTAACCAACCCTTACCAACCGATGGTAGTTTATTCATCCAATCAGGATTATTCAATACGGATGACTACGATCAGGATGAAAAGATTCTACAGCTTACAACACGTCTTGGCTTTACCCAGCCCATTCAATCTCTTTACATGTACAATGAAATAAAATCGGAGTACGAAAAGGCCAAAACCAATTACGAGTTAACAGGAAAAAGGCTAAAAAGAAACGAATTGGACATCATTTTCCAGGTGAGCAGAACATTTTACGATTTGCATGCCTCCAAGGAAAGAATGAAAATTGCCAAAAAATCGCTTGATCGCCAGAAAGATGCTTATCAAATTGCAGAAAACAAATTTAAGGCAGGCCTTATTCGAGAGGTAGAGGCCTTGCAAATGGAGGTTGATTTGGGTGAGGCAAGAAACACTTACGATTTATCATTGGTAAGTTATGAATCGCAGCTAAATCTATTCAAACAAACATTGGGTTTGTCCTTAAAAGATAGTATTGTTTTGGTGAGCGATTTTGCGTACACTCCTATACAGGTAGATATTGATCAGGCGGTTAAAATGGGCCTGGACAACAGAATGGAACTAAAAGAAAAGCAGCTTGAACTGAAATTGGCAGAGCTCGACATCAAAAGGGTAAAATCATACGGAGCATTATCTGGTAATATTAATGCCTATTATGATTTTATTGGAATCGATCGAAATCATATCGATGCTTCTTTAAAAAGTGCCATTAAAAACTCATGGAATGACCTTAAAGACAGACCGGGAAACTTTGGTGTTTCACTGCAGTTAAGAATCCCGATTTTAGATTGGGGAGAAAACAAGGCACGTGTAAAGGCTGCCCAAACCAGAATCAATCAGAATTTGATTGAAATAGAGGAAGAGACCATGGATATTGAACGAGAAATTATAAGTACGGTAAACAATCTTCACAGTAGCCTAAGAAGACTTCAATTGTTAGAGCAAAATGTGAAGGTTGCAGAGAAAAGCTTTGCCATTTCCCAATCAAGATTTGCAAATGGCGACATTGACACACAAGCACTTGCTCTCGACAGAGAAAGACTTGACAATTCGCACGTCTCTCACCTTGAAGCTTACATTAGCTATAAAATGAATCTTGCTGATTTAATGAGAAAAACCTTTTTCGATTTTGAAAAAGGAATGGCAGTTAGTCAATAACAAACGGACAATTATTGGATTTTAATGGGCGATACTCTCGCCCATTTTTATTGAGGTTTCGTAGCCCTTTTGAGTGTTTTCTGTAAGATCTTTATCAAACTTTACCTTTCCCTTTTCGAAGAATAAAACCACTGTCGAACCGCCAAAGGCAAAGTATCCTTTTTCGCTTCCCTTTTTCACAAATGAATCGTTCTCATAGGTCTGAAGAATACTCCCTACCATGGTAGCACCAACCTCAGAAATCAGGATATCGCCATATTCCTCAGTCTCCAGTATACTGTAGGTTCTTTGATTCTGGCAAAAAATCTCCAAGCTTTTCTTCAGGGCTAAGGGTGAAACAGAAAAATACTTCCCCTTAATTTTTTTCGATTTCGAAATTTTTCCGCTTGCCGGAAAATGAAATCTATGATAGTCAGCCGGAGCCAATCGAACGATCAACATCGCCCCATCAGCATATTTATCTGCCAGCTTCTTACTCTTCAAAAAACTTCTCACAGAAAATTCCGATCCCTTTATGAAGAATGAATCAACTTCGTTGATATTTGGGAAAGCCAATAATTTACCATCGGCTGGAGAAACAACTGCCTCTCCAATCGGACGCTGAGTTTCCTGTATTTTACGGTAGAAAAAATCGTTAAAATGTCGATAAGATTTGCTATCTGTCTCGTGGTAAATGGAAAGATCAATCCCATTTTTTCGAACAAATCGTTTAATTTGCCCTTTGGAAAGGCGGCTATTCATAAATCGGCCACCCACAGCCGAAACCACCTTTCTTTTTACCAGTACATGCAAAGATGCTTTGCCAAAGAAAGAACCATAAAGCCATTTAAGCATACCCTCACCGGGAACAACTTCTTTTTTTACTTCACCACTCTCTCTTTCAATGTATTTAATGTACTCCATAAAACGATTTGGGATTTTACAAGCTACAAATTTAGTAGTATTTAGAGAATTATCATCAATTTCGCGAGCTCTTTTGGGACTTTTATCATAGAAATCTATTCACTCACCATCCTTGTAAATTCAAATTCAAATTCAACATACTTTATTATCTTTAGTTTTTATACGATTTAATAGTGCATTTGAAAATCAGGTTAACATGTCTAATTCAATCCCAACATTCGAAACCAACAGACTGATTATCCGTGAGATGAAATCTAAAGACGTAGATATTATCTATAGCTTCAACTCTTCGGAATCTTGTTTAAAATACATTGTTCGAGAAGTTTTTCGATCTAAAATTGAAGCGATTGATAAATTAAATTTCTTTTTGGATGGCCATAAAAAAGAGACCGCATATTGGTGGGTGTTTACTTTAAAAGATACTTGTGAAGATATTGGTTATGGTGGTTTATTTGATATTTCGGATGAACATAGCAGGGCAGAAATTGGTTACGGAATCTTGCAAAAACACTGGAATAAAGGATATATGTCAGAGATTATCGATGAAATCCTTGAATTTGGAAAATCATCATTATCATTACATAAAATTTATGCTTACATTTTAGATGGAAACCACGCATCAATAAAACTATTGGAAAATCGTGGCTTCGAGAAAGAGGCACATCTAAAGGAGCATTCATATACCAATGGGAAATATTGGGACGAAACAATTTACAGTTTAATTAACAAGTAAGAATATTATTTTTTCATGAAGTACATTGCGATTCTCTCTATAGGTATACTTGCCTATCTTTTGTTTAAAAAATTATGGTCGAAGAAAGACTGGAAATCTCCAAAGAAAAATTTCCCTTCCAATTGGAGGAACATCCTGGTTCAAAAAGTTAGTTTCTACAATAGCCTAAACACCGAAGAAAAAACAAGATTTGAATATAAGGTTCAGGAGTTTTTATTGAACTGTAGAATTACAGGAATACATACCGAAGTTGATGATACAGACAGGATTCTGGTAGCAGCAAGTGCCATTATTCCGGTTTTTGAGTTTCCCAATTGGAAATATACCAACCTGTTTGAAGTGCTACTCTACCCAAATAGTTTTAACGATAAATTCGAAACAAATGGTGATGATGCCAGAATATTAGGAATGGTTGGCACCGGTTATATGGAGGGTAAAATGATTCTTTCGAAACCTGCTTTACTTCATGGTTTTTCGAATGAATCGGATAAAAAAAACACGGCAATTCATGAGTTTGTGCACCTAATTGATAAGATGGATGGCACTGTAGATGGCCTTCCTTCTATCTTAATGGAAAAACAGTATTCCATTCCGTGGCTGGATCTAATCAGTCGAAAAATTGAAGAAATCTACGAAGAAAAGTCAGATATCAATCCTTATGGAGCAACCAATAAGGCTGAATTTTTTGCTGTAATAAGCGAGTACTTTTTCGAAAGACCAAAACTTTTAGCAAGTGCACACCCGGAACTATATCAATTGCTTGAAGAGATTTTCAACCAAAACATGTCGCAGAGAAAACTGTTAAGAGCCAAACAAAGCATCGGCAGAAACAGCCCTTGTCCTTGTGGAAGCGGATTAAAGTTTAAAAAGTGTTGTGGAAAATCACACTATTAAATAATCATACAAAAAAGCTTGACTCCTAAGGAATCAAGCTTTCTTTCTATATCAGCATTCTTAAATCCATTTTACGTAGTTGAAATCCTGACGGTGAGGCAGATTTGGATTACATGCATACATTCTTAGTCCAAAATCGAAAACCCCTGGATCATTCAAATCAAGATCCAAATGGTAAAAGCAAAGTGTATCTACTTTTCTTACCTTTTGCAATCTTTCTGTGCGTATTGGTCCGGCTGCTTTCCCTTCTGTTGAGGTACGTATCACCAGTTCAACGCAAATTTCCTCATCCACAAGTTCCTTTAAATCAAGTGCCACTTCAACATGATATGATTGACCTGAAGAATACTTGTGTTTCGGAGTACTAGGAGCATCAACTGAAACCACATCGATCTGATCCCAGCCTGCCAGAATTTTTTGTTTCCAGGCAGCCGTTGCTTTCGCATCTTCATAATTAGCTTCTCTTAATTTCTTTACACGATTAAAAAGCGGCATGTAAAAACGCTCTTTGTAATCATCCATCATACGTTTGGTTGTATAATCGGGAGCAATTTCAGAAATACAATTCTTGATGTATTTTACCCAATCTACAGGAATATTTTTCTCATCGCGTTTGTAGAAAAGTGGAATAATTTCATTCTCGAACATAGAGTAAATGGTTTGTGCATCAAGCTCATCCTGGAAGGCCTGATTTTCGTAGGTACGAGAATCGGTTAATGCCCAACCTGCACCTTCGCGATATCCTTCCAGCCACCAACCATCAAGCACACTAAAGTTCATTACACCATTCATTACGGCTTTTTCTCCAGACGTTCCTGAAGCCTCGAGCGGTCGTGTTGGGGTATTCATCCAGATATCAACTCCTTTTACGAGGCGCTGTCCCAATTCCATATCGTAGTTCTCAAGGAATAGAATTTTCCCTACGAACTCCGGTCTTCTCGATACATCAACAATCAGCTTAATTAAATCCTGACCTGCCTTATCAGCAGGGTGGGCCTTACCAGCAAATATAAACTGAACCGGTTTTTCCGGATTGTTTAGAATCTTAGACAATCGGTCCAAATCGCTAAATAACAAATGAGCTCGTTTGTAGGTAGCGAATCGTCTTGCAAAACCTATTGTTAAGGCATTCTCATCAATAGAGTCAAGAATTTCAACCAAACTTCTTGGATCTTCATACCTTCGAATCCAGTTCTTTTGGAATCTCTTTTTTGCGTAGTCGATTAGCTTCTTGCGCAATTTGTTCTTGATATCCCAAACTCTATCGTCTGAGACCTCATGAATTTTCTTCCAATATTCCTTATTTGACAAGTCGCTTAAAAACCCTTCCTTAAACTCACTCTCGTAAAGTGTTCTCCACTCTTTTGCTGTCCAAGTTGGATAATGAACACCATTGGTTACGTATCCAATGTGCAGTTCTTCAGGAAAATATCCCTGGTATAGCTCATTAAACATTTCCTGTGATATCTTACCATGAAGCATACTCACACCGTTCATTCCAACAGAAGTATTGGCTGCAAGATTACTCATTGAGAATTTTTCATTATGATCTTCCGGATGAACACGTCCTAGAGCCAGAAACTGATCCCAACTTACCTTTAACTGCTCAGGTACATACGAAAGGTAATGCCTGATCATATCAGGAGCAAAGGTATCATGACCCGCAGGAACCGGAGTGTGCGTTGTAAACAAAGATGATGCTCGTACAACTTCCATGGCTTCTTCAAATTCATAGCCTTCTGCTACCAGTTTTATCAATCGCTCCACATTAATCAATGCGGCATGACCTTCGTTACAATGGTACAAATCGGCTTCAATTTTCAGGGCATCCAAGGTTTTGATCCCCCCCATTCCAAGCAGAATTTCCTGTTTAATTCGGTTCTCCCAATCGCCACCATACAATTGGTGTGTAAGCGCTCTGTCCTGCTCAGCATTCATTTCTGTATCGGTATCTAATAAATAGAGCGATATTCTACCCACTTCAACTTTCCAGATTTTTGCCACTACATTTCTACCTTCCAGCGAAAAAGAGATGCTTAGCGGTAAGCCAGCATTATCGCGAACCTGGGTAATTGGCAGTTGAGAAAATTTCTGAGAGTTTAATTCAACCAACTGCTCACCATTTAAAGATAGGCGCTGCGTAAAATATCCAAATCGATACATAAAACCAATGGCAACCATATCTACCAAAGAATCACTCGCCTCTTTTAAATAGTCTCCAGCAAGAATTCCCAAACCTCCCGAGTAAATTTTTAAATTATCACTTAAACCATACTCCATAGAGAAGTAGGCAATTTTTGGACTTCCCTCTTCTGGTTTTTCCGACATGTAATCTTTAAAATCCTGGTACACTTTTTTGTAGTTAGCCAGAAATTCTTTGTCTGCCGCCAGCTCTTGCATTCTCGATCCTGGAACTTGCTTCAGCAGTACAATTGGATTCTTTTTACAATTCACCCAAAGTTTCGGATCAATCGATTCAAACAAGTCAATTGCTTTGTAATTCCAACACCACCAAAGGTTTCGAGACAATTCTTCCAAGCCTTCCAGTTCGCTTGGCAAGTTCGACTCCACTATGAGTTTTCTCCAATGAATCTGATTGCTCTTTTTAACTTGAAGTTCTCTCCCTTTCTCCATCATTGTATTTGTATCTTTTTCCATCTTGTTTTGAATAGCGATTTCGTAAGCTTTGTAATAATATCCAATAAAGTTTTTCCAGAGTGCCTTCTCTGCAATTAGCCTTGCATTGGCTTTGGCACTTCTTATTTCTTCTTCGGATTTGGCCGAAAACAAACGAATGTAATCTGCCATATTGTTTACGAGTTCTTCTGTGTTCGAATCGTTTCGTTCAATCACCTGAACCCCTCCCTTATCTGCTTCGTTGATTTGTTGTACCCAGCGACCAAAACCAGCCAAACTTGTGGTGATGGTAGGAATACTAAATGCAACACTTTCCATTGGAGTATAGCCCCATGGTTCATAATAGGAAGGAAAGACCGACAAGTCCAATCCCATCAGCAAATCGTAATACGATCGATTAAATATCCCATCGGATCCGGTAAGGTAGGTTGGCACAAAAATTACTTTTACCTTTTCACCTGCAAAATTGGTAAAACCCAGGCTCTTGATTTTGTTCAGAATTGCATCATGATCAACATTTCCCAGGTAATGGGTTAGAAATGGAGTAACCAATGCCTCATTCTCCGAGCCATTATTCATGGCATCCTGTAAATCTTTTCGTGCTCCTCTCTGATCACCGGGAATTAAAAAGAAAGCCACAATTTCCCTTTTCTGATTCTTATCGTGATTGATCTCAGACAAAGAATCCAAAAATACGTCCAGGCCTTTGTTTTTGAACTCATAACGTCCTCCGGTTCCTACAAATAGAGTGTTCTTTTGCAGTTCATATCCCAAAAGGGATTCTGCAACTTTCTTAAGCAATGCTCGCGATTCAATTGCTTTCGACTCTAATTGCAAACTAGCGGGTACAAAATCGTCTTCGAAACCATTGGGCATCACAACATCTACCACTCTGTTATGAAATTGCTTACACTCCCGGGCTGTTATTTCACTCACTGTACTTAAGCAGTCAGCTGCTTGTGCTGCTTTCTTCTCCAATGAACATTTGGCTGTTACATTGTATTGGCGGGTTTTCTCAATGGAGTTAAACTGATATAAATTATCATACAAAGGCTCATAGTTACTCGCCAACACACGACCAAGCATGGTAGCGTGAGTGGTAAAAATAGTTGCTATTTCAGGCGCTTTATCCTTTAAGTATAAACAGCCGGCACCAGTCATCCATTCGTGAAACTGTGCCACAGCGTGATTTGATTCTGCCAAATTCGATTTTACGAAATTCTCGATTGTTTTCCCCGCAGCATAACCAAACATCGTTGGTTCATGATAATCCTTATCTCCATAAAGTGACTCTAAGCCATAAAGTTCCCAGAATCTCGCATAAATGGCATCCTTCTTTTGTAAAAAAGGTTTAAAATCGATCAATATTACCACTGGTTTTCCTGGAATTTTCCATCTACCGATACGAATAGGCAAGCCTTGTAATATGGCTTTATCTTTCCATTTGGAAAACAGGTTTTCATCTTCCTCAAATTCTTTCTCCCGATGTTCCTGGTTTCCAAAATCAGGGCCGATATAAATGATATTGTCTTCAAACTTTTCTTTCAAAGACAATGCCTTGGTTGAAACAACCGTATGAATACCCCCAACTTTGTTACAAACCTCCCAGCTCACTTCAAAAATAAAATCAGGAGTGACTTTAATATGATTCATACGCAATTAATTTATTGATTATGCTAATTATTCTTAATCTTCAATCCATTAGGCTAAATACTAAAAAAATCCTATAAAGTGAATGGCAGGAGAATGCTAGCCTATCATTCTCCTGCTTCAACATTATATTATTCCGCTTTCTCGAATTGGGCCTTTAAATCGTCCAATTCTTTCCTGTATTTCTCTATCAAAGCATCTTTCTCCGCAAGCTCAGCTTCCATCAAATCACTTTTATCAGCAAGAACATTTCTCATCTCTTTAATTCTTAACTGAAAGTCACTCAATACATTCATATAATTGATAAAGGCATCATATGGTGAGTCGTACGGATTAAAATACGAGTGAACATCGCCATCAGAGAAGAATTTTGTACACATGTAATAAAAATGGTCACTTGCCTGAAGATATCTCCAATCCTTTAACAATCTCTCATCTTTTAAGGCAAGAACATCATCTCTTAATTCATACAATTTATTGAAAGCCTCATCTTGCAGGTTGTTCCCCAACCAGGCCGACAAATCTCTCTCCTCGTCAGCCCAGGAAATTGGATTTGGAACATGAGCCTGTGCTATTGGCTGATAGTTTGCTGCAAGTTCGGTTGGAGTTGCAAATTGATAATTCGACTTAAGAATAACCTCTTTTGGCAGGTTCTCAAGAAATTCGAAAATACCTGACTCCTTTTTCTGATGCTCACCAAAAGTCTCGTAATCCATGAAAATGTTAACAACATCTTCTTTTTCATCCTGATCGTTCAACCATTCTACAAACTTAGTAGTGGTTAGTGGCCATTCTTTCCATCCTTCGGCCGAGAACCTAAAGGCAATATCATCGCTCAATTTGTAGTTGCGCAACAAAACTTTCAATTTCGGATTGATGGCATTACAATACAAATAATTCGGACTCTTCCAACCTAAAATGTGCTTTGCACCTTCGGTTAAAATTCCTTTGTATCCCATTTCAGAAACCATCTCTCCAATTCCATCGGAATATACCAGCTCTGTGTTCCTAAAAGTTGTTGGTCGCACACCAAACAAAGCTTCAATTCTATCACTATGCTCTTGCACCTGGCTCACAAACTCATCCTTATTCTTTAAGGATGCCAGCGAATGCGAATAAGTTTCAGCCAAAAACTCCACATCACCTGTTTTAGCCAGTTCTTTGAAACTATCCAATACTTCCGGAGCATATTGTTCAAACTGATCGATGGCAATACCGGTAATGGAGAATGCGACTTTAAACTTGCCCTTGTTCTCCAAGAGTAAATCCAGCAAAATTTTATTGGCAGGAAGATAGCATTCATCCGAGATCTTTCGCATAATCGACTCATTGGTATAATCATCGTAATAGTAATGATTGTTACCAATATCGAAGAATCTGTATCTTCTTAAACGCAGTGGTTGATGTACCTGAAAATATAAACAAATTGATTTCATGATCTTAATTTTGGTTAGTTTGTTCAACAAATGATTCAATAGTAGAATTGTAAACGTCGTATACATTTAAAGCAGCATTGGCCCACTTTAAACTATCAACTTCCTCTTTCCCTTTCTCTTTAAATTCATTCGAAAGAGAATCATAACGAATGATACCATAAATTGCATCAGCCATAGCATCAATATCCCAATAGTCAACTTTTATGGCATGTGTTAATATTTCCGATACACCCGATTGCTTAGAAATAATTGTGGGAACATTAGATTGCATTGCTTCCAATGGCGAAATTCCGAATGGCTCCGAAACCGATGGCATCACATAAACATCACTCATTTTTAGCATATTGAACACATCATCACCTTTCAAAAATCCTGTAAAGTGAAATTTATCTGCAATTCCCAACTGAGCAGCTCGTGTTACCATTTTTTCAAGCATATCTCCACTTCCTGCCATTACAAATCGAACATTACTGGTTCTTTTTAAAACCTGGTAAGCAGCTTCTACAAAGTATTCAGGACCTTTCTGCATGGTAATTCTTCCAAGAAAGGTTACCACCTTTTCCTTTACCCCTTTCTTTATGGCCTGTTTTTCTTCAAAGCTCACTGGTTCAACGGCATTGTATACCGTAACCACTTTATCAGGATCTTGCCCGTATTTTTCAATCACAATATTACGCGTCAGGTTACTTACTGCAATAATTTTATCGGCAGCATCCATCCCCATTTTTTCTATTTCGAATACTTTCGGATTTACACTTCCTCCACTTCGGTCGAAATCTGTGGCATGCACATGAATCACCAAAGGCTTACCCGAAACCTCTTTTGCAGCAATTCCAGCCGGATAGCACAACCAATCGTGAGCATGAATCACATCGTGATCATGATCCATGCTAATGGTAGATGCTACATAAGCGTATTTGTATATCTCTTCGATCAGGTTGGCTCCATATTTACCACTGAACTCAAGCTTTCCTTCTTTATCCACCTTGAAAAACTTATTCTTTCCATACACATCTCTGCTCGAAAATGTGTAGTATTCATCAGGATCGTTATAAGGCACCAATTGCGAATCAACTTCTAAATAGGTATGCTTCGATTTAAATTTTTCAACATGAGTTTGCACCTGGTTAATGGTAACACCATTGGCTCCAACCAATTGCATTTTACTCTGATCTTCATCACCATAGGCTTTTGGCACAACGAAAACAATATCTAAATCTTCTACTTTCGACAATCCTTTGGTTAATCCGTAACAGGCAGTTCCCAAACCACCTGATATATGAGGAGGAAACTCCCATCCAAACATTAGAACTCTCATACTCAAACTATTTAAAAGATGATTGGTTTAACATTTTACTCACTCTAATTATTTCTGCCACACTTAAGGCGTAAGATGTAGCTTCGTTTGGCTTATGTGGCGGATTGCCATCGTAAATCTCCGAAATAGATCCTAAGCCATGCTCATGTAGGCAATATTCGAAACCTTGCAGGTAACGTTGAATGGTTGATTCTCCTCCTGCTTTGTAAAGATTTAGATATGCATCAGCAAAATGTCCAAATAACCAGGGGAAAACTGAACCATAGTGAAAGGCACAATTTCTATCCTGCTCATTTCCTTTAAATACTCCGATATATTCGGGATGATTAGGCGAAAGAGTTCTTAATCCTCGTGGGGTAAGCAAATCTCTTTCAATAATGTCTAAAATCGATTTTTTCTGTTCATTACTTAAACAGGAATATGGCAATGAAACAGCAAACAACTGATTCGGACGAATGGCCCAACTCTTATGATTATCGTCCACATAATCGGCCAGGTATTTTCTTTCCTCTCCCCAAAAAACTTCAACAAAAGCTTCTTTTAAGCTCTCAGGAATCTCTTTCCACTCCTCAATGAATTTTTTGTCTCCAGCCTCTACCGCCAGTTCCAAAGCAAAGCACACTGCATTGTACCACAACGCATTTAGCTCCACAACGTATCCCATTCTCCGATTCAGGAAATTGCCATTGTTTTGTACATTCATCCAGGTTACCCCTTGGGTAATGGTCCATAACAAACCATTGTCGTGCATTTTAATGGAAAGTCTCGATCCAAATTTGTAATGATTAAAGATCTCTTTAATCTTCCTGCCATAATCCTTCCACAGTTTGCCTTTATCTGCACCAAAATCTGCATACTGCTGCAAGGTCCACATAAACCACAATGGCACATCTACAGAATCTTTACCTGCATTTTTCTCATTATCGCCGGAAAAGCGATAGAGGATTTTATCGTAAGCCGTATTCAATACCTCCAGGAAGGTCTTCTCATCTTTGCGCGCCAATGTTAGACCCGGAAGTGCCAGATAGGTATTTCGCTCACTTGTGCTAAACCAAGGAAATCCGTTAATAATGGAGGTTTCCTTTCCCTTGCGGGATATAAATTGTTCTGCCGAGTTCTCAAGACAATGCTCAAAACTGTCTCTTCTCACCCTTTTCTTCACCTCTTTATCGAATTGTTTGGCAATGGACTTTGGATTGATCTCCTCAGTACCGGCAGAAAAAACGATTGGTTCCCCTTTTTTGATTTTCATTTCGAAATATCCAGGCACATAAAGATCTTCGTGACAGGCATAGCCTCTCTTTTTCTCCTCTTTGTATTCCACATTATAATACCAGTCTGGTACATGAACAAATTCCGATGCTTCCGAAGTCTGCATATACAAATGTGGGAATCCATCATACAATCGCAATCCTATCCCGTTATCAACAATTGATGCACGTGTATTTGCATTTAAATTTGCTTTGGTTAATGCATGAATGTTTCGAAAAGCAAGAAATGGCTGAAATCGAATGCTTGTAGGCGAATTCGCCTCCACTAAAGTATATCGAAGCAATACTCTTTGTTCTTTTTCTACAAGCAAAAACTCTTTCTTTAGCACAATACCTCCTACTCTGTAGGTGATGGCTGGAATTGGATCCATCCCATACTCACGAACATACTTATGACCTTTGGGGCTGTATTCACCAGGGAATTTATGAATTCCCAAGTTAAACGGAGCTCCATGTTGGATCAATGTCTCATCCAAACTGGAAAGCAAGACATGATTTTCACCTCCAAAATTTTCTATCGGACAGATTAATAGTCCGTGATACTTACGGGTGTTACAATTGATAATTGTTGAACTGGCGAAAGAGCCTGCACGATTCGTACGGATAAACTCTTTCTTTAGAGAATACTCGGTATTTACAAGCCGAGCCTTGTCAAACTTAAGGTAGTCCATGCGCAAACGATTTTGGGTTTAATTTATAAATGGTTAGACCAATAGTCTTATCATAAAAATCACTTGTTTTTTGATTAAAGTTATTAATATTTTTCTGAATGTTAGCAGCATACAGACCCCTTCAATATTATTTTTTTGTGAATTTTTTGTAGCCTTAAAAAATAATTAACATATTTATTTTTTAGAAATATCCCTTGCAATCGTTGTAATTGAAAAAAAAGTATATTTACATCGTTTTCAGTGGAATTTTTTAAAAAAAATCAGAAAAACATTTGGACAAAAATTTTTTAAAGATTTCATTTCAAAAAAGTTAAGATTATTAAAGAAAGATTTCATTAAATAAGAATTTGTACTGATTTTCTTAAACAATTCGCATATGAATCAATTGCAACAAATCTCGATTACCCTTCTGATTATATATTTTACTGTGATCATGTTTATCGTTTTACGATCGAAAGCAAGTAAAAATACCGAAGATTATTTCCTGGCTGGCAGACAGTTGCCATTTTGGGCATTAGCCATTACATTTATAGCATCATGGTGGGGAGGCGGATCATCCATCGATTTGGTAGATCATGCGTTCAATAAAGGTTTGTCTTCTTTTTGGATTTATGGTATGCCCGTTCTTTTTTCTACTTTTTTAATGTATTTGTTCTCGAAAGCCATCCGTAAAGTAGGAACCATTACCCAACCACAGATTATGGAAATGCGCTACAACAAAACAGTGGCTCTTTTATTGTCCATTCTCATTCTAATTTTTATGATTCTGGGGGTTGCAACACAGGCTGTTGTAATTGGCAATTTCTTTCAATCGTTTTTCGATATCGACTATACACTGGCCGCATTAACAGGAACTACTATTGTTGTGCTCTATTCATTCTTTGGAGGTTTTAAGGGAGTCGTTGTCACAGATATCATTCAGTTTGTGTTCCTCTTAATGGCAGCCATCGTGCTTTTCCTTTTTGCTTATCATCACTCGGGTGGATTTGAAAAAGTTCAGGAAATCGCCATGAGCAGCAACAAACCAGAGTTTTTCTCCTTCTTCCATAACTTATCGAACAATTTTGTGTTCATAATTACCTTTGGATGTTCGTGGATGATACAGGCCAATATCTGGCAAAGAATTTCGGCAGCCAAACAACCCGGCGATGCAAAAAAAATGATGGGATTGGCTTTCATCGTTTTTATACCCCTTTATTTAATGGTAACATTAACGGGTATGTTAAGTCTGGGAATATACGAAGCGGTTCCCGAAGGTGGAATTGTTCCGGCTATGATTCAGGATTATATGCCCATAGGATTGGCAGCCTTACTTTTTGTTGGATTGTGCTCTGCCATCATGTCAACCATGGATTCGATGATTAACACAGGCGCCCTGGTACTAGGTGTTGATGTTTTTAAAAACCGGTTTAAGCCAACAGCTAAAAACAATGAAATGGTCTGGGTAGGAAAAATTGCCACCTTAATCATCGCTGTGCTTGGATTGTTAATCGCAATTGAAATTCGTTCAATCCTAAAAATCACCTGGATTGGATCCGATTTCCTTGCTACAGGTGCCTTTGTACCTTTGGTACTGGCATTTATTTGGAAAAAAGGAAATTCTATAGCTGCTACCCTTTCCATTGTATTTGGTTTGATATTTTCCACCTATAATTTATTAATTGCATTGGGTGTAAAATTACCTAGTGCATGGGAAATTGCATCGGTTCAGCAGGCCGCCTATGGCATGATCGGATCTGCTTTAATTTTTACAGTGGTGAGTATTGTGAGTAAAACTGATCAGAAAAAAGCTGAAAACTTTATAGAAAAGGCAGGAATGCTTGGGAAAGAAGAAGCATAGAGAATTCTATCGGCAACATTTAAAATTGTAAAAAGAACTTACACAATATGAAAAAGGCAAATCAAAACAAATCAAAAAGTAAAAAGAAGAGAAGCAAATCAAAAAAAAGAAACATTTCCTGGATTCAGATCGTGGCCCTCATCACAATTGGGACAGCTCTTGTATTTTTGGCAGTAAAGCCTAATTTTTCCAGTCGCTCCGGAAAATCAGTAAATAAAAGAATTGAAATTCCTTTCAAAAAAGAAGGTGAACTTTCATTCCTTAGCAAACAAAATCAGGAAAAGATTAAAACCATCGATATTGAGATTGCCGAAGGACAAGCGGAAACGGCTTCAGGCCTTATGTACCGATACTCCATGAGCAACGAGCAAGGAATGTTATTCATTATGGAGGTAGAACAAGCACAAAACTTCTGGATGAAAGAGACCTATATCTCTCTGGATATCATATTTGTGAACAGTGATTTTGAAATTGTAAGGATTCACAAACATGCTCCTGCACTTTCCGAACAGAATATTCCTTCCATTAAAAAAGCAAAATATGTGCTTGAGGTAAATGCAGGCTTTTGCGACAAATTTGGCATTAGCGAAGGTGATTTGATTCGTTACGAAAGACAGTAAGAATATACTTATTGATGGATTCAATCCGTGTTTACTGAGCTTCATCCAGATGAAGTTCTGCAACACGGATTATTTTCATCAGACCTCATGTCCTACCAATTTACAGCCAGATATTTTTGACATTTTTCACACTTTGCTGGCAATCTAAACATTTGCCAAAAGCCATTCAATTTGCGCCAAACATAGATTAATATTATCAGCTTACATTCTTGAGCCCTATAATCTATTTTAGAAAAATACATAGCATGTAAGATGTACTACCAATTAATTCTTATATTTGTCTGAACCTTTAACTCAACAAATCATAAGATGAAACATTTTCTATTACTTCTGACCCTATTTTTAAGCCTTAATACCTTAGGGCAATACATTGATGATGTACCTTATTTTTTCCAGTACAACAACAGTACAAATCCTGGTGGAAGCTGTCAAAATACATGTATGGCCATGTTGCTTAAATATTATGGTGTAGAAGACATCACTCCCGACCTAATCAGCAAACAATATGGCACCAAAAAAGCGCAAACGGTAGAGGGATTCGAAGCCATGTTTAATAATCTTGCCGGTAAATACAGTCTGGGTGTAAAAGATTCTGGTACTACATCTGGTTCTGTTGCTAAAATTAAAAGCCTGCTTGATGATGGTTTTCCTGTGGTAGCACATGCCTATTTTACTTCCTATGGTCATGTGGTATTAATTGTAGGTTACGACGACGATTATTTCTATGTGAATGATCCGGCGGGCAGCTGGAACAAACAAGTTTGCGGTGGCGGTTATAGTGGCGATGGACCTACCGATGGGAAGTATGTGAAATATCCTGTAAAGGAGATGGAAAAAGTGCTAACCAGTTCAACCTGTAGCACACAAGATGGAAAAGTTTGGCTCCATGCACTCTCAAATCACATTGTTACAGCAGTTGAGGATATCACAAATGGCGAATCTGAAGTTTATTTGAGTAACAATTCCGGTTCTATCGATATCAACAATTCTAGAAATATTGTACAAGTTAACCTTTACGATAAAGTAGGCAGATGCTTACAGACTAAAGCAAATAAGGGCAATTCATTAATTCAACTGGCTACAAACCACCTTCCTGCCGATGTATACATTGTTAAAATGACCGATACAAAGAAACAGGTTCTTGTAAAAAAGATATTCAAGAATTAAAATATTGCCTTAAGATTATATTAATCTGCAGACTAGCTCAACAACAACTACAAACAAGGCAAAGTGTAAACCGGGCAAACTGCCTGGTTTTTTTTCTGTTCAAATGAAATCCAAACTGATTTATTGAAAATCACAAATTAAAAAAATCAATTTTATTTTATGGAATTCCTGTTCTGATTGCATCCTTCAAGAAAACAAAAAATATGAGAACAATAAGTATTTTAATTTTCAGCCTGATTTTCAGCAATCTATTCGCACAGGAAATTCCTGAACAAAAAGTTCAAACCGAAGTAAAAGAGGCCATCGTATTTCTGGATGGAGCACAGGTGCTCCGAAAGAAAAACGTTCAACTTACCAGAGGAAAAAGCCTGATCAAATTTGTAAACCTCTCTCCTTTTATCGATGCCAAAAGCATACAATTGAAAGCCAAGGGTGAATTGACAGTTCTATCGGTAAATCATCAACTGAACCATTTGAGTAAATCAGAGAAATCGAAAGAATTGCAAAGCTTACAGGATAAACTGGACGCACTACGGACTACAATTGAAGTGGAAAAGGCCCATCTTTCTGTCCTGAAAGAAGAGTTGGACTTTTTAAAAGACAATCGCGATATTGGAGGTAAAAATGAACAGTTATCTTTAAGCAACCTGCAACAAACTGCCGATTACTACAGCAAAAAACTCACAAGCTTAAAGCTAAAACAGATCGAGAGAAAAAACACTTTACGAGATTTACACCAGGAACAAATTGACCTTGAAAAACAGGTACGAAATGTAAGTAACGAGAAGGAATATCCTACTGGTGAGATTCTGGTAAAGGTAGATGCCAAGGCAAGTAAAGCATTCCCTATGGAACTTTCATACCTGGTGAACAATGCCGGTTGGTTTCCCAGTTATGACATCAGATCGAGCAATGTGAATGAGCCTATTGAGCTTATTTATAAAGCCAATGTAAGTCAAAATACACAAGTTGACTGGAAGAATGTAAAGCTTACTTTCTCATCGGCCGACCCAAATACATCGGGCGTAGCACCTCAACTCATTACCTACTATTTGGATTATTACAGCAAACCACCTGTTTACCAAATGCAATCGAACAGCATTATTGGAACAGTTATTTCTGATGAGGATGGTTTGGGAATACCTGGTGTAAATGTGATCGTAAAAGGAACAAGTATTGGCACAGTTACAGATATCGATGGGAACTATTCCATTACCATTCCGAACAATGCCAGCGAATTGGTATACTCATTTGTTGGTATGAACACACAAACACTTCCTATTTCAGGATCACGAATGAATGTCAATCTTGAAACAGCTTCTCTTGGCTTAGATGAAGTGATTGTTACTGGTTATTCATCTTCCGATAAGGATATGTTCGACGAAGAATATGCTCCTATTTTTGACGAGCTGCAAGGAAAAGTTGCAGGAGTATCTGTACAAAAAGCACCAAAAGTCAAAAAGTATGAGATGAAAAGCATTCCAATTGCAGTAAACCAAGTGGAAAGTAAAACATCGGTAAGTTTTGAAATTCAAAGGCCCTACTCCATAAAATCTGGCAATTCTAATTTTGCCATTAACATGTCGGAGTACGAAATACCCGCAATGTATGAATACTATTGTATCCCAAAAATAGACAAAAATGCATTCCTGTTGGCCAATATCACCAATTGGGAACAATACAACCTGCTTGATGGTGAAGCCAATGTTTTTTTCGAAGATACTTACATCGGGAAAAGTTTACTTGACTTGAGACAAGCAGGCGACACACTGCAGGTTTCACTCGGAATTGATAAAAATATCAGTGTAAACAGGGAAAAAGTAAAAGATTTTTCGGCCAGTAAAATGTTGGCCAAAAAGAAGGAAGAGACCATTGCCTGGAAAACAACTATTAAAAACAACAAAAGTCAAAAAGTGAAATTAATTTTACTGGACCAGGTTCCTGTATCTTCACGTTCGGAAATTGAAATTAATATTCTGCACCTGAGTCAGGCAAAACATGATGGTGATAGTGGTGAAATAAAGTGGGAGTTTGAACTGAAACCAGGCGATAAAAAGGAAACAGAACTAAGGTATTCGGTAAAATATCCGAAATACCGAGACTTGGTAATTGAATAAACGGAACAAATCCAATTCCAAATAGATTCCGCAGGATTCCAATGTTTATTACAGCTGTTTATCTACAATCCAATTCTGGTTTATCTAAAAATAAACAACAAGCTATCGACATGGAACTCCTTCGGGATTTATTAAAAAAACGACACTTAAATGGTGTCGTCATACATTCCAATTGCCAAATTATATCAATTCGAAAACATTTTTACCAACCATAGAATAAGATACAAACCTATTCCGGCACCAAAAACCAAAACCGATACAACAAATGCTACTCGAATAAAGGTAACGCTCCAGCCCAACTTTCCGCTGAGCCATTCTGATACTCCTAAAATCATATTCTAATTTTTATTGATGAGCCGTTAAGATACAATTTTTATTCAGACTAATTAACAAATCAAACATTTAAAAATTTCACAATCAACCCCCTAGAATTGAACTTCCTTTTTTTGTAAATTGTACAAAACATTATATTATATAAATAACCGCACATCCAACATCCATCAATACACTAAACTAACAAATATGAAAAACCTCCTATTCCTGATACTATTTCTTAGTATCAACATTGTATCATTTAGCCAAGCAAAAACAGACAAAGAAAAAGCCTACGAAAAAGCAAAAGAGGCCATTGCCATAATGGACCAGGGAAATTACGATGAGTCGATTCAACTTCTCGAAGAATCCTGGAAATTAGATCGAAGAAATTTCAACTACCCTTACGAAATTGGCTATGCCTATATTTTAAAAAAGGACTATGCAACGGCCTGCGAATATTTTGAGTATGTGGTGAAAATGAATAAAATTAATGATCAGTGTTACCAAATGCTTGGCAATGCCTACTCAATGGCCGGAAAACCGAAAAAGGCAATTGCTGCTTATAATAAAGGCTTGGAACTTTTTCCAAATTCAGGAAGATTATACCTCGAGTTGGGAAATATGCAAGGCGATGATTTAAACCAAGCCATTAAATTTTACGAGAAAGGCGTAATGGCCGATCCAAATTTCTCCTCGAATTACTACTGGTTAACGAAATTATTTTGTAGGTCGACAGAAGAAATGTGGGGCATGTTATATGGTGAGATGTTTATGAACATCGAACGAGGATCGAAACGAACCGAAGAAATCAGTAAATTATTATTCGACACCTATAAAAGTGAGATACAATTTACTACAGACTCAACAATAATGGTGAGTTTTTGCAAAAATCATGAATTTCGTGCAGACAATATGACTGGTAAATTACCATTTTCAATGATATACGAACCTGGATTAATGTTTGCCATAACAGTAACAGATTCCATCAACCTGGAATCATTGAATAAAATTCGATCGGAACATTGCATGTTTTATTTCGACAGGAAATTTGACCAGATGCATCCAAATCTTGTTTTCGATTGGCACAAATTTCTGATCGAAGATGATCTTTTCGAGTGTTACAACTATTGGTTGCTTATGAAAGGTGCCCCTGATGAATTCGATTCATGGTACAATCTTAACAGGGAAAAGTATGATGAGTTCATCAAGTGGTTTGCTGCAAATCCGCTGGAAATTGACGATTCGAACTGTTTTCACCGCTTAAAACATTAATCTTCCACTCATTTTGAACGGCAAACAAAGGGTAACAAAGGGAACAAAGAAAATGGAGAGCCGCCTAGCTCTCCATCCCAACTATTACTACTAAATTATTAAAGAATATGATAGAATGCCCATGCATCCGTATCGAGTATTTCCAATATTAACATACGGTTTAAAAAATCCATTTAAACCAAATAAGGAGCTCTCAAGCTAAAACAGAATTATAATCCTTTCAATCTGCCACTTCCACTCCTATCCTATTTTAATTTAATGTATCCGGCCGGAACTCATTATTTAACTAAAAACATAACGAAGTTAGAAATTATTAATTACATAAAAAATTTTTTATGAACACTTTTTATCTAACTTCTCATTTTCTATGTTTAATTTTTGTTCTAAAGTCAAGTAATACGCCTATTTAACTGTTTTTATTTTTTATTGATATTTAAAACATTTTCTACTATTACAGTCTAAACTTTATATCAAACATGACTTAGATATTAAAATTGTTTTATGCATAGCGACATACAGATTTAATAAATCACAAACTTAATTATCAATATTTAATTTATAATTGTTATTATTACACCTTCAAATAAAATTAACACATGTCTTATAATTGAAATTTAACTGAGCTAAGCCAGTAAAACAAATCAAAACCATGTATGAAAAACTAACCAAAAACTATATTCTGCTACTGATAAGTTTGCTTAGTATGCATTCATTTCTCTTAGCTCAAACAGAATGTTCTGAAGTGATCAATGTAAATAGTGGTGGCAAAACAGCAGAAGTATTTTATGTTAGAAGTAATGATCCAGCAATCAAAGAAGGTCGATATATCTTCAAAAACAACAATGTCATACAAATAAAGGGACATTATCAAAACAACTTGAAAGAAGGAGAATGGTTGTATCAACCAAATTCATCTTTAAAGATTATGGGTAATTATAAACATGATAAGAAGGAAGGAAAATGGATTTATTCAAGAAATAAAACCTTAATCTCTGTTCTAACCTACTATAACGATTCATTAATTGGACCACAAACTGGTTATCATGAAAATGGAAACATCCAGTCTGAAGAATATTACAGAAAAGGCAAACTACATGGCGAAGTAAAAACCTATTATGCTAGTGGAAATTTAAAAGAAATATCCATATACAAGGATGGTAAATTACATGGAGAAAGTATTCACTATACTATAGAGGGCAGTCTAATTTCTAAACTGATGTACTCAAATGACACCCCCATTTCATTAATGATTACGGAAGGATTAGATTCTCTATCCAACTTTTCAGGTAATCTAAAAAATGGTACGGGATGTTTAAAAACAATCAGTTGGACAAACAGCAAAGAATGTGTTCTGTTGGAACGAAATTTTAAAGATTCCCTTTTGCATGGAAACATTATACGTTATTCTGTAGATGGCAAAAAAGTTTTCTCAGGTTCATATCAAAATGGATATATGAATGACAGATGGCTTTTTTATGATCATACTGGCAATTCAAACCGTTATAATATTTATAATGCTTTGGAACAACGAAAAATGGATCCTTTCGAACCTTTAAGCCATGACTACAATGAGAAAGCCATTAAACTTGAAGATCTTCCAAAATTTGGAAAATACAATCAGCAAGGATTCCAATACTTTATTGCAAAAGCAGTTAAATACCCTGTAAGCTGCATCAACAATGGAATTACAGGTAGAGTTTTAGTAAACTTTGAAATCAATCTCGAAGGAAAAGTTCAAAATGCACAAGTTGTAAAGCCTGTGCACCCTCTACTCGATAAAGCCGCCATAAAAGCGGTGTTATCATCACCCTTGTGGACGCCAGCCTTTATAAATCAATTGCCCAAAAGAGTGAGTTACACTGTACCAATTAACTTTTATTTTATGTAATTCAATTATTTTATTCTTATCAGCAATTATGCTTAAACGCAAAAAAGCCAGCAATCTATCGATAAAAACATTCAGCAAACCAATAACCACCTAATTACACGCACATTACACCATCTCCCCCATCATTTACAATTTTTTAACAAATCCTTTTTTGGATAATTGATCACATGTGCATATATTTGCACACATAAAACATTTAAGCGATGCCAGAAAAGTTATACGTAGGAATTGATCAAACTATCAATTCAAAATTCTTTATCACCTTTTTCGATCCTGTTCGTTTCGAATTGGTAAACTTTCTGTCTAGCTACGAATGGTTGAATATTGGAGAAATAGCTGAACACTTTCCCCAGGATAGATCGGTAATTTCGCGCCACTTGGATCAAATGTATCAGCAAAACATTCTGATTAAAGAGAAAAGATCGAAGTTTATTTATTATCAGTTGAATTGCGAGTACATCACAAAAATGTTTGAGAATACTTCTTCAGAACTAAGAAAATTAATGGATACATGTACATCTAACGAATAAAAAATTTACCATAACATATGCATATCTGTGCATGCAAGCACGATAAATACGAGATAAATCAAAATCAATACATATTATTTTAAACTTTTATGTGCATAAATGCGCACACTAACACGAAGAATATGAAAATTTTTGCAATACTGGGTAGTCCCAACAAAAAAGGAAGCACAGCTCATTTATTAGAGAATTATTTAAAAGGAGTTAGAGAAACTCATCCCGAAGCCAAAATACAAGAAATATTCCTACAAAATCAGAATATCGGTTATTGCAAAGGTTGTCAGGCTTGTAAAACCGGAAAGAGCAATCGCTGTGTATTTAAAGATGATATTTACAATTTATATCAAGACTTTGAAGAAGCTGATGTTTTCGTAATTGCATCCCCTATTTATTGGTACGATGTAAGTGCACAAACCAAGACCTTTATCGATAGGCTTTATGGCTCAGATTTTAACAATATGCACCCCAATAAGCAAGTTGTTCTATTATCTAGTTATGCTGGAAAAACTATTGAAGAAGCTGGAATTGAGAGTGCCATTTCCGTTATTAAACGAATCGCAGACTTCTTTGGAGCTAAGTTTGAGCAAAAATACCTGGTTGGTACTTCGAGCAAAGAGTACTACGACTCACCTGTGAAGCATAATAAGACAGCTTTGAACGAAGCTTATGAATTGGGCAAGCAATTAAGATTGGAAGTAACAAAATAGTTTTATCGAAATCTTTTATCAACTTACATGCATAGATGTGCATATCAACATTAAAAATATGAAAATTTTAAACATTATTGGAAGTCCGAGAAAGAAAGGAACAAGTGCGAGAATTGCACAGTCTTTTGTTGAAACTTCGCAAGAAAACGGGGCCAGTGTAAAATCCTATTATTTGAATGGAATAAACTACAGAGGTTGCCAGGGCTGTGAGGCTTGTCATTCAAAACTAGACAAATGTGTTCTGAAAGATGATTTAGAGGAGGTATTGGATGCAATGCGTGAAGCAGATATTATCGTGTTTTCGAGCCCGGTTTATTACGGAGATACAACAGGCCAATTCAAATCTTTCCTGGATAGAACATGGTCGCATGTTGAAGTGAATTATGAGAATGAAAATCCATATACAAGTCGATTACCGGAAGGCAAAAAGGCTGTCCTGATCCTGAGTCAGGGCGATGTTGAAGAAAAACATCTTGATATAGTAGAGAGATTTCAGTTTTTCATGAATTTATATGGTTTGGAACTTCATGTAATTCGTGCAACAGGATTAATCACTGGTGCAGCAAATGCAGATGTTACTGCATACGAAGAAGAAGCCAATATGTTGGCGAACCAGTTGACACAGGAGCTGGTGAGTTAAGAACCTTACAAATCAATAACTAAAAATAAGGATGAATCATGATAGAAAAATTAAGAACACCGGATGAAAGATTTACAAATCTTCCAGATTACAACTTTACGCCCAATTATATTGAAAACCTGAAAGGATATGAAGGATTAAGAGCTCATTATTTGGACGAAGGAAATCCAGATTCGGAAGAAGTATTTCTTTGCTTGCATGGTGAGCCAAGCTGGAGTTATTTATATCGTAAAATGATTCCCATCTTTTCTGCAAATGGAATCCGCAGCATTGCGCCCGATTTATATGGTTTCGGGAAATCCGATAAACCAGTAAGTGAAGATGTTTACACTTTCGATTTTCATAGAAATTTCCTGATTCAACTGATTGAAACACTGAATCTGAAAAACATCACACTTGTCTGTCAAGATTGGGGCGGACTCTTAGGTTTAACATTGCCAATGGACATGCCAGAGCGTTTCAAACGACTTCTCATTATGAATACGGCTCTAATTAATGGCCAGCCTGCCGGCCCGGTATTTGCCGAATGGAAAAATGAAATTACAGGCCAGGAAAATGTTGATTTGGTAAAACTTTTCAAGAAACATGCACCCGGCATAAAGAATGATGAAGCCAAAGCATATGAAGCACCTTTCCCTGATGCAAGCTACAAAGCAGGAGTTAGAAAATTTCCACACCTGGTTGCTGAAAAGCCCGATATGGATGGTGTTGAAACATCTTTAAGGGCAGCAGGATATTGGAACAGACAATGGAAGGGAGAAAGCTTTATGGCAGTTGGCATGAAAGACCCGATGTTAGGTCCTCCGGTAATGAATTATATGAAAGAATTAATAAAAGGATGTCCTGAACCACTTGAAGTTCCCGAAGGTGGGCACTTTGTACAAGAAGCAGGTGGACAAGTAATTGCCCAGAAAGCTTTGGAACATTTTGGAATGATTAAAAAATAAGTTTAGAAATGAAAATTTTACATTTAGTATTTCACCCAGATTTAAAAGCATCAAGAGTAAATCGAACCTGGAAAGAACAATTGGAGCAAAGCGGAAAAATATACACTTCGAGAGACATGTACTCCGAATATCCTGACTTTCAAATTGATGTTGAAAAAGAACAAAAACTATTGCAAGAACACGACAGAATCGTCTTGCAATTCCCAATGTATTGGTGGTCGGTAACACCTCTTTTGAAAAAATGGTTTGATGATGTACTTCAGTATCAATTTGCTTATGGTAGCAAGGGAGACAAGCTGAGTGGCAAGGATTTGCAAATCATCTGTTCAGTTGGCGGACAGGCTAAAAACTACAATGGATTTCATATGTTTGCCAGCGTGCCTGAATTAATGAAACCCTTGCAGCTAACTGCAAACCTGGCTAAAATGAATTATGCACAACCGCTTTATATGTTCAATGCTGATGCTTGCGCAGATGAAGAAGTTAAAAAATTTGGAGAAAAATGGGTCGAACTGATTGATGATTCAAGAAGAGCCGATGGCCTTAAATATACCAACGAAAAAATACACGAAGACTTAATTGATGTATATCAACAATTAGGAATGGATTAAGTCTATTGGAAAATAAACTGCACGAGTATTCTCGTGAAGTAGCGATTAATAGTAAAAGCCAAGGCATAAGCCTGGCTTTTTTAGCAATATGATACAAAGCTAGTGCGCAGCACACTAACTTAAAGATCCAATAAATTCATTCGCTTGTCCCTTCTCCAATGCCTTGATAAAGGCAGTTCCAATAATTGCCCCATTAGAGAAGCTGGCAGCATGTTGAAAACTTGCTTTATCATGAATTCCAAAACCAATTAGAGATGGAATTTCCAGTGCAGCAATTTTCCTGAAATACTCCTCACGTTCTTTGCTTGCCTGTAGTGCTCCTCCTGTTGTGGCAGCACTCGAAACCATGTACAAGAATCCGCTCGCAGCTTTTTCTATAATGCTTAAACGCTTATCGGTAGTTTGTGGTGTAACCAGCAGCACATTGTGAACACCTGCAGCTTCAAATTTGCTTTGGTAATCTTCTGTGTACTCTTCCAGAGGCAAGTCGGGTAAAATCACACCATCAATCCCTGTCTTTTTGCATTCATCCAGAAAGGCATCTACGCCAAACTTGTACACCGTATTCCAATATCCCATCAAAATCAAAGGCATTGTAATACTTTTACGTGCATCGCGCAATTGATTAAACAAGAGTTGTAAACTCATGCCATTGTCAAGCGCTTGTTTGGCCGCACTTTGAATTACGGGTCCATCGGCCAGCGGATCGGAAAATGGAATCCCAATCTCCACCAAATCAACACCTTTATCCTGCAACATTTGTAAAGTAGGAAGTGTATCCCCTAATTTAGGATATCCGGCAGGAAAATAAATTGACAAAATATCCTTTTGTTTATTTTGAAATAATTGATCAATTCTGTTCATCGGTAATAGTTAATGGTTAATGATTGGTGATTGATGACTGAAGTGTAGAAAACTGTTATTCTATGCTCATTAATCCCAAATCATTAATAATTTAAGCAAAGTGTTTCATGTACGTCTCCATATCCTTATCGCCACGCCCCGAAAGATTAATCACCACAACATCATCTTTTTTAAACTGCATTTTTTCCAATACAGCCAGTGCATGCGATGATTCAAGCGCGGGAATGATCCCTTCCGATTCGGCCAGCACTTTTGCCGCATTCAAAGCTTCCTGATCGGTAGCCGAAAGAAAGTCTGCCCTTCCCGACACGGCCAGGTGTGCATGCAAAGGCCCAACTCCCGGGTAATCCAATCCTGCCGAAATAGAGTATGGTTCGGTAATTTGTCCATCCTCATCTTGCATCAGCATGGTTTTACTTCCGTGGATAAAGCCGATATCACCAATGGTAATGGTTGCAGCTGTTTCTCCACTATCAACACCCAAACCTGAAGCTTCTACTGCCACCAGTTTTACTTTTCTTTCGTTCAAGTAATGATAAAATGCTCCGGCAGCATTGCTTCCGCCACCTACACAAGCAATTACATAATCCGGATTCGGATTTCCAGTCTCTTTTTCCAACTGTTCACGAATTTCTTCCGAAATAATCGATTGTAAGCGGGTTACCAAATCGGGGTAAGGATGTGGACCAACCACCGATCCGATCAGGTAGAAGGATTCAGGATTGGCAATCCAGTCGCGAATGGCTTCGTTGGTAGCATCTTTCAAAGTTTGATTGCCCGAAATTGCAGGAATTACCTTGGCGCCTAACATCTTCATTCGAGCCACATTGGGTGCTTGTCTTTCCACATCCAATGCGCCCATATACACCACGCATTCCAGGTCGAACAAAGCACAAACCGTGGCAGTGGCAACTCCATGTTGTCCAGCTCCTGTTTCAGCAATAATTCGTTTTTTACCCATGTATTTGGCCAATAAAATCTGCCCAATGGTATTGTTGATTTTATGTGCCCCGGTATGGGTTAAATCTTCTCTTTTCAGGTAGATATTGGTTCCATATCGCCTGGAAAGGTTCCCTGCTTTGGTCAATGGAGTTGGTCTTCCAACATAGTTATCTAACAGGCGGGCATAATCTTTCCTAAACTGCTCCGACCCAAGAATTTTCAGGTAGTTTTCTTGCAATTCATCAACATTCTTACGCAAAAGTTCCGGAATATAAGCTCCTCCAAACTCTCCGTAATACCCTCTTTGGTCTACAGCAAATTTATCCTTCTTCATACTTTCCAATTCCAATTTATTCAGGAAGATCTCCAGCTGGTCTGCATTTTTCTTTGCAGGTTGCAATTCAAAGCCCGAGTTTAAATCCAATGCATACAAACATTCATGCGTAAATTGTTTGATTTGTTCGGCATCCTGAGCTCCAATTCCCCCACTCAAAAAAAATGGAGTTGTTCCTTTGTACTTTTCCAACACCTTCCAGTTAAATTTTCTGCCGCTTCCTCCGTAGTTTTCTGTTTTGGTATCGAAAAGAAAGAAGTCACATACATTTTCATACTCCTTCAAGCTCTGAAATTGAAAGCTTTCATTCATCTGAAAAGCCTTAACCAACTCAAAACCTGCATCTTTTACTTTTCGACAATATTCTGTAGATTCACCACCATGCAACTGAATAACATCCAGTTGATATTTCTCTCCTTTTTCCAGAAGAGATTGCAATTCCTCATTCACAAAAACCCCCACTTTACGGGTGCTTTCAGGAAACATTGCAGGAATGGCCGGATCGAACTCTTCTCCTACATATCTTGGTGATTTTGGATAGAAGATAAATCCTGCATAATCAAGTGGTAGCTGCACCAACTCTTTAATGTTCTTGCTATATTTTAATCCACAAAGCTTGATCTTCATTATTTTGGTTATTTAAGAGATAATAGTTATTACATGATTTCCTTAATGAACTCCCGACAAGCATCTCCCGGAGAACTTTGTTTCATAAAATATTCCCCCATCAGGAATGCCTGAAATCCTTTGTCTCTCATTTCTTTAACAATACCTGAGCTACTTAAACCACTCTCCGCAACGCGAATCATATCTTCAGGCAATTTTCCAGCTAGCTGTATCGATTTATCTGTATCCACGGCAAAAGTTTTTAGGTTTCGATTGTTGATTCCCACCAAATCCACAAATTTATTGACATGCTGTAATTCCGATTCATCATGAAGTTCAAGCAATACCTCCATGCCCAATTCTTTTGCAAGAAATGCAAAATCTTTGCAGCGCTGAGGAGTTAAAATGGCTGCAATTAGCAAAACCACATCGGCACCCATGGCTTTCGATTGATAAATCTGGTATGGATCTACAATAAACTCTTTTCGCAAGAGAGGAATCTGCAAGGTCTTTCTGGCTGTTTCAAAGTCTTCGCTTTTTGCACCAAAAAAACTTTCATCAGTAAGCACTGAAACCATTGAGGCACCGGCTTTCTGGTACTTTCCAACCACTTCATTCGGTTTTGCAGTTCCATTAATTACACCCTTAGAAGGAGACTGGCGCTTGAATTCAGCAATAACCCCAGAAGCTCCTGCCTTGCGAATCGATTCCTTGGCAGAGTAACACTTGCGCTTAAAATTCTTCTCGCTCATCACCTGGTAAATAGGCTGTTTCATTTTCTGAACGGCAACCTCAGCCAGTTTTTTCTGAACAATTCGATCTAATATATTTTGTTTCGCACTCATTTTCTAATTCGTTAATTTCTTCAACACCTCGTATGCCTTGCCCGATTCCAAAGACTCAACCGCCCTTGCAATGGCATCTCCCCTGCTTATTTCAGGACGCAAACAATGAATGGCCAAACCTGCATTCCTGGTCACTACGGCATTCTGAGCATCTGTTCCCTCTCCTTTCAGGATATCGGTAAAAATCCTCGCTGCCTGCTCCACATTTTCACCTCCATGCAATTCGGTTGGATCTAATTTTCTATGACCAAAATCATCTGGTTCAAGAAGTTCTTCCATCCCATTTCCAATCAATTTCACCTTATCGGTTAAAGAAACCTCATCGTAACCATCAACACCATGAATAATGGTATATTTCGAATCGGTTTGCTGCAACAAATACTGGTACAAACGTGCCAATTCCAGGTCGAACACTCCTACAATCTGATGCTTTGGTCTCGATGGATTCACCAGCGGACCTAACATGTTAAAAAAGGTTCTTACACCCAAGTTACGACGAATTGGCGCAATATTCTTCATGGCAGGATTGAATAAAGGAGCATGCAAAAAGCAAATCCCTGCTCTGTCTAAATCCCTTTTCAAATCTTCCTCCTTGCTTTTGAATTCGTACCCCAAATGCTCAATTACATTGGACGATCCACAGAAAGAAGAAACTCCGTAATTTCCATGTTTGGTAACCATTTCTCTGGCTCCCGCTACTACGAATGATGCCAGGGTTGAAATGTTAAAAGTGTTTTTGCCATCACCACCTGTTCCACACAAATCAACGCCATTGTATTCCGATAAATCAACAGGTATTCCCAACTCGAGTAGTGCTTCTCGAAAACCGGTCAACTCATCAACAGTAATGCTACGCATCATGAATACAGTTAGAAAGGAGGTAATTTGAAATTCGTTAAAATCCCCTTTGGTAATCTGAATCAGCACCTCCCTGGCTTCATCTCTTTTAAGGCTTTTGTGTTCGAACAGGTGTTGTAATATGTTTTTCATTTGTTTTAATTTTCTTGATTTTTTATAAAAGAATCAGTTTTAATCTTTTCAAGTTTCAAGCTCAAGGCTAACACAAACTTGAGCTTGCAAGAGACAACTTAATTCTTCAACCAATTCTCAATCATTTTCATTCCATTAGGAGTTAAAACCGATTCAGGATGAAACTGAACTCCTTCCACATCATATTCTTTGTGGCGAATTCCCATGATAGCACCTTCCGAATCGCGGCAAGTAATCTCCAGACAGTCGGGCAAATCCTGCTCCATTACATTCCATGAATGATATCTCCCTGCCTGAAATTCCTTTTCAATTCCCTCAAGAACTCCACCTGTGCTTTCTGTTCTATAGACCGATGTTGCCACACCATGGTACACTTTATTCAGGTTTTCGATGCTACCGCCAAAAACCTCGGCAATAGCCTGCTCTCCAAGACAAACTCCCAGAATAGATTTTGTAGCTGCATACTCTTTAATCAGGTCTTTTAAAATGCCCGCCTCATCAGGAATTCCTGGTCCCGGCGACAAAAGAATTTTATCGTATTTGGCTACTTCTTCAATTTCTATTTCACGGTTACGAAACACTTCCACATCAGTAGCTCCAAGCTTTCGCAGATATTCCACCAAATTGTAGGTGAACGAATCGTAATTATCCAATACCAATATTTTCATCTCTTAAATATTTTGAGCCAATTCCATTGCTTTACGCAAAGCTGCCAGCTTGTTACTAACCTCGTTTAATTCACTCTCTTCGCTCGATTTTTCCACCACTCCTGCTCCGGCCTGGTAATACAATTTGTTGTTTTTACTTAAGAAGCTTCGAATCATGATGGCCTGGTTTACTTCACCATTAAACCCAAGAGCACCAATGCAACCACCATAAAATCCACGAGCCGTTGGTTCATATTCATCAATCAGTTGCATGGCTCGATATTTTGGTGCCCCCGATAAGGTTCCTGCGGGAAAAGTATCTCCCATCAATTGGAAAGGGTTATAATCTTCGGGTAATTCTCCAGATACTTTCGATACCAAGTGAATAACATGAGAGAAATACTGCACTTCTCTAAAGGTTTCTACCTTGATATTTTGTGCATCGCGGCTTAAATCGTTTCGAGCCAGATCCACCAACATCACATGTTCGCTCTGCTCTTTTTCATCATTAAGAAGCTCTTCTGCTAAGGCTGCATCTTTTATCGAATCACCAGTTCGTCTGAAAGTTCCAGCTATTGGATGGATGTATGCTTTCTTGTTCTTGATTTCGATTTGAGCCTCTGGCGAGGACCCCATAATTCGGTACGAACCATAATCGAAATAAAACAAATAAGGTGATGGATTTATAGATCGAAGTGCTCGATACAAGTTAAAATCATCACCTTTATAATCATGCGAAAACTGTCTTGACAAAACAATCTGAAAAACATCACCTCTTCTGCAATGCTGTTTCCCTTTACTTACCATATCCATATAAGCCTTGTCATCCATATTCGATTGCTCCTGCCCTTCCAAAGCAAAAGTAAAAGCTGGCAAAGTTCTGTTTCTCAACAAATCAGAAACCTCACGAATTCTGGATTCATTTCCATTCTCAACCAACTCAATAATTTTCAAGGTATTGTTGAAGTGGTTTACCTCTATAATGAAACGGTACAACGAATATCTCATCTGTGGAATTCCGGATTGCTTTTTCTCTGTATTAAAATCCAGATCTTCGAAAAAAGGAACGGCGTCGTAAGCAGTATATCCGAAAAGGGCGTTGGCTTTGGTAACACTCTCTTTATCTTCTAAATCGAATTGATTAACAAAAGCTTTTAAGCGTTCCGAAACAAATCGTTTGCCCTTTCCCCTTGCATCAATGACTTGTTTGTTGCCAAAAACCTCTTCTATTAAATCTCCATTTTTCAATTGAATGCTTGCAATGGGTTCCAATGCAATAAATGAACTGGCATTTTCCGGACTGTGATAATCCGAACTTTCCAATAAAATCGCACCAGGAAAACGATCTCGAAGTTTTAGATACATGCTTACCGGGGTGATTACATCGGCAAGTAGTTCTTTTTTCAGGTATTTAAATTTTATCATGACTAATAGTTGTTTTTCGAGTTAGGTAAAAAAAAAGCGGCCTACTGAGTTTCAGTAGGCCGCTTGCTTTATCTTTTCTTTTCGTTTGATTTTAGCACATAGGGAGGACACTTCCGCTCATGGTATTTGAGAGATTACAGTTGTGCCACCACCAATATTTGCTATTCAATCCGAACATTTTTTTCTGTTTTTGTCTTTACAAATCTAAAGAATAATTTTTTCAAATTCCAAATGTGTTTCTTTGGTTTCATCCTGATTTTTAACCCTACAAAGTTCTGTACGGCCCATAAACATTGCACTTTAAAGCGAATGTATATTTTTTGTTAATTTTTAAAATTCAGATATCGTATCAGAAATAATTTCAAAACACCCCTATTTAAATGGGTCAAATTTTAATAAAGTACACTTTCTCTATTCTTACCCCCATTATCAAACAAGCAATAAAGAAAAATTTAATTTTCATTAAAAAGTCCTGAAAGACCTGTTTTTGCAGGTAAAAGAGGAAGTCAACTTTACTTTCTCAAACGTTAACATTTCATTAAGTAAAGCAATTTAAATTTGCAGGTAAAAAATTAATTCATACATTTGAATCAGAATTAACGCACAAAACAGCGATGAAAACAGTATCTACATACATTTCTAACTATTTTTATTTTTGGTTTTACTTTTATCCAACAAGATAAGGGCAAGAATTGATATGTAGTAATACGAAGAATATAAATCAAAGGTCTTGCCCAACAGGTAAGACCTTTTTTTATGCATAATTTGAACTATGAGTAACAGAGCATTTACATACCGATTTTATTTTTATTATTTCTGGTTTAACACAAATCGGGCGGGATGCCTTATACCATAACTCAAGTAAAAAGTATAAAAGATCCTGCCCGAAAAGAGCAGGATTTTTTTTTGAATAAGACCAAAACCAAATTTTTAACAAACAATAGAAATGATTCAACCAGCAAACAGAACCCAAGTAATTAAAGAGTACTACTTCTCGGTAAAACTGAAGGAGATTGCACGCTTGAACGAGGGTGAAGTAAAAGTTTTAAACCTAGGAATCGGAGATCCGGATATGACTCCATCGGAAGATACCTGGAACTCTTTAAAAGAAGCCTGTATACATCCAAAAAGTCATGGATACCAGAGCTACCAGGGAATTCCTGCCCTACGCCAGGGCTTTTCGAAATGGTATAAAACTTATTTTGATGTAGATATCAATCCTGATAATGAGGTTCTTCCACTTATGGGTTCTAAGGAAGGGATCATGATTACCTCTTTGGCTTACCTGAATGAAGGTGACGAGGTTTTAATTCCAGACCCATCCTACCCAACCTATAAGTCGGTAACTAATTTACTGGGAGGTAAAATCATTTCATATCCGCTTTGCGAAGAGCACAACTGGCAACCAGATCTTGATGAATTGGAAAAAAGAGATCTATCGAAGGTAAAAATCATGTGGATCAATTATCCACACATGCCAACAGGAGCAAGAGCAAGCAAAGATTTACTGGAAAGAATTGTGGCATTTGGACGAAAACACAACATCCTAATTGTGAACGACAATCCTTACAGCTTTATTCTGAATGATCAGCCAATGAGCATTATGAATATTGAAGGAGCCAAAGATTGTTGCCTGGAATTGAACTCACTGAGTAAATCGCACAATATGCCAGGTTGGAGAGTGGGAATGATCTGCGGAAGCAAGGAACTTCTTGAGCCGGTTTTAAAGGTGAAAACCAATATGGATTCGGGCATGTTTTACCCGGTACAACAGGCTGCTATTAAAGCCTTAAGCCATGATAAAAGCTGGTACGATTCTATTAATCAGGTGTACAAAAACAGAAGAGAGCTTGTGTTTTCTTTAATGAAATTGATCAATTGTAAGCCTAGTGCCGACCAGAGTGGAATGTTTGTTTGGGCATCCATTCCTGATCAGTATAAAGATTGCTACGAGTTGAGCGATGAGATTTTAAAACAAGCAAAGGTATTTATTACTCCAGGTGGCATTTTTGGAGAACAAGGAAAAAGATACATCAGAATTTCTTTATGCAGTAGTGAATCTGTAATTAATGAGGCAATTCAACGTATCGAAAAATCAAGAAAAAATTAAGAAAATGATAGTTTCAGTTATAGGATTAGGATTAATTGGTGGATCGATTGCTTTGGATCTGAAGCAACGTGGTTTTGCCGATAAGGTGATAGGCGTTGACAATAATCCAATGCATGCTCACCAGGCAAAGAAAATAGGCCTTGCAGATGAAATTCAGGATTTAAGAACTGCAGTTGAATCGTCGCATGTGGTGATTCTTGCCATTCCGGTAAGCGCCTGTTTGAGAGCTTTACCCGAAATCATGGACATGGTCGACCAGCAAGTTGTAACCGACTTAGGATCAACCAAAGAGCAGTTGATTGAATGCATTGCAAATCATCCAAAACGAAAGCAATATGTTCCTGCCCATCCTATGGCGGGTACCGAGTTTTCTGGTCCTAAAGCGGCACATTCGGGCTTATTTGATGGCAAGTGTTCGATCATATGTAATCCTGAGGATTCCGATAAAGATGCCGTTAACATGATTAGCGACATGTTCCATACACTGCAAATGCGATGTGTATACATGGATGCCGAAGTTCACGACAGACAAACTGCATATGTTTCTCACCTTTCTCACATTAGTGCATTCGCTTTGTCACTTACCGTACTTCATAAAGAGAAAAAGGACAAGCACATTTTTGAACTGGCAAGTGGTGGTTTCGACTCAACAGTTCGATTGGCAAAAAGTTCGGCTGAAATGTGGACCCCTATTTTTCACCAGAACAAAAAGAACATCGGGAAAGTGCTTCAAAAGTATATCGATACCCTTCAGCAATTTAAAGATCGGATTGAGAATAACGATTTAGGAGGAGTTGACGATTTGATAAACGAAGCCAATGACATTAGCAGGGTCTTAGATGAAAAAGAACGAAACGAGGCTGAAACCATCAAGAATGCTAAAAAAATAAGAAGAGCATAAAAAGTCAAGAGACAAATATCATAAGAAATAAACCAAATTTTTAATCACTCGAAAAAAGAGTTAATATCAAAATAGCATGAGCAAAAAAATTGAAATAGCAGACCTTAGCAGTTGGCCAATAGAAAATGTTGACAGACCATTAATTATTGGCGGACCATGTAGTGCAGAAACTGAAGAACAGGTGTTGGAAACAGCCAAAGGAATTAAAGCGGCCGGAATTCCGATTTTCCGTGCAGGAATTTGGAAGCCCAGAACCCGTCCGAACAGTTTCGAAGGCATTGGTGCGCAAGGCTTAATCTGGTTGCAAAAAGTAAAAGCCGAAACAGGAATGCTAACGGCTACCGAGGTTGCCAACGGCAAACATGTTGAATTGGCACTAGGCGCTGGTGTAGATATTCTTTGGATTGGTGCCAGAACCACTGTAAACCCTTTTGCCGTTCAGGAAATTGCTGACGCTTTGCGCGGAAAAGACATTCCTGTCTTGGTAAAAAATCCTATTAATCCTGATTTGGAACTGTGGATTGGTGCAATTGAGCGATTAAGCGCTGTTGGCATTACCAAACTTGCTGCCATTCACCGTGGATTCTCAACTTACCAAAAACTGAAATACAGAAACGATCCACAATGGCAAATTCCGATTGAACTGAAAAGAAGACTTCCAAATTTGCCAATATTCTGTGACCCTAGCCATATTACCGGCGACAGAAATTTATTGGATGAAGTTACCCAGAAAGCCATGGACCTGAACTACGAAGGTTTGATTGTTGAATCGCATTGCAAGCCCGAAGAAGCATGGAGTGATGCAAAACAACAGCTAACTCCTAAGTCACTTGAAGAACTTTTAGCTAACTTAGTACTTCGTGATCCGGAAGCAGACAACGAAGTAATCAATAATACACTGGGTGAATTGAGACACCTGATTGATGATTTCGACCAGAAACTTCTTGAATTACTGGAAAATAGAATGCAGGTTGCCAAAACAATCGGACATTACAAGAAAGAAAATAACATCACTGTATTACAGAATAAACGTTGGGGACAGATTCTTGAAAAAAGCCTTGAAAACGGGAAGAAAAAAGGATTCAGCGAACAATTCATCAATAACTTGTTCAAAGCAATTCACCAGGAATCTATCAACCAGCAGGAAGATATCATGAATTCGTAAACCGAGATATAAGATTGAGGGTATGAGAAATTAAGCAAGCAATTTCTCATATCTGTCAACTTTCATCTAACATCTATTTAAAGAATGAAAAGCATACACATCGAAAATCAGAACAGCACAATTTTAATTGGTGAATCTTATCTTAACATTCAAAAATACCTGCCTGAAAAAAAGTGCTTTTTAATTTGCGATGAAAACATCTACGCCCATTACAAAAGTTTTGTCGATGACTTTGACCACATTATAATTGGCTGTGGTGAAGAGATCAAAACCTGGTCATCAGTTGCAAAAATCGTTGAAAAACTACTGGCTGGTGGTGCCGATAGAAACAGTTACCTCCTTGGAATGGGAGGCGGATTAGTTTGCGATGTAACAGGATTTGTAGCATCTGTTTTCATGAGAGGCCTAGACTTTGGTTTCATTTCTACTTCCCTGCTCTCGCAGGTTGATGCCAGCGTTGGTGGCAAAAATGGAATCAATTTCGGCAAACTTAAAAATATGATTGGGGTTTTTAACCCACCCCAATTTGTGATTTGCGATCCGCAACTTTTAAGAACATTGCCTGAGCGCGAAATCAGAAGTGGATTTGGAGAGGTAATTAAACATGCTTTCATTAAGGATAAAGATCTCTTCGAATTTTTGAAAGAGAATAAAGATGCACTTTTAAACCTGGATGCCGCACTTATGGAAGATCTGATTTACAGAGCAGTATCCATCAAAACAGAAGTAGTAAACAAAGATCCTTTTGAAAAAGGTGAACGCAAGAAATTGAATTTTGGACACACCATTGGACATGCCATCGAGAACAATTCCGATTTAACACATGGCGAGGCGGTATCAGTTGGTATGGCACTAGCCACAAGACTTTCAGAGGAAATGAGTGGATTGAGTTCCGATCAAAGTTATGAGGTGATTAGTCTTCTCAGAATGTATAAACTGCCTGTTGATCATGAAGTTCCGGCAGAAACAATCAATAATTTTCTGATTAAAGACAAGAAAAAGAATCGTTCATCTATCGACTTTATCCTATTAAACAGCATTGGAGAAGCTAGTATTAAAGCTATTCCAATTGAAGATTTAAAAAGCAAAGTGATTCGCCTTTGCAAAGACCCAAAACCAATACAATAAGACAAAAGCATGAGAGTCAGGATACAAAATTCAAATATAAAAGGGAAATTAACTCCTCCCAGCTCTAAAAGCATGATGCAAAGAGCATTGGCAGCTGCTGCCTTGGCAAAAGGTGAAACAAGTATCTTAAATCCATGTAGATGCGACGATGCCTCGGCAGCTACAGATATCATACAAAAAATGGGTGCCGATGTCATGGATTTGGGACACAAAATAATTGTGAAAGGCAATCATTTGAAAGCTGCACAATCGGTAATGGTAGGAGAATCAGGATTATCCTTAAGAATGTTCTCTCCTATTTTGGCCTTGAATCCTGAACCGGTAAGCATTAATGGTCGTGGAAGTATTCTTAAACGCCCTGTGCACAATATTCTTGAAGGATTGGAAGCCCTGGGAATTAAATGCAAAAATCCTGGCAAAGGTGTTTTGCCCATACAATTGCAGGGTGCTTATAAAAATAACACTGCCGTAATTAATGGAGCACTTGGCTCGCAATTTCTTACCGGACTTTTAATGGCCCTGCCATGTCGAAAGCAAGATACAATTCTGGAAGTAACAAATCTTAAGAGCATTCCTTATATCAATATGACCATTGATTTACTGAAAGATTTTGGGATTGAAATCAGTCATGAAAACTACAAACGCTTTATAATTAAAGGAAATCAGCAATACAAAGCAACAGAATACGCCGTTGAATCCGATTGGAGTTCGGCAGCACCACTTTTGGTAGCCGGAGCATTAAAAGGAAAGCTTACGCTTGAAAATTTAAATCCGTATTCGTACCAGGCCGACATTGCTATTCTTGATGCCTTGAAAAAGTGTGGTGCAAGCCTGCACTGGAAAGAGAACAGTCTAACAGTAGAGAAAAAAGCACTGAATGCCTTTGAATTTGATGCTACACATTGTCCCGATCTTTTCCCGCCATTGGTTGCTTTGGCCGTTCATTGCAATGGCGATACCCGAATTAAAGGAGTACACCGATTGGAACACAAAGAAAGCAACAGGGGAATTGTTCTTCAGAAAGAATTTGGGAAACTTGCTGTTCCTATCCGCATAGAAGGTGATGAAATGGTGATTCCTGGAGGAAGGTTAAAAGGTGGTATTTCTAACAGCAATAACGATCATAGAATTGCCATGGCTTTGGCTGTTGCCGGATTGAATTCCAAATATGCAGTAGAAATTGGCGATCATGATTGTGTAGCAAAATCATATCCCGATTTTTTCAAGGATTTGAGAAAAATTGGCGGTGGCATTGCAGAATTCTATTTCAAAAGTCAATTTGTTTAAAAATCAAGATTCATGATTATAGTAAGTTCCTGTCTGGCAGGTATAAATTGCAGGTACGATGGCAATAACAACCTTGTGCCTGAAATCAAAGAATTGGTTTTAGCGGGAAAAGCGATTCCCTTATGTCCCGAAGAGTTGGGAGGATTGGAAACGCCCCGAACCTCTTGCGAGATTGTAAGGAAGGGAAATCAGATTTTTGTAATAAGCAAGGAACAATTGGACTGCACTGCACAATTCGAACTTGGAGCCCAAAAAGTAGCCGAAATTGCCAAAACACTAAACTGCAAACAAGCCATTTTAAAAGCCAATAGTCCATCATGTGGATATGGAATAATTTACGATGGTAGTTTCACAGGCAAAAAGATAGAAGGAAATGGGCTTACTGCCGATAAACTGGCAAAACAAGGAGTTCAAATTAAAAACGAAATAAACTATAAAGAATAAAACAAAACACTAAGCGATGAAAATCGAATCGTCTATACACACCAATAAATCCGGCAAAAAAATCACATTACGTAAAGCAAATAGCTCTGATGCTCATTCGCTGAGAAAGTGCATTCTTTCGTACATAAATGGAGTCACCATTCCGTTTACCAGGAAGGAATTTGAAAAATCGGATGCAGAAATTGAGCTTTGGATCAATGAGCTAAACAATTCGCAAAACAGCCTATTACTGATTGCTGAATATGAGGGTGAAATTATTGGCAATATCGATGTTAGTTCGAGCGGAAGAAGCATGCTGAAACACACCGGATATATTGGCATGGGCGTTCATGAAGATTGGCAAAATTGTGGTGTTGGTTCTCTTTTATTTCAGAAAATGATAGATTATTACGAAAGAAATCGTGAAATCGAAATGTTATGGTTGCAAGTATTTGGAACAAACCTGGCCGGTTTACACATGTACCACAAATTTGGTTTTGAAGAAAAGGGTCGACAAGAAAAATTCATAAAAATGCATGATGGCAAGTATATAGACAATGTTATTATGACAAAAACATTAATTTAGAGCACACAAGATTAACAGCATAAAATATGAACAATTTCGGAAGAATATTCAGATTAAGCATATTTGGTGAATCGCATGGAAAAGGAGTTGGAATAACCATTGACGGTTGTCCCGCAGGAATTCCGCTAACCGAAGAAGATTTAATGCAGGATTTAGGTCGCAGAAAATCTGGCGCCCGAGGAACCACTCCCCGAATAGAGAAAGATTTACCAGCCATTTTAAGTGGAACATTCGAGGGAAAAACAACCGGAGCTCCTTTAATTATCCTGTTCAGAAACAAAAACACCCAATCGAAAGACTACAGCAATTTATTGGATAGTCCTCGTCCCGGTCATGCCGATTTTGTGGCACAACATAAATTTGGCAAGAACAATGACTATACTGGTGGCGGTCACTTTTCGGGTAGAATTACCCTGGGAATTGTAGCAGCCGGTGTGGTGGCGAAAAAAATATTGGGAGATGTTAACATCGATGCGAAACTTACCGAAATAGGTGGCAGAACCGATTTTGATGCTGCCATTGAAGAGGCGCTGCTTGAACATGATTCTATTGGTGGAATTGTGGAATGTAAAGCAAACAATCTTCCTATCGGATATGGAGAACCATTTTTCGATTCGGTTGAATCTATGATCTCCCATTTGATTTTTGCCATTCCTGCAACCAAGGGAATTGAATTTGGTTCGGGTTTCGAAGCGGCAAAAATGAAAGGATCGGAGCACAACGATAATTTTATCGATGAAAATGGAAAAACAGAAACCAACCACGCAGGTGGCATTAACGGTGGAATTACCAATGGAAACGAATTGGTTTTTCGTGTAGCCATAAAGCCAACTTCATCAATTGGGAAAGTTCAAAACACCATGAATTTTGCCAAAGGAAAGGTTGAAGAATTACTGATAGAAGGTCGCCACGATGCCTGTATTGCACTTCGTATTCCGGTTATTATTGAAGCCGCTGCTGCCATTGCATTGGCAGATTTAAAACTGATAGATCAAGCAAGAAGATAATAGGTCGCTGCATGTTATATTCAGACCTATGTTTCAATCAATGAAAAGAGATGCCATTTGGTGTCTCTTTTTTTATTGAATAGATCGCGTATTTAGGATGCTAGCAATTTGTACAAGTGAGAGGTTCTTTCCTATATCTATACTATTCTGATACGTATCCCCATAAGCTTGAGACCTAAGTTTTTATATTTTTATTATATATTATTATTGTTTTTCATATATATCATATATTATTTAGATATATATTATTGTTTTTTTTAATATATATCTAATTACTAAAAAGATGAAATCTTTAGGCTTACAAATAGTTATAAGAGTTAAGATCAGACCGTATCTGAATTCACACCTTCCGTTGCAATAAATTCCCAGAACAAATCGACAGAAACAAGTGCAAGGACTTAATCCATTGCCATAACCCCAGGCCGACAGTCGCTACTCTCCTTTGGCCTGGGCTAGAATAAGATTTGCCTTTCAGGCAAAAACTGCAAAATAAAAGTTTGCACTGTTTAAGGGACATTCAATAATTGTAGCTGCCCTATTTGCATCAGGATAAATCGTGCCTGA
>NZ_RZNH01000090.1 GCF_013141825.1 Marinifilum caeruleilacunae
TGAACTGCACCCCAAAAGTTGGACACAACATTTGGGGTGTTTTTATGACTAAAAAAAAGAGAAACAAATTTAGTATTGAGGATAGAGAACAAGCAGTTCTAAAAATACAGAACGAAGGAAGATCTTGCCTATCTGTTGCACGAGAATTGCAAACCTGTCCCAAAGTAGTTGGGCGTTGGGTTAATGCCTATAAGCTACATGGTAAAAATGGTTTATCGTTAAGAAATAAAATACGCTACACTGGCGATTTTAAACTGCAATTAATTGAAGAAATGCTTAAAACAGGCTTATCTTTGGATCAAATTTCCGCAAAATATCTAATTACTCAGTCTCTTATATCTAAATGGAGAAGAGATTTTGAGAGGTATGGAGCATCAGCATTGTTTAAAGAAACTCGTAGAGGCAGACCTCCCAAAATGAAAAAGAAGTCAGAAAATAAGCAAATAGATTCTATAAGTGAGTATGAAAAATTACTTCAGGAGAATAAACGATTACGTGCTGAAAATGATTATTTAAAAAAGTTACAAGCCTTAATTCAGAAACAGAAAACTCAAAAAAACAATTGAGAGTTTTAACCATCCAGGAATTAAGGCAGAAACACTCACTTTCAATACTGTTGAATGTGGATGGAATGGCTAGAAGTACTTTCTATTATCATCAAAAACTTCTCAATGCCACGGATAAATATGCATTAGAAAAGAAGCTGATTACAGAAATCTTTCACCAGAATAAAGGTCGATATGGCTATAGGCGCATAACACTTGAACTRCGCAACAGAGGTCTGCAGTTAAATCATAAAACCGTTCTTAAGCTAATGAAAGAACTTGGCTTGAAGTGTAAGGTCAGAATAAAAAAATATCGTTCTTACAAAGGAGATGTGGGAAGAATTGCACCTAATATTCTGGAAAGAAACTTTAAATCTGATAGGCCTAATCAAAAGTGGGTCACGGATGTAACAGAGTTCTCTCTTTTTGGTACTAAATGTTATCTGTCGCCGATTATGGATTTATACAATAGGGAAATTATCAGTTACAATATAACACATAGACCAACTCTGGATCTGGTTACGGATATGGTGGACTCGGCATTTACTATGGTCCCCGACACTACCAATCTCACTCTCCATTCAGATCAGGGATGGCATTATCAACATGCAAGCTACAGAAATAAACTACAAGAAAGAGGTGTCAAGCAAAGTATGTCACGTAAGGGAAATTGTTTGGATAATGCAGTAATAGAAAATTTCTTTGGACTTTTGAAATCTGAGTTGTTATATTTGCAGGAGTTCAGTTCGTTGCAACACTTTCTAAAGGAACTGGAGGAGTATATAAATTACTACAATAATATTAGAATAAAGACTCATTTAAACGGATTGAGTCCGGTAAAATACCGAACTCAATATCATTAACTTATTTTATAACCGTCCAATATTTGGGGTTCACTTCA
>NZ_RZNH01000091.1 GCF_013141825.1 Marinifilum caeruleilacunae
AAGTTATAAGGTAAAAGGGGCAGAGGGAAAGTCGATAATAATTAGAAAGAAACTTGCTTCCATATTCACAAARGAGCTGGATACTTCATGTCATCYGCACATATATCTACAAAAATTTCARCTTTTTGAGGTTGATACTAAGTCTTTCGCTACCAAAATGAAAGAAATCAATTTGGAGAGACTTAGGCTGAATATTTCCGCGTTCTCTCTGGGRATGAAAGATTTCTTACTGCAAAGAGTTTCAGTATTTACGRATTGGTTACAATTTTTTTTTTTTATCATAATCAATTCTTTGAATATCAACTTSTSTCAWTACCATCCGCYTCTCAGCGGCTACAATTACGTAATTGCACCAAGGCMTTYGCSGAGRRTTYACAWATTTGCAGATAACTTCGTATAATGTACATTATACGAAGTTATACCTTAACAGTATACGACTCCCAACACACGTTTAATGTTGTACGAATTCAAGAGATAGAAATATTTCTTSCATGGAAGCCGTTTAGARCAGACTGARTATGGGCTTAGACAATAAGCTTCTGTACGAGGGTCCAAATCTAAAATTCGGATATTCTTTTTGACCGAAAAAGGMAATGTCACAGGCWCAGARAAGGGTTTTATGAGGCACCACGGCACCCTATAATTGGCAATCCCACATTCTGCGCATACGAATACACATAAGCGCCATAAAACAGTACTCCGCATACGAARYCTATSAAAGATGTATGATTCGTTCAAAAACAAGAACATCTTCATAGTGATAATGAGATTGTGTGAAAGATGAGATATGGAGAATATGTGAGGTGCTAAATGAGCATCTGTTAACRAATCGTTTAAGTAGTGATRACWGATGRAGGMAYGGGTATAAATAGAGCTGCTTCAACTATATGCCTTTGAGGTATGCGCTTTCATTTCACTATTTCTTGTTAAGMTTAYATCAGCACTAACAAACAAAACAAATACAATGGTCAAATTAACTTCAATCGCYGCTGGTGTYGCYGCCATCGCTGCTACTGCTTCYGCAACCACCACTCTAGCTCAATCTGACGAAAGAGTCAACTTGGTKGAATTGGGTGTCTACGTCTCTGATATCAGAGCTCACTTRGCCCAATACTACATGTTCCAAGCCGCCCACCCAACTGAAACCTACCCAGTCGAAGTTGCTGAAGCCGTTTTCAACTACGGTGACTTCACCACCATGTTGACTGGTATTKCYCCAGACCAAGTGACCAGAATGATMACCGGTGTCCCATGGTACTCCASCAGATTAAAGCCAGCTATCTCCAAGGCTCTATCCAAGGACGGTATCTACACTATCGCAAACTAGGGAGTGATGCCTTTACGAATGAAAATCCATAGACAGTGAAAAGTAATGAAAAAATAAAATAAGAAACTACTTTTTTTGATGATATAAATACCGTTGATTATAT
>NZ_RZNH01000092.1 GCF_013141825.1 Marinifilum caeruleilacunae
CAATGTCATTAAGTTAAGAGTGTAAGTTATTGAAAAACAGTAGTAGTAGCGAGGTTTTTAGAGATTTTTTTGCTATATTTATATAGTATTCAGAGAGTTATTATGATGAAAAAAAACTACTAAATTTATTGTAGAAAAAATAAGAGAACATTTATTTTCGGAACAATTAAAATTTCAGTTTCGAATGAATGCAAAAGATTTTACCCGTGATAGAGTCTTAACGTTCTCAACCACATTACTATTCATGATGAATTTTTTACGAAAAAGCCTTGCCATAGAAATTTTTAATTTCGTTAAGAATATAAAAACCCAATCATTTTCAAAAAGCGCATTTGTTCAATGCCGAAAGAAAATTAACCCTTTGGTGTTTAAAGAACTTTCACAGGTTTTAACCAGGGAGTTTTATACAGATAACGATGAATCGGTAAAACTTTGGAAAGGGTTTCGTTTATTGGCTGTTGACGGTTCCAGAATTAGCTTGCCTGATACCAAAGAACTCAGGTCAAAATATGGAGCTACAAAAAATCAAACAGCAACAAGTGTTGTTCAGGCTCGAATGTCTGTTCTCTACGATGTACTCAACAACTATGTTATTGATGGTAAAATAGCTCCATTGACGATAGGTGAGAAGTCCATGGCAATAGAACACTTAGCACACACAAAAAGTAATGACCTGGTAATTTATGATCGCGGTTATCCGTCATTTGATTTGATTTATGAGCATTTACAATTAAAAATAGATTGCTTAATTCGGGTGAAAGTTAGCTTTAGTAATGCAAGCAAAAACTTCGTTGAAAGCGGGAAGTATTCTTGTGTTATTGATATGCAACCAGGTAAGAACATCTCACTGAAACATAAGAATTACACAAAAAATGACTCCGCAAAAGTCAGATTGATAAGAGTAGATCTTCCTGATGGTACAACTGAGGTGTTAATGACTACTTTATTATGCAGCAAAACATATCCCACAGGAGTTTTTAAAGATTTGTATTTAAAACGTTGGGGCGTGGAAAACTACTATGATGAACTAAAAAATAAGATCAAAGTTGAGCTCTTCTCAGGCTACTCAGATCAATGTATTCAACAAGATTTTAATGCAGCCTTATTCATTTCAAATATTCAAACCCTAATGGTGGCAGAATTAAATGAAGAACTGCAAGAAAAGCAAAAAACAAAATATAAATACAAGGTAAACAGTAATTTATCCTATGGATTCCTAAAAGATCGAATTGTAGAATTATTTCTTTCCAACAAAGAGATGGATGTGGTGTTTTTAGAGCTAAAAGAAATTTTTAGTAAGAATTTAATTCCAATAAGACCGAATCGTAATTTTAATCGGCATAAAGATAAATACAGAAATAGAGTCAAACCAAAGGTTACTAAAAATCAGCGTGATGCTTTGTGAAATAACCTTAACTTAATGACATTG
>NZ_RZNH01000093.1 GCF_013141825.1 Marinifilum caeruleilacunae
AGTAGTATCCCATAAAGTGTGTAACTAAAGTTATTCTGATTTTTTCTGAGCCCAAAATTAGCTCAAGAAAAAAATCGGAAATAACTTTAGGTTGAAAGTCAAACTTTTAAATCACACATTATGGATGCAAAAGATTTTATGTCGGATGAATTTTTCAAACAATTCAAAACAGGCAAAGAACTAAATGACTTTTTAAAACGGATTCAGAAGCGAGGTATTGAAAAGATGCTCGAAGGCGAACTTGATGATCACCTTGGCTATGAAAAGAATCAGAAATCACAAGAAAGTAACTCACGTAACGGTTATTCGAAGAAGAAGATAAAAACCAGCTACGGAGAGTCAGAAATTGAAGTTCCCAGGGATCGGGATGCCAGTTTTAATCCCATGATTATTCCAAAGCGAGGCAACATGGTTGAAGGGCTTGAAAATATCATTGTGTCTTTCTACGCCAAAGGAATGAGCAATAATGATATCCAGCAACAAATTCTGGAAATGTACGACTTCGATATTTCCACCAGTGCCATTTCCCGTATTACCAGTAAAATCACAGATGATATTGTTGTTTGGCAAAACAGACCATTGGAACCAGTCTATTTAATCGTCTGGATGGATGGTATGGTTTTTAAGGTTCGGGAGAACTCAAAGGTGGTAAATAAAACCATATACATTGCCGTAGGGCTTCGTAGAGATGGTAAAAAAGAAGTTCTGGGACTATGGTTAGGTAAAAATGAATCATCCTCTTACTGGATGAGTGTACTTACCGATATGAAGGCTCGTGGAGTCAGGGATATCCTGATCACAGCAACGGATAATCTGAATGGTTTCACCGATACCATCAAAAATGTTTTTCCTCAGGCTACTACGCAGATTTGCGTGGTACATCAAATCAGGAACTCCAGCAGATACGTGGTTTGGAAAGACAAAAAGGAGTTCACAAAAGACATGAAATGTATTTATGATGCACCTACCAAATCAGCTGCAGAAGCTGCTTTAGAGGACTTTGCAAACAAATGGAACTCCAAGTACTCCTATGCTGTTAAAAGCTGGAGAGACAACTGGGAAGAATTGACAGTGTTTTTTGAATTCCCTATCGAAATCAGGAAAATCATTTATACAACCAACCTGATTGAGAATTTGAACGGAAAAATCAGGAAATACACGAAAAACAAGCTCTCGTTTCCTTCTGATGAAGCGGTTATGAAGTCTGTTTACCTGGCTACAAGGGAAGCTACAAAGAAATGGACGATGCCAATCAGAAACTGGGGAGTGATCTTAAATCAGTTTTTAACTATATTTGAAGAAAGGGTCAGGCTCAACGCCTAACCCTCTAAAATTTCATTTACACACTTTGTGGGACAGTGTC
>NZ_RZNH01000094.1 GCF_013141825.1 Marinifilum caeruleilacunae
TGAGTCGTCCTAAAATAGGTTGACACATTTATAAATTAATTATATGATCCAGTGAGGCTAGCCTCACTGGATTTTTGATGTATAAAATTAGGTGTTTTATAATTCAAACTCAAATGAGGTCTCTTGTTATTATAGATCCAAACAGATTGTTCTACCATTTTCTTAAGTTGCCTCAGATCTTTGCACATTTCAATTAAAAATTCTTGTTTTAAAATTCCATTCATTCTTTCAGCTAATGCATTTTGATAACAATCATATCCATCGGTCATTGATGCAATCATATTGTTTGATCTTAAAACCTTTTGATAGATATCCGAGCAATATTGTAGCCCTCTGTCAGAATGATGTATTACCTGAATTTGTTTTTTCTTCTCTTTAGTGGCCATTTTTAGAGCTTTTACAACACTTTCAGCGCTTAAATTTTCACTTACTTGATATCCCATAATTTTACGACTATAGGCATCTGTTACTAAAGATAGATAACATGTTCTGTCTTGAGTCTTAATGTAAGTAATATCGCTAACAAAGACTTGTTCTGCACCTTTAATTTCAAGTTGTTTTAACAAATTAGGATGTTTCTTCAACCAATGTTTTGAATTGGTTGTTTTAGTATAGCTTTTTCTTGGTCTGATCAGCATGTTCTCAGATCTTAAGATCCTAAAAAATGTATCTCTTCCTATTTTCAGGTTCAAACGACTGAAATCTTCTCTTAACAAATAATACAACTTCCTGGTTCCTAACCTGGGCATTTCCATTCGTATGGATCTGACCAAAGAAAGAATTAAGTTTATGTCTTTGGATCGCTTTTTAGTTCTGTTAATGGACTGGTAAATTGCCTGCCTGCTAATCCCAAACAATCGGCAGCAGCGAGATAAACTCACTTTTTCTTTTTGTTGGAATCTTTGAATTGTTTGGGTGAAAACTTTTTTCTGATTGCAGTTCCATATTGTTGGTCTGAGATATCAATCATGRTATTTAATATCTCATTTCGAAGCTTTTCATCAGCAAGCTCTTTTTCCAATCTTTTAATTTTTTGTGCGGGCGTTTCTTTTCGTGTTGGTAATGACATAGTATGTAGTGATGGTTTACTCCAATCTAATTTACCATGTTTTCTTAACCATACCAAAACAGTACTTTTGCCTTGGATACCGTATGCTCTTTGTGCTTGAAGGTAGGTCATTTCCCCTTCTTCAACTTGACGTACAACTGACAATTTAAAGGATAAATTATAATTTCGTTGGGTACGCCTTGCTACAGTCTTTCTCAATATTTTCATAAATAAGTCGATTTACTGTCAACTTATTTCAGGACGGGACA
>NZ_RZNH01000015.1 GCF_013141825.1 Marinifilum caeruleilacunae
GGTCATTTCCCCTTCTTCAACTTGACGTACAACTGACAATTTAAAGGATAAATTATAATTTCGTTGGGTACGCCTTGCTACAGTCTTTCTCAATATTTTCATAAATAAGTCGATTTACTGTCAACTTATTTCAGGACGGGACAAAGCATAAAAAAAGAGGGTGATTTAAAATCACCCTCTTTTTTTTAAATACCTATTGATATTCCGGCACTGACAAAGAAATTGTTGTCTAGATCGAAATCCACTACTTTATCTGTACCATCGTTAAATTCAAAATTTCTTGAGAATGTGTGACCTGCATTTGCTTTTACAGTAATTTTCTTAGCTATTTTCTGATTCAGGTAAATACCACCACCGATGTTCATGATTCCAACATTATCTATTGTGGTATTGCCATCTTCAGATCTAATTTTATCACTCAAAGAAAAATTCTCACCTGCAATTAAAAGGTTCGCTCCCAGCTGGGTGTTAGGACTTAATTGGTAGTTTACGTCCATGCGCGGGAATCCAAAATTGATGGTCCATTTTTTATCGGGTTTCCACATTAAACTGGCTACCGGAATAGGAGCTGGAAATCCTAAAGTGTTTGAGTAAATGGCACCTATACTCAACATTAAATTCTTTTTCTGATTAATTGGCTTGGTAAATAATGCCATACCAAAAAGATTGAGTTCATCCCAACTTACCGAAGAATCGAAATTCGAAGAGATATTTGGTTTCACAAAAGCTGTTAAAAACCAACCTTTTTTTAGGGGTTTCGAAATGCCAAATGTATATCCAATCGAATGAAAATTTTCCAATTCAACGCCCAGGTCTGGTACAATTCCATATTCGATATTTGTTTTGGCGTAATCTACAGTGTGGAAAATTCGCAATCCTTTTTGGTTTAAACTTTTAGGGAATGTGAGGGAGATACTATACTTCTCAAAAGAGACATCAGAACCAGTGGATGCATCACCTTTTCCAATGTGAGTATAATTGGTGTTAAACCTCTCGTTACCAAATTGTGCAATGCTTGTGAAGGATGTGATCAGCAACAAGCTAACGAATAAAATTACTTTTTCTTTCATCTAAAATTTATGTGTAAAACAATTTATGAGTGGGTTTTGTTTATACTATAAATACTAACTTTCTCTTTCTTTCCTTTTAAATTAAGATTATCGATATATGAATAATTGAAGGTATTATATACCGACAGGTCGCTTATTATCAATTTTGATGCCAAAAATTCCTTTTCGAAAGAATTACACAAACCTTGAATGCGCGAAGCTGTATTAATTACATCGCCATGATATGCAATAGAACGTTTAATAACACCAACTTCAGCGGCCATTAAGGTTCCGCCGTTCAGGCCTGCTTTAAATTGTGGAACAAATCCGTAGGAGCTTAAATAATGATCGGATCTTTTTTCCAAATACTCTTTAAAGCGATAGAATACCTTTACGCATTTCGCATTTCTTACACCTTCTTCGTAGGGCCAAATCAGTACAACTTCATCACCAATATATTGGTAAATATTGGCGTTAAATTCATTCACTGCAAGGGTTAAATCGGTGAAACAATCCTGAATCAGTTGGCTGTATTTTTTGTGTCCCAGTTTTTCGGCGTAAGTTGTGGACGATTTTAAATCCATAAACAAGAAAATCATCTTTACTTCTTTTGGCTGTCGATATTTCCCCAAAAGAAGATCGATCAATACGCCTGGTCCGAATTTTTGGTTAAAAATCTGCATCAGGATGATGCCCGAGCTAATGAGGTAGGTATATATCAATATCTTGAAAAAATTGGCCGACCTAACAAACGATCTAATCTCAAGAATGTCTTCCTTGTTAATTTCACCAATCATGATATACTGAGAAAGTATACCGATAATAAAAACACAGATAACGGTAAGAATCAAGTGAACAATACTGTAGAATAAAATAATCCTGCCATAAGATTGTTTCCTTAACTGTTCCTGCTTTTTGTTAATTCTCATATTTAGCAAACTAAATATGGTACCCATTAACACACCTCCAAGTAGGAGGTTTAAACCATCCATTCGCTCTTTAAAGGGATCTTTAAGTTCCTCTGGGATCTCAATTTCGGGATCCATCTGCAAAAAATTCCATAAATAGATAAAAATGATCCAAAAGGCATTTATGGTGAGAAAACTTTTGATTTGATCCTTAGTACTTTTTTTAAGTTTAAGCATGTGATTAACAGTTGTTAAGTGTTAAGTGGGTTTGGCATTAAATAATAAAGATAGAATAGAATTGTTAATTTCTTTGACGAATCAAGAAAAATGGATTAATTTATATCATAGAGTAAGAAGAATTGCTCCACAAATATTATTAGTTAAATATAGAATTGAATTCGCAAATGTTAAAAGAATTAGTTGCTAAAAACAGAAGTTACAGAAGATTTTTTGAAGGAGAACAAATTTCTTCCACACAGGTTAAGGGTTGGATTGATTTGGCAAGATTAGGAGCATCAGGAAGAAATGCTCAAACCATAAAGTATAAAATTGTGTTGTCGGAAGAAATGCGTGATAAAGTGTTTGAGAATTTGGCATGGGCTGGTTACCTGAAAGATTGGGATGGACCTGTAAAAGGTGAAAGACCATCGGCTTATGTGATCATGATTAACGATGATGCGCTTGGGAAAAATTATTTTAGCGACGATGGAATTGCGGCCCAAAATTTGTTGTTAGGAGCAGTCGAAAGTGGTTTTGGTGGCTGTATCATTCGTGCTTTTAAAAACAATGAGCTTCGTAACTTGTTACAAATTGATGAAGGATATTCAATTATTCAGGTAATTGCATTGGGCAAGCCAAAAGAAGAAGTGGTAATTACAGAAATGAAAGATGGGGATATTAAGTATTGGCGCGATGAGAATGGAGTACATTATGTGCCAAAACGTAATATCGATGAGGTAATATTGGAAGAATTATAAGAATAGGTCTGCGGATCGAATTAAAAACTGGTAAAATGAGAAGATATGTGATTGGGTGCATTGCTCTTTTTTGTTTTGTTCTGGCAAGTGAGACGCTAAGTGCACAGAAGTTAAGAACAGATTCATTATTTTTTACAGGTGCAGTAATGGACCAGGAAGAACTAGCACCATTGCCATACGCGCATTATAAAGTAAATAATAAAAAAGCAGGTACTTCCAATGCTTTTGGTCGTTTCTCATTTTGGGTAAATGCGGGTGATACGATTCAATATTCTTACGTTGGATATCAGAATGTACAGGTTGTTGTAAGCGATAGTTTAACTCAGGATTCTTACCTTTTTGGTGTATTTATGGCCAAAGATACAGTTGCTTTGCAGGAAGTCTTGATTCTTCCTCGATTTGGAGATTTTAAACAGGCCTTTATCAGTGCCAAAGTAAATACTCCAGAATATGTTAGAGCCAAGAACAATGTAAATTCAGCCACTTACGAAGCTTTAACCAAGCGACCGGAAAAGATGGATGCCAAAGCCAATACCGATTTGTTGATTCAACAGCATGTAATCGAAAATGAGCACAAAGCCATGGTACCTCAGGAAATGGTTGCAGGAGTTAGTACTTTACGAACATTACCAGAGGTGAAACGAATTCAGCGTAAGCGTAAGATGAAAATTCCGGACAACCTGGTAACCGATAAGGAAATTACCACCCTGAAACAGATGTATCGATACGGTGTAAAAAATAAGAAATAAAAAAAGCGGTGAATTTTCACCGCTTTTTCTTTTATTATCCTCTGTTAAATAAGGCTTTTATAATCAGGGAAGCCATTTTTGGGTTTTCTTTCAATCTTCTGGTTGAGTATCCAAACCAATCTTTTCCAAATGGTACATAAACTCTCATGGTATGTCCTTTGTCAACAATCGATTTTCTCAATTCTGGCGTTACACCATATAGCATCTGGAACTCATACTTATCTTTAGGTACATTGTACTTCTCAATCAATTTGTAAGCACCATCAACCAATGGTTTATCGTGAGTTGCAATTCCTGGATATACGTCATTTTTTAGCATGAAATCCAAATCTTCAAGGAAGTGCTCGTTAATTTCTTCGTATTTTTTGTAAGCAATTTCTTCAGGCTCAACATAAATTCCTTTGCACAAACGGTAGTTTAACTTTGAAACACCATTTTGCATATCCATCATGTTAGTCAAATCGTCAAGGGTTCTTTTCAGGTATGCCTGAACAACCAGTCCAACATTTTTTGGGAACTCAGCTTTCAGCTTTCTAAAAATTCTGATTTCCTTATCAACACAAGGAGAATCTTCCATATCGATTCTTACAAAGTTGTTGTATTCTGCCGCCTTGGCAACCACTGTGCGGATGTTCTGGTAACAAACTTCCTCATCAAGTAGTAAACCGAAAAATGTTGGTTTTACAGAATAGTTTCCATCAATTTTATTCGATTCAAATGTGTCAATAATTTCAAGGTAAGCTTCTTTGTTCTCGGTAGCTTCGTCAAGGTTTTTAATGAATTCTCCTAAAAGATCAACGGTAACTTTCATTCCTTGATCGTTTAATTTTTTGGATTCTCTTACTGCATCAGCAATGGTTTCACCTGCAATGTATCGTTTAGAGAATATCCAAACTAATTTCTTAGGCATATAGGGTAGGGTTGCCGCTATAAGTTTATTGAACATTGAGTTAAATTTTTAGTGATTTACGTTTGATAATTGTTGTTCACAATGTATAGAGTATTCACATCAAAAAGAATGATGTTTATCAGCATATAAAAATGTTTGGATATTTGATGATATTTATTGTTGCTGCATTTTTAAAATTGAATGCCAGGAATTTTTTAGTCTACTTATAAAAGTTATATTTGTTAGGCAAAATCAAAAAATGGCAATACCATTTGTGGTATTGAAATAAAACCTGAAAAATTAAATACTAAATACCTATGAAAAATTTATCTGTTGCATTAAATGCCGTGTTAGTTGTTGCTGTTGCAATTCTGTACTTTGTTCAATTTTCTGGTAAAGGAGAATCGACCGAAGTAAAAACTGTAGCTGGAGAAGGAGCTGTTGTATACATTAACACTGATTCATTATTAAGCAACTATAACTTTTCACGTGATTTGAATGAGAAGTTTTTGAAGAAACAAGAAGATTCACGTACTGATTTCAACTTTAAAGCTCAGAAATTGGAGCAAGAAGCAGTTGCATTTCAGCGTAAACTTCAGAATAATGGATTCTTAACTCGTCAGAGAGCAGAAGAAGCGCAGCAAAAGTTAATTGCGAAGCAACAAAATTTGCAGCAATTGGAGCGTGAGCTTAGCGCAGAATTAATGGGTGAGCAGCAAGCAAACAGCAAGCGTTTATTCGATAGCGTTACCAACTACCTAAAAGAGTACAATGCAACACGTAATTTCAGCGTGATTTTAAGTACTACAAAAGGTGGTAATGTATTGTTCTCGCAAGATGGTTTAGACATTACACAGGATATTGTTGATGGCTTAAATGCAAGATATACTGCTGAAGCAAAATAATAAAAGATTTTACAAGCAAGAAAGGGCAGGTAGCAGATTTAGCTATCTGCCCTTTTTTATATATTTGCCCTTCGTATCTAAATAAGAAATATGGCTTTCGCTGATAAATACCTGAAAAAACAAAGAATGTACCCTGAGTACATTGCTGCTCCTGTGGATGAGAACTTAAATTTAATTGTAACGATACCTTGTTATGATGAGCCGGATTTGATTCCAAGTTTGGAAGCATTATGGAATTGTGACAGACCCAATGGTGTTGTGGAAGTAATTGTGATTGTAAATTCAGGTGAACAAACCGAGCAGAAAGCCCTTGATCAGAATGAAAAAACCATTGCCGAGGCTACAGCATGGATGGAAACTCATCAGGATGAGAAATTGAAATTCTATTTGATTCACCAACCCAAATTAAAACGAAAGTTTGCCGGAGTTGGCTTTGCCAGGAAAATTGCGATGGATGAGGCTGTTGCCCGTTTTAATAAAATCGATAAAGCAAATGGAATCATAACAGGTTTCGATGCAGATTCAACTTGCGATTCGAACTATTTGGTAGAGATTGAAAACTTATTTAAAAAATATCCAAAAGCCAATGGTGCGAATATTTTCTACGAACATCCTTTGGAGGGAGAAGATTTCGATCAGCAAATTTACGATGCCATTGCTCAATATGAACTGTATTTAAGATACTACATGCTAGCCATGCGATATGCAGGCCATCCGCATGCTTTTCATACAGTAGGTTCGAGTTTTGCTGTTTCGGCAAGTGCTTACATCAAACAGGGAGGAATGAATCGCAGACAGGCAGGTGAAGATTTCTACTTTCTACAGAAAATTATTCCATTGGGTAAGTTTTATGAAATTAAAACTACCCGTGTAATTCCATCGCCTCGCGTTTCGGATCGAGTGCCGTTTGGAACTGGAAAGGCGGTTTCTACTTTCGTTGATGAGGGAATTCTTGATTACCAGACTTACAACTATTCTGCCTTTAAAGAACTCAAAGCCTTTTTTGATAAGGTGGATGATTTCTTTGGTGTAGATTACGATACCTACCTGAATGATTTATTGGTACAATTGCCAGGCTCGGTGCGAAGCTATTTAAAGGAAGATAATTTCTTTGAAGCCCTGGAAGAAATCAATAAAAACTGTGCGTCAATCGATACCTTCAGAAAGAAGTTCTTTGCTGCATTTAATGCCTTTAAAGTATTAAAATACCTGAACAATGTGCACGAACAGTTTATCGATGAGGAGAGCATTCTAGTTTGTGCAAAACAATTGCTAACAGACCTGGAGATCGATACCAAAGGCATTTATTCTGCAAGAGAACTATTAGAGATCTATCGTGATTATGAGAGAAAACATTAAGCGATAAGTATCGAAGCTTGAAGCTGTAGGCGGAAAACTTTAGTTTAACACTGCAGCAATTGAATAAAGGCGCGCAGTATTTGTTCTACTCAGCATAAGGTAAGATCAACTATTCTTCAATAAAAATAAAGATATCCTCATTTTCTTTCTTCATGAGGTACTGCTCACGTGCAAACTTTTCAAGGTTTTTCTTGTTGGTCTTCAGTTCGTGAATACGAGCCTTATCGTTCTCAATTTTTTTCAGAAAGTAAGCTTTTTCTTTCTCTAAGGCTTCAATTTTCGATTCGTAGCCTTTTCTTTCCCAGATGGAATGCTGGTCACCAAAAAACAACCACACATAGAATATCAGGAAAGCAATTACATATTTACTTCTGATAATCTGGGGAATGTATTTTTTAGCAAGTTTGAGAATCATAGCTGTGTCTTTCCGGCTAAATTACAAATAATGTGTAAGAGTAGAAAGGTGAAAAAGTAGAAAATTTGTGCTTTTATCAGCGAAAAGCTTAAGTGGTTTTTAGGATAAAAATATCATTGAATTAATGATAACAGCTGCATGAATTTCGTTCATGCAAATCCATAAAAAAACGACCGAAGAAACTCCGGTCGTTTTTATCCAAAATAAATCATGTCATTGGAAGCCGGAGCGAATCCGGCTTAACGATCCAATATTTTTATTCCTAGTCTTCCAAGAAGTTAGGATACATATAGTCTGTTGGAGGAACAAATGATTCCTTGATTGTTCTTGGAGAAACCCAACGAAGTAGGTTAATCATAGAACCAGCCTTATCATTTGTACCAGATCCTCTACCACCACCGAATGGTTGCTGACCAACAACAGCTCCAGTTGGCTTATCGTTGATATAGAAGTTACCTGCAGTGTGAGTTAAACGCTTCACTAATTTTTCGATTGCATAACGACAGTTAGCGAAAATACCACCAGTTAATGCGTAAATAGAAGTTTGATCAAGAATATCCAAAGTTTCATCTACCTTATCATCTTCGTAAACAAAGATTGTAATGATAGGACCGAATAACTCTTCTTCCATTGTAATATAATCAGCTTTTTTAGCCTGAATTACAGTTGGCTTGATAAAGTAACCTACCGACTTGTCATACTCACCACCAGCAACGATTTCAGCATCAGGAGAAGCTTTCGCATCGTCAATAGCAGAAGCTAACTTATCGAAAGTAGTTTCATCAATAACCGCATTGTGGAAGTTTGTGAAATCTTCAGTTCCACCAGTTTTGATCTTGGCAAGATCTTCCTGAACCAACTTCAATACTTTATCCCACTTGCTTGCAGGAATATAAGCACGAGAGGCAGCAGAACATTTCTGTCCCTGGTATTCGAAAGCACCACGAGTAATTGCAGTTGCAACTTCTTGCTCATCAGCAGTTGGGTGCATGAAAATATAATCTTTACCACCAGTTTCGCCTACGATACGTGGGTACGACTTGTACTTGTGGATATTGCTACCAATTGTGTTCCACATACCCTGGAATACACCAGTTGATCCAGTAAAGTGAATACCAGCAAAATCTGGAGAGTTGAAAATTACGTCAGCAGCAGCAGGACCAGAAACGTATACCAAATTGATTACGCCATCAGGTACACCCGCTTTTTTGAATACTTCCATTAAAACTTGAGCCGAGTAAACAGCAGTTTTAGATGGTTTCCAAACTACAGTGTTACCCATCATAGCAGGAGCAGTTGGAAGGTTACCAGCAATAGCAGTAAAGTTGAATGGAGTCAAAGCAAAAATGAATCCTTCTAATGGACGTTGCTCTACGCGGTTCCAAACACCTTTCGATGACATTGGCTGTTGCTTGTAAATTTCAGTCATATACTGAACGTTGAAACGCAAGAAATCAGCAATCTCACAAGCAGAGTCGATCTCAGCCTGGAAAGCATTTTTCGATTGTCCCAACATGGTTGCAGCGTTTAATTTCATGCGGTAAGGACCAGAAATTAATTCAGCAGCTTTTAAGAAGATAGAAGCTCTATGTTCCCATCCTAAGTTTTCCCATGCTGGCTTAGCAGCTAATGCAGCATCAATAGCCATTTGTACATGCTCCTTACCACCTTGGTGATAGTGTCCTAACACGTGTTTGTGATCGTGTGGAGGAGTCATTGCGAACAAGTTGTTGGTTCTAACTTCTTCGTTACCAATGTACATAGGCACATCAATTACTTCAGAACGCATTTTTTTAAGGGTAGCTTGCAATTCAGCTCTTTCAGGAGTTCCTGGTGCATATGAGTAAATAGGCTCGTTGGTTGCAACCGGAACATTGTATATACCTTTTGGCATGATAATGTTTGTTTAAGGGTTAAATTTTTTACAGTTTTCTTTTACTCTCTGAGCAAATCTAAAAAAAAAACAATTTCTGATTTATGAGTATTATCATGCTTTATTGATTACATGAAAAACACTCAGCATAAGAAGTTCACAAGAATTTCGGTTTTGATATTAATTTTCAACTTATGATATAAAAAGCCTAACAAATTAACAGTCTAAACCTCTAATCGTCGAACAGTTTATAAGTTTTACTTTGGGCTTAAAATTCTTTAACTTTTAGATATTCTTCTGATCTTTATATTTAGGTAGGCCATTGCAATGCTTACAAAGGGACTGATAATATTAAAGAAACAGAATGGGGCAAAGGCTGCTGTTGCAACTCCCAATGCACCTGCCTGGGCGGCTCCACAGGTGTTCCAGGGTACCAAAACCGAGGTTACTGTGCCCGAGTCTTCCAATGTACGACTCAAAACCTCTGGTTTTAAATCCTGATCCTGGTACGATTTTGCAAACATTCTCCCCGTAACCACAATAGAGATATATTGGTCGGAAGCAGTCAGGTTTAAGAATCCACAACTTACTGCCGTGGTGGCCACCAAAGAGCCGGTTGAGTGTACAGCCTTTAACATGGTTTCCGTTATCTTCTTTAAGATACCTGCTGTTTCCAGGATACCGCTAAATACCATAGCCGTTAATATTAACCAGATTGTATTAAGCATGCCTTTCATTCCTCCGGTTGAAAGCAAATCTTGTATGTTTTCATTATCAACAGGTACACTGATATCGGTAAAGATAGATTTCATGATTACCTGGTAGCTGGCTTCAACAAATGAAGAGCTATCAGAAAGTTGGTTGATAATTTGGGGCTGAAAAATAATAGCAAAAATTCCTCCTATTAGAGTGCCAGCAAAAATGGCAGGCAAGGCAGGCACCTTTTTACTAATGATTACAAATAATAAGATGGGTACCAAAAACAACCAGGGTGTAATGGTAAAGTTATCCTTAATGGCCAACTGAACTTGTTGTATGCTTTCCGGATCGATTTCTCCATGTTTGGTGAATCCGATAATTGTAAATATTACCAATGTAATTAATATAGAGGGCACAGTTGTGTACATCATATAACGAATGTGTACAAACAAATCGACATTGGCCATGGCTGGTGCCAGGTTGGTTGTATCGGAAAGGGGAGATATTTTATCGCCAAAATAGGCTCCCGAAATAATGGCTCCTGCAACCAGGGCCGGATTAATCTCCATGGCATTCCCAATTCCGAGCAAGGCAACTCCAATGGTTGCAATGGTCGACCACGATGATCCTGATACAACCGAAACAATAGCACATATAATTACCGATAGCATCAAAAACAGTTTTGGGTTCAGGAATTCCAGTCCGTAATAAATCATGGCAGGAACCACCCCTGAAATCATCCAGGTTCCGGCTAAGGATCCAATCAGCAATAAAATTAACATGGAAGGCATTGCTGTACCAATGCTTTTTACAAAGCCTTTTTGCAGGTCTTCCCATTTTTTTCCGTAACGAAGGGCAATTATGCCTCCAACAGCTGCTGCAATGAGCAGGGAAAACTGGTTTGCACCTTCTATGGCCATATCGCCAAATACAAATGCATTAATACTCAGTAATAGAATAAGCAAAAGAATGGGAATTAAAGCTTCGCCAAGCGAGAGAGGTTTGTTGTTTTGGGTCATGAGTAGGTTTTTGGGTTGGTTTTAGAGCCTATGAACTTACAAAAAATCGTGCTGAAATGGAATTTAAACCATAACACTTGTTAAATTTATGCTGGAAACCCGAAATCGAAGCAGATTTGTTTTCTACCGAAACATTGCTGGCATACATCGAAAGATTTTTAGATTGAAGCATTGATTCCTTTATTTTGATTGTAGATCATGATCAATAGGACAGAAGTTTCACTAAAACAAAAATCATGAATACGAAACAGTTGAAAAGAATCAAATTAATTGGAATTTTCTTGCTACTGCTTGCAGCAACACAATCTTGCGTGGTAAGTTCTTTAAATCCATTGTATACAAATACCGACCGAATTCATTTAGATGAGTTGAATGGTGTTTGGAAAGGCGAAGAAAAAGATCGCTATATTATTAAAACCATCGTCGACTCTTCATCTCATAAAATAAATGGAAAGCCAGATGTGAGAAGTAGCTTTGGATCCGATGAAATCGATCATGATGAAATTAAGAAGCGGGTTCAGGAAATCGAAAAAGACCTCGGGGTTACAGTCGAATTTCCCAAAATGAATAAATACTACGAGATTACAATGATTACCGAAAAAGATACCAGCATTTTTGATGGGAAACTTTCGAATTTAGGCGGGCATTACTTTCTCGATCTAATTCCCAATGATAAGCATGTTGGTGATAAAATTTCGGGAAGTTTTATTGCAGGAATGATTGTAAGAACGCATGGTTTTTTCAAAATCGATTTTAAAGGTGATGAGTTGGTTGTAAATACCATAGAGAACGATGATTTTGAAGATTTGATTGAAAACAAGCGAGTTCGCATAGAGCATGTCGAGCATGATAATAAGGTAATTATCACAGCAAAAACCGAAGATATCCAGAAGTTTCTGATAAAGTTTGCCGATTCACAGATCTTTAATGATCCGGATGAAGCCTTGATATTGAAAAGAATAAAATGATTCATCAATTGAAAAATAGCTTGAAGCGAGTACTCCAAAACAGAAGATTACATCACCTCCTGTTTTGGGGGCTTTCCTTCTATGTGCTGATACATTATTTCTCTTATGAGGAAAAGCTATCCAAAATCGACTATGTGTATACTGCTTTGTTTCACATTAGTCTGGTAATGGGCGTATACATCAATCTTCTCTTTTTAATTCCAGGATTTTTAAGACGGGAAAAGTATTTTTTATATATGCTATGCTTCGTGATTGTATGGATTGCTGTAGCCTATATGAATGAGTTTACCTTTGAATATGTAAGTGATTTTCTTGCGCCAAATTATTTCTTTATCTCATCTTATGAAATTGCTGAATTGCTCAAGTTCAGTATCGTTTACCTGGGATTGACCACATTGCTTAAGTTATCGGAATCGTGGTTCAAAGTAATTGAGACCGAGAAAAGATTGGTGGAGATGAAACAAAAACAATCGGAAACCGAATTGTTGGCTTTGAAATCGAATATTCATCCCCATTTTTTATTCAACAATTTGAACTCCTTGTATGCCCTGGCACGAAAAAAATCGGATGAAACACCTGGTTACATTCTTCAGTTATCCGATTTAATGCGATACATGATTTACGAATCCAACGATCAGCATGTAGATTTGGAAAAAGAAATTGCCTACATTACCAATTACCTGGAATTGCAAAAGCTTCGTTGTAAAAATAAAACCAGAATTCGTTACCTGATAGAAGGGGAGTTGAAGCATCAGAAAATAGCACCCTTTTTAATGATTCCATTTATCGAAAACAGTTTTAAACACGGCGGTTTAAACCAATTCGACCGGGATATTATTGATCTAAGTATTCGAATCGAAAATGGGATATTGGAAATGGATTTGTGCAATTCCATTCCAAAGCAATCCTCTAAGGAAATTGACCCAATTGGTGGATTTGGAATAGAAAATGTAAAAAGCAGGTTGGAATCCTTATATCCAAACAAACATGACTTACATTTATCCAAACAGGAAGATGAATATAAAGTAGCCCTTAAACTAGAACTGAATCATGAATAAAACCACCGATCGAACATACAAATGCATTATTGTTGAGGACGAACCACTATCGCAGGAAATTTTGGAATCCTATATTAAAGATTGTCCTCAATTAGAGCTCAGAGCAATCTGTAATGATGCATTAGAGGCAAACCAATTTTTATTGAAAGAGCAGGTAGATTTGTTGTTTTTGGATATCAATATGCCAAAAATGAATGGGATAGAATGGTTGAAGAGTCTGGGTCAAGCTCCGAAAGTGATTTTTACCACTGCCTATCCCGAATATGCGGTTGAAGGTTTTGATTTGAATGCCTTGGATTACTTGTTGAAACCATTTTCCTTCGAACGATTTCTAAGGTCGGTTAATAAGTTTCTATCATTACAGGATAAGCCTGAGCTGAAACAAGATCAGCAGGAGGAGACCATTTTGGTCAAATCAAACAAGAAAACCTATTTGCTAAAACCTTCGGAGCTGAACTTTATCGAATCGGAAGGAGACTATTTAAAGCTTTATAGAAATGAGGATTGCATTGTGATTCATGAAACGCTTAAAAGTTTCATCACAAAGCTGCCCGATAATACCTTTCTGCGGGTTCATCGATCTTATATTATCAATATCAGGAAAATTGAATATTTAGAGGGAAACCAGGTTTGTATTGCCAACCGCTTGCTGCCAATAGCCAGTTCGTATCGCGATGAACTGATGAAGGTGTTGTAAAAATGCCTCGAACAGGCAATGTATAGATACAGAATTGGTATCCCCACAAGGTGTAAGGATACCAATTTATAATTTTGTTGCTATTATTCTTCCAAAGTAGTCAGTTCGTGGTATTTGGTTGGAGTCAAGCCCAACTGACCTAAAAGATGCTCATCTTCGTTGATGGTCATGTTATCCACAGTCAGCAATTTATCTCCAAAGAAGATAGAATTTGCACCGGCAAGGAAACAAAGTGCTTGTCCTTCCTGGCTATAATGCGTTCTACCCGCTGCAAAGGCAACCACAGTTTTAGGCATTAAAATTCGTGCAGTGGCAATGGCACGCACCATCTCGAAAATACCAATGGTTTCTTTCCCGTAAAAAGGAGTTCCTTCAACTGGCACCAATGAGTTTAGCGGAACATTATAAGGATGATTTTCCTGGTTGGCCAAAGTTCGAAGCATTTCAATGCGATCTTCGTCGTTTTCACCCATTCCAAGAATACCACCAGAACAATACTGAATTCCTGCTTCCTGAAGGTTTGCAAGAGTCTCCAGTCTTTCCGAATAAGTACGAGTTGTCGTAATATTTGGGTAATGTCTTTCCGAAGTATCAATATTGTGATTCACGGCAGTAACACCCAAATCGGCCAATTTATGAGCTTTTTCCTTGTTAATCATACCCATGGTACAACAAACTTCCAAGCCCATTTTCTTCACTTCCGTGATCATTTCTGCAATTTCATCGAAACGATCGTCGCGGTTTCCATCTCTACCAGCCGAACTAAGACACACACGTTTTACACCATTTTCCTTGGCAAATTTTGCTTCCTCAAGCACTTTTTCAAGGCTAAGTTTTTGTGGTTTTACATGTGTGTTGTATCTGGCCGATTGGGCACAGTATTTACAATCCTGCGAACATGCTCCGGTACGAACCGAAATTAAAGTATTCATGTTCATTTTCGATGGATCGTGATATTTTCTGTGAAGGTTCGAAGCGCGGTTTACCAAATCAAGCAATGGCAAGTTGTAAATTTCTTTCACTTCTTCGTGAGTCCAGTTGTTTCTAATGTCAGTCATAATAAGATTTTTCTAGTCGTTTAATTTTTAGGAAAGGATAAAATTTGAGCAGAAAGAATCTTATTCGACACTATGCCGGACTCTTTCCCATTGGTGATTTTTCTACTTTCGTTCTGTATCACCAGCATTTCGATGATTTCGGATGCTATAAGATCCGGTTCATCCAATTCATTTTTATCCCGTCCGCTTTCTGGTAAAAAACAGAATCCCGAAAAGCCGGATTCTTTCGATGGAACCAATAGGTTGTAACTTGCATTCATGTTGGAAATTTTAATTTCCTGGTTCATGCTTGCAAATGCAGCATACGATTTTCTGCTCCATCGTCTGAATACCTGCAAATCAGTTCTTTGTTTACCGATTTTTTGTACAGACGTCATAATTCTATTTTTTAATTGCAGTCAGCAAGATAATGAATCTTACTAATTCGGAGTCAAAAGTATTATTTTTTTTCGTTTTAGAAGTGATTCTAAAACATGTTGATGTTTAAACGCTGATCTATATGATTATAAAGATAAACGCAGATTAAGAATGCCTATTCATTTTCTATCATACTGTGTTTAAATGGAAATTATTTTGAAGACAAAATCATAATCCATCATATCAGATCTTAATAATCTGCGTCTTTAATTTAGTCCTCAATAGGGTATTTATGGGCTTAAAATCTTTCTGTCGAATTAATGGTTTTATAGCCAATCAGCATATCGTAGTTCAGTGCAATGTCGTGATAATACACAAAAATGATATAGTCGTTTTCTGTTTCCCAATGGTTGCCTTCAATGTAACCCGTGTCAGGAATTTTCGATTTGTGATCGACCAAAGCAAACTGGTAATTGTAGTATCCCTGTTTCATGAAAATTTTTGAAACATAGGCTCCTTTGTCAAAATCGTAGTGCATTTTATTTCTTTGGTTGCATTGCCAGTTGTTAAAATTTCCATGCACATAAAAATCACCATGTTTTAGCTCATTATCCATCGGCAATGTAAAGGTGATATAGGCATAATCTGCTTCGGTTGCAGGGATATCCCTTTCCTGCACTTCAACAAGGTAGTTTCCGTTAATGTCCTGATCGAAAATGTATTGCTTAAAATGGCGGTTATTACCAGGCGAAAGCAAAACCGTTGTAGTATCGTTTACCCGTGTTATTTCCCTGATAAAACGGGTTTGATATCGTAAACTTTTCAGATCGAAATTGCGAAACTCGTTACCGCCCGGAAAAATATTTTCATCTTCATAATCGAATACCAACTCGTTTTTACGGATAAAAATCGGTTTTAATTTTTTCTCAGTCCCATCCAACCTGTTGTTTTGGGTCAACACTACATTTAAATCGAGTTGTGGGTTGTCAATTTTAAAATTCGGATGAAGAATGCTAAAATCAATCTCCTGGTGCGATTCTCTTTTTTCGATATTTACAGGATGTTTCACGATTCCTTTAATATCAACTTTCGAATCCAGAATCATAAATCGTTGTCGAACAATTACCTTTTCAGGATCAAAATCTTCGTATACTTCAATTACGTAATTGCCCGATAGTTTTAGGCTGATATCATTGTTAGGAATTTTTACACTGTAGTGGATATAATTTACATTCGTATTAAAGGAATGTTCGTAATCGCTAATCTGATTTTCCGAAAAACCTTCCAGAAAATCGAACTCACTTAAGCCAGAATTGTACCAATTTTTATCACAATGTATAATTCTATAGGAGTAATCTTGAATATTTTCTTTAATTTCGTCAAAAGAAAAAAGGAGCTGATTATCTCCTTTTAATTCGATAACCGGAGCAGCCAGTTCCCATCCAATGGGAAACATTTGAACAGTATGAATGCTTTTTTTCTTGATTTCATTGCGATATACGAAATCATAATCGGAAGCATAGGTGTTGCAAGTTGCTGAAATTAAGGTTAAACACAAGAGAAGTGATATAAGGAAATTTTTACGCATATTGATATGTATATATATTGGTTAAAAATAAACCAAAAACTTAAAAAATAAGGAAATTGCTTTATATATTTGTGTGCGAATTTTTTACATGTATTACAAAACATGTTCTCAATCGTTTTAGAACACAAGCCAAGACTTGGTTCTATTATGAATTAGAGTTTTATTTATTTATTTTTGACGCAAATTAATAAAATCAAATAGTTTAACATGTCTGAAGTTAAAAAGATCAAAAAAGGCTTAGATATTAAGCTGATAGGAAAGGCTGAAAAAGTACTTGAAAAAGCTGATCGTTCTGAGACATACGCAATTAAACCTACCGATTTTCCTGGATTAACACCAAAATTAAAAGTTAAGGTTGATACTGAAGTAAAGGCTGGAAGTCCTTTATTTTTTGATAAGTACAGCCCTGAAATTAATTTTGCTTCTCCGGTAAGTGGTAAAGTAATTGCCGTAAACAGAGGAGAACGAAGAAAGATTTTAGAAGTAGTTGTTCAAGCCGACGCAGAAATCCAATACGAAGAGTTTAAAAAAGCTGATCCGAATGGTCTTTCGCGCGAAGAGGTTAAAGAAGAGTTACTTAAAAGTGGTCTTTGGGCCTTTATTCGTCAACGTCCTTACGACGTAATCGCGAAACCACAGGATACACCAAAAGCAATCTTTGTTTCTGCATTCGATTCAGCACCTTTGGCTGCCGATGTTGATTTCCTTGTAGAAGGGGAGGCAGAAGCATTCCAGGCGGGTATTGACGCTCTTGCAAAATTAACCGACGGAAAAGTTCATTTGAACGTGAATCCAAACATGAACCAGGCAAAAGTGTTTTCAGAAGTGAAAAATGCGACTGTAAACAAATTTACTGGTATTCACCCTGCGGGTAATGTTGGTGTACAAATTCACCACATCGATCCTATTAATAAGGGAGAAACGGCTTGGGTTGTTCGTCCACAAGAAGTTATTTTCATTGGTCGATTGTTCCAAAAAGGTGTTTACGATGTAAGTCGTAAAGTAGCACTTTGTGGTTCTGAAGTAAAAACACCTTGTTATTTCGAAACCATTACAGGAACTTCAGTTCGAAACATATTAAAAGGTAAACTGAAAGATGACGAAACCATTCGTGTGATTTCAGGAAACGTACTTACTGGTTCAAAAATTCCAGAAGATGGTTTTTTAGGCATGTACGATTCACAAATTACAGTAATTCCAGAAGGAGATAAGCATGAATTCTTAGGCTGGGCATTGCCAGGTTTAAGTAAATTCTCAATGTCTAAATCCTTTTTCTCTTGGTTAACACCAAACAAAGAGTACCGTTTGGATGCGAACCTACATGGAGAGCACCGTGCTTACGTTGTTTCCGGAGAGTATGAGAAAGTTCTTCCTATGGATGTATTGCCTGTTCACCTGATTAAATCAATTTTGGTTGAAGATATCGATCAAATGGAACAATTAGGGATTTACGAAGTTGCACCAGAAGATTTCGCACTATGCGAGTTTGTGTGTACTTCTAAAATTGATGTTCAGGATATCGTACGTCAGGGAATTGATCTGATGATTAAAGAAATGAGCTAAAAAAACGGATAATAATATACAATGAAAGCACTTAGAAAATTTCTTGATAAAAAGAAACCTTTATTTGAAAAAGGGGGCAAGTTTGCAAAGTTGCAGTCTACTTTCGACGCTTTTGAAACTTTCTTGTTTGTTCCTGATCATACCTCCAAAACGGGTACACACATCAAGGATGCTATCGATTTGAAGCGTACGATGTCTGTGGTTGTTATGGCCCTTATTCCATCCTTGTTGTTTGGTATGTACAATATAGGATATCAGCATTTTCTATCGGTAGGCGAAACAGCGGACTTGATGGATATGTTTGTTTATGGTTTAATTAAAGTATTACCAATTGTTGTTGTTTCATACGTAGTTGGTTTGGGAATCGAATTTGCCTTTGCGCAAATGAGAGGACATGCTGTAAACGAGGGTTTCCTTGTTTCAGGTATGTTAATTCCTTTGGTGATGCCAGTTGAAGCTCCACTTTGGATGGTAGCAGTTTCTACCGCATTTGCAGTAGTTATTGGTAAAGAAGTATTCGGTGGTACCGGAATGAACATTTGGAACCCTGCTTTGGTTGCTCGTGCATTCTTCTTCTTTGCTTACCCATCTAAAATGTCGGGTGATGCCGTTTGGATTGCAGAAAAAGCAGATAGCTTTTCAGGAGCAACTCCACTAGCTCACGCTGCATCTTTAGCAGAGTATAAAGGAGGTTCGGAAGCAGCAACTTCGATTATCGAACAGCATTTGAGTAATTCATGGGATATGTTTGTTGGATTGATCCCGGGATCAATTGGGGAAACATCAACTCTTGCAATTTTAATCGGAGCCGTTGTCCTTATTGCAACAGGAATTGGTAGCTGGAGAATTATGCTGTCTGTGTTTGCCGGAGGACTTGTAATGGGAACCATCTTCAATTTAATTGGAGTGAATGCTTATATGACTGATATTCCTGCATATCAACACTTACTATTAGGTGGATTTGCATTTGGTGCTGTATTTATGGCAACCGATCCGGTATCAGCTACTCAAACAACACGTGGTAAATACATTTACGGTTTCTTAATCGGATTACTTGCAGTATTAATTCGCGTTGTGAATGCAGGTTTCCCTGAAGCGATGATGTTGGCAATTCTTTTCATGAATACATTCGCACCGTTGATCGACCACTATGTTGTTCAAGGAAATGTGAAGAGAAGATTGAAACGAGTTAAGGTGAAAGCTTAATTAAATAATCAAACTAAGACATGAATACGAATAGTAATACATATACTTTCCTTTATGCTTCTGTAATGGTGCTAATTGTAGCTGCAGTTCTTTCATTTACTGCTTTACAATTAAAACCTCGTCAGAACAAGAACAGGGAAATTGAGAAAAAGCAAGACATCCTAAATGCTGTGGGTGTTTCTTCTACTCCTGCCGATGCTGAAAAGTTGTATGATCAGTATATCGTGAAAGCTTTTACTGTTAGCTCGGAAGGAACTGTTAAATCGGAAGATAAAGATGCAACCTTTAAGGTTGATTTGAAAAGAGAGGCTAAAAAAGATCTTGAAGAAAGAGATTTGCCTGTTTTTGTTTTCAACAAAGAAGGTGTTGGCGAGAAAATGATTTTGCCGGTAAGAGGTAAAGGAATGTGGGGACCACTTTGGGGATACATCGCAATGGAAAAAGATGGGAATACCATTTTTGGGGCAACTTTTGCTCATCAAGGCGAAACACCTGGTTTGGGGGCCGAAATTTCTACTCCTGCTTTTCAGGATCAATTCATCGGAAAGCAAATTTTCAATGAAGCTGGAAAATTTACCTCTATTATCATGGTAAAAGGTACAGCTAGTGGAAATCTTCACCAGTTCGATGCAGTATCGGGTGGTACTGTTACGTCTAAAGGTTTTGAAGCAATGCTTCTTGATAACCTTAGCAGTTATGAAAAGTTTTTAAAATCTTCAAAATAAGCACGAGATGAGCGATAAAGAACCATTATTCTCAGCTAAGAATCGAAAATTGCTTACCAATCCTTTGGGAAGCGATAACCCGATTACCGTTCAGGTATTGGGGATCTGTTCGGCCTTGGCAGTAACTGCTAAGTTGGAACCTGCAGTGGTTTTAACAATTTCGGTTACAGCAGTATTGGCCCTTGCTAATGTAATTATATCATTATTAAGACATACAATTCCTTCAAGAATTCGAATCATTGTACAGTTGGTTGTAATTGCCGCATTGGTAATTCTTGTAGACCAGGTATTGAAAGCATTTGCTTACGATGTAAGTAAACAGCTATCGGTATTTGTAGGTTTGATTATTACAAACTGTATTATCATGGGACGTTTAGAGGCTTTTGCACTTGGTAACAGACCTTGGCCAGCATTCCTTGATGGTATTGGTAATGCAGCCGGATACGGTATCATCCTTGTAATTGTAGCTTTCTTCCGTGAATTGTTAGGATCGGGAACACTTTATGGTTTCCAGGTAATTCCTCAGGCAGTTTACGATATGGGTTACGAGAACAACGGATTAATGATTCTACCTCCAATGGCTTTGGTTGTAGTAGGAATCATTATTTGGGTACAAAGATCTAAGGATAAATCCTTAATTGAGTCGAACTAATCAAAAGAAAAATCGAAACATGGAAAATCTGATTAATATATTTGTCAAGTCGATCTTTATCGACAACATGGTATTCGCATATTTCTTTGGAATGTGTTCGTACCTTGCGGTTTCGAAAACCGTTAAAACTTCTATGGGTCTTGGTTTGGCAGTAATCTTCGTATTGGGAATTACAGTTCCTGCGAACTACATGCTAAACAAATACATATTGGCAGAAGGAGCACTAGTTTGGCTAGATCCTTCGATGGCAGATGTTGATTTAAGCTTCTTAAGCTTTATCATGTTTATTGCCGTAATTGCTTCTATGGTACAATTGGTGGAAATGATTGTTGAAAAATTTGCACCAACACTATATTCATCACTAGGTATTTTCTTACCATTGATTGCTGTAAACTGTGCAATTTTAGGTGGATCGTTATTTATGCAGGAAAGAGGTTACACTTCTTTAGCAGAAGCTACCTCGTTCGGTTTAGGATCCGGTATTGGATGGTTACTTGCCATTGTAGGTATTGCAGCAATTCGTGAGAAAATCCGCTACTCAAATGTACCTGCTCCATTAAGAGGATTAGGGATTACATTTATTGTAACAGGATTAATGGGAATTGCTTTTATGAGCTTCATGGGTATCAAACTCTAAGCTGATAACAGAATAAAGTAAATTGAATTTTCTAAAAAATTAATCGGAATAGAGATGATATTATTAACAACACAGGGAACAGTGATTGCCACAAGTATTGTGATTTTCTTACTTGTGATACTGGTACTGGTTTCTATCCTATTGTACGCAAAGAAGAAACTTACTCCTTCAGGAGAGGTTACAATTGATATTAATGAGGGAGACCTAAAATTGGTTGTTGAACCAGGGAATACTCTTTTGGGTACCTTAGGAGATGAAAAAATCTTCTTGCCATCGGCTTGTGGTGGAGGTGGTACTTGTGCAATGTGTAAGTGTCAGGTACACGATGGAGCTGGATCAATTTTACCAACCGAAACAGGATATTTTACTCGTAAAGAAGCTCAAAACGATTGGCGTTTGGCTTGCCAGGTAAAAGTAAAAGAGGATATGACAATGTCAATTCCTCAGGAAATTATGGGAATTAAGAAATGGGAGTGTGAAGTGGTTTCGAACCACAACGTTGCAACTTTCATTAAAGAATTCGTTGTAAAACTTCCTGATGGAGAAATTCTTGACTTTAAATCAGGTGGATACATTCAGATTGATGTACCTAAGATTAATGTTGATTTCAAGGATATGGACATTGAAGAAGAGTACAGAGGTGATTGGGATCAATTTAAGATGTTCGATCTTACCATGAAAAACCCAGAGCCAACTTATCGTGCTTACTCAATGGCTAACCACCCTGCAGAGGGTAACATCGTGATGTTGAACATCCGTATTGCTACGCCACCATGGGATAGAGTAAACAACAGCTGGATGAATGTAAATCCAGGTATCTGTTCTTCTTTCATCTTCTCGCGTAAGCCAGGTGATAAGGTTACTGTATCGGGGCCTTATGGTGAGTTCTTCATCAAAGAAACAAACAACGAAATGATGTTTATTGGTGGTGGTGCCGGTATGGCTCCAATGCGTTCACACATCTTCCACTTGTTCCACACAGTGAAAACAGGTCGTAAGGCTACTTTCTGGTATGGAGCTCGTTCGTTAAAAGAGGTGTTCTACGCAGATCAGTTCGACGCTATCGCTGCTGATTTCCCGAACTTCGAATGGCACTTGGCACTTTCTGAGCCACTTCCAGAAGATAAGTGGGAAGGACCAACAGGATTTATTCACCAGGTAATTTACGATAACTACCTAAGCAAACACGAAGAGCCGGAAGATATCGAATACTACTTGTGTGGACCTCCAATGATGAACTCAGCTGTTACAAACATGCTGTATGAATTAGGAGTACCAGACGAAATGGTTGAATTTGACGATTTCGGATCGTAACAATATAAAACAAGCCTCGATTTTTCGGGGCTTGTTTGTTTTATAGAGTCTGTGTAATTTCGTGAATCAGTAATATTAACAATGAGGATGAAATACTTGCCTCCTCTTAATTCGTAATTGTATATCATGTATAAGTATAAATATATCTTTTTGCTCCTAATTGGCTTCGCCCTTGTATCCTGTAAAAAGGAAGCAACATATCATTTCAAGGAAGGGAAGGTTTTTGGAACTTTCTATCATTTTGTATATGAATATCCTGAAGGTGAAGACTTGCAGGTTGAAATTATGCAAAAGCTGAAAGAATTTGATTTCTCTTTATCAACCTACAATCCTGAATCGGTGATTTCGAAGGTGAATGATAATGATTCATCGGTTGTATTGGATGATTATTTTATCACCTGTTTTAAGACCAGTGAACAAATAGCACAAATTACCGATGGAGCGTTCGATTGGACAGTAGCACCACTTGCAAATGCATGGGGATTTGGATTTAAAAACAAGCTCGAACCAGAGGATATCCCGGTAGATAGTCTACTAATGGTAGTTGGATATCAGAAAGTGAAATTACAGGGCGGAAAAGTGATAAAAGAGGATCCGAGAATCATGTTTGATGCCAGTGCCATTGCAAAAGGTTATGGAGTGGATATTGTAGCTGATTACCTGGAGTCGAAGGGAATTGTCAATTATATGGTTGAAATTGGCGGAGAAATCAGGGCAAAAGGCAATAGCAATAAGAATCGTCCGTGGAGAGTTGGAATCGATCAGCCAATAGATGATCCTTCAAGTTTGTCGCGACAAATTCAGGACGTAATGGAATTGGAAAATGGCGCATTGGCTACCTCTGGCAATTACCGTCAGTTCTATATTAAGGATGGTAAAAAATATGCACATACCATCGATCCCCGATTGGGATATCCCGTGCAACACAGCCTACTTTCGGCTTCGGTAGTAGCTCCAACTTGTATGAAAGCCGATGCATATGCAACCGCCTTTATGGTTTTAGGACTTGAAAAAAGTATCGAAATTGTGAAAAATGATCCGGAATTGGAAGCCTATTTCATCTACACCGATGAGGAAGGTGCTCTGGCAACATATATCAGTGAAAAATTGAATGCCAAAATCCTGAAGTAGGAAGAAATAGATACTTTGATGTAAAGTGCTTAAATAAGTTATCGGTTTTTCGATTTAAAAAAGTTTGAATGGTAGTTGTTATGAAATAATACAAACCGAGTAAAACGGAAAACCGATAACCAATTATTTAGTGTCGCACGACTCTACTTCATCTTCATTACATGCACAGATATTGCATCCTCCACCTGTAAAGCTGGCATTTTTATCAACGAAAAGTTTGATGGCAAAGCCAAGAAATGCCAGAATAAGTAAAAAAACTGCAAGTAGTAATATTTTAAAAAATACTGCCATAACGATCTCCTTTTTACTCTAAATACGCATAAGTTAAAGGTGATGTTCTACCCGGCAGCTGTTTTTAGACTTTTTTAACTTTTGTAAAATCAACGATTCAAATGATTTTACAAACTTTCCAATTCTTTATCGAGAAGAGTCAATTTTTTATGAAGCTTGGCATTTTTGGCTTTTTCCTGCTCCATTTTGTGTTGAGAAGTAGCGCAACTAATCCCTCTTTTCTTCAACTCTTCATTTCTACCTATATGCAACTCAGGGAATCTACCATTCTTCTTTATCAGGATAGAAATGGCAAATCCAACAAAACCAATTGCCAGAATAACAGCAGTTATAAGGATAACTTTTACAATCATTTGGATAATTCTTAATAAATTAATGGCAAATATATCATTTCAGGATTGTACAGCCAAATTAAACAAGAATAAAAGGTCTGAAATACTTGGAGTAATCTTTCTTATTTAGAATAATTCTTTCTAAATTTGATCTTAGAAAAATCAAAAAAATTCTGTTAAATAAACACACTAACACACTCGTGGATTCTGGAATAAGGGGGAAATTATTTCGAATTCAGAAAATTGAAATAATATGTCAGAAACATTAAAAGAAAACATGGAAGCTAAGGATGATCACCTATCATACGAAGATTTTACTTCCGAAGTTCTTGAAGATTACCGCATAGCAAATATAAGCCGTCAGTTAAGTATTTTGGGTCGTAAGGAAGTGTTAACCGGGAAGGCCAAATTTGGAATCTTTGGAGATGGAAAAGAGATTGCCCAAATTGCAATGGCAAAATCATTCCGCAATGGAGATTGGCGATCGGGATATTACCGAGATCAGACCTTTATGCTAGCAGCCGGAATGCTAACACCTGAAGAGTTTTTTGCCCAATTATTTGGGGAGACTCAACTGGATAAAAATCCGGCAAACGGTGGACGATTGATGAACAACCATTACGCATCAAGAAGTTTGAACGAAGATGGTACGTGGAAGAACCTTACAGAGCAAAAAAATTCATCGGCCGATATCTCGCCAACTGCTGGTCAGATGCCTCGTTTACTTGGCCTGGCATATGCCTCCAAATTATTCCGTGAAAATAAAGACTTACATCAGTTTACCGATTTTTCCATTAAGGGAAATGAAGTGGCTTTTGGAACAATTGGAGACTCCAGTACCTCAGAAGGTCATTTTTGGGAAACCATTAATGCCGCAGGTGTACTAAAAGTTCCGATGGCAATGAGTGTTTGGGACGATGGATGGGGAATTTCAGTTCCAAATAAATATCAAACCACAAAACAAAACATATCAGAAGTATTAAAAGGTTTTGAGCAGGACGAAAACGGTGATGGTTACCTTATATACAAAGCAAAAGGTTGGGATTACCCTGCCTTGTGTAAAATGTTTGCAGAAGGTGTTGAACTTTGCCGACGTGATCATGTTCCGGTACTGTTTCATGTCACAGAAATGACCCAACCTTTGGGACATTCAACTTCCGGATCGCACGAAAGATATAAGACGAAAGAGCGATTGCAATGGGAGGCCGACTTCGATCCGATTAAAAAAATGAGAGAATGGATTCTTTCAATGGAATTAATTGAAAGCGATAAGCTGGACGATATAGAAAAGGAAGCCATTGATGTGGTGAAGAAAGCCCGCCAGACTGCCTGGAAGAGTTTTACCAGTCCAATCAAAAAGGAACGTGATGAATTGATAACTCTTGTAGAAAATGCAGGATGTAAGTGCAAGAAGACAGATCGAATCAACAACATCACTTCTGGTTTGAAGAAAGTGATTCACCCGGTTCGTAAAGACAATGTGAGTGCTGCCAAGAAAATCTTAAGGCATATCTGTTCTAATTGCGAAAGCTTTAAACCTTTGAAGTCGCAGCTACAGGTGTGGTTGAAAAATACCATTGCCGAAAATGAGGAAAGATACAGTAGTCACCTGTACAGCGAAACAGGACTAAAAATTAGCAATATTGAACCGGTAGAACCTGTTTATGGTGAGAATTCAAAAACTGTAAATGGGCGAGAGGTTCTGCGTGATAATTTTGAAAAATTATTTACCAAATATCCACTTTTACTGACTTTTGGTGAGGACACGGGTTTTATTGGAGGTGTGAACCAAAGTTTGGAAGGGATGCAGGAGAAATTTGGAGAACTTCGCGTAACAGATACCGGTATTCGTGAAGCAACGATTCTGGGGCAAGGTATTGGCCTCGCTTTACGCGGATTAAGACCCATTGCGGAAATTCAATACTTCGATTACCTTCTATATGCACTGCAAACCATGAGCGACGATTTGGCCACCATGCAGTATAGAACCAAGGGAGGTCAGAAATCACCAGTGATTATTCGTACTCGTGGTCACCGTTTGGAAGGAATCTGGCATTCAGGATCACCTCTAAGTATGGTAATTAATTCGATACGTGGAGTACATGTTTGTGTGCCAAGAAATATGACTGTGGCAGCAGGATTGTACAACTCCCTTCTGGAATCGGATGAACCTGCATTGGTTATAGAACCTTTAAATGGCTATCGTTTAAAGGAAAAAATGCCTGAAAATTTAGGAGAATTTAAAACGGCCTTAGGTGTTCCTGAGGTTTTAAATGAAGGTTCCGATATCACTTTAGTGACTTATGGCTCATGTGTTAGAATTGCCGAAGATGCAGTGAAACAGCTGAAAGATTTTAACATTTCAGTGGAATTGATCGATGTGCAAACTTTACTGCCATTCGATGTAAATCAAAGAATTTTGGAGTCGGTGAAGAAAACCAATCGCATTGTATTTTTCGATGAGGATGTTCCGGGTGGAGCTACAGCATTTATGATGCAAAAAGTATTGGAAGATCAGAAAGCTTATTTCTATTTAGATTCGGAACCAAGAACAATTACTGCAAAAGATCATCGACCTGCTTATGGAACTGATGGAGACTACTTCTCTAACCCTAATGCTGAGGACGTTTTTGAAGTAATTTACGATATCATGAGAGAATCAAATCCAGGTAAATTTCCTTCGATTTATACAGAATAGAAAGAACATCATATTGATAATGAATCCACAAATTGAAAAGTTTGTGGATTTTTTTTTGATGAGGCTTTCACCCTTTTTTGGAACTAAACTGTCTTATATATGATTGAGAGAATTACTTAGTGGGTATTTTCTCAATAGGCTTTTAGTTAGTAGTAGTTGGATGCAATGTGGTAATTCTTCCCAACAATACAAACGATTAAGCTAAATATACTTGCAGAAGCAATCACTTCCCTTAAAAGTGATTGCTTTTTTTTATCTGCTTCGAAAATCAAATTCAACAAAAAGAAAATCCTACTTGCCCCTACCAGAATGTAATGCGAATGTGTGATTAAGCCCTCATGACAGCAAAGGTGAATTTGATTGTTTAAGTTTTCTTAACCTCCTAAACAGTAAGAAAAAGAGAGTGTTATGATTTAGTTGGTGAAAAAAACAATTTTTTTAAATTCTTTTGTCACCCTTTTTATATACTTCCCTGTTTTAGTATTGTTCAAGACAAGAAATAGGGGTCTTGTTAAGAATAACTTTTTAGTTCGTTCGTTCGTGCCGACGATAATGGTAAAGATATAATTGGGCACAATTCTAAAGGGCTATATATATAGCATTGAAACGGTCATTCTTAGGGGGGATGATCGTTTTTTTTTACTTTTGATTACATGATTAATCAAAACTAAAATGATTCGTATAGCCACTATTGCTGATGCTGAGGCCATTAGCAGAATATACAATTACTACATTAAAAATACAGTTGTAACTTTCGAAGAGGAGGAGGTATCTGCAAAGGAAATTGAGAAAAGAATTTCAAAAGTTCTTGAAAAATACCCATGGTATGTTTACATATTGAATGATACTCTTGTGGGTTATGCCTATGCCAGTGAATGGAAACCCCGACGTTCGTATCAATTTTCGGTTGAAACAACCGTTTACCTTCATCCTGATTTTGGAGCTCGAGGAATAGGCACATTACTATATGGAAAGTTGATATCTGACCTTCGAGCAATGGACTTGCATGTCGCAATTGGGGGAATCACCCTACCAAACGATTCGAGCGTTGCATTGCATGAGAAATTTGGATTCAAAAAAACTGGACAGTTTAAAGAGGTTGGTTACAAGTTTAATCAATGGTTGGATGTAGGCTATTGGCAATTAATATTTTAAAACAGATTAAGCTAAAAATGACCCAAAATCGGCACTAAAAGTTAAAGTTTGTTAAAAAATGAAAGAAAATGGCCCAAAAAGTAACCTATTTTCCCTTTTTAATCGTCTTTATAGTAGAAAACTTTTAGTTAGTGTTGGTTTGATTCATTGTGGTTAGTGGTTAATTGTCTGAGAAGATAATTTACAAATCAACATAAAATTTTTCACCCGGCATTACCCCTTAATATGCCGGGTTTTTTCTTTACTTCTTTCCAAAGAATTTTACAATTAGAAACAGTGTTAAAAATCCTGTAGGAATTAAAATCCAGGAACTAACGCCATAGGCTGCTGGAATTAAACCCAAAAGTATAGCTACTGAACCAACTGTAAGAGCATATGGCAATTGGGTGCGTACATGCTCTATATGATTACAAGAACTCGCCAGGGAACTTAAAATGGTTGTATCTGATATTGGAGAACAATGATCACCAAGAACAGATCCTGCCAAAATTGCCGAAACGGTAATGTAAAAAATATCCATGCTTTGTGCATCGGCCAAGCCTGCCGAGTGACATAAGGCCCAGGATGCCGGAAGAATTAATGGATAAAGAATGGCCATTGTTCCCCAGGATGAACCTGTAGAGAAAGCGATTAGTGCCGATAATATAAAAGTAAAGCTTGGCAAAAATTGTGGAGGAACTTCCGTTGCTATTAATATTTTCGAAATAAAGTCGGCAGTATGCAAATCTTTTGTGATATCGGCAAGAGCCCAGGCCAGTATCAGGATTAGAATAGCAGTGAGCATGGTTTTGAAGCCTTTTACCAAGGCATCGATGGTTTTCTTAAGACTCAGAATTCTTTGTCCAATGCTTAATGCTGCAGCAACCAATACAGCCGAAATGGACGACCACAAAAGTGCCAGGTACGAATCGGATGCCCCAATAATATGAGACAGCTTTGTTCCAAAAGATACTGCTGAATCATTCCAGACTTCACTACTCCAGCCTGTGTATATTAAACCGGCAAAAGTTCCAAAAATAACTACCATTACAGGGATTCCTGCATTGTACCACCTGGTGGGAATTTCATCAGAAATCTCTATGCTCTCAACTTCATCATTGTTTTTCTGTTTTACTTCCGAAATTTTTTCTTCAGACTTCGCCCTTTGCTCAGCTTTGTACATCGGGCCAAAATCTCTTTTCATGATCACAATCATGAGAATAAAAAACAAGGTAAAGAAAGGGTAGAAGCGGGTGGGCAATGAGTTTAAAAAGATACTGTAAGCACTTTCGTCGATATTGATCTGAACCGTTGCCGATTGAATATAGCTCAGCTCAATGCCAATCCAGGTTGTTATCATGGCAATGGAAGCAACTGGAGCAGCCGTAGAATCGACAATGTATGCCAGCTTTTCACGCGAGATTTTTAATCGGTCTGTTACAGGTCGCATGGTGTTCCCCACGACCAGTGTATTGGCGTAATCGTCGAAGAAAATCAGCACACCCAAAATCCAGGTAACAATCTGTCCTGATCTGGAACTATTGGCGAATCGCGATAATTTGTTTACCACGCCTTGCATACCGCCATTTTGAGTAATCAGGTTCACCATGGCTCCAATTAGCATGGAAAATACAATGATGGAAATATGACCTGTATCGGCAAGTGATTGTATGATATAGGTGTCGGAAATTGCGAATATCGCCTTAAAAAATGCCGTAAAAAAAGAAATATCCTGGTAAGTAAAAATGATGAGCGTGCCCGTGAATAAACCTACAAAAAGAGCCGAAAACACCTCTTTAAATACCAATGCCATTAAAATTGCAATAAGTGGTGGTAATATCGACATCCAAAGTGGAATGGCCGAATAATTAACAGCTCTACTCTGTTCTGAAATGCTTACTTGTATCCGATCGTTGCCCTTAAACACAAAAGGGACTACAATTTTATCTGTATCCGCTTTGTGCCACATTTCCGTTTGGTTAAGCTTCACCAACACAGAATCACCATCAGATTGGTAATGAATGGTAATTTCAGAAGGGATATCGGAAATAATAATTTTGGGAAGCTCAATGCGAAAATCGTCTGATCTTGTTTCATCTTTATTAGTTTCGGCAAATGCGACTTGATTTAAAATCAAGAATAAAACAAACAGTAGTGAGAGGGCAGATTTTTTATTCATTCCGGGCAATTTGGTTAGAGAATGTTAAATATAATTATTTTGTCTGCCTTGTACTAATGAATTGGAAAGAACTAATCAGATTTTAGCAGGGGAGAAATCTTTTTTTCTTTCGCAAAATTGGTTAATTTGTATCTGAAAACTTAAAATAATTAGTGTGGAAGGAAGTTCGGATTTATTCAGAATGGAGAATAATAATATTAATCCTGAAAAAGGGAAGGTACTAATTGCCGAACCCTTTTTGGAAGGAAGATATTTTAAACGCTCTATTGTGTTGTTGGCAGAATTTAATGAAGAAGGTGCAGTTGGATTTGTTTTGAATAAGCCAATTAACCTGAGTGTTGATGAAGTTTTGGTGAGTATCGCCCATTTTGATGGAGATGTTTTTGTTGGAGGACCGGTTGATACCAACAGAATTTACTATATCCATACCTTACCCGATTTAATTCCCAACAGCATTCATATTTTCGATAACCTTTACTGGGGAGGCGATTTCAGTGTTTTAAAGGATTTGATTGAACAGAAAAAAGTACTTCCTCACCAGGTGAGATTTTTTGCCGGTTATTCTGGTTGGAGTTCGGGTCAGCTAAACGAGGAAATTAAAGAAAACTCATGGTTGGTAAGCCAAATCGATGTGCGAAGTATCATGAGCCTTAATAACGACGATTTGTGGGAACAATCGCTTAGAAAACTGGGTGGACGATACCGCATGTGGTCTAATTTCCCCGAAAATCCAAGTATGAACTAAGCAATCTCAGCTTAATATCTAAAGGTGTTCCGATTTAACTCTTCCAATAAAAGCTTGGCAGTTTTGTTGAAATATCTTCTATCCTTGTATGCCACAACCCATCTTATTCCGCTAATTGAATTGCTTAAAAATATTTCATCGGCCTCCAACAGGTCATTGGCGGTAATGTTACAATCATCGTAAACAGTCATGTTTAACTTCAGGGCAGTTTCGATTAATTGTTCGCGCATAATTCCACTAACTGCACCACTTTCAATTGATGGAGTCATTAGAATATTGTTTTTCACAATAAACAGGTTTGAGCTGATACTCTCAATCGGATTTCCTCTTTCATTTAGGATCAGGCAGTCATCCAATCGCATTTTATTTTTGTAATTACCTGCCATGATAAACAGTAAAGAGTTACCTGTTTTAAACTGTGAAATAATTCCAGAAGATTTCCTGCATTCGCTATAAAGGTCAATTTTCAGTCCTTTTTTGTTCAAAGCATAGTGGTCGTTTTCCAGGCGCGAAGTTTCAATCAAGTATGAAATGTTATTGTCGCTTGGTGTATACAAACCGCCATCGTTTCTAAAAACACTTAACCTGATTCTTGTTCCTGCAAAGGCTTTGTTCTTGTTGATCAGGTAGGTGATGTTGATTTTCAATTTGTCCCGGAAATTTTCAGGTACAATCATCCCAATTGTGTTCATGCCTTTTATGAGGCGGTCTAAATGCTGATCGAGAAATTGTATTTCGGTTCCGTTGGAATGGATGGTTTCAAAAAGAGAATCTCCATATCTGAAAGCTCGATTCCCAGCACCAAAAACAGCACTATCCTTAGGAAATAATTCACCGTTTAGATTAATATACTCCGATATGCTCATGCTATAATTCTCCTTTTAATATTTGATCGCAATATGCTTCGATATTTTCGTTTGCATCCACTTTTATTCCTGTAATTCCAGCTGCTTCGGCCGATTGTTTATCTCGAGGGCTATCGCCAATCATGAACGACTTTTCAGGATCGATATTGTACTCTTTTATGGCCTTTTTGATAAAGTATGGACTTGGTTTCCGACATTGGCAAGCTGCTACACTGTCGTGATGAGGACAGAAGTAGATTTTCTCAATCGTTATATTTTCCTTTCGCAGAATTGATAAGAGGTGCTCATGCACTTTGTTCACATCATCCTCGGTATAAATTCCTTTTGCTACGCCTCCCTGGTTGGTTACGATAAATAACATGTAACCCGCTTCAGAAAACTTTTTTAAAGAGGGAATAATTCCTTCATTGATAACAAAATCTTCAACCCGGTAAATATAATAATGACCTACATCGGAATTGATGACTCCATCGCGGTCGAGAAAAATGGCTTTTTGCATGCTTTAAAAATTGAGAATCTGCTGCAAAAATAAGGAGAATAATTTGGGTTTAATGATTAATGGAAACAGAAATCCGAATAATGCACCCGAGAAATGTGCACTATGACCAATATTATCAAGATTTTTCTTTCCCATATAATAGGAATAGTAGAGGTATCCGGCAGCGAAAAGAATGCCCGGAATTGGAATTACAAAAAACAGGTAAATGGGCTGTAGAGGTGCAAAAAATATGGTAGCAAAAACCACAGCCGATGTTGCGCCCGAGGCACCCACAGCATTATAATGGTAGTGCTCTTTGTGTTTCTTTAAATCGTAAAGGGTTGAAAATACAATCGCACTAAGATATAAGGCTATAAAATAGATTACGCCTGCCGATCCAAAATTATAACTGAAATAATATTCAAGTGCATCGCCAAAAAAATACAGTACAATCATATTTACCAGCAAATGATCCCAATTGGCATGTAAAAAACCGTAGGTAAGAATTCTGTACCACTGATTTCTTTTGGTAATCTGATATGCGTTGAACTGATATTTGTACAGCAAATCGTTGTTCTGAAATGCTGTCAAAGAAACGAGTACTGTGATTGCAATTATAATAATGGTCATGTTGTTCGATGCTAAAATGCTTCCAACAGTTTTACTGTTAAAGCCGGTTTACCCGGATCGTAACCTCCGGGTTTGTATTCTACTCTGTTGCTGGTAATGCCTTTCGATATTACATATTCAGCTGCTTGCGAGGCCCTTTCCAAACTCAGAATCTTATTTTCTTTTTTGCCATTATCGAAGTTGGTAAAACCAATTATCTGAATGGCGATATTCGGATTCACAAGCAATAAATTTGCCAGGTTATCGAGCTCTGTAATTGTATTTTTTTCAAGCTCTGCTGAGCTCTTTTCATATTCAACCCCAAATAGTTGCATGTTTTCATTTTTATTGAATTTTTGCAACTCGATTTGTTCAAACTGCTCGTTTTGATATCTGTAATTCTGAATCACCTTGGTAAAGTATCCGCCCTGACGGATTATGATATCGTAAGATTTTGATGGATCGATGTCTTGCACAAATTCACCATAATCATCGGTTTCGCAAAAACGATTGGTTTTATAACTGCGGTTAATAATTTCGATGGTAGCTTGCTCCAGAGCTCTGCCCGAGTACTGATCAACTACAATGCCTTTAAACTTTACCCAGGGAGTGGTTTCCATGGAGATATTCAATTGCTTTGGAGCAGATCCTTCCTGATCGAAATACAAAATTCGCTTGGTTTTATATCCTGGTTTGCTTACAATTAAGCTGTAATTTCCTCCTTCGAAAATATCAAGTTTAAACATTCCTTTATCGCTGCTTTTAGCGCTCTTTTCTTTCGATAGGTTATCCATTAAAACTATATCTACATCAGGAATGCTTTTTTTCGAATACATATCTACCATTCGCCCGTGCAGAGATTTAAGTTTGTCAGGGTTTTGAGCAAAGGAAAAAATATCATCGTTTCCTCTCCGGTTAGAAGAGAAATAGCCTTCTGCTTTGGAATTTTTAAAGATCAGGCCAAAATCATCCTTCTCAGAATTAAAAGGAGGGCCAAGGTTGATTGGGAAAGTCCAATGATTTTGTTCAAATGTAGTTTTAAAAATGTCTAAACCTCCAAAGCCAATATGTCCGTCAGAAGCAAAATACAGGTAATTGTCATTGCCAATAAAAGGAAACATTTCGTTACCCGATGTATTCACTGTTGGACCCAGGTTTATGGGTTTGCTCCATGAAAAACCTAGCTTTCGGCACACGTAAATATCCGTTCCTCCATATCCACCTTTCATGTTTGATATGAAATACAGAGATCTGCCATCAGGAGAAATACTAGGATGCCCAATTGAATAGGCACGACCTGAAAATAGAAACAGTTCAGGTTTATCCCAAGATTTGCCGTTGAATCGAGAAGTGTAGATGTTCAATTCCGATTTTCCTTCCAGGTTTAAGTTCCCTTTATTTCTGGTAAAAAAAACGAATCGCTCATTGGGTGTAAAACAAGCTGGTCCTTCGTGATATTTAGAATTGAAAATTTCGCTAAATGGGATTGCCTCTACAAATCGATCACCTACACGTTCTGTGTAATACAAATCCAGGTAGTGTTCTCCTGTGCGGCCATCGATCTGTTTCGATGTTTTGTTATGTCGGCCCGAGACAAAAACAAGGCCATCTTTATAAAGTGCCGAAGCAAAATCGGATTGCGGAGAATTAATACTCACTGCTTTGGCAATAAACTGTTGTTTATCCTCCAGTTCATTGATTAAATTGCATGAAAGAATCAGGTTTTGAATGTCTTGATCTCCTGGCTTAATTTTGGCATATTTTTCGAACCAAACTTTTGCTTCATTGTAATTCCTCATGCTTTTTAAAAGGTGCGCATAGTTCAGGAAATCTTCTGATTTTGCCCGAGGATCGTTCACCAGTTTTTCCATGATATAAAGAGCCTCTGTATCTTTCTGGGTTTGCACGTAGCATTTGGAAAGCTTTCTTTGGATATCAATATCATTGTTATTTTCCAGATACTTTTCAAAGTAATTTATGGCATGTGCAAATTCTTTATTGTTGAAATATCGTTCTCCTTTCTGAACCAATTGCGATTGTGCATACAGGTTGATATTTCCTAATGTTATTAGAAATAATACAAGAAAAATATTTATTCCAGCTTTACTCTTCATGGTGTTTAGAAATATCGAGGTGACGTAATTCGGCTCTTTCGTAATGATAAATTGTAATTTAATATTATTTCGTGATTTGTATAGCCTTTTGATCCATAAATTCCGAAATATTTTTCATAAGAATATGAAAACCTAAGTTTCGGGTTCAATTGGTATCCAAGAATTCCTGCCCATGAATCATCTGTTCTGTATCCAACGCCTGCCGAAACGCCACTTTCATGTTCCAATTCAAAATTAGTCATGGCTGTAGTTACGCCCGAATAAGAGCTAATAACCAAGAGTGAAGGCTTAAACTTTAGTTCTTGACCAATCGGGAAATTAACACCACCACCCAAATAAAAAACAGTATTCTTCAACTTGAATTTCATGTTATCAGAAAACCCTTCTGTTGCAGGCTGATCGTTCGAAAGTAACCTGGGAGTCGATAATCCAATGTAATACTTTGGGGTGTAGTAATAAAAACCGATCCCAAAATTGGGAACCCATGTTGAAATATCCTGATCGGGAAATGCAGGATCATCCGGCGATGGAAAGTTTGGATCGTAAGTGGTTAAATCTGTCCAATTGATCTGCTTATTGACAACACCAGCTTGTATTCCCATAGATAATACGCCTTCAAAACTCACTTGTAAATGGTAGGCATAGTTCAAAAAAACTGCATTGTCTTTTTGTATTCCAAAACGATTGTTATACACCACTGCACCCAAACCAAATTTACTAAAGTTAACAGGAGCCTGAACCGACAGAACAGCTGTTTCCGGCGAGCCTTCTATATCTACCCATTGGTTTCGATAGGCCAAAACGGCTTCCATAAAACCTGTACTTCCGGCATAAGCTGGGTTATAAAATAAGCGATTGTAAGAATAGTTGGAAAATCGGATGTCTTCCTGAGCCCTTACCTGTAGTATGGGTAATAACAGAAATGCAATTGATATGGCAATTTTGTAAAGTTGATTCATTCTCAATATTTAACTACAATATAACCACTTTTTACATACTCCTTATCTTTAATAATTAGCTTAAAGAAATAAGTTCCTTTGGGCAGTTTATCTCCCGGACCGAGTTTTACTCCTGCATTGTTGTAGCTGCCATCCCAGGCATCCTGGTTGTTGTAGTTTTTCTTTTCGAAAACTTTGGTGCCCCAACGCGAGAAAACAATAAACTCGTTTTCCGGATAATTCTCAATACCCTTAATGTAAAATTTGTCGTTAATATTGTCGTTATTCGGCGAGAATGACGAAGGTATAAATAGTTCAACCTGATTTGGATCAAGAACGTTCACAAGGATTAGTGCCTTGCTACAACGATTTGCCTGATCGCATATTTCATAATAGATTGTATCTGTTCCGTAGCTCATTTCATACGGATAGTAAACCATGAGCGTATTATCCTCAATCAAATAAGCTTTACCAAATTGATCAGTCTGGCGAAGTATGGCTTTTTCAATTTCATCGGATGATGAAAAGCTATCGTTTTTCAGAAAATCAATTTCGATGTAAACCACCTCGCTTGCCGAACTCTGGTTCGTAACCGAAACAGTGTCGTTTTTTGCAACAGGTGGCTGACCTGTTTGTCCCATGCACAATAATCCTGTACAGAGAATTAGTCCAGTTAGTAGTAGTCGAATGGGTAAAATTCCTCTCATATTAGGGTCTTGCGTAAATTTAAGTAAACGCTGATGCTAATGGAGAATTTTAAAAATTAACTCTTTTAAAAGGTCTCCTTGTTTCGTTCCTGCATCACCAAATCCTTTCGATCTTAAATCATATTCCCGCAACAATTCAATTATCGACACCAATTTCTTGGGGTTATAATTTCTCGATGCAAGTTTATAATCTTTGACGAAATAAGGATTGATTCGCAAACTCGAAGCAACAGCTTTTTCGTTCGTTTTATTTTTTAAGAAATAATACTTTAAAACTTTGGAGAAATACGAGTGTAACAGGGCAATGGTTACAACGATAGGATGATTTTTTTCGTTGGTAGCGAAATAGCTTATGATTTGATTGGCCTTTAATACGTCTTTTTTACCTAATGCATTCTGGAGCTCGAAATTGTTGTAATCTTTTGATATTCCGATGTTTTTCTCAATGTCTTCGGGCGTTATAATATCACTGTTGGTAATATTTATGGTTAACTTTTCCAGGGCATTGGTAATTTTCCCCAAATCGTTGCCTAAAAACTCTGCCAGAAGGAATGCAGCTTTGTTATCAATCTTATATTTTAAGTTTGCAGCATACTTTTTAATCCAATCCGGAATTTGGTTATCGTATATTTTTTTCGATTCGAACAAAATACCATTCTGTGCTACTTCTTTGGTAAATGCCTTTCTTTTATCCAGTGATTTGTATTTGTAATTGATCACCAAAATGGTAGACTGTAATGGACTTTTTACATAGGAAGACAGCTGATCGATGTTCTTAATATTTTGTGCTTCACGAACCACAACAACTTGTTTTTCGGCCATCATTGGAAATCGTCTGGCAGTGGTAACTATTGTACCAATATCGGTATCCTTACCATACAGAATGGTCTGATTAAAATCTCTTTCGTGTTCGGGCAATGCATTTTCGATAATATAATCGGTGATTTTATCGATAAAGAAACTCTCTTCGCCCATTAAAAAATAGACAGGAGCATATTCTTTCTTTTTTAGCCCTTTAAATATTTCTTCGTAAGTCATTCTGTAATCTTAAAATCTAAGGTGTTTCACCGATTGGCGATTGTGCATAATTTCTTTTAAGGCTTCAATTCCAACTTGCAGATGCTGATTCACATAGCTATCGGTAACCAGGGCATCACTTTTATCAGTTTTAACACCTTCCGAAATCATTGGTTGATCTGATACCAAAAGCAAAGCACCAACAGGAATTTCATTGTAGAATCCAACTGTGAAAATTGTAGCAGTTTCCATATCAATAGCCATTGCCCTTGTTTTGGTCAGGTATTTTTTAAAGCGTTCGTCGTATTCCCAAACTCGTTTATTGGTGGTGAATACTGTTCCGGTATAATAATCTTTATTTCGATCTGATATGACCTGCGATACTGCCATTTGAAGCGAATATGCAGGCAATGCAGGCACTTCTGGAGGAAGGTAATCATTCGATGTACCTTCGCTTCGAATGGCTGCAATAGGAAGGATTAAATCTCCTAATTTATTTTTTCTTTTTAATCCACCACATTTACCCAGGAAGAGTACACCTTTGGGTTTAATGGCGCTTAATAAATCAAGAATTGTTGCAGCATTCGGACTTCCCATTCCAAAGTTGATAATTGTTATTCCATCTGCCGATGCATTAGGCATTGCTTTGTCCTCACCTAAAATTTCGCAATTGTGCCATTCTGCAAATAGTTCTACATAATGGTTGAAATTGGTTAGCAAAATGTATGGTGTAAAATCAGAAAGTTCCCGGCCAGTATATCTTGTTAGCCAGTTTTTTACAATTTCTTCTTTGGTCTTCATAAATGTGTAGCGGTTTTATAAGGAATAATCTTGTAACTTTAGCCGATCAACAGCTTTTTTATGGAAAATTTAAATTTACCAACTTATTCTTTCAAAATAAAATCTGATCTGCAAAGAAAACTAATTTTCGACAGTATCCGAAAGAAGTATGTTGTATTAACTCCCGAAGAGTGGGTAAGGCAGAATTTTATTCGTTTTTTGGTAGAAGAAAAGGGATATCCGGCTTCATTAATTGCGGTTGAAAAGAAGGTTGATGTAAATCTCTTGCCTCAACGCAGCGATATCGTTTTATACAATGGCAAGGCAAATCCTGTGATGATTGTGGAATGCAAGGCAAGTAAAATTAAAATTACCCAGGATGTATTCAATCAGATTGCACGCTATAACATGAAATTAAGAGTGCCTTTTTTGGTGGTAACCAACGGGCTAAGGCACTTTTGCTGTTTTATGGACTACGAAAAGAAAAGTTTTACATTTTTAGAAGATATTCCCCAATACCAAAGCATTAAAGATTTGTAGTTTACCGATTATTTATTTTTTGCAATAAATATTCATCAAGCCAACCTGTTGGTGTTTTGATCCATTCTTTTTTTAACCCTGCAATTTCGAAACCCTGGTTTTGAAAAAGCTTCATGCTCGCTTCATTTTTCGAAGTAATATTGCAGTACAATTGATGAACTTGTAAAACCGAAAATGCGTAATCGCATAGAGTTTCGAGCGCCTCGTTTGCATATCCTTTTTTCTGATGCTCTCTATTGTTAATGGAAATTCCGATTCCTGCATGCTGATGAAAAGGATCAAAATCAAAAAGATCGATCAATCCAACAGCTTCATCATCTTCCTTTCTTTCGATCACCAGGCGCAACTGTTTGCTTTCAAAAATATCGAGGTGACTGGTTTCCAGGTATTGTTTTAAAACAAACAAGGAAAATGGTTTTAAAGTATGGCTAACCTCCCAAATAGAAGAGTCGTTTTCCCATCTGTAAAGAAGATTTAAATCGGAAGGTTCCAGAGCTCTCAGACGAATATTGTTATTTTCGAGAATTTGCATTTTAGTGTTCGTTATACCATTTAATTTCTCTTGTAAAGGCATCAAGATATCCCTTTTTAATTACCGTAGAAAGGCGACTTTTTGCCTGTGCCTGGTTTGAGAATTTTTGGTAGGTATACCTCGATAAACCATCTTTCCCATTGTGCAGACTCAGGTTATCTTTTCCCAAATTGTCGAAATAGTTTAATGGGCGCGCATTTTTTAAAGCCATTACCTGGATGGTGTAGTAGTTCTCTTTTTCCATGCTTTCATTCGAAGGCAAACGCTCTCCTCGTAAGGATTTTCGCACAAATGAATCCCAATAACCATTTTTAAGAACTGTTCCTAAATTTCTAATGGCTTCGTTTTTGGTTTTGTACGAGCCGTAAGTGTATCGATATAAGCCAGTTTGGTCAACAAACACACTCACATCTCCTAAATCTTTAAAGTAGCTTAGTGGTTTAGGGTAACGAAGTGCCATTACCTGAATGGTATAGCTTGAACTTCCCGAGTACTTTAAACCAGAATACAAGAGTTCATCATGAATCACTGTTCTGATGAAAGCATCCCAATAACCCATTCTGATGAGTTGGTTCATTACTTTAACCGCTTCATCGAACGATTTGAATTTTCGGTATGTGAATCGTGTTAAACCATCTTCTCCTACAAATACTTTCACATTGTCCAGATTATCGAAGAATTCTTCTTCTATCGGGATCTTAAGCGCCATGATCTGGATGGTGTAATAAATTTCTCCACCAGTTTTCTCTTTTATCAGTTTATCATTCGATAAAATCTTTATAGTTGGCGACTTAAAGCCTTTCTTGGCAATAACCTTTTGTGCCTTGCTAGCTTCAGTATAGTCCTTAAATTTACCGTAAGTGTATCGATATTTGTTATCAGGGCCTTTGGTTTCAATCACTCCATCCAATTCTTCAAACAATTCAGGGCGTGGAGAATTGAAGTTTCCTAAATCCAGGGTAAAAGCAAGATCGCCAGATTCAATGGCCCGAACATCCGAAGATTTCCCTTTCAGAGTAGATTCTTTCTGAGCAGTTTGATCTTCTTTGACAACAGGCTTTTTCTCCATCTCTTTTTGAATGGCTTTATCTACCTTCGCCAGTTCTGTTACCTTATCGGGAACACTAACTTTAGGCAATACCTTAGGTGTAACTACATTCTTCGGTGGAAGTGTAATCTGCGAATCGCCTGTTGTTTTGGCAGGTGGAATGTCTTTTCTAACTGCATTGCTGTCCTTTAAATTACCCGCATTATTACTTTGATTAAGTTCGCCTGTAGCTTTAGAATCAACTGCACTGATTGTGCTGTCTTTCTGAACTTCTTTTACAGGAGTTTCAGGAAGAACCGGTTCTTCAAATTTTTTGTCACCAGGAATTGAATCTTTCGTTCCTTCCAAACTGCCAACTTGATTCAGTTTACTTTCTTCAAAATCGATTAAATCAATGCTTTGAGGATAATCAGGCTCATCTTTTGTACGAAGAGTAAGTGGCAACAAGGTAATGATACTGTGATTTTCCTTGTTGGCAAACTCAGGTGGAATGTTCAGAATTGTTCTCAAAGTTCTAAAGCCTTCAGCCACAATTTCGATATCGTATTTTTTTCCTGCATCGATAATGAACAGGAATTTACCACTTGCCGTGTTAGGGGTATAAATACCAATGGTTTTACCATTTCTGCTCACCGTTATTTTGGCTCCTCCAACCGGTTCACCGCTGGTGGTTACAATTTTTCCTTTTAGTACAAACAATCCAACCTGATCGGCATCAGGGGTTTTAATCAGGAAAATATCAGTTCTACCCACACTACCCGTTCTGTACGAAGCAAAATAAGCTCTTTTCCCATCAGGAGTAGGAGTGTAGTAAATATCATCATCTGTCGAGTTAATCGGATATCCAATGTTTACAGGAGTTGTCCAGCGACCTTTAATATTGATACTTTTAAAAATATCAAGCCCACCCATTGTTTTATGTCCTGCCGAACTAAAATACAAAGTCTTTCCATCGGGGTGGATAAAAGGAGCATCGTCGTTGTATTCGGTATTAATTGCCGGACCCAGATTTTTGGCTTTTCCCCATTTTCCGTTAGGGAGTTTGCTTACCGTATATACATCCATTCCACCATATCCTCCCGGGCGATCGCTTGAGAAATAAATGGTTCTTCCATCGGCCGAAATGGAAATATGACTCTCTTTGCTTTTGGAATTGATGCTAGGCCCTAATTTTTTAGGTTCCGACCATTCGTTTCCTTGTAATTTACTTACGTAGATATCTCCACCTTCCGATTCTTTTCTGCTCAAGAATCCTGCCTTGTAAATGTACAATTCCTGCCCATCAGCCGATATGGATATCGAGGCATCGTGATCAATGGTATTTAGCTTGGAAATTCCTTTAGGTTCGGTCCATATTCCGTTTACCTTATTCGAAATGTAAATGTCTTCAAAGTACTGTCCATCAATATCCAGCTTACTGCCAGTTCCATTTCTACGCGATGTAAATACCATGGTACTTTCATCGGCGGTTACTCCCGGACTGTGTTCGGCGTATTCGGTATTGATTTTATTTCCCAGGTTGATGATAGAGATGTTTACCGGATTTTTCACCAGATCTAATCCATTTTTGCACATCTTAATTTCGCGCTGAATTTCGTTGCGAAAAGCCGTGTTCTGAGGCGAGATAATTTGCAGTAAATCTTTGTAAACCTTTAAAGCTTCCCTAAACTGATAATTGGTGTGGTATGCCTTTGCCAAATTGTAGTACACATCCATTGGCACATTGTTCTTTGAACTTGTGTATTGAATCGATTTTTCCAATAAACCAACCGATTTATCTTTTTCCGAGACAATATTCAGGTAGCATAAGCCCAATTTAAAATTCAAATCGGCATTGCGAGAAGCCTGTTCTAATAATTCTTTGTAAATGCCTGCAGCCTTGGAGTAATTACCGTTGGCAAGAAATTTCTCGGCAATTTGATACTTGCGTCGATCTTTAATTTTTTGCTTTTTTGGGCTGGCGTTAAGAGAGTACGGACTACAGATCCCTATGTAAATAGAGAGTATGACCATTAAAACTGTCTTGGTGGCAGAAGACAATTTTAATTTAAATTTTGGGCCTGTAGAGGGTTTTATATGTTTTAAACTAATTAACAATAACTAAATATAACTTTTCTAAGTCAAATATTACCAGAGAATCTGATAAAAAACAGTGAATTGTTGATAAAATCTGCTTTCCTATCAGTTTAATTTTCCGTATGATTAAATGTAATTATATAAATCTTAATAAATAGACAAAATAAATAAAAATGTAACATTTTTTGTGCATAACTTTTTATAAAACACAAAAAAAGCCGAAGAATAATTTCCTTCGGCTTCTATATTTGAATCAAACTTAATTATATTTTTCTTTCTGTATCGAAGTTTTCCAGGTATTCGGCCACTCTTTTCAGGAACATACCACCTAAAGCACCATCTACAACTCTATGGTCGTAAGATAGGGAAAGAACCATGATATTTCTGATTCCAATGGTATCGCCCTGAGGGGTTTCAATTACTGCCGGTTTCTTTTTAATGGCGCCAACAGCTAGTATCGCAACCTCTGGTTGATTTATAATTGGAGTACCCGTTGTGCTACCAAATGCACCCAGGTTTGTAATGGTAAAGGTGCTGCCCTGAATTTCATCGGGCTGTAGTTTGTTTGCACGGGCACGATCGGCCAGGTCATTTACCTGCTTGGTAATTCCAACAAGATTCTTCTCGTCGGCTCCTTTAATAACCGGAACAATTAAATTTCCACTAGGTAGGGCAGTTGCCATTCCAATATTGATAAATTTCTTGCGAATAATTTTGTCACCATCCACCGATACATTTACCATTGGGTAGTCTTTCAAAGCCATGCTTACCGCTTCAACAAAGATTGGCGTAAAAGTTAATTTTTGCCCTTCTTTTTGTAGAAATTCATTCTTCACTTTGTTTCTCCACTGTACCAAGCCTGTAACATCAACATCGATAAATGAGGTAACATGTGGCGATACCTGCTTCGATTGAACCATGTATTGCGCAATGAGTTTTCTCATTCTGTCCATCTCGATAATTTCCACATTTTCACCATTGTAGGATTGATGTGAAACAGGAGTTGATGTTGGAGCTGGCGCAGGAGATGCACTTACAGGAGCCACAATTGGTTCAGCAACTTTTGCTTGTGAGGTTTTATTTTCGATGAATTGAAGAATATCTTTTTTGGTAATTCTGTTGTTTTCGCCAGAACCTTGAACCTGGTTTAACTCTTCAAGGCTAATATTTTCTTCCTGGGCTATTTTGCGTACCAAAGGAGAAATAAACGAGCCATTTTCGGTTTTACTGGTCATTTTCGCCTCTGTTTCTATAGCTACTACCTCATTGGGCAATTCAATCACTTTTTCTTCCGTTTTTGCTTGAACAGGACTTGCCGTGCTAAGTTCTTCATCATTTAGCTCTTCGCCTTCCGGAATAAGAATGGCCACAACGTCGCCTACCTGGGCAACATCGCCTTCGGCAAATAAAAGTTTGGCAATTTTTCCGTTTTGTGGTGCAGGAATTTCAGAATCCACTTTATCGGTGGCAATTTCGACGATCGATTCTTCTTCTTCGACAAAATCTCCCTCTTTTTTTAGAAACTGCGTAATGGTTGCTTCGGTGATTCCTTCCCCCATTGCCGGAATCATTATTTCAATTTTAGCCATGTGTGATTGTTTTTTTGATACCCATTAAGTTAGGCAATCCCGATGAATATTTACATAGAAATCGGGCATAGTGTTTAATTGATTTGTGTTTATTTAGTCTAAATACTATGCGAATTTAATAAAAATGGAGAAAAAGACAAACGTATCCGAACATACAATTTATCGATATGCTGATAGAGAGAACTTAAGGCTAAAAACTGTTGCAAATCTATAAATTCTGATCGAATGGGGTACGATGTAAAATTGATCTTCCAAGCGTAATTTCATCGGTGTATTCCAACTCATCGCCAATGGATACACCACGGGCAATGGTTGTGATATTGATATTGAATTTATTCAACTTTTTGTAGAGATAAAAATTTGTGGTGTCGCCTTCCATTGTTGTGCTTAAGGCAAGTATCACCTCTTTCATTTTTCCTTCATTTGCTTTTACTATCAGCGGATCAATTTGCAAATCGCTAGGTCCGATACCATCCATCGGAGAGATAATTCCTCCCAAAACGTGGTAGATGCCATTGTATTGTTGTGTGCGCTCAATGGACATGACATCGCGTATGCTTTCCACCACACAAATGGTTTCGTGGTCACGTTTTGGATTTGCACAGATATCGCAAATTTCAGTATCTGAAATATTGTAGCAGGAAGAGCAATGTTTGATTTCGTCGCGCAATTGGGTAATGGAAGAGCCAAATTTATGAACATCCTCTTTGGGCTGATTTAGCAGGTGCAAAACCAAACGCAAGGCCGTTTTTCTTCCAATGCCCGGAAGTTTCGAAAATTCGGCAACTGCATTTTCCAATAGTTTAGAGGGGAAGTTGGTGTAGCTCATCTTATCATCAATTCAAAAGTTCTCTTCAAAAATAATCAAAGCTAGCAGGATTCTGAAACCTGACAGGTTTTTTATTACTTTTGACTATCATTCTAAAATTATCTACTGTGACTCCAATTACCATACTCACTGTTGTTATTGGCTATTTTGCCCTTCTTTTAATCATCTCTTATTTCACAGGTCGCAAGGCCGATAACAAAGGCTTTTTTGTTGGCAACAAGCAGTCGCCATGGTATGTAGTTGCATTCGGAATGGTGGGAGCTTCTCTATCGGGAGTTACCTTTATTTCTGTTCCGGGATGGGTAAAATCTATCGACTTTACCTACATGCAAATGGTTTTTGGTTACATGCTGGGATATATTGTAGTAGCGAATATTCTTTTGCCTTTGTACTACAAATTAAATCTAACCTCAATTTACACCTATCTCGATGGACGATTTGGCAGGGCATCCTATAAAACCGGTGCATCTTTTTTCTTATTGTCGCGAACAATTGGAGCGTCGTTCAGACTCTTTTTGATGGCAAATGTTTTGCAAATTACGGTTTTCGATTCATGGGGAGTACCATTTGCGGTAACTGTAGTTCTTACCATATTACTGATATGGCTCTATACCTTTAAGGGCGGAATTAAAACCATTGTGTGGACCGATACCTTACAGACCCTGTTTATGCTTTTGGCCGTTGGTGTCAGCATCTTCCTTATTATGGACAAACTAAACATGGATATTTCCGGATTAACCAACATGATCAGCGAAAGCGAGTATTCTAAAGTATTTGTTTTTGATGATTGGCAGAGCAAACAAAATTTCTTTAAGCAATTTTTTACCGGAGCTTTTATCACCATTGTAATGACCGGATTAGACCAGGATATGATGCAGAAAAACCTGAGTTGTAAAAACCTGGCTGAGGCCAAAAAGAACATGTATTGGTATGGCTTTGCATTTATTCCTGCTAACCTTCTCTTTTTGGTTTTAGGAGCATTATTACTAATTTTTGCCCAGCACGAAGGCATTGCAATTCCAGAACGTGGTGATGATTTATTTCCGCTATTGGCCACTCAATACCTGGGGCCGGTGGTAAGTTTGTTTTTCCTTGTGGGATTAATGGCTGCGGCATACTCTAGTGCAGATTCGGCCCTAACATCACTTACTACATCATTTACTGTTGATATTTTAGGAGCCGATGAAAGCGACGAGTCAAAAACAAAAAGTTTACGACGCCAGTCGCATCTGCTGTTTTCTGCGCTATTACTGGTTGTAATCATGATTTTTAGGGCCATAAATGATGATTCTGTGATTGCAGCCATTTTTACGGTGGCAGGTTATACTTATGGTCCGCTTTTAGGACTTTATGCCTTCGGATTATTCACAAAATTCAAGGTGAAGGACAAACTGGTTCCAATTATTGCCATTCTTTCTCCGCTTATCAGTTACATTTTAAAAGATAATGCAATGGATTGGTTTGGCATTAGCATTGGATTTGAACTGCTGATGATTAATGGTGCACTTACTTTTCTGGGCTTACTATTCATTCGAAAAAAGCAATAGAATTAATATTTTGTAAAAGTTTTGGCATTTCATGACAATTGAAGATTTTTCGATATCTTAGATTGCATTTCAAAAAATCTGACTCATGAAAAGACTTGTTTTTCTGGCCTTTATTTTAATGGCTTTTAGTAATGGTAATCCAGCCTATCGATTGTTTAAAGAGAATGGGAAGCCTATTAAATATCAGAAAATGGTAAAGCAAATTGCCGATGCTGATATTGTTTTGTTTGGAGAATTGCATAATAACCCCATTTCGCATTGGTTGGAATTGCAGCTTACTAAAGATTTGCATGCACTGAAAGGAGAGAAGCTGATATTGGGTGCAGAAATGTTCGAGGCCGATAACCAGGAATTTGTAAGTAAATATCTGCGTGGTGAAATGGATGAGGAGAGCTTTATGGATACCACTCGTTTATGGCCCAATTATAAAACCGATTACAAGCCATTGGTCGATTTTGCCAAAGAGAATCAACTGAACTTTGTAGCAAGTAATATTCCTCGAAGATATGCATCGAAAGTATTTAAGGGAGGTTTTGAAGCCCTTGAAGAATTAAGCACCGAGGAAAAAACCTGGCTTGCGCCACTTCCGGTAAAATACGATGCCGAATTGCCAGGATACAAGGCAATGAAAAAAATGGGCATGCATATGAGTTCAAAGAAATTGGATAATTTCCCAAAAGCACAAGCCATAAAAGATGCTACAATGGCTCATTTTATATTGGAAAATTGGGAAAGAGGCCAACAGTTTCTGCATTATAATGGTGCCTACCATTCCGACAATTATGAAGGAATTGTGTGGTATTTGAAACAAGCTAAACCCGATTTGAAGATTGTGACCATTTATACCGCTACTGCAGAGAAAATCCGTAAAATAAATCCAGAATTAAAAGGCAAGAATAGCTACTACATTGTGGTTAGAGATGATATGACCAAGACCTATTAATCCAATTTATACTGCCAAAGCGATTAGAAAAAAAACATTTTAAAATCAGATATAAAACCAGAAAATGACAAACGAATTTAGCGATGTAATGTCGGAGCGAAGTAATGAGGAACTCATTAAAATTACTACCGAACTTCGATTGGATTATCAGCCCGAAGCTGTGGTGGCAGCCGAAAAAGAATTGGCAAAACGAGAGGTAAGTGCTGATGAAGTGGAGGCAACTAAAGAAGTGATTCGTGAAAAAAAGATTGAAAACGAAGAATTGGATGGTCTTAAAGTAAAATCGTGGGTCCGATTTGTGCACATGATTGTTGATTGGATCGTGATTTTCTTTACATATATCGTATTGTTTGCTCTTTTTGGTGGAATTATGCTTGAAAATTCAGACCCAAAGCTTTTTGAGGCTGTAATGCCATTTACTCTTCTGCTTTATGCTTTTTTATATTATATCATTTTAGAGTCAAAAACCCAGAAAACTTTGGGCAAAATGTTAATGAAAACCAAAGTGGTAAAAATGGATGGTACCGTACCCGAAGTAGCCGATATCATCGCTCGTACGTTTTGTCGCCTAATTCCATTCGATAGAATATCTTACCTGTTTACCAAAAATGGTTTTCACGATCGATTGTCCAGCACCATGGTTGTGAAGGATCTCGAAGAATAAGATTAGCCATCTATAAACAACCCGAATTTGTATTGATAAACATTAATCACTTTACTTATTTTATGAGAACATTGCTAGTCAGTCTGTTTTTTTCTTTTTTGTTTATATCAGCTAATGGACAGAGTAATATAAGATATTTTAAGAAGGGTGTTAAAATGCAAATTAAAGGGAAGTATAATTTAGCTGATTCTTTATATACCTTATCTATTGAGAAGGGTGAAGGGGTAGATTATGATGCTTATTTTAACAGAGGAGCTGTTCGACTTTATTTAAAAGATACAATAGGTCATTGCGATGATATCAAAGTTCTCATGGATCGTTCGGATAAGGAGGCAATTAATCAATACAAAAAGAATTGCATAATACACAATGAGGAAGCCTATAAATCGTATAAACTAGGATTAATAGAATATAGAAAGGAAAATTATGAACATGCTGATTCATTATTGATGTTATCTGTAAATCAGTACCCTTTTGTAGACAACGTATTACTTAAAGGGATTAATAGGTTGAAATTAAAAGATACAATTGGTTTCTTCGAAGATATGAAAGCCATCTTCTACCTACATGAAGGGGCTAAAAAGAATTTTCTTAATTACTATAAATATATTGCGAGAAAGAAACAAAGAACTCTTCCCAAAAATATCGTTAGGAGTTATTCTTCAAGAGTTATTGAAGAAAATGATTATACCTGTGAAATAATTAATGAAACCGGCGATACGATATATAATGCTGTAAAGTATTATAAGCATTTTGAAGCTGCAAAAGCAGATTGGTTAATGCATGTTACAATGAATATGAGATATCCTCAAGAATCAAATATGATAGGAGCAGGAGGACGTGTATATGTTGAATTTATAATATCCCCAAATGGTAAAATTAAGTATGTCAAGACGTCTGAGGCTGATCCATATTTGCAATATGAGGTACATAGGTTGGTATCAGAATTACCTCCGCTAAAACCAGCGGAATTCAATAATAAGGAGCGGTATTTTAAGTTTAATTTCCCCATTACATTTCATTCTCGATAATTATTTTTTGTTATCGACCTTAATGCTAGTGATCATTTAATATAGCCAGTGAGAGTTTGTAGCGATTAGCTTGTGAAGGGATGGAATGATAAACAATATTCAAACCTTCCTGATTCTCAAACGAGGCAGCACTTATTTTTACTTTGCAGTATAACAAAAGCTAAGTCCCCATATCTTGACTTGCTGCAGCATATTGCCTAATTTTGTGATTACCCAAAACATTACCTCTCTTTAACTTTATCGAACAATAGAATTTCGGATAAGGTGTATACAGCAATAGTATTTTTTAATGCTTGAAAACGAATAAAATGAAACGCAAAAGTTTATTTGGGGCTCTGTTGTTTGCAGTATTTTTAGTGTTTGTATGTTATCAACCTTTATCGGCAGGTTGGATTATCAAATCCAAAACAACCAGTCAGTACGATGTTAGTTGGAGCAAAATGTATTTGCAAAACAATGTATTTAAAATGGTTGATGAGGATCATATTTTTATTATGAATGGAAATACTCGCGATCTCACTTTTATCAATACGAAAGAAAATACATTCTGGAAAGGGAATATGGATGATTTCAAAAATAGAATGAAAGAATTCTTTGGTAAGACCATGAACGATTATTCTGCTCAAATGGAGGAGGCCATGAAAAATCTTACGCCCGAGCAACGAGAAATGATGAAACAGTTCGGAGCTAATAATCCCATGTTGAATAAAATGCAAGGAACAAAAGCAAAGAAACCTGAGGTAGAAGTCATTCGAACCAGTGAAGTGCTGTCTATCCTAAAAAGATCAGCCAGAAAATACATTGTAAAATCTGACGGAAGAAAGATGGAAGAAGTTTTTTTGGCCGAAAATATGATTTCGAAGAAAGATTGGAACCCGGAAATTTTCAGAGAATTGGCCGAAAGTATGCGCATGGGAATTGTTTCTACCGATTATGAAGATGACGATCAGTATTGGGATTTACAGAAGAAAGGAATTCCTTTAAAGACAATTCATTTTAATGGAAACAGTCAAGTGGTTGATGAGGTGGTAGAGTTAATCGAGAAAAATCTTCCGCCATCTACTTTTTTACCTCCATCGGATTGTAAAGAGGTAAAGCTTGAGAATGTTTTACAGAATATGGAATAAACCAATCCTGTTTGCCAATGAAGCAACTGATGAGTTTGGATGAGATTTGGAAAGCCTGTTCGCTTATAGATAGCCGACAGGCTTTTTTCATTTTTCATCTCATGTATTTCATTATATTTGTGGCTTATAACTACAAAATCGATTAAAATGAAGTACAGTTTACTAGCCGTGTTGTTGGCATTTATGCTTGCATCGTGTTCAACTTCGAGCGATGGCAATAAGGATTACAGGGAAGAAAATGAAGCGGAGATTGCCTCCTATGTGGCAAATAACAACCTAAACGCAACCCAATCGGCATCGGGCTTGTATTACGTGATAGAAGAAGAGGGAACAGGCAAAGAAATAAATGTAACATCGGATGTTACGGTGAGCTACAAAGGATATTTAACCAATGGAAATGAATTTGATACAACAGGTGATGATTTTGTTTCCTTTAACTTGCAAGGAGTGATACCTGGATTTGCCGAAGGATTAACTTATATCAAGGAAGGTGGGAAAATTACCTTGCTTATTCCTGCACATTTGGGTTATGGCAGCAATGATTTGAATGGAATACCGGGAGGTTCAGTTTTGATTTTTGAAGTAAGTGCCTTGTCGCCAGAACAAATTGCAGAGAAAAACGATGCAGACATAACAGAGTACCTTGAAAAGGAAGGTTTAAATGCCACCAAAACAGATTCTGGATTGTACTATATTATCGAGACTGAAGGAACAGGGGCTCAACCAAGCTCCGATTCAAATGTAACAGTTGCATACACGGGGTACTTTTTAAACGGAACAAAATTCGACGAAAGTGGAGCCAGCGGTGTAGCTTTTAACCTTGATGAGGTAATTGAAGGCTGGAAAGAAGGCATTACCTATTTTAAAGTAGGCGGTAATGGTAAACTGATTATTCCTGCACACCTTGCCTATGGAAGTTATAATTACAGCACTATCCCAGGAGGTTCGGTATTAATTTTCGATATTGATTTGAAGTCGATAAACGAATAAAAGTAAAAAATGATATTCAGCAAAAAGACACATGAGAATGTGTCTTTTTTGTTTTCTGTAACTCTTCTATTATTTACTCGCCGATTGGCAGGATCAGGCTGAAACAACTTCCCTGCTCTGGTTTACTGATAACATCAATTTGCGCATTAATTCTCTCGGCCAAAATCTTCACAATGTAAAGACCTAATCCCGACGACGATTCTTCGTTAGTAGGCCTGGCGCTGAGTTTGCTAAACTTCTTAAAAAGTTTAGGCATTTCTTTCTCTTGTATGCCTTTGCCTTTATCTTTAAAATGAATTGTAATTTCAGTATTACTCTTTTCCAATTGAATGATTACAGTTTCACCCATTGGCGAATATTTAATGGCATTCGATAGCAGGTTATCCACAATTCTATTCAGTTCGTTTAATCCAGTTATGAGCATCAACTCTTTTTCATTGCTATCGATATTTAGCTTTATATTTTTCTTGCTGGCAAGGGTGTTAAAATTGTTCTTTTTCTTTTCAATAAAGCTGATTAAATCAAGTCTGTCTTTACTCAATTCACTGGTGTCATTTTCAAGTCTATTCATTTCCAGAACATCACTAATAAGATTTCTGGCCGATTTAACTTGTTGTTCCAATAAAGAGAAATACTCTTCCTGCTCTTCATTTAATTCTCCGGCACTTTCTACCAAATCTACAACACTTTCCATTCCGCCAAGCGGATTTTTCAGGTCGTGCGCCATAATCCCCAACAAACTGTCTTTTTCTTCGGCCAAATCTTCAAGTTGTTCGTTCTTTTTCCTTAAAACTTTGTTTTTGTCTTTAATCTCCCGATTAATTTGTGTGAGCGCTATATTCTGATCGTATATTTTTAACTGGTAACGCTTTACTTGTTGATGGATAATGTAATAAGCCATAATGGATAAAACCAGGGCAAAGCCGAGTCCTACCCAAAACAAAGGCATCGATTTACTTTTGGCCTGTTCTTTTATTAATTTTGCATTTTGATGCACCAGCAGTTTGTATCCGGTAAATTGATGTTTCATCCCCACAATGATATCTGAGTAATCAATCTCCTCGTACTCGTAATATCCATTAAAAGGACTCTGTTTGTAAAACTCGTGGAAGTCTAATTTTCTACTTCTGTCAGAGGTGCTAAAACTTGCCGCAGTCAGACTAATTTTTCGGTCGCCTTTAAAGCCGGGAGCGGCCAAAAGGTTCCCAGTTGAATCTACCATGCACAGGTAACCATCATTGGGTAATTTCATTACATCACAGGTTTCCTGAACCGTTCGGATGAAGAGCGCAGGATTACTCGCATTGACTCCTGCTTTTTCCAACATCCCAAATATCGATTCGCCGATTGTAAGATTATCTTCAAGGGCTTGCTTTTTTAAATTGTTGTAAACAATTTTTTCTACCCAAACCGAATAGAAGAAGAAACCTACCAATAGAAGTGAAAAGACACTAAATGAAACAAGAATCTGAAAGCGATTTTTCATTGGGTGATATTTTAAATAGTCATTCTAAGAGTACGAGTCTTAGCTGAAAAAGTTAAGTTGATGTACTCTGCGATTTATCCATACTAGAAAAAATAAAAAGAGACGTATTTTTGTACGCCTCTTTATATCTGATGATGTTGTTAAGCCTCTTCTGTTTCGGGCTCATAATTGTATTTCTTATAATTAAAGTATGCCAAAATACTAAGTGCAAATAGTATTGCTACCGTGTAATATACCCATGTTGGTATTGGAACAGGATCCCCTTTGGCATAAGAATGTAATCCGGCAAGGTAATAGTTCACTCCAAAATAGGTCATCAAAATGGCACTGTACGACCATATCGAAGCAATATTAAAGGCGTAAATCGATTTTAAACCAGGAATAAAACGCATGTGTAAAACAAAGCTGTACACCAAAATGCTAACTAAAGCCCAGGTTTCTTTTGGATCCCAACCCCAATAACGTCCCCACGATTCGTTTGCCCAAATACCACCCAGGAAAGTTCCGATGGTTAAAAAATACAAACCAATGGTCATGGTCATTTCACTAATTCTGCTCAAATCCAGAATGTTTTCGGCAATAACGGCTTTGTTTTTCTGATCCTGCAGAATATACAAACTTAGGTTAATTAATCCCAAAATGGCGCCCAGTGCTAAGAATGCATAGCTCGATGTAATAATGGCAACATGAATGGTTAGCCAATAAGATTTCAATACCGGAACCAGGTTGGTTACTTCAGGATTCATCCAGCTTAGGTGAGCTACAAATAAAAACATACCTGCCAGTACAGCCGTTGCAGCCAGTGCAAGTTTCGATTTTTTCGCAAACATAAATCCTGCCAACAAGCATCCCCATGCAATAAATGTCATGGTTTCGAATCCATTACTCCATGGTGCGCGACCGGCTATGTACCAACGTGCTGCTAATCCACCTGTATGCAGAAGAAATCCAATTCCTAAAATGATCATTGCACCGCCAACAACCCATTTAATTGGAAATTTAGGGCGTAAAATGTGCGTAACAAGAAAAATCAGCAAGAAGAATCCAATAAGTAGGTAATAAGGGAACAATCGCTTAAAAATATTGATGTTGTTGTACAAAATCTCCACTTTTTGCTTGGCCTCCGAAGGCATTACTTCACTTCCGAATTTCTTCTGATATGTTTTTATTCCTTCAATATAGGTCTCTGCCATTTTACTATCGCCAGCATTCAAAGCCTGGCTCAGCATCACTACCGATTTTTTAATGAATAAAGAATCATCTTTAGCCGCATTTACTTCTGATGTTGGATTATACCAGGCTCCCATTTTATCATTTGGGTTTGGAAAAATCTTTAAAAACTCCCCGGTAAACACCATATAGGTAATGTTGATTCTTTCATCAACAGCCATAATTTCCTTATCGTATTTTGAGCGATGAGCTGGTTTTTTTGAGTAGGCATCCTGAACCTTTTTGCTCAGTTTGTACTGGCCCATTTCATTCACAAAATCCCTAAATGAAGCATACTTTCCGCTAATTCCGATTTCTTTTGCCAGATCAGAATTGCCAACCTTAATCATATCAACAGTTTGCCATTGCTGGGGATTACTCACCATACTCAGGAAAATCTGCTCGGCAGGATAACCTTTAAATTTACCCTTCTTGGTTACCTTTCTCACCACTTCACTTGCCAAAGTATTAATAGGCTCAAATCGTCCTCCATTATCCTGAATCATGATTTCGCCAAAACTTCTGGCTTGTTCCAATGGTACAACTTTTAATTCCTGTGCATTTGCACCTAAAGAACTACCAGCCATCACAAAGGCCAGGATAGCCAAAGTTTTTACTTTTCGTGATTGACGTCCTAATATTTTGAATCTGCTGTATGGATTAATCAACGACCAAGCCATTCCTAAAATCAGTAAGAAATATCCAAAATAGGTAATGGTCATGCCCACTCGATCATGATTCACAGAAAGAACAGTTCCCAACTCATCGGTATCATACGATGCCTGGAAGAACCTGTATCCTTCATGGTTTAATATGTTGTTCATGTAAATTCGGTAATCTTTTTCAATTCCTTTTGATTCATCGATAAGAGTAACTTCGCTTGCAAAAGAGGACGGACTGTTAGAGCCAGGATATCTTTCCAATTGGAAATCGTTCAGTTTTAAAGAAAATGGAAGTTCAATAATTTTAGATCCATAGGCAATAGAAACATTTACGTCTCCAACACTGCTAATCTCAGGTTGACCCAGGTAATCTTTTTTCCCTTTTACAATTAGCTCTTTCTTCTGATTTCCATTTTTTACATCAAAAACCAAAAGGGTAGGAGCATTTTTATCCTGTCCTTGTACATACTTGAATTTTGCCGCGGGATAGAAATTTTTAATCACCAGCTTGGTACCACCTACATCATATAATTTGCGCGGAGAAACCAGGTGCCACTGTTTTGCCTCCATCGGAATCGCATCGCCACCCATCATGCTCAGCTCTTGCATTGGCATCGGGCTCATCATGCGCAAGCTATCGGTATATTCTAATACAATTGCATTGGGATGCGGATTACTTCCAAAGGCCAAGAGGTTGTTTTCAACCATCTGATGTGAGTTGTATTCCAGCGTGAAATTTTTCATGCCAGCCATTCCTCCGCTGCCTACCGCTACCATTTCAATTACAGGAGCACCATTCATATCCTGAACAAGGCTAGTTTGAGCATTAGGGATAAAAGTCTTTAATTTAATATCCACTTCACTTCCTTCAATCGAAACACGCTCTTCAAAATCATCGGCCTTTACAGTCGAAAGGCTAATCTTTTCACTTACTCCGGATATTTTACCATTCTTTTCAAGCTTCACATCAATAAATGATTCCATTGTGGTAATCTTATTGGTTGCTTGTCCTTCACGAATGTGCATATTTCCTTCGTAGCCAACGTAACGGGTAAAACCAGCCCCAACAATAATTACAATAAAAGAAGCATGGAACAGGAAGATGGACCACTTTTCTCTTTTGTACAGTTTGTATCTGAAAATATTGGCAATCAAATTCATAGTGAGCAGCAGTAGTAAAATTTCGAACCAGCGGGCATCATAAACCAGAGCACGAGCTGCCGGGGTGCCAAAGTCATTTTCGATAAATGTTGCTGTACCAATTGAAAATGCAAACAGAATAATGAGTACTCCCATCATTTGCATAGAGAATAGAAAATTCAAAAGTTTCTTCATCTGATTCATTATATTTTAACAAGTACGCGAGTACTTGAAGTTAGGTGTAGAATGTTAGTTGGTATAAATTGGAGTTCAAGATACGCTTTTCTTTATAAATTCAAAATCGATGCATCTCGGTTCAGATACGGAAAATTCATTGTTTTATGTCAAAAGAAAAATGTAACTTATTGCATGTTAGATGAAATCGAGGGGAGTGCTAAGTATTTGTGAAATTCAGAAGTTGGATTTGCGCTTAAAAAATTAAAAATGAAGAGTTCAAACCGTATTCTTATTAAGATTAAAAACAAATTGCATTTTCGACATATTTTATTTCATCGATATGAATTGATTGAAAACCAAGTATAGAAACAGATAAAAAGGTATTAAAATTTAAATATAATAAATTTAAATAATCCCTTAATCTTGAAATAATTCAATAATTCGGTTAGTATTGTAACGTTATCACTTAATTATAGAATTGAAAAACAGATTTTTAATTTAAAATCTAACCAAACTATGAAAAAACTATTTCGCCTTTTTTTAGTCCTGTTTTTAGGACTAGTGCCATCTGTACTTATGGCTCAGCTAACATTTACCGGAGAAATTAGACCTAGAACAGAGTATCGTCATGGTTTAAAAACACTGTTTAATTCTTCAGATGATGCTGCATTCGCAACATCTCAACGTACTCGTTTAAACCTAGGATATGCCGATGAAAAGTTCCGCGTAGGATTATCAGTTCAGGATGTTCGTACATGGGGTGATGTAAAGCAATTGAATCTTTCTGATAAGAATCAGTTAATGCTTCATGAAGCATGGGGAGAGATTATCTTCAACGAAAACTTCACATTAAAAGTAGGTCGCCAGGAATTGGTATACGATGATTCAAGAATTTTAGGTAATGTGGGTTGGGCGCAACAAGCAAGAAGCCACGACCTGGCATTGTTAAAATTCAAGACAGATGAAAAAGGTAAATTCCATGTAGGTTTTGCAGTAAATAACGACGCTGAATTCTTATCAAGACAATTGTATACAACTAACTATAAGAGTATGCAATTTGCATGGTATAACAGAAAATCAGAAAAATTTGATTTCAGTTTGTTATTCATGAATGTTGGACAGGAAAGAGATGCTGACCCTACCGATGCTGTTGATCGTGATACAAGATACAGCCAGACTTTTGGTACGCACATGAACTATCGTCCTGGTAAAATATCTTTCACTGGTTCATTATATGCACAGTCGGGTAAAGATGCTTCAAACACTGATTTGAGCGCTTACATGTTTAACTTAGGTATGAAATTCCCTGTTGCTGCAAACTGGAAAGGTAATATTGGTATTGAAATGCTTTCGGGAACCGACGATACAGAATTGGAAGATAACAACTCATTTACTCCTTTATTTGGTACAAACCACAAGTTTAATGGTCATATGGATTATTTCTACGTTGGAAACCATGTTGGTAATGTTGGTTTGACAGATATTTATGGTGGATTGAACCACTCTAAAGGACAATGGTCTTTTGCAACAGCAATCCACTTGTTCTCAACAGCTGCTGATCTTTATTTAGGTCCTGAAAAACAAGATAAATACTTAGGTACTGAGGTTGATTTATCAGTAGGATACAAATACTCAAAGAATGTTTTGATTAAAGCTGGTTACTCGCACATGTTTGCTACCGATTCTATGGAAGCATTAAAAGGTGGTGACAAGGACGAAACTCAGAACTGGGGTTGGGTAATGCTTGTATTCAAACCAAACTTCTTGAAAAAATAAGGCAAACTCCATACATCAAAACTTTTGCTAATGGTAAGACTATTAAAATTTTTAACACCACCTCCAAAATGGAAGCTTCCGGTTTATGTGACGCTTGGGATATTCTTCGGATTAGGGTGCTATGTGCTTTACTTATCTAAAGCTGCATCTTATTTGTCCGATGCTCCTGAGACCTGTGTGAACTGCCATGTGATGGCTCCACAGTACGCTACATGGAATCACAGCTCGCATCGCGAAGTTGCCACGTGTAACGATTGCCACGTTCCACACAATAACGTCTTTAACAAGTACTTTTTTAAAGCTAAAGACGGTTTACGCCACGCAAGTATGTTTGCGTTAAGAATGGAACCAGAGGTAATTTTTATACTCGATGAGGGTAAGGAAGTAGTTCATAACAACTGCATCCGATGTCACAGTCAGCAGCTGACTGATCCGAAACTGGCAACTAAAGTGCCAAATCACGCTCACAATACTCAGGATAGAGTATGTTGGGAATGCCACCGCGAGGTTCCACACGGAAGAGTGAACAGTTTATCAAGCGTTCCAAACGCCAGAGTTCCACTTCCAGAAAGTCCGGTACCAGACTGGTTAAAAGAATACATGAAAGAATCAGAATTAGAAAACGAATAAAACTTAAACTAAATATACTATGAAACCAATACAAGAATCTGTAGGCAAAAAACCAATGTTGGGATGGTTCATCTTCCTGGTTACTTTGGTGGTTGTATTCCTACTTGGATTGTTAGCTTCATCTATTATGGAAAGAAGGGCAGAATCTGTTTATGCCTATACACCACAAGTGGAGCACGAACAGTGGGAACCAAGAAATGAAGTTTGGGGTGAAAATTTCCCAAGAGAATTTGAATCGTACTATAACACTGCTGACACTACTTTCCGTAGTAAGTATAACGGTGGTGCTATGATTGATATGTTAGAGGTTGATCCTCGACTAGTTGTACTTTGGGCTGGATACGGTTTTGCGAAAGATTACAACCAGGGACGTGGTCATTATTATGCAGTTGAAGATTTGAGAAACACATTACGTACAGGTGGTCCGGTGGATGATAAAACGGGTCCTATGCCATCTACTTGTTGGACATGTAAATCTCCTGACGTACCTCGTTTGATGAACGAAATTGGTGTTGCTGAATACTATGCAGGAAAATGGTCGTCAAAAGGACATGAAGTTGTAAATCCTATTGGATGTGCTGACTGTCATGATTCAGAAACAATGAATCTTAAAATTACTCGTCCTTACTTAATCGAAGCTTTCGAAAGAATGGGTAAAGATATCAATGATGCAACTCATCAGGAAATGCGTTCTTTGGTTTGTGCTCAGTGTCACGTAGAGTACTACTTTAACAAGAATCGTGTAAAAGGATCTGCATTTGTTCAGCTGCCTTGGGATAAAGGTATGGGTGTTGAAGAAATGGAAGAGTACTATGATGAAATGGAATTCAAAGATTGGACTCATGCTTTAAGTAAGGCTCCAATGTTGAAAGCTCAGCATCCAGGTTACGAAGTATACCTGAAAGGGATTCACGCCGATCGCGGAGTATCTTGTGCAGACTGTCACATGCCATACAAATCAGAAGGTGGACAGAAATTCACAGATCACCATATTCAATCTCCTTTGAACAATGTAGCAAACTCATGTCAGGTTTGTCACCGTGAGGAGACAGATAAGTTGATCGAGAATGTGTACACTCGTCAGGATCAGATTATTCACAATCGCGACAAGCTGGAAGAATTGTTGGTACGTGCTCACGTAGAAGCTAAGAAAGCTTGGGATTTAGGTGCTAAGGAAGAAGAAATGAAGCCAGTATTGAAGATGATCCGTCACGCACAATGGCGTTGGGATTATGCAGCTGCTTCTCATGGTGGTTCATTCCATGCTCCAACTGAAACTGGTCGTATTATTACCACTGGTGTAGAGCGTGTACAGGAAGCTCGTATCGCTTTGGTGAAGATCTTCCACAAGTATGGTTTCACAGGCGAAGTTCCTTATCCAGATATTACTACAAAAGCTAAGGCTCAGAAATTTATTGGTTTACCAATGGATAAATTGAATAAAGAGAAAGAAACATTCAAGAAGAACTTAGTTCCAGAGTGGGATAAGAAAGCAAAAGAACGCGAAGCAACTTACCAAGTAAAAGTGCAATAATTTGCAGTTCAAATATCAGGTTCATATGCCGTCCAGTTTTGGGCGGCATATTTTTTAAGTTTCAAAAATTGTTACGATCTTAAGATTCTTGTTAATAACCTGAGTTCGATTAAAAATATTGTCACAGTTTGTTCTGGTTTTGAGTAGAAATTTTCTCAAATACTCGAAGTAATATCGGGATATTTCGAGTATTTGAGGAAATTTATGCCAAAAGCAGGTAAATTCTTTTAAAAACCATCTTCATCCAATCTTTACATTAAAAAATCTTCAAAATACCCCGGTATTCTTTTTGATTTTTTAATGCAAATCCCGAATAAATATGATTTTCTGTGAACGATATTTTTAATCGGACTCAGGTTAATAAATTAAGATATGAGTAAACCCACTAAACCATTATGGCAAACCCCATGGGGATATGCCGAGAGTTTTTTAATAGCATTTGGATTGATAATTATTGGATTTCTTCTTGAATTTACAATACAAAGCTCTACAGGTACATCCATTCGTTATCCAATGAATCTGATTTTAGGAGCTGTATTCCTGGCGCTCTTATTGGGTTTTTACCGATTGATTCGAAAATCAAGTCTGTTCCTGTTTTTATCAGGAATACCCGCTTCAATCGGTGCAATAAGTGTTCTTACACTTTTGGTTATTATAATGGGACTTACTCCGCAAGTGCCAATGCAAGAAGAAAATCTGATCACAAAACTGAGTTTAAATCAGTTGACTACTTCCTGGCCTTTCCTATTCATTAACTTTTACTTGCTAATCGTATTGGCATTGGTCATCATTCGAAAAAGTATTCCATTTAAAATGAAGAACTGGGGCTTTGTTTGCAGTCATTTAGGTTTATGGATTACCATATTTGCCGCAGGTTTAGGTTCTGGCGATCTGATGCGCCTGAAAATGGATTTACATGAGAATAAAACGGAGTGGAAAGCTTACGATGACAAAGGGAATTACTACGAATTGCCACTTGCCATTAAACTGAATGACTTCATGATCGACGAATTTAATCCGAAGTTGGCAGTTGTTGAAAACGAAACAGGAAAACTGTATGAACCAAGCAAACCATCTATGATCATGATTGAAAACGATTTGACTACTCAATTGCATGATTGGTCGGTTACAGTAGATGAGTTTTTACCTGTATCGGGAAGAGCAGGAGATAAATACCATCCATTACATGATTTTGGTGCTGCTCCTGCTGCCAGAGTGAGCGTTAGCACAAGTACCTCAGAAACTCTAACGGGTTGGATTTCTTGCGGTAGTTTCAATCGACCACATGAATCGCTTAAACTAAACGAAAACTATTCCTTGTTGATGACAGTGCCGGAACCAAAGAAGTTTTCTTCTAAGGTTACCATATTTACTCCTGATGGAAAAAAGGAAGAACAGGTTCTTGAAGTGAACAAACCACAAAGTGTAAATGGGTGGAAAATTTATCAATTAAGTTATGATGAGAAAATGGGGAAATATTCCACTTTAAGTGTGGTTGAAGTCGTAAAAGATCCTTGGCAAATTTATGTGTATATCGGCATTTTCATGATGATGATTGGATCCATTTACATGTTTTGGAGAGGTAATAAAGTAACAATTAACAACGAGCAGTAAAAAAGAAGATATGATTTGGAACTATTTTTTAATGGCGGCAGGTGTGAGTTCTGCAAGTTGGATATTATCTGCATTGATACCCAAAAAAGAGATACTTAGAAATGCACTGGTACTTACGGGAATTCTGAGTATGGCCATTTACATTGGCTTTCTATGGACCAGTTTGGAACGGCCTCCTTTACGAACTCTAGGTGAAACCAGGTTATGGTATTCTTTTTTTATTTCTATTATTGGCTTGATTACCTATTTTAGATGGAGATATTTATGGATGTTGTACTACTGTTTGTTCATGTCCTTGCTATTCTTGTTCATAAACTATTTGCATCCCGAAAATTTTTCGAAAACATTAATGCCTGCTTTGCAAAGTCCATGGTTTGTACCACATGTGGTGGTTTATATCATTTCATATGCATTTTTGGCGGCTTCAACTCTTGTAGCCATTTATGGTTTGTACCAAATTAAACGCGATAAATTCGAGGAAAAATATATGCTTGTCGCCGATAACCTGGTTTACCTTGGCTTTGCTTTCCTTACATTTGGCTTGCTGTTTGGAGCTTTATGGGCGAAAGAAGCCTGGGGGCATTACTGGACCTGGGACCCAAAAGAAACCTGGGCTTTTATTACCTGGATGGGATATTTGGTTTACATTCACCGCAGGTATCAGAAACCTAAAAAATATGTATCAGCTTTATGGATATTGGCACTTGCCTTTGTAATTCTTCTGGTTTGTTGGTTTGGTGTTAATTATATGCCTTCAGCACAATTTAGTGTTCATACCTATAGCATGCAGCCTTAAAGCAAACTAAATTCTATAATATAAAAACGCCGATTCATATGAATCGGCGTTTTTTATACTTGTAGCTTAAAGCTTTTAATTATCCTTCAATTTTGTGAAGTACCATTTTCTTTGCAGTTTCGATAGCTTGTTGCAATCCTTTTGGATCTTTACCACCTGCCGAAGCGAAGAATGGTTGTCCACCACCACCACCTTTAATTTCTTTGGCAGCTTCGCGAACAATATTTCCTGCGTGTAAATCGTATTCTTTCACCAGGTTATCAGAGAACATGATTGTTAAGTTTGCTTTTCCACCCAAATCAGCTCCTGCGATAAATACAAGGTTTTCAACCTCACCTTTTAATTGGAAGGCAATATCTTTTAATTCTCCTGCATTTTGAACCATTACCGTATCAGCAATAATTCCTACATTGTTTGTAATAGAAATGTTGGCCTTTAAATCATTCTTGGTAACCTTTAACTGATCTGCCATGAAGGCATCCAGATCTTTTTTCATATCAGAATTTTGAGAAATCAAGTCTTCAATATTCTTAATCAGATTTTGATTAGACTTAAAAATTTTCTCGATATCACGCAAAGTATTTAATTTATCGTTGATGTATTGCTCAGCTTTGTCGGCAGTAATTGCTTCGATACGACGAACACCAGCAGAAATAGCACCTTCTGATGTAATTTTGAATAATCCGATTTGACCCGTTGCATCCACATGAGTACCTCCACACAGCTCAACCGAGTCTTCGAATTTTACAACACGTACCAAATCGCCGTATTTCTCACCAAACAATGCCATTGCTCCCATATTAACCGCTTCGGTCATTGGAATGTTATTGTGAATATCAACAGCAATATTTTCTCTGATCTTCTTATTGACAATTGCCTCTACCTTTGCAATTTCCTCTTCACTTACTTTTTGGAAGTGCGAGAAGTCGAAACGCAAGTGATCAGGATTTACCAATGAACCTTTCTGCTCAACATGATCGCCTAATACTTCGCGTAAAGCGTGGTGCATAAGGTGAGTAGCAGTATGATTGTTGGCTGTAAGTGTTCTTTTACTTCCACTTACTACAGCTTTAAATGTTGCTGTTGGATCGTTTGGTAACTCTTTGGCAAAATGAACAATTAAGCCATGCTCTTTTTTGGTATCGATGATAGAAATTTTCTGACCATTGGCTTCGATATAACCGGTATCGCCAACCTGTCCACCACTTTCTCCATAGAAAGGAGTGATATTGAATACCATCTGATAAGAATCTTTTCCTTTGCTCGAAATTTTTCGATAGCGAGTAATTCTAACATCAGTGCTTAGGTAATTGTAACCAATAAATTCTTCAACATCGTCTTTTAAAAGCTCAACCCAATCGCCAGTATCAACCGAAGTTGCCGAACGAGATCTGTTTTTCTGAGCTTCCATTTCCTTGTTGAATTCCTGGCGATTTACTACCAAATCTTGTTCTTTAAGAATCAGTTCTGTTAAATCCAATGGGAATCCGTAGGTATCATATAACTCAAAAGCCAATTTACCCGACACTACTTTGTAGTCATCAGCCTTTGTTTTCTCAATAATCTGATCCAATAAGCGAATACCATTCGCAAGTGTTCTAAGGAATGAATTTTCTTCTTCCTTCACCACTTTTTCAATCAAAGTTTGCTGCTTAACCAACTCTGGGAAATGCTGTCCCATTACTTCAATTAAAACAGGAATCAAACGATACATGAATGGATCTTTGAAGCCTAAGAATGTATAGCCATAACGAACTGCTCTACGAAGAATACGACGAATTACATATCCTGCTTTGTTGTTCGATGGTAATTGTCCATCGGTAATTGCAAAAGCAATGGTTCTGATATGATCGGAAATTACACGAAGAGCAATATCAATTTCTTCATCCTTGCCATATTCCTTACCACTCATTTTGGCAATAGACTGAATAATTGGCTGGAATACATCGGTATCGTAATTTGAAATTTTGCCTTGCATTGCCATACACAAACGCTCAAATCCCATGCCTGTATCAACATGCTGGTGAGGAAGCGCTTCCAACGAACCATCAGCCTTACGGTTGAATTGCATAAATACAAGATTCCAGATTTCGATAACCTGCGGGTGATCCATATTTACAAGATCTCTACCCGAAGTAATTTTTCTTTCTTCGTCGCTTCTTAAGTCGATGTGAATCTCGGAACAAGGACCACATGGACCCTGATCACCCATTTCCCAGAAATTATCCTTCTTGTTTCCATTGATGATATGATCTTCAGGAAGGTATTTCATCCAATATCCAGCTGCTTCATCATCGCGTTCTAATTTGTCTTCGGCACTGCCTTCAAAAACAGAGGCATACATTCTATCAACAGGAAGTTTGTACACTTCAGTTAAAAGCTCCCATGCCCAGTCTATGGCCTCTTTTTTAAAGTAATCGCCAAACGACCAGTTACCCAACATTTCGAACATGGTGTGGTGGTAGGTATCGTGTCCTACTTCCTCAAGGTCGTTATGTTTCCCCGATACGCGCAAACATTTTTGCGAGTTTGCGATACGATTGTATTTAACTGGTGAGTTACCAAGAAAAATATCCTTAAACTGATTCATACCAGCATTGGTAAACATCAGAGTTGGATCATCTTTTATTACCATCGGCGCCGATGAAACGATTTTATGTTGCTTTGAATTAAAAAAATCCAAAAATGCTTGTCTGATTTCGCTAGAATTCATGAGTCTATTATGTTTTAAATAGATGAGATTTCGATACTTAGCTTGCAAAGTTAGATTAATTCCTTAATTTTGTTGACTTAAATGAGGAAAATTTTACTCCTCTTCTGCAAAATTAATCTAAAAGTATTACATGGCGAAAACCAAGTATCAGTTTAATCCTGAGTCGGTTAGCTACGAAAAGGTAGAAATTAACTTTAAGACACGTTTTGTCAATGTTCTTAAGCACATGGCTTCCAGTTCTGTACTGGCAATTGTGATGGTAGTAGGATTGTTTTATTTCTTTGGTTCCCCTAAAGAAAGATCCTTGGAGCGAGAGAACCAAAGGCTAATAAATCAATACACTTTGCTGAATACAAAATTACAACAAATACAGACTGTATTGGGTGATTTAGAGCAGAGAGACGATAATATCTACCGAGTGATTTTCGAAGCAGAACCCATTCATTCGAACATTAGAAAAGCCGGATTTGGCGGTGTTAACAGATATAAGCATTTAGAAAGTATGGATAATGCCGATTTGGTCATTTCAACCACTAAAAAGTTGGACCAGTTGGCAAAATCCGTTTACGTTCAAACCAAATCTTACGACGATGTGGAAGATATGGTGAACAACAAATTCAAAATGCTTGCTGCAATACCGGCTATTATGCCTGTTGCAATTAAAGATTTTGGACGAATTTCGGCTGGTTATGGTTGGAGAATCCATCCCATTTACAAAACACGTAAATTCCACGATGGAATGGATTTTACGGGAAAAATTGGAACTCCTATTTATGCTACCGGCGATGGTGTGGTTAAGGTTGTGAAAAAGGAGAGAGGTTACGGTAAAAAAATTGTAATCGATCATGGATATGGATACACTACCATTTATGCTCACCTTGATAGCTACAGAGTAAGAAGAGGGCAAAAAGTAAAAAGGGGTGAAATTATTGGAGAATTAGGAAATACTGGGATATCTACGGGACCACATTTGCATTACGAAGTGCGTAAAGGTCGTAAAACATTAAATCCAATTAACTATTATTTTAATGACCTTTCGGCTGACGAATACGACCAAATGGTTGCTTATGCTGAGAACACCGGTCAAGCAATGGATTAGTTCTATCGTAAAAAACCAGGAGAACATAAAAAGTGGCACGGAAAAATTTATTCCGTGCCATTTTATTTATTACTTTTAGTTAATAATTTATTCCCAAATATTTAGCATCGCCCTTCTTTTTAAAAAAGGGTATGAATAAAAATTAATCGACGTGCCTTATAAAGAAAAGAAAATAGAGAAGCTTTATTATTCAATTGGCGAAGTAGCCGATATGTTTAAGGTAAATACCTCTTTAATTCGATACTGGGAAAAAGAGTTCGATATTATTAAGCCAAAGAAAAATAAGAAAGGAAATCGATTTTTCACACAGGCTGATATTGAGAATTTTCATTTGATTTTTCACCTGGTTAAAGAAAGAGGAATGACTCTGAAAGGTGCAAAACAAAAACTTAAGGAAAACAAGGAAGACACGGAAAATAATTTTACCGTTGTTTCGCGCCTGCAAGAGATCAAGGATCTGTTGCTGGAAATCAAAGATGAATTATAATCATTAAAACTTATTAGAATTGAAAGTACGGGATATTATTTCGTCGATAGAAGAAGTTGCGCCATTATCTTACCAGGAATCCTATGATAATGCAGGTTTGATTGTAGGAGATTACAAACAGGAGGTACATGGCATATTAATCTGTCTTGATGTTATAGAAAGTGTAGTTGAAGAGGCGATAACAAAAGGAGCAAATTTGATTATTGCTCACCATCCGATTGTTTTTAAAGGTTTAAAAAGGTTTAACGGATCAAACTATGTGGAGCGAACCGTAATGATGGCCATTAAAAATAACATTGCCATTTATGCAGCACACACAAATATAGATTCGGTTCGTGGTGGAGTGAGCGAAAAAATTTGCGATCTAATTGGACTGAAAAATAAGAAAGTATTATCTCCGCTTGATGAAGATTTAAAGAAGCTGGTTACTTTTGTACCGTCTGCTGATGCAGAAAAAGTGAGAGAATCCATTTTTAAAGCCGGAGCTGGAAGTATTGGCAATTACGATGCGTGTAGTTTCAATTCGGAAGGAACAGGAAGCTTTAGAGGAGGAGAGGATACTAATCCGCATGTGGGAGAAAAAGGGAAACTACATTTCGAAAAAGAGGAACGTATAGAAACGATTTTTCCAAAACATTTGAAAGGAAAAGTGATTGGCGCCTTATTAGATGCTCATCCATACGAGGAGGTGGCATATGATATTTATTCGCTCGACAATACGAATCCACAGGTTGGATTAGGTATGGTAGGAGAGTTGGAAAAGGAAGAAAATGCCATTGAATTTTTAAAGAGAATAAAAGATATCTTCGGTTGTGGCTGCATCAGGCATACAAATATCACAAAAGATAAGATTAGAAAAGTTGCTGTTTGTGGAGGAAGTGGAAGTTTCCTGCTGCGAAAGGCAATTGCTTCAAAAGCTGATATTTTTGTTACCGGAGACTTTAAATATCACGAGTTTTTTGATGCCGAAGACAAATTAATAATTGCCGATATCGGACATTATGAAAGTGAACAATTTACTCGAGATATTTTTTATGAGATAGTTACAAAAAAATTACCTAACTTTGCGGTTCATATTTCTGAGATAAATTCGAATCCAATAAATTATTTGTAAAACATATGACGACACAAGATCCAAAAGCTTCAGATTTAAAGGATATTTCAGTTGAAGAAAAATTACGTACCCTGTACGAAATGCAGTCTGTTGATTCTGAAGTAGACCAGATTAGAACGCTAAGAGGAGAGCTTCCTTTGGAAGTGCAGGACTTGGAAGATGAGATTGCCGGACTTGATACCAGAATCGAAAATCTAAATACAGAGGTTAAAGAACTTGTTGATACAATTGCGAAGAAGAAGCAAGAGATTAAAGAAGCTGGTTTGTTAATTAAAAAGTACGAAGCTCAGCAAATGAATGTTCGCAATAACCGTGAGTTCGACTCTATTTCTAAAGAAATCGAATTCCAGAACCTTGAAATTGAATTGTGCGAGAAGCGCATCAAGGAATTTACTGCTGAGATGGGCAATAAGAAAGCTTTAATCGAAAATTCGGAAGCTGTTTTTGCTGAGAAGAAAGCTGACTTGGAGTCTAAAAAAGGTGAGTTGGATGCGATTGTTTCCGAAACTCAAAAGGAAGAAGAAAAGTTGATTGAAAAGTCGGAAACCTTCAAAACCAAGATTGAAGAAAGACTTTTAACAGCTTATTCAAGAATTCGTTCGAATGCAAGAAACGGATTAGCAGTTGTAACTGTTGAACGTGATGCTTGTGGAGGTTGTTTTAACAAGATTCCACCACAGCGCCAGATGGATATTCGTTCGCGTAAAAAAATTATCGTATGTGAGTATTGCGGCCGTATTTTGGTTGACCGTTATATTTGTGATTACGACCATAGTCTTGAGGAAGCAGATAAAGCTGCAGCTGCTGCAAAACCAAAAAGAAGAACTCGTAAAAAAGAATAGTACGATTTTAAAAAATACAGAAACGGTTATCTTTAAGGTAACCGTTTTTTTTATTCCATATCAAGCTATGAAAATTGAAAACTTGAATGAATTGCTTCGTTTGAAACAAGAAAATGAATCCTTCTATATTTATTTTTCGGCTCCAGGCTGCGGAGTTTGTGAGGTTTTAAGACCAAAACTGGGGGAGATGTTTCAGAATAAATTTCCCAAATTAAAGGGCTTTCATATTGATACTGCCTTGCAGCCCGAAATTGCAGCTCAAGAGGGTTTATTCACCAATCCATCCTTACTTGTTTTTATCGACGGACAGGAAGTTTTAAGAAGAAGTCGAGCCATAGGGCTAGATGAGGTATACGATGCTTTAAATCGTTATTATGAGATGTATTTTTAAAAAATAAAACAGCCGGCTTAATGAAAATTGCCGGCTTATTTGTTACAACATTTTTTAATATGTACCTGTGTTAAGCATCACCAGGGGACAAGCCTCTTCGGTTTCTATGCCCAGGGCATTTGCTTTTTTGTAAAATTCAGGGTTTTCGGTTCCCGGAGGAAATAAAATTCTTTCGGGTTTCAAACCTACAATGTATTCATGATACGATTCTAGGTTTTTTGGCGATAAATAAATGGCAATGGTTTGCAACTTCGATTCGCATGGTCGGCCAGTTTGAATTTCCACATCGGCAATTGTACCAGCTTTATTTCCCAAAGCAATGGTTTCGATATTGTGTTTTCTCAACAATTTTACACATTTATTAGAGTATCGGTCTTCTTTCGTGCTTGCACCGATTACAAGAGTTTTACCTGTATTTTGCATGTCTATTTATTTAGATATCTACATGTAATAAATATAATAAAATAGATGATACATTCGTAGAAAGAGGGCAGAAAAAAGCCTTTCACAAAATGCAAAAGGCCTCTCTAAAATTAAAATTAAAAATCATCTTTGGCATTGCCAAATAGTTTGAAATTGTAGGTTACCGTAAAAATGGGCTTTCCGAAAATAGACATTTTGTAACCATTTACTTTATCTTCTTCTGTTCTGAAAAAGATATTATAGGCATTTTGTCGGCCAAGAGCATTATAAATTGCAAATGTCCATGAACTATGATTCAGTTTCTTCTTGATTAAGCTTCCATTGATGGTGGCGGCAAAATCCAAACGGATATAATCGGGCATGCGCATCGAATTTCTATCGGAGTAGTATACTTTATCAGTACCTTCTAAATGATAGTAAGCTACAGGAGCGGTAAAAGGTCTACCGGTGCTGTAAGAGAAATTTGTTGATACATTCACCCTTCTGCTAAATTTATAATTGGCAACAAATTTAAAGTCGTGTGGTTTGTCGTAATTTGCTGGAAAATATGAACCACCATTTACTCTTTCTTCTTCAAATTCGCTTTCTATTTTGTGCAATATTTTAGAATAGGTGTAGTTGAACCAACCAGTCAACTTTCCTTTTTTCTTCTGGAGCATAAACTCAATGCCATAAGCTTTACCAACTCCGTTCAAAACATCGGTTTCAAGATGTTCATTCATGAGCAATTGTGCACCATCCTTATAGTCTATAATGTTATTGATTTTTTTATAGTATGTTTCCAAGGATGCTTCTAAACTTTTCGATTTTATTTGCCTGTAAAATCCAACGGAGTATTGATGACTGTACTGAGGCTTTAGGTATTTATCGCTTAGTTTCCAAATATCTGTTGGGGTCATTGCAATTGTATTGGAAATCATATGAATGTATTGGCTCATTCCATTGTAGCTTATTTTTAGTGAGTTATAGCTGCCTAACCTGATGTTTGAAGAGATCCTAAATTCAGGTTTAGAGTAAGTTGTAATGAAACCATTTTTTTGCTGGTAGGTACCTATCTGAGACTCGATGGTTCTGGCCTGACCTTCGGCATAATTGTATTGCGTTTTTGGACCAAGATTTCCATATAAGGAATATCGAAGACCAACTGATAATGACATGAAATGTGAGATGTCAAATTCATCACTAAGATATGCTGCCAATTCTAGAGCTTGTTCACTTTCAAGTTTCTTATTGCGAATTAGCGACTCAGAATTGCTGGGCTTTTGGTTTCCAGGCGAAAGGTCATAGTAGATTGCATGAAGACCAAACTCTATTTTGTGGTTAAGATCTGATAAGTATGAAAAATCCGCATTAAAAAGATATTGATTCAAATTATAATCAACACTATAATGTTGACTGGTTTCCTGTCTTGAGAACAAGGTGTAATCATATTTGCTGATAGCAGATGAAAAGGTAGAAAACAGTTTAGAATTGTATTGATGTTTCCATTTAAGTGTAGAGGCCAAGGTTTTGTATTTAAACTCATCTTGTAAATGATAGTCAAACTCATCATTACTTACATAAGCAGATAAATATAAGCTGTTTTTATCATCTAAATCCCATGAGAAATTGCCTTGCAAATCATAAAAGTTGGCGCTACTTTTTCTCAAATCTTTATCATCTAACAGTTTTAATACCCAGTCTGAATAGGTTGTTCGACCAGCAAGAATAAATGAACTTTTTTCTTTTTTTAAAGGGCCTTCCAGGGTCACTCTTCCAAATACCGGACTAACTCCGCCATTTAGTTTGAACTTTTTTCTGTTTCCATCCTTAAGATCCAGATTCATTACCGAAGATACTCTTCCCCCATATTTGGCAGGAACACCACTTTTGTATAAGGTAATATCTTTGATGATATCAGAATTGAAACCCGAGAAGAAACCAAAAAAGTGAGATGTATTATTAATAGGAGCTTTATTTAGCAACACTAAATTCTGATCCGTATTCCCTCCTCTTACATTAAAACCGCTCGAAGCTTCCCCAACACTCTGAACACCAGGCAAAAGTAAGGCGCTTTTAATAATGTCAGTTTCCCCCATTCCCAAAGGAAGTTGTTTTAATGCTTTTACAGTGATCTTATTTGTCCCCATTCTGAGATTTCTTACAGGATCTTCACTTTTAGCTGTAATCACTACTTCTTTTAATGGAGTAGGTTTGCTATGCATTTCAACATTAAGTTTGCCATCGGAATGAATAATAATATTGCGATAAGTTGTTTTCATACCAACTGAGCTGTATTCAACCTTGTACTTTCCAACAGGAATGGAGATAGAGTATTCTCCATATTGATTGGTTGTGCTTCCTTTTTTTAATTCTTGGATGTAAATGACAGTTCCGATTTGAGATTCGCCGCTTTCAAAATCTGTTATTTTACCTCCAAATGTTGCTTTTTGCCTTCTTCGGTTCCGAGAGAAATCGCCAATCTTAAACAATTTGTATTCTTCACTGATATTTTTGTCGGCTTCAACTATTGAAACAGGTGATTTATATTGAACCGTATCCAACGTACTGATCTTGTTTTTTAAAATGAAACTTGCATATAGATCGGAGTAATTGGTTTTGACTTTGTAGTTTTTGGTAAAGATCACTTTTGTACTATCCAGAATTTGATAATGTAATTCAGATTCTTTACCCAACCAATCAATAATCTTTACAATTTTTTCGTTCTCAAAATTGGCATTAAAATAGAGGGAATCAACCCACTCGTTTGCATAATTGAACTTGAATGATGAGGAATCTTCTAATTTTTGAATGAACTCATTAAAGCTTATAGAGTCCTGTTTTATGCTTATAGACTGCCCATAAATTGAGCAGTGAATGCATATAAAGATCAAGGTGATGAGTGATTTACGCATAGTAATTGAATTATAAGCTTTCTGCGTGCTGAAGTAGTTTAACTAATTTCAGTCGATTTGGGAAATCAAAGTTTATCTTAAGTAATCGTATTTTTCTTCGAACTGATTTTTTATGATTTGGGAATTGTCTGATAAACTTTTTCTTTGAGCTTATGTCATAAAAATGATTTTCTCTTTTTAACCATAGTACTTGTTTGTAGGTATAGGTGATCATTACATGATCATTTTGTTTATGCACGAGATGCTTGATGAATAACTGAAGTTTCCCATGATGTGGAATTTCATAAAAACCATCTTCTATTCCATTTGCATTTTTAACATTTGAAAGATTGTATATTTTGTCATTGAAACGGATGGAAAAAGAATCAACCTTCTCTTTGTTTATTTGAACATAGAATTTCGAAAAATTCTCATCATTTAGGTCAACGATTACCTCATCACGAAATATATCGTACATTATTATGCTAGCTTTAAATGTTCTTCCATTGCTATAAATCCTTCCAGTGCCCATGCTTGAATTTAGATAGGGTTTGTCCTGCCTTAATATATGATATGGTTTATACTCTTTCCCAATTATGTAATCATATTTTGAATAGTGTAAATTGTTATAATATGAAATCAAAGAATCTTCAGGAATATTGTATGCGGACTTAAGAGTCTGATTGAAAGAGGTAAGAGGCAGGTGTAAGAGCAGGGATGCAATAAACACATAAATTTTCATAGTGTTACATTAAGTTAGGTAAAGGGTTGTATTAAAAATAGAAAAAATATTTATTAAAATTATTAGATAGAAAAAAAAATGCTTAATTTAAAACAGTTCTTTTGTATGAAAATACAATTTTGATTGATTTTTTTATTGTGTTATTAAAAAATTATGTATATTAAAACCGACTCATTAAAATCCCTGTTAACAATATTATTACTAGTGTTTGCTTCTTGCTTAGATCCCTATGAAGTTGAAGTTAATAATTATGAAAATTTACTTGTAATTGAGGCAATGGTAACTGATGAATTTAAAACTCATAAGGTTCAAATTACTCGATCCATATCAAATCTTGATGAAATTCCACTACCAGAAGAAAATGCGCAGGTAACTATATCCTGTAGCGATGGAACTAATGAAGTATTAAAAGAAATTACACCGGGGGTTTATGTTACAGATAGCACAAAATTTAGAGCTACATTCGACAAATCTTATAAATTGCAAGTGAAAACTTCGGGGGGTGCAATCTATGAGTCAAACAATTGTAAATTAGCCAATCGCACTACCATTTCGGATATTTATTACCAAAGAGATGTGGAATACAATCGGGAAAACAACAGAATCGAAGGGGTTCGTTTTTTTGTTGATGGAATTGCAAAAGATGGAGATCATATTCGTTGGATATACGAAGAAGATTGGAAATTCTCGGTACCATTTCCAAGTCAATATGAATTTACCACAGAACAGGAATTGGAGCCGATATCTGCCTATAACAAGTATTGTTGGAAAAAAAATAAATCCATTAACATCACCTTAGCTTCGTTTAGCAATCAGGAACTGCCGATCATACAAGGAAAAGAAATTTGCTTTATTCCTTCAACACTTAGCGATCGATTTAGTTTGAAATATAGTATTCTGATTAAACAATTATCAATTTCAGCAGAAGAATATAATTATTGGAATAAAATAAAACAATCGAGTGAAAATGTTGGTGGTATATTTGGGAATCAACCTTTCCATGTTCAAGGGAATATAAAGAATATTGCCAATGATAAAGAGGTTGTTTTAGGATATTTTCAGTTGGCTACGGTTTCGAGCGAGCGAATTTATATAGATTATAATGAAGCCTTTTCGATGGGAATGACAAGTATGAACGTAAAATCAGGCTGTAAAACCGATACAATTTTTATAGGTAATGATGAATTTTATTCCTTGTATGAGATATACGATTACCATGTTTTAAACGGAAAGTTAGCACTTTTTGATCTTACCTATGATCAGGATGGACTCATATTGACTGACCCAGAATGTGCCGACTGTTCTTTATCGGGTTCACCTAGAAAACCATCATTTTGGGAGGATTAACTATGAATAAACAATGTGTACATTTCGGAATTGTATTGATCTTGCTTTCGCACTTCTTATTTGGCATGAGCAAAGACCTTTGTGCCCAGGAAAAGGTGCGATTTACAACCGATAGAGATTTTTATATTGCTGGTGAAAATATTTGGTTTGGATTAGGAATTTTTGATTTAGAGGGAAATGATAAGTCAAAGCTAAGCAAGGTGGTTTATCTAGAGCTATTAAACAAAGAGAATAGCCCTGTAGTGAAGCATAAGTTCTACCTGAAAAATCAAAATATACAATCATGTTTTCAATTGCCTGATGACTTGCCTACGGGCAATTACCACCTAAGGGCCTATACTCGTTTGATGAAAAATAGAGATGCAAGTTTATTTGCAACAAAGTATATTGGCTTATTCAATCCATTTTTGAGAAAAAATTTTCCTAAAGGGGATAAACGATATAATCGGGATACAGTCTTTTATTATATGGAAAATGAGAGGCTACTTGCCAATGAAAGTAATCAATTACTTATTTATGCATGCGATCAATATGGGAAACCAAAATCGATAAAAGGGAGCGTACTCAATAAAGCTGAAGAGCCAATTGAAGTATTGAATACTGAAAGTTCGGGCTATGGTGTATTAAACATTGTACCCAAAATTGATGAGAAATACATGTTAAGCATCGACGGCCTTAGAATTCAATTGCCCGATGTGACTACAGAAACCTGGATTTTGAAACTTGTAGAAACTGATGAAAGTTATACCCTTAGAGTATTAGGTAAGGATAAGGAGGGTTTATTTTTAGATATTTTAAATGGTGATGGCAAGTTTATTAAGCATTATAAAATACAGGCGAATAAGTCGATTCGAATTGAAAAAAAAGACCTTCCAAACACTCTGCTGTATGCATTACTGGTAAACGAATCGAAAGAAATAAAAGCATTTCGAGGATTTCAGAACTACTCCAATTCCCATCAGCTTAAAATTTCACACGATCATAAAAACTATAAAACAAGAGAATTGGTTAAAGTTCATACGAGCGGATTGGATTCCATAAAAAATATAAGTGTGTCTGTTGTTAAATCTTGCTTGATAAATGATATATCAGATCAAAATTATACTGAAAATAAGGAGCAGTTATTGATGCTAAAAAAACCATCTTTTCTAATTCAAAGACGAGGTGAGAATATATTGCTACCAGAGATTGATGGTGATTTAATTTCCGGGGAAATTATAGATTTAGATTCAGGATTGCCAATAAAAAATGAGGAGTTCACATTAAGCTTTGTATCCCAAAATCCGAGTTTAAATGTTCTTACCACCGATTCTTTGGGCGCTTTTAGAGCGGTTGTTAATAGATACGGGAGAGAAGAGTTGGTGATACGACCTAAATCAGAGATCCCTTTTTCTAACTATAAAGTAAATCTGAACGATGATTTTTCTTACCAATTACCCGATACAAAACTGACAGACCTTATAATAGACACAATTCAAATGAAGAATATCAATAAGGCGATAATCAACATGCAGGTGAATTCTATTTATGGCAAGCATTTGTCAAAAACTGTCGATAAGATACTGATAGATGCCAATCCTCCTTTTTATATCAAAGCTGATCACACAATTAAAATCGATAAGTTTATTGAATTACCGACGGTAGAGGAGGTAATTCGGGAAATTGTACCTTTTGTAAATCTAAGGAAGAATAAAGATTCATACGAATTTGTAGTATTTGAGGAATTATCATTGTATCCAAGATTCTGTGAAACAATGGTGTTTTTTGATGGTGTTCCCATAAAAAATACTCAGGCAATTTTAGATATTAACCCTCAGTATTTGGATAGAATCGAAGTAGTTAACCTTGATTTTTTTCTGAAAGGAGAAGGATTGGGATTTTTATTATGTTTTTACAGCAGGAATTCCGATATGGCTAATTTAGATTTTGACAATAGTATCTTTAGGCAAGTACACCAGGGATATCAATATGAATACAAATATAATAGTCCTGATTACTCAAAACCGGAATTGAAAAACTCACGCCTGGCTGATTATAGAAACCTGCTCTATTTTAATGTTTGGGACAAAGGAAATGCAGACGGAACAATTGATTGGGAATTTTATACCTCTGATGATGAATCGGAGTATACAATAATAATCAAAGGCATTGATAAGAATGGAGATTCGGTGAGTACAAGCACCACTTTTAATGTTGCAAATTGATTTTACCAGGCTCATAAATTAACATTAAAAAGCCTTTCACAAAATGCAAAAGGCCTCTCTAAAATCAATTTTAAAAATCATCTTTGGCATTGCCAAATAGTTTGAAATTGTAGGTTACTGTAAAAATTGGTTTTCCGAAAATGGACATTTTGTAGCCTTGTACTTCTGTACCATCATTTCGAAAGAAGATATTATAAGCATTTTTTCTACCCAGTAGATTAAATACAGAAAAAGTAAAGGAGCTATGATTTAGTTTTTTTGCAATTAAATTCCCATTTAGTGTTGCAGCAATGTCAAGTCTGCTGTAATCAGGCATTCTTAATGTGTTTCTGTCGGAATAGTGCACCTTGTCGGCTCCCGAAAAATTATAATAAGCAATTGGAGGCGTAAATGGTCTGCCTGTGCTGTATGAATAATTTATCGAGAAATTGAATCTTCGACTCACCTTATAATTGGTAACCAGGTTAAAATTATGAGGCTTGTCGTAGTTGGCTGGGAAGAAATCTCCTTTATTAATTTTTTCTTCGGCAAACTCCCCATTTACCTTGTGCAAAATTTTCGAGTAAGTATAGTTGATCCATCCGGTAAGTTTCCCTTTCTTCTTTTGCAGCATTAACTCTAAACCATATGCTTTACCTTTGCCATTTACTACATCTCTTTCCAGGTATTCATTCATTAATAACTGAGCTCCACCTTTGTAATCCAGAATATTGTCAAGCTTTTTATAATATGACTCTATCGAAGCTTCAATACTATTTTGTTTGAAATTTTGATAATAACCTATTGAAAATTGATGTCCTTTCTGCGGCTTAATATATTCATCACTTAGCTTCCAAATATCTGTTGGTGTCATTGTAGCCGTATTCGAAATCATTTGAATGTACTGGTGAATTTTATCGTATCCCAGTTTTACCGAGCTGTTATTACTAAGTTTTATATTCGTTGAAATTCTAATTTCCGGACCTGAATATTTATTAATTAAGCCTGATCTGCTTCTTTCGTCCTGAACAAATGTTTGCTGATTTCTAGGTGAATCTTCCAAATAAACAGCTCTGCTATTAGGGCCAATATTGGCAAAGAAGGAATATCGGATTCCTGCCGATACCGACATAAAATGCGTAAGATCAAATTCATCGCCAATGAATAACGCCATTTCCAAAGCCTGCTCTTTTTCAAGTTTTTTGTCACGAATTAGTGATTCTGAAGTATATGGACTTTGAATTCCTGGCGAAAGATCATAAAAAGTTGAGTTAAGACCGAAGTCCAGTTTGTGATTCAGGCTCGACAAAAATGAAAAATTTACATTAAATAGGTATTGGTCCAACTTATATTTTACCTGGTAAGAATTGCTTGGTTCATGTCCCGAAACATTAGTGTAGTTGTACTTACTAATGGCTGAGGAAATGGTTGAAAATAACTTTGGATTATAAATGTGTTTCCACTTTAAAGTAGAAGCAAATGTGTTGTAGTCAAACTTATCCTCTTCGTAATAGTCAAACTTGTCATGACTGTAATATCCAGATAGGTAAATGCTGTTTTTCTCATCCAAATCCCAGGATATATTACCCTGTAAGTCGTGAAAATTAGCACTACTGTTTTTTAGCTTTTTGTCGTCTAATAATTTAAGAACCCAATCGGAATAGGTGGTACGACCGGCTAAAATAAAAGAAGCTTTATCCTTTTTTATTGGACCTTCGAACGACACCCTACCCGAAACTGGGCTAATGCCACCACTTAATTTATAATTTTTTCGGTTGCCATCTTTCAATTTTATATCCATAACGGAAGATATTCTTCCGCCATATTTTGCCGGAATACCACTTTTATATAAAGTAATGTCCTTTATAATATCGGAGTTAAAACCCGAAAAGAAACCAAAAAAGTGGGATGTGTTAATAATTGGAGCATCATTTAATAGTATTAGGTTCTGATCGGTATTTCCACCTCTAACGTTAAATCCGCTAGCCGCTTCGCCAACGCTTTGAACACCTGGTAGTAATAAGGTACTTTTTATAATGTCGGCCTCGCCCATTCCCAAAGGCAATTGCTTAAGCGTTTTGAGCGTGATTTTCTCCATGCCCATTCGCAAATTTTTAACCTGGTTTTCGGATTTGGCAATTACGGTGACTTCTTTTAATGAAGTAGGCTTGCTTTTTAATTCTACATGTAAACTTCCATTGGAATGAATATTAATTTGGCGGAAAGTTGTTTTCATACCAACCGATCGAAATTCTATTTTATGACTGCCAACTGGTAAAGAAATTGAGTATCGTCCATATTGGTTGGTTACAGTTCCTTTTTCTAAGCCTTCGAGATAAACAATAGCACCAATAATTGATTCTCCTGTTTCCAAATCGCTTATTTTACCACTCAATGTTGCAATTCCATCTTTTGCTGTTTGCTGTTTATTACCAATGGTAAATATTTTGTATTCATCACTTATTGTTTTTGTTTTTTCAACTGCATGCAATGTTCTAACATAAGTAGTAGTATCTATTATTTTCTCATTTGCTTTTGAAATATGGCTCAAGTACTGATCGTAAAAATTAGTTTTTATAACATTGTCCTTTGAAAAAATTACGTTTTTCTGCTTGATTATTTTATAATTCAACTGAGCTTCCACTTTCAGCCAGTTTAATATTGTTAGAGGTTTTGCATCTGCAAAATCAGGTGAAAAAGTAATCTGATCAACCCAATTGCTTTGATAGAAAAATCGATATTCGCTTTCTGCTTCCAGGATATTAATGATTTCATTAAAACTTACCGAATCCTTTTGCAGTTTAATCGTTTGTGCTTGAATTATTGGCAGTTGAATTATCAAGCATATAATAATTGCAATATAACGCATGTTGTTTTTTATAATGATTCAAGATATTTGATGATATCAACCAGGTGTGACGTTGAAAGTTTTTTATAACTACACTGAAAGGAAGAAACTTTCTGTTTTATCATCTTCTTTTTTTCAGGGAAAAGTTTGAATAGCTGTTGTTTAGAATTGATTTTATACAATTTATTATCGATGGCTAAATATTTATGAATCTCAGGAACATAAATTGTTAATCCTTCTTCAACCAATTTACGCGAACGATGTTTGTATACCAGTTGCAGTTTATTTTGATAAATAATTTCGTAATAACCACCTAATGCATCACTTGCAGTATATTCCTCAGGATTTAAATATTCAAAATGATGTGTTGTTAGATCTGTATTGATGGCAAAGGAATCAATCCTGTTTTGCGATAGCACCACACTTGCGGTAACACCTGACGTAAATAATGAACGTACGATAATTTCATCTTTAAATGTATCGTAGCTTATAAGCAGATCTTTAAAAGTTCTGTTTTTCCAATACAATGTACCATTGCAAAATTTTCCATTAAAAATTGGGCTGTGTTTTTTTTGAAAATGGTATGTTTTATACTCTCGTCCAATTAAAAAATCGTATTCGGTGTGGGTTGCATGATTGTATATCGACCTTACCGAATCGATTGGAATTGTATATTCAGTTTTATGTTCTTGTGAGTAAATAGAACATGGTAGAACTACTAATATTAATAGTTTTAAAAATTTATACATAATGACATAGCTTGGGTCAGCGGTTGATTATTGTCTAATTCACAATTAAGAATACAGATTTGATGTGAAAAATACTTTATAAACTTAGGTAAAATATACTTCAATATATTAAAATGTTAAATTAATTTTTAGAACTTTAAGAAGTAATATATTTAATAAAATTATGAACCGTAACAATACAATTATTGTTTTATTTATTCTCTTTTCTATATGCTTTGGTTTAACCAAGTGTGTCGATCCATATCATGTAAATGTTACCAATGGTAAAAATGTACTGGTAGTTGATGCTTTAATTACCAACGAGGATAAATCTCACTTTGTAAAACTATCAAGATCCAGAGCCAATCTCGAAGATGAAAACCTTATGGAAACTGGAGCTTTTGTTTCTATAAAAGGAGATCATGGAGAAAACGAAGTCTTAAAAGAAACGGAACCTGGAGTTTATAAAACCGATCAATCAAAATTTATTACTAGAATTGGTGGGAAATACATACTATCCATTATCACATCCGATGGAAAACATTATGAATCTCAGGAGTGCGAAATTTTACAACCTTCAGAAATAAATAATGTTTATTATAAAGCCGATACGATTATTAATGGAAACAACGAGGAAGTTGAAGGGCTTCGTTTCTATGTTGACGGAACATCAGCAAATAATGATTATCTAAGGTGGTTGTGCGATGAGAACTGGAAATTTAACGTTCCTTATGCTACCAAAATTGCTTTTGATGAGAACAAGCAGTTATATCACATTCCCGAGATTAATAAATTTTGCTTTAAATCTTTTGCCCCATACGAAATAAGTATACAGGCTTTGAATGAATATACTTCACGTGAAATTGTTGGAAAATCGGCCTGCTTCATCCCTACGAATTATAGTGATAGATTTCAGATCAAATATTCTATATCCATCAAACAGATGTCGATTTCGGCCGAGGAGTATGAATTCTGGAGCAAAATGAAAAAAGTGAATGAGGATGGAGGTGATATGTTTGGAATTCAGCCATTTTCGATACCCGGAAATATTGTGTGTATGGATGACGACAATGAAGAAGTACTTGGGTATTTTCAAACCGGTGGAGTTGCGTCGAAACGTTTGTTTATCACCCGTGCGGAAGCCAGAGATTTGGGTTTGAGACTTTTATATGATCATGGATGTGTGACTGATACTGTTATGGTAGATGAATGGCATCCAAGCTTGTATGAGTTGTATGAGAAATATGTTTTAACCGATGGCTATGGCTTGTATGATCAGCCTGTGGGTGAGATGGGATCTCCTCTAAATGGACTGTTGATTGTAAAGAAAAAATGTACCGACTGTCGACTTACAGGATCAAGTGAAAAACCTTTGTTTTGGGAGGATTAATAATGATGCGGAAAACTATATTACAATATATTACAGTTTTACTATTGCTAATAAATTGCTTTAGTGGCATTGTTGTTGCACAGGAAAAAGTGCTAATTACTACAGATAGGGACAATTACATTGTTGGTGAGGATTTGTGGTTTAATGTAGGCGTGTATCAACTAGATTCTCATGCTTATTCTGATTTAAGTAAAATCGTGTATGTTGAGTTGCTGAATCAAAAAAATATCCCAGTTTTTCAATGTAAGTGCAATACGAAGAAAGCAAGTATGCAATCGAGAATTATATTGCCCGATTCGATTTCCACGGGTAATTATAATATCAGAGCTTATACACGTTGGATGAAAAATAAGGATGTTAGCTTATTTGCAACAAAAAGTATAAGCATTATCAATCCGTTTGCACAGGATTTTAACGACAATAAAGTTAAATATTACAGTAAGGATACAATATTTACCTATCCCGAGAGCGGTTACTTATATCCTGGGGTAGAGAATAAAATTCTAATTCGATCGGTCGATAAGTTTGGTGTAAATAAAAAAATCAAAGGAAAGATTGTTGAGGAAAATGGGAAAGAAATCAAAGTTTTCTCTACAAATGAGAAGGGAAGTGGCATCATATACTTTAGGCCTGAAAAGAATAAAAAGTATTTGTTTGTGTATGATCATAAAACAACACAATTTCCTGATATTGAGGTGAAAGATTCTTATTTAAAATTAGAGAATGAAGGAATCGACTATTACAAATTCAAAATATACGGGAATTTCAAAAGCTTAAAATGTGTTGATATTGTAAGTAAGGATGGAGCTTTAGTAAAACGATATCAAATTCCTGAAAACGGATTGGTAAATGTAAGTGTTAAGACTTTGGAAAATAACAAGCTATTTGCATTGTTACTAGATCAAAATAAGGAAATAATTGCCAGTCGTGCCTTTTACCCGAAAGCTAAAAAGTCTATCGACTACATTGCCTTGAAAAAAAGTAAGAAAACTTATGGAATTCGGGAGTTGGTTAACTTAAAGCTTGATGCTTTCGACAATTTTGAGGAGCTTTCTGTTTCGGTTGTGAAAAAGTGTTTGCTTAAGGATCAGAACAAGAAATTAATTACCAATGATGATTTGCTAGCTGCGAAATCACCCAATTTTATTGGTTATTCAAAGGATTTTCTTTTGCCAGAACTCGAAGGTGAGATAATAACAGGTAGAATTACCAATTCCCTAAGCAAAGAGCCGATAGTTGATGAAGAGTTTGTTTTAAATTTTGTTACGCCAATTCCAGAGCTTAAAGTGGTTACTACCGACTCTTCAGGTCGTTTCAGGTTTATTGTTGATCGATATGGCGCAGAGGAAATGGTAATTCAACCACTTAAAGACGATTCGACCTTAATGAATTATAATGTTTGGCTTGATAATACATACTCTCAGGTGTATAATGATAGTTCTGTTCTTCCTTTTGGCCTTGATTCCCTAAGGGCAAAAGGAATGAATGAGGCCGTCATTAATACGCAGATAAATGCTGTTTACAATTCGCACATTAAGGATGTTGCTTTTGCAGATTCTATTGGTAAAACCGATGCTTTTTATGGTAAGCCAAACCATACTACAATCGTAGATAAGTATATTGAACTACCAACAGTAGAAGAGTTGGTTCGCGAGCTTGTTCCGCTTACTGTTGTCAGAAAAAAGGCTGGATCGTACTATTTTAAGGTGATGGGTGATTTTTCAAATGACTTATATAAAGGTAGAACTTTAACTTTTTGGGATGGAGTGTTATTGAAAAATATCGATGAAATCATAAAACTTAGTCCCTTAAAAGTAAAGAAAGTGGAAGTTGTAAATTCCAAATTTTTTCTTCAGCATGTCGATTTTGGTTACCTATTGAGTTTTACTACTAAAGAAGGAAATATGGCGGATATAGAATTTGACTCCAGGATTTTTCGACAAATTCATAAGGGATACGTTAATAGTTACAGGTTTAAAGGTCCTTCTTACTTAACACAAAATGAAAAGAAATCCCGACTGCCAGATTTTCGAAACACCTTGTACTTTAATACTTTTAACAAGCAAGATTTGTTAGAGCCGCTAAATATTAACTTCTACACTTCAGATGAGGAAACTGAGTTCACAATTATTATAAAAGGGATTAATAAATTTGGCCAGGTAGAAGAAAGCAGGGAAGACTTTGTAGTGAGCGATAGAAAATAATTTAGTAGAGTTATTCCATAAAATAAAGGGCTGTCTCAATGGAATGAAACAGCCCTTACATATTTTTTATTCAACAAATTTACTTCTGTATAAGTACCGTGGCATAGGCCGATATTCCATCTTCTGTTCCAACAAATCCCAATTTTTCGGTTGTTGTAGCCTTAATGGCGATATCTTCAATATCAATGCCCATTACTTTTGCCAGTACTTCCTGCATTTCGGCAATTAAAGGCTTAATTTTAGGTTTTTGCAAGGCAATGGTCGAATCGATATTGCCAATGGAGTAGCCTTTTTCACCTATTATTTCAACTGTCTTTTGAAGTAGTATTTTACTATCAATTCCTTTAAAATCGTTTGAAGTATCAGGAAAATGATACCCGATATCCCTCATGTTGGCAGCGCCTAAGAGTGCATCGCATATGGCATGAATCAATACATCTCCATCTGAATGAGCAACACAACCTTTGTGATGCTCAATCTTAATTCCTCCCAACCAAAATTCTTCTCCTTCAGCCAACTGATGAACATCATAGCCAAATCCAACTCTAATCTTCATTATTTAATTATTTTATCAAGATTAGCAGTTAAACTGAATCTTAAAGTGTTTTTAAGAGGATTGTTCTGAGTAGTAGGAATCAAGTATGAAAAATCAAGATCAAACATATTTAGTTTTACTCCCAAACCAGCAGTAAAATATTTACGATTTCCCTTGTCTTCGTGTTCGTAGTAATATCCACCTCTTAATGCAAATTGCTCCTGATACCAGTATTCTAAACCAAGCGACCATGCAATTTCTTTAAATTCTTCGCCCATTCCACCCGGAGCATCGGAGAACGAACTAAAAATACCTGAAACAACCGATTTGTCAGAAGTTTCGCTTCCAACAATAACACCGCCATCTTCACCTTCTTCTAAATTCCCGCTATTTGGAGTTGGAACCAAAAGTTTGTTCATGTCGGCAGCAATGGTAAGTGTATTGTATCGGTCTAATTCCATTTTTAAAGCAGTTCCTAATTTCAGGTTGGTAGGAATAAACTCTTTCTCATCATCATTGGTGTAACTAATTTTAGAACCGATGTTCGAGATGTTCAAACCCCAAGACCATAACATGTCTCTGCGATTTCTTCTGAATTCATGCTGATAGTATACCGAAACATCGGCAGCAAAAGCGTTACCAGCTTGTGTTTCTAAACCAGAAACAAATTGCGATTGGGTTAAATCCGATCTGATGTAACGAAATGCAATACCACCCGAAAATTCGTCGCTTAACTTTCTTGAGTAGGCAATATCAAAAGCCCATTCGTTTGGGTTTTGAGCAACAGGAATGTCTTCTGCTCTTTCTAAAAATGCAATTTCACCTAGCGAAAAATAGCGAAGAGAGGCTCCGATAACTTGATTCTTGTCTAATCGGTAATATCCCGTTAGGTACGAAATACTCATATCATCAACCAATTCGCGCAACCATGGAGTGTAAGATGCAGATACGCCATATTCGCCATCAATCATTGCGAATTTGGCAGGATTCCAATGCATTGAATTTACATCAGGAGATGTAGCAACACCGGCATCACCCATAGCTCCAGCTCTCGAATTAGGAGTAATTGTTAAAAAAGAAACGGCAGTAGAAATGTAATTTGCACCAGAGGTTGAAGTCTGGGCAGAAACCTTACCAATGCCTGTAAAAATTAAAAGACATAGCAAGCTCGTGATCTGAGTCAGTTTTTTAGTCATAATATTAATGTGTAGTAAAATACAAATATACTTCAAATAACTAATAATGCTGATTTTTATTATTTCAGGATCACCAATTTTTGAAATTTGTTCACGGTTTTTCCATTATCGGCACGAACCTTTACACGATAGAAGTAAACTCCACGACCAATGGAATTTCCAAAATCGTCTTTTCCGTCCCATTGAATGGGTCCAACCCTGTTTCCAGATGAATTAATTGTGGTTTCGATTGTTTTTATCAGTTTTCCGGATACGGTAAGAATTTGAATAAGCACATCCAATTCGCTCGATGCCTGGTTGTGTTCAAAATAGAAACCAGTATTGGTGGTAAAAGGATTCGGATAATTCAGCACATGTTTAATGACCAAATCAGCCGTTTCTGCAACCACAAAATCAAGCGTGGCCACCGAAGAATTGTTCACATTATCCCACACTTTCAATTGAATTTCATGCTCTCCTGTTTCCAATTCACTTAGTTGGTAGCTTACTTTTCCTTTTTTATAGTTATCAAGGTCAGATTCATAGAAATCGTTTAGTTCGATGGGGGCATCGGTTTTCTGGTCTAAAATGGCAACCAGGTCGTGACCAATTGCATTGCCCACCGTATTAATTCCACTTGAATCTTGCACAATAGCTAGCAATAGCGGATTTTCATTGGTCATGCCTCCAGGTGTAAACTGTTCGTCGTTCATATACAGTTCAATTTCAGGACCAATTTTATCATCGCTCGCGTTCGGATTTGTACCACCTACAATAATCGAATTGGTGTAACCTGCAGCATCGGTATTTGCGCCAGATGCGTAGTAAGAAATTTTACCATTTCCATATTGATAGTTAATATCTTTAGGAACAAAGAAAGAAAACTCAAAATTTCCATTCTTAATGCTTGCTTTTCCTTTGTACAGAATACTTGTCTGGCTTGTATACTCGAACTGGTTTCCATCGTTCCCACGAGTCGTTTTGGCCGTAGCTTTATCGTATACAGTTGGGTAAATAGTGCCGTTAAAATTACTGATATCCGAACCAGAACCGGTTACAATTTTCCCCGAAACTTTTACTTCGCTTAAAGCTTTTAAAGTATCAATTGGTTGAGAGATGCTAACATCGTTTACATGAGTGCTGATGGCATTATGCTCAGGGTAATTAAGTTGTAGTGCCGGATCGCCAAGAAGCGTAAAATTTCGTTTGTTAATTCCCGATGAAGTGGCATTTTTTGTCATTCTCATAATATCACCCAATCGGTAATAATTCCCATCAGTTCCTCTCTCAAAAGCAAAGTCGTAAAAGTTTTGATTGAGTGTAAAGTTGGGCGAAGAAAAAACCAATCGAGTAGTGGTAAACAGGCCAATTCCACCACCGTTTTCGCGTAGGAAAATGATTTCGCCTGCCGAAAGTTTTTTGTAATTATCAAATCGGCTAAACTCACAGGTTGCTGTCATAAACAATGGAAGCTTTACAGGATTTTGCCAGGAGTAAATATCATCGGTCATCAAAATGTGTTCGTGCGCCAAACCATTTTCGTTCCCATGTCCCGTGTAATTCATCAACAAGGTTCCTTTGTTTACACTTTCGTTGATTTCAGTATTGACATCAGGATATTCCTGACCTGCAGAAGTTGTAATCTGTTCAAAATCATCAAGAAAAATTCTTTGAACCTGGTATTGTGGATAAGCACTTTCAACTTTTACGGCAAGCCTATTGGCATCTCGCATGTGGGTGTTGTTGTCTTCATCGTCGCCAATAAAACAAAGCATACTTTGCCAATCGCCTTTTTCTGCCGAATTATAGTTGATGATTTTATTCACTGCAATTTGAGCTTCTTCGCTAGTGTTCACTGGCAATCTTCCAATTCCAATATCGACCAGGCCACTTGCTTCACCTTCATCATTGTCTAATAAACCGTAAAAATCGTCGGTTACAAAAGATTGAGTTGGGCTCAAAGAATTTTCAGATTGATAAGTCAATATTTTATTGGTATTACTTTCCCTATCGGAGATATTATCGAATGAACCATCGCCAAAAAGAAGCAAATATTTTATCATGTCCGCTTCTCCCGATGCACGATCATAAAACATTTTTACGAAGTTTCGAATGGCCGATACATCCGGTGTTCCCGACGAGAATTCATTAAAAATTACATCCTGATTAACAACAATTACACTCATGCCATCCTTGTTTCTGTGGAAATCGGCAATTTGCTCGGCATAAGATAAAAATTGACCATTGCTAACAATCAACATATCGGTTTGAGGCAAAGCATGCAGGTTTTGATTTGATACATTTCCAATAACTACTGGAGTAGGGAAATTGGCTTCAGGATCGAAAACAATAAACTCTTTCAGGCTGTTTGTTGATACATTAAAACTTCCGGTAGAACCCGATAGGCTAAGCGGTATTTGCTGTACACTATTTTGATTGCTAACATCCCAAACCAAAGTAGAGCTGTTACAGTTCTGAACCTGAAATCGTGAGATATTGCCTGCACCAACCGATTCTGCATCTCGAAATGCCATTTGAGAACCTGAGAATACCAGGTTTCGGCGAGTGTTAACCCTCAAATAATCTAACCAACCAACCGATGAGGCCGAACTTTTCTGATAATCCAATTGAATTTGTAAATCGTCGGAAGAAGGTGAGAAATTGGTAAAACTTTGCTGTTTTAACGAAGCATAAGTAGCTGTGTAACTTCCTGTATTTACAGCCGCAATATTCAGATCGCCGATGCTGGTTGAACCTGAATTTACATGCAGAGTTGTTGCCGACGAAGATCGGGCAGCAAAACTTAGCGAAACAATACTATTGCTGGCAGTATTTACATTAGGAAAGTTAAAAGTATAATTGAATTCCGTGTCCACATCATACTCCTGGCCAAACCATAATCTACCCGATTCTAATAGGTTGGTTTCATCTATGTCGATCACCCTGTAATCGTTAAAGGTGTTTACCGTATTGGTATAGCTAGCTTCCGAATTTTGATTTTGAACCAACTGGGGGTTTCCCATATCAGAGCTTAAAAAATAAAACGACTGTTTCGAATACAAATGATTTTCGTGGATAAACTCCGAAGTAGATGGATTAAAGGTCCAGCTTCTCGGTCCGTTGGCGTAAAAAAGCAGGTAATCACCACTGTTAAAAATGCCATCCTCGCCCAAATGAAAATAAACAGGAACAACAGGCAAATCGTCAATTGAATTATCTGAATTCATTTTCGGAAGCATTCCACCATAACCATATACGCGAACATTGGCAGGATTCGTAATTCCCATATCAATTAAATCAGAGTAGGTAATTTTGTGAATAGCCGTTGTATCTACCGCCACTTTTACCCAATTTCCTGTACTTAATACAGAATTGCTGGCATAGTTTTTTGCAGATTTCACAGAACTCCCTTGTCCAATCTTTTTAAAGCGCAGTGTGAAACTGATTAATTTTTCAAGACTTCCGTTGGCCGGATTTTTTCGAATGGGAACAAATTGTACTTTTTGATATTGCGTTTTTCGAATGGTAACACTTTCAACTTTAGCTTCGATTACTGATGATAAAGATTTATTTCGTAAAATTTGCTGTTCAATGGAACTTAACTGTTTAAATTGCGTATCCAATAACTCAACAGAGAATATTTCTCCGTTCGAACCAGTTCTTTGTAAGTTGTAAAATTCGGGTAACCAGTTGTTATTCAGGTCGAGAGATGCGCCATTAAAACTTATTGTTTTTATAATTTCACCATCTGGGGATGTAATCGAGGTTTCATACCAATCCAGGTTGAAAGTATCGGATGTTTGAGAAAAACCTATTTTTCCGATCAATAAAGTGAGAAGTAAAAGTAGATAGCGCATTGTCTGTATTAAAATTTTTGTTCTTGAAAACAGAATTAATGCAAAATAAACAAAAGTTTACACAATGACGATGAATCTGCTTATGATATCTGAAACTCGAAAACTTTGCTTGTAATTAAAAATATTTTATTAAAAAATCAGGATACATATTTTTAGAGCTAATCAGTTAGTAAGCTTTAGTTTCAGAGAATCAGACAGATGAAGAGGAATTAAAATTTACAGAGAAAAATGTTAAATAATTAAATGAAAAACTAAAATCAGATACAATAAATTTATAGCACTTTTAGTTATATTTGTTGAGTTAAGTATTTTTGAAGATAAACTACATTCAATCTATTATGAAACTAAATTATAGCATAGTTATTGCTGTTTTTGCTGCCGGTTTAATGATCTTCCCATCGTGTTCGAAGGTTAAGAACCTGGTAGGTAAAGGTGAAAAGTCAAAAACTACGGGTTGGGCATATAACGATCCTGATAATGGAGGCTTTGAATATCATAGCGGTTATGAGCAGGCTACTGGCCCAGGACTTAAATTTGTACAAGGTGGTACATTCACAATGGGAAGAACCCAACAAGATGTGATGTACGATTGGAATAATGTACCCAGAAGAGTAACAGTTCCTTCATTCTATATCGACGAAACGGAAGTTCGTAATGTTGATTATCTTGAATACTTACATTGGACAAAAAGAGTATACGTTTCTTACCCGGAAGTATATAAAAAGGCATTGCCTGATACTTTGGTATGGCGCGACGAGTTGGCTTACAATGAACCATATGTAAACAACTACCTTCGTCACCCAGCTTATGCAGAATATCCTGTTGTTGGTGTATCGTGGGAGCAAGCTATTGACTACTGCGAGTGGCGTACCGATCGTGTTAATGAACAAATTCTGATTGATAAGGGCATTTTAAACCCGGATCCTGCACAGAGAGACGAAAATAACTTTAATACTGAAGCATATTTAGCCGGACAGTATGAAGGTTCTGTAAACAAGAATTTACCAGATTTAGATCCAGATAACGAAGAAAGACAAGTTCGTTGGACTGATGGTATTTTACTTCCTAAATACCGCCTTCCATCTGAAGCAGAGTGGGAATATGCTGCCAGTGCATTAATTGGTAACTCTGAAGAAGAGAGAATTACAGATAAAAGAATTTTCCCATGGAATGGTCACTGGGTGAGAAACGAAAACAAAAAAGTTCGCGGTCAGATGATGGCTAACTTTGCTCGTGGACGAGGTGACTATATGGGTACTGCTGGTGCATTGAACGATGCCGGTGATGTTACCGTTCCTGTAAACTCGTTCTGGCCAAACGACTTTGGTTTGTATTGTATGGCAGGTAATGTAAGCGAATGGGTAGCTGATGTGTACCGCCCAATGTCGCCGGAAGATATTGCAGAATTTAATCCATATCGTGGTAACGTATTTAAAACAAAAGTACGCGACGAAGAAGGAAATATCGCTGAAAAAGATAGTTTAGGACGTATTCGTTACAGATTACAAAAAGATGAGGAATTGGTAGGACGTGAAAATTACAAGACTGCCGATAACCGTAACTATCGTGATGGTGACGTGTCTTCAAGTATTGTTTCTGATTACGAATGGAACAACCCTGAGCACCAAACGCAAGGTTCAAGCCGCATGTATGTTCAAGGTAGAGGACAGGATGGTAGCGATTTCAGTTCTATGGTTACCGATAACTCGAGAGTTTACAAAGGTGGCTCCTGGAAAGACAGAGCTTACTGGATGGCTCCAAGTGCACGCCGATTCCTTGATCAGAAAGAAGCACGAGATGATATTGGTTTCCGTTGTGCGATGACACGCGTTGGAAGACCAACTCAAAAATAGAAAAGTAGTTTTTTCGAAATAAAACAAAACCTCATCCTTATCGGGATGAGGTTTTTTATTTGATTTTATTAATTTCGTTCATTGAATTAACAAGAGGATATTTCTATGCAAAATTCTAAACTATACAGCTTATTTAAGCAGTTTCCTACTGTTGTTACAGACACCAGAAAAGTAGTTCCGAATTCTATTTTCTTTGCCCTGAAAGGAGCAAATTTTAATGGCAATCGTTTTGCCAAATCGGCACTCGAAAACGGATGTAAATATGCGATTGTTGATGAAAAAGAGTTTGCACTGAATGATTCATACCTTCTTGTTGACGATGTACTAACAGCCTTACAGGATTTGGCAAGGGAACATCGCAGAAACCTGGCGATTCCGATTTTGGCCATTACCGGAACCAATGGTAAAACAACTACCAAAGAACTGGTGAATGCTGTTTTATCCAGGAAGTACAAAACCTTCGCGACACAAGGGAATTTGAATAACCACATTGGTGTTCCATTAACGCTTCTTTCGATGAGCGAGGAAACCAATTTTGGTGTTGTTGAAATGGGAGCGAATCATCCTGGTGAAATTAAATTTCTGTGTGAAATTGCCGAGCCCGATTTTGGAATCATTACCAATGTTGGGAAAGCACACCTTGAAGGTTTTGGTTCCTTCGAAGGGGTTAAAAAAACCAAGAAGGAACTGTATGATTATCTGCAAGGAAAAGGAAAGGTGTTTGTGAACTGCGAAAACGAGCATTTAATGGGCATGCTCAACAATCAGGAAATTTATAGCTATGGCAACACCGAAGAGGCGGACAGCAAGGCTAAATTCCTGCAAGCTGCACCTTATTTGGTTCTGGAACTAAGATCACCGAAAATTGGCAAGTTGTACATCAAAACCAAATTGATTGGTGGCTACAATTTTGAGAATGCACTGGCTGCAGTAACAGTTGGTAGGTATTTTGATATCAAAGAATCGGATATTAAAGAGGCATTGGAGAACTACGAGCCAAACAATAATCGCTCACAATTAAAAAAGACTGAAAAGAATGTTTTATTCTTAGATGCATATAATGCAAACCCAACAAGCATGGGAGTTGCAGTAAATAATTTTGCCGATTTGCCAATGAAAAACAAGTTGGTGATTTTAGGCGATATGCTGGAATTGGGTGAAGACTCCGAAAGTGAGCATCAGCAATTGATCGAATTATTGCAGGAGCGATCCTTAGATCATGTGTATTTGGTAGGAGATATTTTTAGCAAAGTGAATAAGGTAGATCAGTTTAAAACTTTCCTTAAGGCAGAAGAAGTATCGATATTATTAGAAAAGGAAGCTGTTTCTAATCATTATATCCTGATAAAGGGATCGAGAGGAATACAGTTGGAGAAGTTGGTTGAAAAATTGTAATTATGGGAATAGCTTGGATTTATTTAATTATTGCGGGACTGTTTGAGGCTGTATGGGCTATTGGACTTAAATATGCACAAGGATTCACAAAATTGTGGCCCAGTGTAATTACCATTGTGGCAATGGCCATAAGTTTGTACTTCCTGGCATTGGCCATTAAGAATTTACCGGTAGGTACAGCTTATGCCGTATGGACAGGTATTGGAGCTTTTTCTACTGCAGTGCTGGGAATTATTCTATTTGGAGAACCAGTGCATTTCTCCAGAATTTTCTTTATGCTTTTACTCCTGGTGGCAATTATTGGTTTAAAATTTACAGCCCAGGCTTAGAATTTCAGTTCAGAAAATTTCTTTTTCTTTCTGAAATAGTAATCGAAGATCATGCTCTTTTGATAGATTTCTGAGTGCTGACTTTTGCTTACAAGCGGAAGCAATTCTTTTCTCTTTTTACGAAATTTACCTATCATTGAATAGAATGATATGTGCGCCTTAAATACGGCTGCAAAATTGGCAAATTCGCCACCAAGCAGAAATTTGAATGCGGCCACTCCATCCAGAATCATTCTGAAAAGGAAGGTTGAAATGAACACATTGCCTGGTAAGTTTTTAAACAACATCAACAAATTATTGCGGAAATTCAGGAACAGTTTTCGTGAACTGTGGTTGGGAAGGGTTGCTCCACCAACATGATAAACCTTTGAATGTGGATCACAAATAATTCTGTGTCCCTGGTTTTTAATTCTCCAGCACAAGTCAATTTCCTCCATGTGGGCAAAGAAATCACCATCTAAACCACCAATGTTTTTGTAAATTTCCGACCTAATGAATAAGGCAGCACCACTAGCCCAGAACACATCCATGTTCTGATCGTATTGCCCATGGTCCTCTTCAATTTCATCAAGAATTCTGCCGCGGCAAAAAGGATAGCCAAGGTAATCGATAAAACCACCCGCAGCACCTGCATATTCGAAACCCGATTTGTGATTGTATGCTTTAATTTTGGGTTGAGCCGCAGCAATATCCGCATGGTTCTCGAATTGTTGGTAGATGGAATCTAGCCAGTTTTCGCTTACCTCAACATCCGAATTCAGGAGCACAAAATATTCATGATCGAGTTGTGCCAAAGCCCTGTTGTAACCTTCGGCAAAACCGTAGTTAATATCAAGCTGAATAATTCTGATACCAGGATATTCTTGCTCAAGAAAAGCAATAGAATCATCGCTTGAAGCATTGTCGGCAACAATTACTTCAGCCCATTCTCTTTTGGAGTGCTTGATCACCGATGGCAAAAATTTTTCTAATAATTCTTTACCATTCCAGTTTAGGATTACAATTCCAATTCTATTCATTTCCTTTAAAAATATCTAAGTCAGTTGTATTCATTAATTTTTAAGCAGTTCACCCTTTATTGCTTCTTGTGTTTCCAACGCTTATGCGACCAAAGCCAATAAGCAGGATTTTTACTGATGTACTCTTCTAAAATTCGGGTATGTTTCTCAGTAATTTCAAACTCTTCTGTTTCTTTAGGATTGTCAAATAAAGGGATGAATTCAACCTCGTAATAACCACGCTTTACCTTTTGCATGTTGATAAAAACCACTGCCTGGTCTAATTTTTTAGCAATTCGTTCTGTTCCCTGCAATATAGGAGTATCCTGGTTTAAAAAACTGGTCCAGTAATGAATGTTCCTCTTGTTTGGTGTTTGATCACCCAGGAAAACAGTTACTGTAAATTCCTTTCTGTTTCGATATCCCAACATGGTGCGCAAAGTGTCATCCTTCGGAAGTGTTTTGGCACCAAAGCGTTCTCGCAATTGGATATATAATTTATCAAATACCTTATTGTGTAAAGGCTTGTAAATGGGTAAAAGATTCACATCGGCCCAGGCAGGATAAGAAGTCATCCATTCCCAGTTGCCATAATGTCCCAGAATTGCAATTACACTTTTCCCGTCTTGCTTGTATTGTTCGAAAAAATCGGCTTGCAAAAATTTACATCTTTTTTTTATTTCTTTCTCGCTAATGGTCCACAGTTTAATCGTTTCAATAAAACTATCGCAGAAGTGGGAGAAAAACTCTTTTCTTATTTGTATGATTTCCGCATCTGATTTGTGTGGGAAAGAATTTTTTAAATTTGTTGTAACAACCTGTTTTCTATAACCAACCAAATGGTATACCATAAAGAAAATCAAGTCTGAAAAAATATAGAGAACTCCCAATGGTAAATAGCTAATCAGTTTTAGAAAAGCATACGCGATATAGGAAAAAAACTTCGTCATGTTTTATGAGGTCAAAAAAAGAGATTTATTTAAGCATGTATTTCTGAACCACCGATTTGAATTCTTCCTGAACCAATCCGTTTGATGCAATAATTTCTTTTCCAAAGATATAATCTTCACCACCTTTAAAATCGCAAACAGCTCCTCCAGCTTGTTTTACCAGGAATGATCCGGCAGCAACATCCCAGGCTTGAAGGCTGTACTCGTAAAATGCTTCGAATCTGCCACAGGCTACATAGGCCAAATCGGTAGCTGCAGAACCAGGACGGCGCACACCGTGCGAGTTAATGATGAAATACTCCAATGTTGCCATGAAATTCTTCAACAAGTCGTAATCGTAGTAAGGAAATCCTGTAGCAATTAAAGAAGCATCAACAGTGTTTGCTTTGGAAACATGTATCGCATTGCCATTTAAGTAAGCTCCTTCTGCACCTTTCCACGAATAAAAACACTCAGCTAAACTAATTTCGTATACCACTCCCAAAACAATCTCATCATTCTCCTGCAAAGCAATGCTTACAGCAAAAGGGGAGAATCCATGAATGTAATTTGTTGTGCCGTCAAGCGGATCAATAATCCAATTGAAACGATCTGCACGATAGGTTTCAGTTCCCTCTTCGGCAATAAAACCAGCTTCGGGAAGAATTTTCTTTAATTCGCTAACAATTAATTCTTCAGCAGTTTTATCAACGTAGGTCACAAAGTCGTGCATGCCTTTTGTTTCAATAACATCGGCTTTAATTTTACTTTGTTGTTCTTTGATAAATGCGCCGGCTTTTTTAGCAATTTCCTTGGTTTTCAGACACAATTCTTCAAATTGGTTCATGACAAGTGCAGTTGGTATTTAATTAAAATTGATATTTATAAATCAAAGCTAATACCATTTATCTAAATATGGTTAAATAATTGGCTTAAAACTGAATTCAGCAGCATTTATTAACTCGGCATTAACATTTCCCTTATCGTTGATATTCTTAAGCTGTACTTTTGCCAGCTGATTACCCAGGTTTTGATTGTATGGAATTTCAACTTTGATGTAATTTTCCGTAAATCCATACATTTTACCATTGTCGTTAAACCCTTCAAATAAAACTTCAAGCTTTTCATTCAGGTGTTCCTGGTAAAAGGCTCTTAGTTTCTTTTCAGACAAGATCTGGAACATTTTGGCTCTTCGTTTTCTCTCTTCAACAGGAACACTTTCTTTAATCTCCAAAGCCTTTGTTCCTTGTCGTTCCGAGTACGGGAACACATGAAGCTGGCTAATTGGCAATTCGTTAATGAATTTGTAAGCGTCGTTAAAATCTTCTTCGCTCTCACCACGACTACCCGCAATTACATCAACTCCAATAAAGGCATCAGGAAGTAATGACTTGATTTTCTCAATTCTCTGAGCGAACAATTCCCTGTCATATCTTCTCTTCATCAATTTCAGCACCTTGTTCGAGCCGGCTTGCAGCGGAATGTGAAAATGATTCACAAACTTTTTCGATTGGGCAACAAAATCGATAATTTCATTGCTCAGTAAATTTGGTTCTATCGACGAAATTCTGAAACGTTCAATGCCATCTACCTTCTCCAGTTCTTTAATCAGGTCAAGAAAAGTTTCATTGGTACTTTTCCCGAAATCACCAATGTTCACTCCTGTAAGAATAATTTCTTTTGCTCCTTCAGCAGCAACCTTTTCGGCTTGTTTTACAGTATCTGCAATGCTATTGTTTCTACTTCGACCTCTTGCATAAGGAATGGTACAATAGGTGCAGAAATAATTACAACCATCCTGAATTTTCAGGAAACATCGGGTTCTGTCACCCATCGAGTAGGAAGAATGAAAATCTTTAACCGATTCTACCTCGCATGGCTGAAGATCTCCAGTTCCATTTTTTTCCAAATGATCGATGTATTTATGGATATTGAACTTTTCGTTGGCACCCAGAACCAAATTGACTCCTGGAATTTCAAGAATTTCCTTTGGCTTTAATTGCGCGTAGCAACCAATTACTGCAACAAAGGCATTCGGATTGGTTTTTATTACCTTTTTAATGGCTTGTCGGCATTTTTTATCGGCCTGATCGGTTACCGAACAGGTATTGATTACGTATATATCAGCTTTTTCGGTCATTTTCACCGTTTCGAAACCCATTTCTTTAAAAGACCTTCCGATGGTTGAAGTTTCCGAAAAATTCAACTTGCACCCTAAAGTGTAAAATGCAACTGTCTTACCTTGCAACATATTCTTTCCCTCTGCTGAATCAATGATCATGATAAAAAAAGAACTGAATCAATTTCAATTGAATCAGTTCTAATTATTACAAATAAAATAGTTTGCAAATTTATAAAAAGAATTAGGTTTTCGGGCAATTCCTAACTAATTAGAAGCCTGTTCGACTTATATTCTTTATACAATTGATGCACAATACCATCTGATACACCAATTTTCGGAACATGAATTCTTTCCGCTTTTGCCCATTCCATCACACTTAGGAAGATTGTGGCAGCTGGAATAATTACATCGGCCCTGTCGGGATTCATGTTGTAATGAATCATCAATTCTTCGTGAGTGTACTGCTTTAAATCGTAATAAATATTCTTTAACTCCTTGTAGCTTAAATATTTTTCTTTTCGAGGAGTGGCAAGCTTTACCAATCGGTTGATGTTTCCTCCCGATCCGATAATCTCAATATTTTCGCAATTTGGACAGATGTCAAGCAAGCACTCTTTAATTCTTATGAATTCACCCTTAGGCACACAATCTTTCAAGATTTTAATGGTTCCAACATTAAAGGATGCAGAGAAAGTACAGACTCCCTTGGAAAACAAAGTGATTTCGGTACTACCACCACCAACATCAACATAGAGGTAATCTTTATGGGGCTCTAAAGTATCTGCGATTTTATTGTCAAAAATGATACTTGCCTCTTCTTTGCCGTCAATAATATCGATTTTTATATCAGATTCTTCTTCGATACGCCTGATAATTTCGGGGCCATTAGCGGCTTCACGCATGGCGGAAGTGGCGCATGCCCTGTAATTTACAATTTCATGAACTTCCATCAAATGCCTGAAGGCTTTCATTGATTTAATTAACTTTTCGCCTTTAGCTGGAGAAATGAATTTATCGATGAAAGTATCAGTACCCAATCGAATAGGAACCCTGATTAAAGATGATTTTTTGAAATGCGTATTTCCGCCCTCCTCAAATACGTTCATAAACAATAATCGGATGGCATTCGATCCGATGTCTATGGCAGCAAACTTCATTATTTTCATACGCGGTGGTTTTGATTATAAATTTTGGTGTCAAGCATTGATTAATATATGCTTTTCACTAATCAATTTAAAGGAAATTTAGGAGTAATGCAACTTGTTACTTTATAGCAAATTACTGGCTAGTTCGGCAAGATGACTTCTTTCTCCTTTTAACAAGTTAACATGAGCAAAAATGTCCTGACCTTTCATGCGATCCGACAAGTATGCCAATCCGTTTGATTTTTTATCCAGATAGGGTGAATCGATCTGTTCGATATCTCCTGTAAAAATCATTTTTGTTCCTTCGCCAGCCCTGGTAATTACAGTTTTTATTTCGTGCGGCGTAAGGTTCTGAGCCTCGTCTACAATAAAGTAGGTATTCGATAAACTCCTACCACGAATGTATGCCAAAGGCGTAATTTGTAACTTCTCTTCTTTCAGAAGTTCATCAATCTTCAGAAATTCTTTACTGTGGATATTAAACTTGTGTTTGATTACACTCAGATTGTCGAACAATGGCTGCATGTAAGGGCCAATTTTTTCTTTGGCATCACCAGGCAAATAACCCAAATCCTTATTGGCCAAAGCAACAATTGGGCGTGCCAAAAAGATTTGATCGTACATATCATTCTGCGCGAGGGCAGAGGCTAGTGCCAGAAGAGTTTTTCCTGTTCCAGCCTTCCCGGTTAAGGCAACTAATGATATTTTTGGATCCAACAATGCATTCATCGAGAAAGTTTGCTCGGCGTTTCTTGGATAAATGCCATAAGCATTTGGTTTTTCAACCCTTGTAATTAATCGTTCCACCGGATCGTAGTGTGCCAGTGCACTGGAGTTGCTGCCTTTCAAAATGAAATATTCATGTCCCGATTTTAACAGGTCCACTCCAAATTCTTCTTCCGGAATGCCTTCATGACTTTTGTACAAAGATGAGATTTTTGCGTCATCAAAATTTTCAAGAGTCGTAATGCCCAGACTCATTACATCATCCAGATCCTGAACCTGGTCATTTTTATAATCTTCAGCAAGTATTCCAAGCGATTTGGCCTTCATTCTCAGGTTAATATCCTTGGTAACAAGAATTACTTTTTTACGCTTGTATTGCTTAAAAATATGTTCGGTAATTGCCAGTATTCTATGGTCGGGAATATTTTCGTGGAAGGATGCCTTCATTGTTGGAGAAAACTCCTTTCCTGTTTCAATAAAAAGAGTTCCTAAGCCTTTACCAAGATTGGCTCCATCTTTAAATAGGTTATCTCCCGAAATTCTATCCAATTCCCGGGTAAATTCTCGTGCATGAAAATTAATCTGATCGTTACCTTTTTTAAATTTATCTAATTCTTCAAGTACGGTTATTGGAATCACAACATCATTCTCTTCAAAATTGTAAATAGAATTAAAATCGTGAAGGATTACGTTTGTGTCCAAAACGAAAATCTTTTTGAGTTTTGCCATATTGGGAAGTTCTAAGAGGTTAATTTCGACCTTTTGAATGTCGAATTTTTATTGCTTTCAAAAACTATTTCAATTCGAACTGGTTAGACTTCTGCTTTCTGATTAATAATCAATATGTAAGGATTTCTTTCTTTTAGGATTTCAAACCTGATAGCTTTTGATACTTTTAATTTAGCAAAAAATAAAGGAAAATAACGCTATGAAATATTTTTTTAAGATTTTTTATCCTTCTTTGCATTGGATTTAAAATCAGTAAAGATTTTTAGCATGACTTATCAGGAAACACTCGATTATATGTTTACTCAGCTACCCATGTACCAACGCACAGGGAAAGCTGCTTACAAGGCCGATTTGGACAATACTTTGGCCATGGATTCTTATTTTAATCATCCGCATAAAAAATTTAAGTCGGTTCATGTTGCAGGAACCAATGGTAAAGGCTCTGTATCGCACTCTATTGCTTCGGTATTGCAAAAATCTGGTTTAAAAGTTGGATTGTACACCTCGCCTCATTTGCGCGATTTTCGCGAGAGAATTAAAATTAACGGGGAGGTAATTTCCGAATCGGCTGTAATCGATTTTATTGCAAATCACAAAGAAAAATTTGAAGAGTTGAAACCGTCATTTTTTGAAATGACTGTAGCATTGGCTTTTGAATACTTTGCAAAAGAAGAGGTTGATATTGCCGTGATTGAAGTTGGTTTAGGGGGAAGGTTGGATTCTACCAATATTATTACTCCACTGGTTTCGGTAATTACCAATATCAGTAAAGATCATACCAACTTATTGGGGAACGATATTGCCACCATTGCCAAAGAAAAGGGTGGTATTATAAAACCAGGTATTCCCGTTGTAGTAGGAGAGAGACAAGAGCTTATCGAAGATGTTTTTAAATCGATTGCCCAGGAAAGAGGATCGGATATAGAATTTTCCGAGGATTGTTACCAGTTAAAAAATGCTGTGATTAAAGCAGGAAGACAGGAACTGGATTTTGTATCCGTAAAGGATGAGGGCAAATTCAAGATTGAATGTGATCTGCTGGGAAAATACCAACAGAAAAATATCAGAACTGCAATTTGTGCGATTGATCAGCTTAGGAAGAAGGGAATAGATATTAGTGATGAGAATTTGCGTTCTGGTTTATCAGAAATCGTAAAGGAAACGGGGCTTTTGGGACGCTGGCAGATTTTGCAGGAGGAACCAAAGGTAATTTGTGATACAGGGCATAATGCAGCAGGCATTAGAGAAATAATTGAGCAAATCGGCATGACTGATTACAGAAAACTACATGTTGTTTTTGGCCTGGTTGATGATAAAAATACCGATGAGGTTCTTTCTTTAATGCCAAAGGAAGCAGTTTACTATTTTACCCGTGCAAGTATTCCTAGAGCATTGGATGAAATGAAATTAAAAGAGCTTGCCAATGCCTATGATTTACAAGGGAAAACCTACCCAAGTGTAGAGGAAGCCTTATGCGCAGCAAAACAAGAATCGGAAAAAGAAGATTTAATTTTTGTTGGAGGCAGTACATTTGTTGTAGCAGAGGTTGTGTAAACAAAAACAAAAAAAATATTGCATCGTAAATTTTTCTGTTTATATTTGCACACTCATAGGGGCGATTAGCTCAGTTGGTTCAGAGCACTTGGTTTACACCCAAGGGGTCATAAGTTCGAATCTTATATCGCCCACTTTTTCAGTTGTTTAGCGTTGAAAAACGAACAACTCATCCCCAGCGCCAAAAAATCATTTATAAGTAATTCGTAAAAAAATCATTAAAGAAATTTTTCTTTAATGAAAACTTCTTTATTTTTGTCTTGATTTTGGTATAAGAAAATTACTATGGTTCAATATTCTAAAAAAATTCAGGGGGTTCCAGAACCTACTATCAGACGTATGCCTTCTTATTTGGCTTTTGCTGAAGGCTTGTTGCGAAAAGGACAGCAGTTTGTATCATCTACACAAATTGCAAATTACATGAATATAGATCCTACGCAGGTTACGAAGGATTTATCCTACACCACAATTGTAGGTAAAACCAGGGTAGGCTACGAGGTAAAAGCAATTGTTGATGTTCTATCTGAATTTCTTGGATTTTCGGTAATGGACAATGCATTTCTTGTAGGTGCAGGTTCTTTGGGTTCAGCACTGCTGCACGATAGTGGATTGAATCATTTTGGACTAAATATCGAAGCGGCTTTCGATGTGAATCCGGCAACTATTGGACGAAAAATAAACGATGTAGAAGTTTTTCACATCGACCAGTTTAGAGATTTGGCACAGGAGTTAAATGTAATTATGGGAATTATTACTGTTCCAGCCGAAAATGCACAAACAGTAGCCGACTTAATGGTTGCATGGGGAATTAAGGCAATTTGGAATTTTACGCCTGCAAGAATTAAGGTGCCAGATGATATTATTGTACAGAATACCACTTTGTATTCGAACCTTGCAATTATTTTTAACAAGCTGCACCACGAAAGAAAAGAAGAATAAGTATTGTAATATGATTGAGTCGTCCTAAAATAGGTTGACACATTTATAAATTAATTATATGATCCAGTGAGGCTAGCCTCACTGGATTTTTGATGTATAAAATTAGGTGTTTTATAATTCAAACTCAAATGAGGTCTCTTGTTATTATAGATCCAAACAGAT